>NZ_CAXUQP020000001.1:4900000-5679484 GCF_964253285.1 Allobosea sp. LjRoot237
TTCTTCAACACCCAGATGGGCAAGGGCGCCGTCACAGGCGGCTCGAACCTCTATATGGGCACCGCCGCTTTGTCCGAAGGCGACTATGTCCACCAGGCGATCGACCGGGCCGACCTGATCATCGCGATCGGCCACGACACGATCGAGAAGCCGCCCTTCCTGATGCGGAACGCCGGCGGGCCGAAGGTCATCCATGTCGGCTACCAGTCGGCGACGGTCGAGCAGGTCTATCATCCCGATGCCGAGGTGATCGGCGATATCGGCGCGACCGTCGCGGCGCTGGCCGACCGGCTCGGCGGCCGGCTGGAAGCCGATCCGGTCATGCTGGAGTTGCGCCAGAAGATCCTCGCCCATCTCAACGACCGTGCCGAGGAGGATCGCTTCCCGGTCACGCCGCAGCGCATCGTCCACGATATCCGCGCGGTGATGCCGGAGGACGGCGTCGTCTGCCTCGACAACGGCATGTACAAGATCTGGTTCGGGCGGAATTACCGCACCCATGTCGCCAACACGCTGCTGCTCGACAATGCGCTGGCGACGATGGGGGCCGGCCTGCCATCGGCGATGATGGCGGCGATGCTCTATCCCGAGCGCCGGGTGATGGCGGTCTGCGGCGATGGCGGCTTCATGATGAACAGCCAGGAGATGGAGACCGCCGTCCGCCTCGGCCTCAACCTCGTCGTCGTCGTCCTCAACGACAACGCCTATGGCATGATCCGCTGGAAGCAGGCGGTCGACGGCTTTGCCGATTACGGGATGAGCTTCGGCAATCCCGATTTCGTCGCCTATGCGAAGGCCTATGGCGCCAAGGGTTCGCGCATCGGCTCGGCCGCCGAGCTGGTGCCGACGCTGGAAGCCGCCTTTGCTGGTGGCGGCGTCCATCTCGTCGAGGTGCCGATCGATTATTCGGAGAATACCCGCGTGCTCGTCGAGGAGTTGCGCAACAAGACGCCGGATATCGAGTTGGCCTGATACGGACCAAGCGAAGGAGGCCACCATGCTGCAGGTCGTGCAGGCGTTCGATCGTGCGCCGATCGAGGAGATCGCCACCGACGATGCGGCGGCGCTCGAGGCCAAGCTTCAGGCCGCCGACAAGGTCTTCCGCGATCGCGACAGCTGGCTGAAGCCGCATGAGCGGATCGCGATCCTGCGCAAGCTCGGCGAATTGCTGGCCGGCAAGCGCGACCATTTCGCCCGCCAGATCGCGCGCGAGGGCGGCAAGCCGCTGGCCGATGCGATCATCGAGACGACGCGCGCCATCGACGGCATTCACAACGCCGCCGACGAACTCAGGAACTTCGCCGGGCGCGAGATCCCGATGGGGCTGACACCCGCGGCTGCGGGTCGCTGGGCCTTCACCACCAAGGAGCCGATCGGCGTTGTCGCGGCGATCTCGGCCTTCAACCACCCGCTTAACCTGATCGTCCACCAGGTCGCACCGGCGATCGCCGTGGGCTGCCCGGTCATCATCAAGCCGGCGAGCACGACGCCGCTCTGCTGCCGCGACTTCATCGCGCTGGTGCACGAGGCCGGCCTGCCGGAAGCCTGGTGCCAGATGTTCCTGCCGGAGACGAACGAGCTCGCCGAAGCGCTCGCCACCGACCGGCGCGTCGCCTTCCTGAGCTTCATCGGCTCGGCCAAGGTCGGCTGGTACCTGCATTCCAAGCTGGCGCATGGCGCGCGCTCGGCGCTGGAGCATGGCGGAGCGGCGCCGGCCATCGTCGACCGCAGCGCCGATCTCGACCGGATCATCGAGCCGCTGGTCAAGGGCGGCTACTACCATGCCGGCCAGGTCTGCGTGTCGACGCAGCGCATCTTCGTACATCAGGAGATCGCCGATGCCTTCACCGAGCGGCTGGTGGCGCGCGTCGCCAAGCTGCGCACCGGCGATCCCACCCTGAAGGAGACCGAGGTCGGGCCGCTGATCCTGCCCAAGGAGGCCGACCGGGTCGCGAGTTGGATCGATGAGGCGGTGAAGGGCGGCGCCAAGCTCGCGCTCGGCGGCAAGCGCCTCTCCGAGACGACGCTGGAGCCGGCGGTGCTGCTCGACCCCGCCGCCGACGCCAAGGTCTCGCAGCTCGAGGTCTTCGGCCCGCTGGTCTGCGTCTACCGCTACAGCAAGCTCGATGACGCCATCGCACAGGCCAACTCGCTGCCCGTCGCCTTCCAGGGCAGCGTCTTCGCGCAGGACATCGATGTCGCCCTGCATGCCGCCGAGCGGCTCGACGCTTCGGCGGTGATGGTCAACGACCCGACCGCCTTCCGCACCGACTGGATGCCCTTTGCCGGCCGCAAGGAGTCCGGCTACGGCACCGGCGGCATCCCCTACACCATGCGCGACATGACGCAGGAGAAGATGATCCTGCTGAACCGGCGCTGAGGCGATCCTCAGCGCTTGAGCAGGAGCCTGACCTTGGCGAGCGCCGAGTCCTGCTCCTCGTGATAGTCGATCAGGCTGCGGAAGCGGCCTTCCGCGTCCATCAGATAGACCGAGGCGGTGTGGTCCATGGTGTAGCCATCCGCGGTCGGGAGCCGCTTGGCGTAGGCCTTGTAGGCCTTCAGCGCCGCATCGACCTCGGCCTGAGTGCCGGAGAGCCCGACGATGCGCGGATCGAAGGACTGCAGATAGAGCGCCAGCTGCGCCGGCGTGTCGCGCTCGGGATCGACGGTGACGAAGAGCACATTGAGCTTGTCGGCGTCGGCGCCAAGCTTGCCGAGCAGAGTGGTGAGCTCGAACAGCGTGGTCGGGCAGACCTCCGGACAATGGGTGAAGCCGAAGAAGACCAGTGTCGGCTTGCCCTGATAGTCGGCCTGCGTGACCTTTCGGCCGGTATGGTCGGTCGATGTGAACGGTCCGCCGACATCGGCCAGCGGGGTCGACACGGCTGCGCTAGAGCCCGGCCGGCCCGGCCCGTCGACACGCCACCAGCCGAGCAGGATCGCGCCAGCGGCAAAGGCGACGAGGGCGACTGCAGTCCAGGCGCCGTAACGGATGATTTTGAGGATCGACATGGCGCTCTGTCTGGCCGCCGGCCTCGCAGAGGTCAACGCGGCGTAATCGACCCGGTCGCCGTCGCCTGCTGCGGCTCATCGTCGCCACCGCCATAAGGATCGGCCAGCGCCGCCTGCGGCGCGCTGATCTCGACCTTGCCGGCGACCATGGTCTGCATCCGCTCCGGCCCGACATTGCGCAGGAGCTTGCGGAAGCTCTGGTGCATGCCGCCATCCATCAGCGCATAGCTCATCGCCGGCAGGCTGCCGGTGAGCTCGGCGAGGCGCGCCTCGTCGCGGGCACTGCGGGCCGAGACCTGCGGCTCGACCTCGGGATCGGTCTGATAAGCCGGGCACGGCGCACCAGGCACGAAAGCGGAGGCCTCGCCCGCCGGATTGAAGACATAGCGGCCGCCGCAGGTCGCGAGCCGGGGCGGCTGCCGCGTCGCCTCGAAATGATCCGAGCCTTCCTTGAGATTGCGCCAGAAGGCGATGTTCGGATTGCTGCGATGGCGCGCCATGTTCTCCGGCGTCATCCGGAAGGGGAAGGCCTGGACCTGGAAGCTGCGCTGCCCGCCGGCGAAGGCCTCGCGCGCCATCCCGTAGATCTCGGTGACGCCGTCATCGGTCATGGCGTAGCAGCCGGCCGAGGTGCAGGCGCCATGCACCATCAGGGCCGAACCGGTATAGCCCTGCGCCTTCTCGAGCACATTCGGATAGCCGAGATTGAACGAGAGATAGAACTGCGACTTCGGGTTCATCAGATCCGCCGTCACCGTGTAGAAGCCCTCGGGCGCCTGCCGGTCGCCCTCGCGCTTCTTCGGGCCGAGCTGACCCGACCAGCGGCACATCGGATAGGTCTTGAGCAGGGCGTAACGACCCGAATGGTCGCGCTTCCAGACCTCGAGCTCGCTCTCCTTCTTGTAGATCCGCACGACGATCGGATCGGCCTGACTCATGCCTTTCGCCGACATCTGCGAGACGAGCGCGGCCGGCAAAGGCTGGTTGCCGCGGCCATCACCCTCCATCCCGACACAGGACGAAAGCGCGATGGCGGCGACACCGAGCAGCGCGAAGCGCCGGACATTCTGGAAAAGGGAGTGGACCGACATGCAAGCGACTATCCCGGCTCGGCGCTAACGCTTGGTGAACGGGACGGTCTGCCGGTCACCCCGAGCCAGCGCCGGACACGGGCCTTGTAGGCAAGGTAGGGCTGACCGAGCGAGGCCGCGAGCATGCGCTCCTCGATCGCGACCTGCAGCAGGATCGCGATCAGCAGCGCCAGTGTCAGCGCCGCCTGAACGAGACTCAGCAGGACAGTGGTGAGGCCGACGAAGACGGGATTGCGCGAGATCGCGAACGGGCCGCTATCGACGATCGCGCCCTGCTCGCCTTCGGCCGCGCCAATGCGCCAGGAGGTGCCCATATGGCGCTGTGACAGTAGCGCGACGCAGGCGCCGACGACGACCAGCAGATGGCCGAATACGTCGAACCAGGGCCCGTCGAGCGCCGCCGTCAGCGGATCGTTCCGGACCGGATTGCCGAAGGCGGCGAGCCAGAGCGGCCAGAGCACGGCCCCGGCGAAGGCGAGACGGAAGAGCAGCGCCGACAGCGCCTGCTTCTCCTTGCCCTTGCCGAACAGCCAGATCGGGCGGCCGGCCTCCTTCGCCAGGATCGCCGACATGGCGAGGAAGCTGATGACGTAAACGACGGCCATCAGATAGCTCGCGATCTCCATGCCGGACATTGGCCCGCCTCCTCAGCCGGCCTTGCCGGCGTTGAAGCGCAGCAAGCGCAGCGCGTTCGCGGTGACCAGCACGGTCGCGCCGGTATCGGCGAGGATCGCGACCCAGAGCCCGGTGTAGCCGAGCACGCTGGTGACCAGGAACACCGCCTTCAGGCCGAGCGCGATCACGATATTGGCGCGGATGTTGCCCATTGCCGCCCGCGCCAGCCGGATCATCGCCGCGATGTCGCGCACTCGGCTCTTCAGCACCGCGCCGTCGGCGGTCTCGAGCGCGACGTCCGTCCCCGAGCCCATGGCGACGCCGATAGTGGCGGCGGCCAGCGCCGGGGCATCGTTGATGCCGTCGCCGACCATCATCACCGGGGCCTCGCGCGCGAGTTCCTTGATGGCGGTGACCTTGTCGTCCGGCATCAATTCGGCCTTGTGCTCCAGGCCGAGCGAGCCGGCGATGGCGGCGCCGGTGCGGGCATTGTCGCCGGTCAGCATCACCGAACGGACACCGAGCGCCTTGAGTTCGGCAATGGCGGCAGCGGCATCCTCGCGCGGCTCGTCGCGCAGCGCAATCAGGCCGGCGAGCGCGCCATCGGCGATGACGGCGGCGACGGTCTTGCCGGCGGTTTCGAGCCGCTCGACCGCCTCCAGCGCGGCGGCGTCGAAGCTGGCGCGCTCCCTGGCATGGCGCGGCGCGCCAACGAAGATGTCCACGCTGTCGAGCATGCCCATCACGCCCTTGCCGGCAAGCGCCGCGGCATTGGAGGCGGCACGCACCGGGATCGCATGCGCCTTGGCGCGGGCGATGATGGCGAGCGCCAGCGGATGACTGGAGCCAGTCTCGACGGCGGCGGCGAGCTCGACGACCTTGCGCTCGTCACGGCCGAGGCTGACGACCTCGGTGACGCGCGGCTCGCCCGCAGTCAGCGTGCCGGTCTTGTCGAAGGCGACGATACCGGTGCGCGCCGCAGCCTCGATGACGACACCGCCCTTCAGCAGCAGGCCCTGGCGTGCGCCGGTCGAGAGCGCGGCCGCGATCGAGGCCGGCACCGAGATGACCAATGCGCAGGGGCAGCCGATCAGGAGGAGCGCCAGCGCCCGATAGATCCAGACCGACCAGTCGCCGCCGAAAGCTAGCGGCGGCACCAGCGCGACCAGGATGGCGAGGCCGACGATCGCCGGCATATAGATGCGCGAGAACCGGTCGATGAAGCGCTCGGTCGGCGCCCTCGCCTCCTGCGCCTCCTCGACCAGGCGGATGATGCGGGCGATGGTGTTGTCCTCTGCCGCCTTCTCGACGCGCACGCGCAAAGCCGCCTCGCGATTGACCGAGCCGGCATAGACCTGATCGCCGACGCCCTTGGTCTTCGGCACGGATTCGCCGGTGACCGGGCTCTCGTCGATGCCGGAGACGCCGTCGCTGATCGCGCCATCGGCCGGAATGCGGTCGCCGGGGCGCACCAGCACGATCTGGCCAACCGCAAGCGCGGCCGCGTCGACCTGACGGGTCTCGCCGCTCTCCTCGACGATTGCCGTCTTTGGCACGAGCTCGCCCAACGCCCGGATCGAGGCGCGGGCGCGATCGGCGGCGACGCCTTCGAGCACCTCGCCGACGGCAAAGAGGAAGACGACCAGCGCCGCTTCCTCGGCCGCGCCGATGACGAGCGCGCCGGTCGCGGCGATCGTCATCAGCATCTCGATGGTGAAGGGCTGTCCGACGGCGGCCGCCGCGAAGGCGCGCCGCGCCACCGGCACGACACCGATCACGCAGGCAGCGACGAAGGCCCAGTAGGCGGCCGTCTCCGACAGGGCGAGCTTGGTCAGCCAGGCACCGGCGAGCAGCACACCGGTCGACAGGACGAGCCTGCCCTTGGCGGTCTGGTACCAGGAGACGCCGTCCGGGGTCCGCTCATGGACGTGGCCGGGCAGGCCGTGACCATCGTCGGCGCCGACCTTCGCCTTGCCATGACCGTGATCACGGTCATGCTCATGCGCTTCGCCATGCGCCTTATCCGCCGGCCCGTGGTCATGGCCACAGCCACAGCTCGCCTCAGGCTCGGGAGCCGCCGCGCGTGGCGCGCTCGCCCGCGTCGTCTTATAGCCGAGGCTGGCGACCCGCTTCTCGATCGCGTCGCGTCGGGTCCGGCTCTCGTCGAGAGCGAGCGTCAGCGTCTCCGACATCACCGAGAGGCGCACCTCGGAGACGCCGGGCAGGCGCTCGACCGCGCCGCGAATCTTCGCCGCGCAACTGGCGCAATCCATGCCGCCGACCTTCCAGGACAGCGTTTCCGTTTCGGTCTTGGCGGCCGTGGCCATGCTCTCGTCTCCGCTTGACAGCGTTGCGGGACCACCTACCTACAACCTCTAGCCACTACAGCTTCAAGAGGAAAAATCATGCAGCCGGCGAAAACCCTTGAGCGCGTGGTGCCGATCGGGACGCTGGCGGAGCGGACCGGGGTCAAAGTCGAGACCATCCGCTATTACGAGCAGGTCGGACTGCTGCCGGAGCCCGAGCGCTCCGAGGGCAATCAGCGCCGCTATGGCCGCGCCCATGTCGAGCGGCTCGCCTTCATCAAGCATGCGCGCGATCTCGGCTTCGCCGTCGACAGCATCCGCACCCTGCTGCGGCTTTCGGACACACCCGGCATGGCTTGCGACGAGGCGCATGCGATCTCGGCCGGCCATCTCAAGGAGGTGCGCGACAAGATCGCGCGGCTGCGCTCGCTCGAAGCGGAACTTGCCCGGATCGCGACGGTTTGCTCGGGCGGCGTCGCGGCCTGCGATTGTGCGATCATCGAGGCGCTGGCCGATCACGCCCAGTGCGAGCACCACAACCACTGAGGCATCAACGCAAATTGACCCTGCTCGCAGCCATGCTATCGAAGCGGCAGGAGGACCAGTTTTGTCCGCAGGGCGCCGCAAAGCAGGGATGAGACGCTGGGTCGCGCTGGCCGCGGCCTATCTCGTCGTGCTGCAGGCGATCTTCGCGGGCCTCACCTCCGGCGCCAATGCGGCGAGTTTCAGCCTCGACCGCTCGCTGGCGATGACACTCTGCGCCGGCGGCGACATGCCGATCGGGCAGAGCGATGGTACTGCGGCGGCGCACGAACTCATGAGCTGCTGCATGCTCGGCTGCGCCTTTTCAGGCGCGGGCGCGCCCGCCGCTCCGGCCTCGTTCCTGCTGGTCGTGCATCGCGCTGTCGATCTCGTCGCCTTCCAGCAGCGGCTCGACCTGCCATCCGGCTTCATCGCCGGCCGCTCCCCGGCCAATCCACGCGCGCCGCCCACCAGCCTCTGAGCTGGGTGCTTCCGCGCGCCGCTGTGCCGCGACCAGCATCATCCTGACGGCCGGTAACGGCCTTCCCAGTCCATTCGTTCGCGACGGCAGCCCAGCCGGCTCGCGCGCTCCTTCCAAATCCACGCCGCCTAGCGCGGCTGCGCCGGCCGTGCCGGCGCTCATTCCGCAGGAAATCCTGACGATGAAGTCTCTTTCGCTCGCCGCCCTGGTCGCGGCTTTCGCTGCCGGTCCGGCCTTCGCCCACGTCACCCTCGAAACCCAGCAGGCTCCGGTCGGCTCGACCTACAAAGCGGTGCTGCGCGTGCCGCATGGCTGCAAGGGCGCAGCCACGACCAAGGTCCGCGTCCGCATCCCGGAAGGGGTGATCGCGGTCAAGCCGATGCCCAAGCCGGGCTGGACGCTGGAAACGACCAAGGGCAAGTACGAGAAGCCTTACGACTATTACGGCACGCCAACGGCCGAGGGCGTCACCGAAGTCTCCTGGAGCGGTGGCAAGCTGCTCGACGAGCACTATGACGAGTTCGTGCTGCGCGGCTATCTCACCGCCGACCTCAAGCCGGAGACAACGCTCTACGTGCCGGTGGTGCAGGAATGCGAGGGCGGCGCCGCCGAACGCTGGATCGAGATCCCGGCGGCCGGTAAGTCGGCTGATGATTACAAATTCCCGGCGCCCGGCGTGAAGCTCACGCCGAAGAAGTGAGCGAGCGTGGCCGGGCTCTCCCGCCCGGCCGCCATCCTGCCATGACCCGGCAGCTTCACCTTCTCCTCGTCCTGCTCGGCTTCGCTATCGCCTCACTCGCGACGGCGGGGCAGGCGATGGCGCATGCCGCGCTGACGAAGGCCGTCCCGGCCGACGGCGCGGTGATCGCTGCCGCGCCGGCCGAATTCAGCCTGAGCTTCAGCGAGCCGGTCTCGCCGCTGGTACTGAAGCTGATAGCCCCCGATGGAACGGCCCGCCCACTCGCACGCTTCACGCTCTCGGACCGGACGCTTTCGATCGCGGCGCCAGCCGATCTCGGCCACGGCACGCATGTGCTGAGCTGGCGCATCATCTCCGAGGATGGCCATCCGGTCGGCGGCTCGGTGGTGTTCTCGATCGGTGCGCCAAGTGCGGCTCCGGCCGTGACGACGCAAAGCAAGCCGGCCGTCCGCTTCATGCTCTGGCTTGGCAAGCTCGGGCTCTATCTCGGCCTCGCTTTCGGCATTGGCGGCGCTGCCTTCATCGTCTGGGTCGCGCCTTTGCCTATCCCCGCGCGCGCTCCGATCGCAGGCTTCCTCGCGCTCGGGCTTCTGTCCCTGCCGGTCGCGCTTGCGGCGCAAGGGCTCGATGCGCTGGCGCTCCCGCCCTCCAGCGCCTTGCAAGCGGCCGTCTGGCAAGTAGCCGGCGCGAGCAGCTTTGGCCGCACAGCCCTGGTTGCCGCCCTCGCCCTGCTCGCAGCGCTCGCGGCACTGGTCGCGCCCGGCGCGATCGGCCGCGTACTAGCACTCGCTAGCTGGCTCGGCATCGGGGCTGCCCTAGCCGCGAGCGGCCATGCCAGCGCAGCCGCACCGCAATTGCTGATGCGTCCGGCCGTCTTTCTCCATGCAGTCGCCTTCGCCGGCTGGGCCGGTGCGCTGCTGCCCCTCGCCTTCGCACTGCGCGAGCCTGCGGGAGCGGTTGCGCTGACGCGGTTCTCGGCACGGATTCCGTTTCTGCTGATTGCGCTGCTGCTCAGCGGGACGGTCCTCGCCATCGTGCAGGTCGAGCGGCCGCAGGCCTTGCTCGAAACCGTCTACGGCAATGTCCTCCTCGCCAAGCTCGGCCTTGTCGTGATCTTGGTCGGGCTCGCAAGCTTCAACCGCTACCGGCTGACCGCGAAGGTCGCATCCGGGCAGATCACAGCATCGCAGCAGTTGCGCCGGGTCGTTGCCGCCGAGATCGTCGTGGTGCTCGCCATTCTCGGCACGGCCGCGCTCTGGCGCTTCACGCCGCCATCGCGCGCGCTCATCGCGGCCGCGGCGCAACCGGCAAGTATCCATATCCATACCGAGAAGGCGATGGCGGATGTCAGCGTGACGCCGGGCCGGGCCGGACCCGTGACGATCACCGTCTCGCTGCTCAATGGCGAGTTCGGCCCGCTCAAAGCCAGGGAACTTCGCCTGTCGCTCGCCAATCCCGCCGCCGGCATCGAGCCGATCGAACGGCAAGCCATCAGGCAGGAAGATGGCGACTGGCAGGTCGGCGACCTGACGCTCCCCATCACCGGCCGCTGGACCGTCGAGCTCGAGATTCTGGTCTCGGATTTCGAGATGATTCGCCTCAAAGAGACCGTGGAGATCAGGCCATGAACACGATCGACATTCACAACCGAAGGAGTTTCCGATGACCTCTCGCCTCGCTTCCGCAGCCATCGCCGCCCTGGCGCTCGGCGGCACGGCCCTCGCGCAGGACTACACCGCCGGCCCGCTCAAGATCGAACAGCCCTGGACGCGTGCGACCCCGGCCGGCGCGAAGGTCGCCGGCGGCTATGTCGCGGTCACCAATACCGGAGCCACGCCCGATCGCCTGCTCGGCGGCAGCAGTGACATCGCCGGCAAGGTCGAGATCCACGAGATGGCGGTCAACAACGGCGTGATGACCATGCGCGGCCTGCCCGAGGGCGTCGAGCTCAAGCCTGGCGCCAAGACCGAGCTGAAGCCCGGCGGCTACCACATCATGTTCATGGACCTGAAGCGCCAGCTCAAGGAAGGCGAAAAGGTCAAGGGTACGCTGAGCTTCGAAAAGGCTGGTCCGGTTCCGGTCGAGTTTTCCGTGCAGTCGGTCGGCGCACGCGCCCCGGCTGAAGCGCACAAGCACTAACCGCAGCCAGCCCTTGCCGAATCCGGAAGCCGTCGGGTGAAAGCCCGGCGGCTTTTTTCATGCGCGCTTGACGATCCGCGGCGCGAGAAGTACGGTCCATATTAGAAAACAAATGATCCATAATATGGATCGATAGGAGGAACGCGGTGCTGCAGGGCATGCTCCCAGTGTTGCCGACACCGTTCACCGACGCAGGGGCGATCGATCCCGACGCGATGGTTGGGATCGTCGATTTTGCCGTCGCCTGCGGCGTCGATGGCGTGGTCTTCCCGGGCTTCGCCAGCGAGGTCGATGAGCTCTCGGCGGCAGAGCGGACAGCGCTGCTCAAGGTCGTCGTCAATGGCATCGGCGGGCGGCTGCCGATCGTCGCCGGCGCAAGTGCGCCGACCGCCCTCGAAGCGATCTCGCATTGCCGCGAGGCCCTGGCCAACGGCATCACGCATGTGATGATCCAGGCGCCGAAGAGCGTCGGCACGACGACGGAGGCCGTCTCGGCCTTCTATCGCGAGATCGCCGCTGCCATGCCCGGCATCGAGATCGTCCTGCAGAACGCACCGGCGCCGCGCGGCTCCGACCTCAGGCCCGAGGCGATCCTAGCGATCGTCCGCAACAACCCAGCGATTACCTATGTCAAGGAGGAGACGCTGCCGTCGGGCCTTGCCATCTCGGCGATCGCGGCCGGCAAGCCGGCCCATCTGAAAGGCGTGATCGGCGGAGGCGGGGCGCGCTACCTGATCGACGAGTACAATCGCGGCGCCTGCGGCGCGATGCCGGCGGTCGAGCTTGCCGATGTCCATGTCGCCATGGACCGCGCCTATCGTGCCGGTGACATCGGGCGCGCGCGCGATCTTTATATGCGAACGCTGCCGCTGCTGGTGATCCAGTTCAATTTCCGCATGGCCTTCACCAAGCATGTGCTGACCCGGCGCGGCGTGATGACGAACCAGGTCGTGCGGGCGAAAGTGCCGCCGATGGACGCCCGGGATGTCGCCGAGATCGACGCCTGGCTGGAGGCCTGCGCCGACCTGATGACGGTCGAGGCGCGCGAGCCTGCCCTCACTGGAGGCGTGTGATGGCCGAGCGTGTCGCCCGCGTCGAGGTGTTCTCGATCACCATCCCGCGCGAGACGCCCTATCTCGGCGCGCTGCGCGAGGGCGAGCGCATCAACGATCACGGCTACATCGTCCGCAAGGGCAACCGCACGGTCTATCCAACCGTCGACCGCACCGTGGTGGTCCGGATCGAGACCGCGGGCGGCGCGGTCGGCTGGGGCGAGACCTATGGCATCGTCGCGCCCGGCGCCGCGATGGCGATCATCGACGACCTGCTCGGCCCCTTCGTCGTCGGCCGCGACCCGCGCGACGTCAGCGTCATCCATGACGACCTCTACGATCTGATGCGGGTGCGAGGTTATACCGGCGGCTTCTATCTCGACGCGCTCGCCGCGATCGACATCGCGCTCTGGGACCTGTGCGGCAAGCTTTCCAGCCTGCCCCTGGTCAAGCTGCTCGGCGGCCAGAAGCATGAACGCTTGCCGGCTTACATTTCCGGTTTGCCGAAACCGACACGGGCGGAGCGAGCCGATTTCGCAGCGGAATGGCAGGCGAAGGGCTTCGACAGCTTCAAGTTCGCCGCTCCCGTCGCCGATGACGGCAATGTCGCCGAGATCGAGACCTTGCGCGAAAAGCTCGGTCCAAAGGCTCGCATCGCCTGCGACATGCACTGGGTCCATACCGGCGAGGAGGCCGTCGCAGCGATCTGCGCGATGGAGCCGCACGGGCTCTGGTTCGCCGAGGCGCCGGTGAAGCCGGAGGATCTCGACGGCCTCGCGCATGTCGCCTCGAAGGTCTCGACCCCGGTCGCGGCCGGCGAGGAATGGCGCACCGTCTACGATCTCGTGCCGCGGGTCGCGCGCCGGGCCTGCGCGATCGTACAGCCCGAGATGGGCCATAAGGGCGTGACCGAGTTCATGCGCATCGGGCTCTATGCCCAGGCGCATCATCTCAAGGTGATCCCGCACGCCACGATCGGCATAGGGCTGTTCCTGGCGGCGAGCCTGCACGCGTCGTCGGCGCTTGCCGCGGTCGAGTGCCACGAATTCCAGCATTCGATCTTCGAGCCGAACCGGCGGCTGCTCCAAGGCGACATGGATTGCAGCGACGGCTCCTACCGTTTGCCGAGCGGGCCCGGTCTCGGGGTCGAGCCATCAAAGGAAGCGCTCAAGCTGCTGAAGCGGCTGTAGCGACAACAACCAAGGGAGGAGGAGACCATGACGAGGAAGAGGCTTGCATTATCCGCGGCTGCGCTCACGCTCGCCGCCGGCTTTCTCCCCGGCGCCACAATGGCGCAGGGCAAGGTGCTGAAGTTCGTCTCCTGGCAGAAGGACGAGCGCGGCGTCGGCGACTGGTGGGGCTCGGTGGTCAAGGAGTTCGAGGCGACGCATCCCGGCGTCAAGATCGAATGGACCAAGGTCGAGCGCGGCGCCTATGCCGACACGATGACGACGCTGTTCGCCGGCGGCAAGCCGCCGGACATCGTCCATCTCGCCTCGTTCGAGTTCCAGAAATTCGCCGATAATGGCTGGCTGGAGCCGCTCGACGCTTACATCAAGGAGGCGAAATTCGACCTCAAGGGCTGGGCCGGGCAGGACACCTGCAGCTGGAACAAGCAGACCGTCTGCACGATGATGCTCTATTTCGGCTACATCTTCGCTTACAACGAAGATCTGCTGAAGAAGGAAGGTCTGGCGGTCCCCAAGACCTATGCCGAGTTCCTCGCCGCAGCGCAGAAGCTGACCAAGGACATCAACGGCGACGGCATCGTCGACCAGTTCGGCACCGGCCACGAGACCAAGGGCGGTGGCGGCCAGTATATGAGCGAGATGATGAACTACACGCTCGATGCCGGCGGGCGCTGGACCAATGATGCCGGCAAGGTGACGATCAATACGCCGCAGATGATCGAGGGCCTGTCGCGCTGGAAGACCATCGTCAAGACCAGCCTGACGCCGCGCGACCTGCCGGCCGGCGAGGTCCGCCAGATGTTCGCCGACGGCAAGATCGCCCTGAAGATGGACGGGCCCTGGCTCTACCCGATCATCCAGAAGGGCAAGGCCAAAGACCAGATCAAGCTCGGCATGGTGCCGTTCAATCCGCCGGTCGGTGGCTCCTCCAATGTGCTCGGCATCGCCGCCGATGCGCCCAAGGAGAACAAGAAGCTGGTCTGGGATTTCATCGCGATCGCGACCTCGGACAAGTTCCAGTCGAGCTATGCGACGCTGGGCGCCTCGCCGCCGCCCTCGCCGCGCGCCGATACTTCGACCGCAAGCAAGGACACGCCGCATTTCGACCTCCTGGTGAAGGCGACCAAGGCCGCCGCCGACGCCAAGGTCGACCGGATCCCGAAGGGGCTGGAGCTGCAGTTCAACGAGTTCGCCAAGATGGTCATGGAAGAATCGCAGCGCATGATCATCCAGGACCTCGACCCGAAGACGGTCGCGGCGACCATGCAGAGCAAGGCCGAGGCGCTGCAGAAACAGTAGCTAGTGCGGGATCCCCTCTCCCGGATGGGAGAGGGGTAGGGGTGAGGGACCGCCGCTGATTATTGGAGCGGGACGGCGCCGCTGCGCCTTCTACGGATAGGGCAGGCCCTCATCCCTGCCCTTCTCCCACACGGGAGAAGGGTTCCCCGCGCCTTTCCAGCAATGAGAGAAGGGAGACGACTTGCCATGTCCGGCTTCAGCCTCGATCTCGCCCGCCCGAGCCGACGGCATTGGCTCGGCTATCTCCTGCTCGCGCCGGCGGTGCTGCTGATCGCGCTGATCATCGTCTACCCGCTCTTCGTCTCGGTCGACCTCTCCTTCCAGAACGTCAACATCGCCCGGCTCGACCAGCCGCGCCGGCCGTTCACCACCGCCAATTACGAGCGGCTCTTCGCCTCCGAGGAGTTCTGGTACGCCTGCTGGGTGACCTTCAAGCTCGTCACCATCGTCTCGTTCTTCTGCTTCCTGCTCGGCCTCGGCACCGCGCTCCTGGTCAACAACCGCTTCAAGGGCCAGGCGCTGGCGCGTCTGCTCGTCGCCCTGCCCTGGGCGATACCGGAAGTGATCGCGGTGGTGATCTTCGCCTGGCTGTTCGATTCCTCCTTCGGTCTGATGAACTGGCTCTTCATCAAACTCGGCCTGGTCGACCAGACGATCAACTGGTTCTCCTCGCCCGATGCGGCCTTCGCCGTGGTCTGCACGGTGATGGTCTGGAAGGGCTATCCCTTCGTCTCGATCATGATGCTGGCCGGCTTGCAGTCGATCCCCGAGGATTTCTACAACGCCGCCAAGGTCGACGGCGCCCGCGCCTGGCAGCGGCTCCTCCACATCACCATCCCCTCGCTGATGCCGGTGATCGGCGTCACGCTCGTCCTGGTGATGCTCTGGGTCTTCCGTGACTTCTCGATCATCTACGTGCTGACCGGCGGCGGCCCGCTGAAGGCGACGCAGAGCCTCTCGATCATGACCTACGAGCAGGCCTTCGGCTTCTTCAAGATGGGCTACGCCTCGGCCATCGGCGTCATCACCCTGATCGTCTGCGTGATCGCGAGCCGACTGATGATCGCCCGCGCGCCGGACAACATCTGAGGAGGCGGAAGATGGTTCACCCTTCTAAAGTCGGTTTGGCCGGCCGCATGGGGCGCAAGCCCTCCCCCCTTGTGGGGGAGGGTTGGGAGGGGGGTATCGCACCCGCAGTCCGCTCCGCGCCAAACTCGGCACATGTCGAGGATGGCATACCCCCCTCTCTAGCTCTCCCCCACAAGGGGGGAGAGGACAGGTCGCGGCAACGGCAGGAGATCCGGCCATGAGGCGCCGCTCGCTCCGCACCCCAGCCCTCTACGCGCTCGTCGTCGCAACCTGCGCCATCCTGGTCTTCCCGATCTACTGGCTCGTCGTCACCGCGCTCTCCGAGCCGAGCCAGCTTCGGCAATTGCCGCCGAGCTTCTGGCCAGCTGAGCCGCGCTGGGGCGTGTTCGGCCAGATCATGGCGGAGCGTCCGATCCTGCTCTGGCTCGGCAATTCGGCCCTCGCCGCCATCGGCGCGGTCGCGATCTCGATGGTGGTCTCGGTGCTCGCCGGCTACAGCCTGTCGCGCTTTCGGGTGCGTGGCGGCCAGTCGCTCGGCCTGTTCATCCTGACCGCCAAGATGCTGCCGGCAACGCTGCTGGTGATCCCGCTCTTCGGCATCTTCCGCAATCTCGAGCTGATCGGCAGCCTGTGGTCGATCATCCTGGCGCACGCGACGCTGATCATCCCGTTCACCACCTGGATGCTGAAGGGCTATTTCGACACCATCCCGCGCGAGCTCGAACAGGCGGCGATGGTCGATGGCTGCTCGCCGCTCGGCGCGCTGGTCCGGGTGATCCTGCCGGTCTCGGCGCCCGGGCTGGCGGCGACGGCGCTCTACGGCTTCGTGCTGTCCTGGTCGGACTATGCCTATGCCCGGACGTTCCTGACCAACGCCCAGGGCAACTGGACCGCCAATCTCGGCATCACCACGATGAAGGGCGAGTACATCTCGAACTGGAGCGATATCTCCGCCGCCTCCATCCTCGTCGCCCTGCCGATCCTCCTGATCTACCTCTTCCTCGAACGCTATCTCGTCGGCGGCCTGACGGCCGGGGCCGAGAAGTAAGAGAACCCGCATGGCTGGAATCCGTATCGACAGCGTCACCAAATCCTATGGCGGGCTCACCGTCCTCAAGGCGTTCTCGCTCGACATCGTCGATGGCGAGTTCGTCGTCCTCGTCGGCCCCTCCGGCTGCGGCAAGTCGACCATGCTGAAGATCCTCGCCGGGCTGGAGGAAGCTTCCTCGGGAACGATCTCGATCGGCGAGCGCGATGTCACCGATCTTGCGCCCGGCGATCGCGACATCGCCATGGTTTTCCAGAATTATGCGCTTTATCCGCATCTGACGGTCGCCAGGAACATGGGCTTCGGCCTGAAGATGCGCGGCACCGATGCGGGCGAGATCGAGCGGCGCGTCAATGACGCCGCGAAGATCCTCGGCATCGACCATCTGCTCGAGCGCCGGCCGCGCGCCCTATCCGGCGGCCAGCGCCAGCGCGTCGCGCTCGGCCGGGCGATCGTGCGCGAGCCGCAGGCCTTCCTGATGGACGAGCCGCTTTCCAACCTCGATGCAAAATTGCGCGTCCATACCCGCGCCGAGATCAGCGCCCTGCACAAGCGGCTGCGCGTCACCACGATCTACGTCACCCACGACCAGACCGAGGCGATGACGATGGCGGACCGCATCGTGATCATGAAGGATGGCGTGATCCAGCAGATCGCCTCGCCGGATGTGATGTTCCGCGAGCCGGCCAACCTCTTCGTCGCCGGCTTCATCGGCTCGCCCGGCATGAACTTCCTCAAGGCGAAAGCCGAGGCCGCGGATGGCCAAGTCACAGCCAAGCTCTTCGGCCACGATGTGACGCTGCCCGTCGCGAACGCCGCTACGCTCGCCGGCAAGGAGATCGTCGTCGGCCTGCGACCCGAGCATATCGCGGTCGGACCGGGGCAGGTCTTCTTCACCGTGACGCCGCGGCTGATCGAGAGCCTCGGCAGCGAGCAATATGTCTATATCGACCTGCCCGAGGAGCACCGCCGCGAGGCGAGTTCCGGCGGCGAGGATGAGGCGCGGCGGACCTCGCTGATCGCGCGATTGATCAACCCGGAGCCACGGCCGCCCGAGGCGACGCTGACGCTGTCCTTCGATCCGGCACGCCTGCATGTCTTCGATGCCGCCAGCGGCGAGGCGGTCCGATGAGCACGATCCTGGTCACCGGCAGCGCCGGACGCGTCGGCTCGCGCGTCGCCCGCCAATTGCTTGACGCGGGCCACCGCGTCACCGGCTTCGACCTGCGCGCGAGCGGGATCGATCATCCCACCTACCGCGAGGTGCTCGGCGCTTTTGACGATCGCACCGCCGCAAAAAATGCCGTGCAGGGCGCCGAGGCGATCCTGCATCTCGGCGCCTTCATGTCCTGGCTGCCGGCCGATCGCGACCGGCTGTTTTCTGCCAATGTCGAGGGCACGCGCGTGCTGCTGGAGGAGGCTGCCGCGGTGAAACCGAAGCGCCTCGTATTCGCCTCCTCCGGCGAGGTCTATCCCGAGAACGTGCCGGACTATCAGCCGATCGACGAAGAGCATCCGCTGAAGCCGCGCTCGCCCTATGGGTTGAGCAAGCTGCTCGGCGAAGAGCTGGTGCGCTTCTTCGAGCGGACGAGCGGGACGCCCGCGACGATCCTACGCTTCTCGCATACGCAGGATGCGAGCGAACTGCTCGACCCCGACAGCTTCTTTTCCGGCCCGCGCTTCTTCCTGCAGCCGAAGATCAGGCAGCAGGAAGGCTTCGGCAATCAGGCTGCCGTCGCGGCCCTGCGTGCCATCGATGACGGGCGTGAGACCCTGGTGCTCTCGCGCAACGAGGCCGGCCGGCCCTTCCGCATGCACATCACCGATACGCGCGACATGGTCGCCGGCATTCTGCTAGCGCTGTCGGACGAGCGCGCCGCCGGCCGCACCTATAATCTCGGCGCGACCGAGCCGGTCGACTTCGCCGTGGCGCTGCCGATGATGGCGGAGTTGACGGGGCTGCCGTTGAAGACCATCGACCTCCCGGGCTCCGGCGTCTTCTACGAGACGTCGAACGCCAGGATCCGGACCGAACTGGGATTTGAGCCGCAATGGACCTTCGAGCGCATGATCGGCGAGGCGGCGCAGGCGCGGGTGAAGCGCGCGTCCTGACGCCGGGCGAGCGCGACGTCCCGACCGGCGCGGCCGCTTTCGCCAAGGGCCTCTATCTGCTCGACGTGATCGGCGAGGCGAGCGCGCCGCCGCGCTTTCGCGACCTGCAGGCCGCGACCGGCCTGCCCAAGGGCACGCTGGCGCGCATGCTCAACACACTCCTGACCTTCCGCCTGATCCGGCACGAGGAGAGCGACAACACCTACAGGCTCGGCCACCGCCTGTTCGAGCTCGCCCACCGCGTCTGGGAATCCTTCGATCTGCGCGGCGCCGGCGCACCGGCGCTCGACCGGCTCGCCGAGGAGACCCGCGAGACCGCGGCCCTCTGCGCCATCGACAATGGCGAGGTGCTCTATATCGACCAGCGCAGCCGCGGCGGCCCCTATGGTTTCCGCATCGAGATCGGCCGGCGCGCGCCCCTCCATTGCACGGCAGGCGGCAAGGCCTTGCTCGCCTTTGTCCAGCCGCATGAGCAGCGCGCGTTGGTCGACCGGCTGAAGCTCGAACGCTTCACCGAGACGACCATCACCGAGGAGGAGGCGCTCGCTGCCGACCTCGCCTTGACCCGCGCGCGTGGCTACGCCGTCTCGCAGGAGGAGCATGTCGCCGGCGTAGCCTCGGTCGCAGCGCCGATCTTCGACCATACCGGCCGAGCCGTCGCCGCGATCGGCGTGTTCGGCCCGTCCTCGCGGCTGACGCGGGAGCGGCTCCACACCACCGGCCGCGACCTGATGGCGGCTGCCAGGCAGATCTCCGGCAATGTCGGCGCGACGCAGATGAACATTTCCCCGGCGCCACGCTCGGCGCGGCCGGTCGATCCCAACGTCCAATGCGTGCTGCCCTGGGGCGCCCATCTTGCCGAGGGGCCCTACTGGTCGGCCGGGGAGCAGCGGCTCTACTGGGTCGACATCCTCGCGCCCTCGGTCAACCGCTTCGATCCCGCTACCGGCAACAATGAGGAGGTGACGCTGCCGCGCCTGGTCAGCGCCGTGCTCGGTCGCCGTGGCGGCGGGCTGGTGACGCTGACGCAGGAGGGGCTGGAGGCCTTCGACTTCGCCAGCGGCCGCCTGACGCCGCTCGCCGACCCCGAAGCCGACATCCCCGACAACCGCTTCAACGACGGCAAATGCGACCGGCAGGGCCGGCTCTGGGCCGGGACGATGCGGCTCGACGCCAGCCGCGCCTCGGGCGCGCTCTACGCGATTTCACCCGATCTCTCCTGGCAGCGGCGCGAGAGCGGGCTGACCGTCGCCAACGGGCTCGACTGGAGCCCGGACGGGCGGAGTTTCTACTTCGTCGATTCCGCGCATGGCCGCATCTATGCCTATGATTTCGACGCCGCCGCCGGCATGCTCGCCAATCGCCGCGTCTTCGCCGAGATCAACGGCCGGCCGGATGGGCTCGTGGTTGATGCCGAGGGCTTCGTCTGGTGCGCGATCTGGGATGGTTGGTGCCTGCACCGCTATGCGCCGGACGGCAAACTGGACCGCGAGGTCTGGCTGCCGGTGCCACGCCCGACCAGCCTCGCCTTCGGCGGACCGGACCTGAAGACGCTGTTCATCACCACGGCGCGCATCCGGCTGCCGTCGCGCGTGCTGGCCGAGGCGCCGTTCTCGGGCGGGCTCTTCACCTTGCCGGTCGATGTCCCCGGCCTGCCCGCGGCGGAGTTCGGCGGGTGAGGGTCGAGGCCTCCTATCCTGACCTCGCCGGCAAGGCGGCTCTGGTCACCGGCGGTGCCAACGGCATCGGCCGCGCTATCGTCGAAGCGCTGGCGCGGCAAGGTGCCAAGGTCGCCTTCCTCGACCGCGACCCGGAGCGCGGGAAAAACCTCGCCGCTGAGCTGGCGCGGACCGGAGGCGCTGTCTCATTCCATGAAGTCGACCTGCGCGACATTTCCGCGACGCAAGCCGCGATCGCCGCGGCGCGCGCCAGCCATGGCCCGTTCGCGATCGGCGTCAACAATGCCGGCCATGACGAGCGGCATGATTTCGATGCGGTGACGCCGGAGTACTGGGACGATCGCCTCGCCGTGAACCTGCGGCCGCTGATGTTCGTGGCGCAGGCCTTGGCGCCGGACATGCGCGGCCTCGGTGGCGGCGCGCTGGTCAACCTGTCCTCGACCTCGTGGATGAAGGGCTCGCCACACATGATCGCCTACACCACAGCAAAGTCGGCGGTGATCGGCTTCACCCGCTCGCTGGCGCGGGCGCTCGGGCCCGATGGCATCAGGGTCAATTGCGTCACGCCCGGCTGGGTGATGACCGAGCGCCAGCGCACGCAATGGTGGACGCCCGAGAAGGCCGCGGCCAACCAGGCCGCACAGGCGCTGAAGGGCGAGATCCTGCCGGAGGACGTGGCCCAGATGGTGCTGTTCCTCTGCTCCGACGTCTCGCGCATGTGCGCCGGCCAGAACTTCATCATCGATGCCGGCACGGTCTGAGGCGATGAGTTCGCTCGACGCGCTCGGTGCCGTGCTCGATCCGGCCGCCATCGTCACCGATCCGCAGGCGATGGCGCCGCACCTCACCGACTGGCGTGGCAAGCATCAGGGCGCAGCGCTCGCGCTGCTCCGTCCGCGCAGCGTCGAGGAAGTCTCGGCGATCCTGCGCTGGGCAACGGCGACGCGTACGCCCGTCGTGCCGCAAGGCGGCAATACCGGGCTCTCGGGCGGGGCGACGCCGGACGCTTCGTGCGAGGCCGTCGTGCTCTCGCTCGCGCGCCTCAATCGCATCAGGACTGTCGACACCGAAGGCGACACGCTGACCGCCGAGGCCGGCTGCATCCTCGCCGATGTCCAACAGGCTGCCGCAGCCAAAGACCGGCTCTTTCCGCTCAGCCTGGGCAGCGAAGGCTCCTGCCAGATCGGCGGCGTGGTCTCGACCAACGCCGGCGGGATCAACGTCATCCGCTACGGCACCACACGCGATCTCGTGCTCGGTCTCGAATATGTCCGGGCCGACGGTGCCGTGATCGAGGGCCTGAAGCCCCTGCGCAAGGACAATGCCGGCTATGCGCTGCGCGAGCTGGTCATCGGTTCGGAAGGCACGCTGGCTGTCGTCACTGCCGCGACCTTCCGGCTGTTTCCAAGGCCGCGTGTCAGCGCAACGGCGCTATGCGGCCTCGACAGCCCATCGGCCGCGCTGAAGCTGCTGTCCGTGCTGAAGCAATCGGCCGGCGAACGCATCTCCAGCTTCGAACTGATGTGCGACGCCGAAATGGGTCTCACGCTCGACCTCGTGCCCGGCACCGCCTTTCCCCTGCAACGGCGGCACAGCTGGTATGTCTTCATCGAGCTCGCCGACAGCGATCCCTCAGGACGGGTTGGCGAGCTGCTGACCGAGACGCTCGGAACGGCGCTGGACGAGAATATGCTGCAAGACGCGGCCATCGCGCAGAGCGAGGCACAGGCCAAGGCGATCTGGCATCTGCGCTTCGCCGTCGCGGAAGCAAACCGCCGCGCCGGGCTGATCATCTCGCACGACACCAGCGTTGCCACCGCCGACGTGCCCGCCTTCATCGTGGCGGTCGAGGCGATGGCGGCCGACCGTTTCCCGGAGGCCAGAACGCTCTTCGTCGGCCATGTCGGCGACGGCAACATCCATGTCGTCGTGCTCTTTCCGCGGGAGACGCCGCCGGAACGCGCTGTCGACCTTGGTCTTGCCGTCAACGAACAAGTCTTCGCGATCATCAGCGCTTTCGGCGGCAGCATCACCGCCGAGCACGGCATCGGACGTAGCCTCACCGGCGCGCTGACGCTGCATGCCCAGCCGGAGGCGCTGGAGCTGATGCGGGCGGTCAAGCAGGCCTTCGACCCGCTCGGCATCCTCAATCCCGGCGCGGTGCTCGCGCGAAGGTGAAGCGACGGCGCGATCGAGGGAAGTCCCCGGAATACTTGAACTGTTCCGGACCAAAGGCGGCGGAGGCGTTACTTTAGAATACGTGTAAACTATTGTATTTGCTAACCAATTCCGTCTGGTTTAACTGCTGGGGACGGTCGCCTTAGACGCTGTCCCTTCCCGGGTCGGCGCTCCGCGATCACCCGAGGACGCTTCCGTTGAGGCCGGCCTCGCCCTGAAAGCGCTCCCGCCAGTGAGGAGCGTCGCAAGACCGTGGACCAGAGTCGATGCAGCGTTTGATCGGTACAATCCTGTTCGCGGCGAGCCTCGCCGCCGCCCCGATGACCAGCTCGATCGGCCTTGCACAGACCGCGCCGACCGAAACCCCTCCCGCTCCCCAGCAGAGCCCTTCCGGCGCCCATGGCGGAGCAATACCGGCGCCGAGCGCTGCCGCGCCTGCCGCCCCAGCCCCCGCAGGCCAGCTCGCCCCGGCCACCCCGACGCCTATCGGTACCCCGGCAGCCATTCCCGCCCCGGCTTCCAATCCGGCGCCTACACCCGCGACTGCGCAGGCAACCCTCCCGCACGACCTGTCGCCCTGGGGCATGTTCATGGCCGCCGACATCGTCGTGAAGGCGGTGATGCTCGGCCTCGCCTTCGCCTCGCTGGTGACCTGGACGATCTGGCTCGCCAAGGCGCTCGAGCTCGCCGCCGCCAAGACGCGGGCGCAGCGGGCCGTGCGCCGACTGGAGGAGGCGGTGAACCTCGACGAAGCCGCGCAGGCGATCGCCGGGCGCAAGGGCCGGGCGCGCGGCACCGTGGCCGAACTGGTCGGCGCCGCCCAGAGCGAGCGCGAGCGCTCCAGCGATCTCGGCGAGGACGGCATCAAGGAGCGCGCCGCGATCGCTCTGTCGCGGATCGAGGCGCGTGCCGGCCGTTCGATGGCGCGCGGCACCGGCCTGCTCGCCACCATCGGCTCGACTGCCCCCTTCGTCGGCCTGTTCGGCACGGTCTGGGGCATCATGAACTCGTTCATCGGCATCAGCCAGTCGAAGACGACCAACCTCGCCGTCGTCGCGCCGGGCATTGCCGAGGCGCTGCTTGCAACCGCGATCGGCCTCGTCGCCGCGATCCCGGCGGTGATCATCTACAATGTCTTCGCCCGCGCCATCACCGGTTACCGCGCGACGCTGTCCGATGCGTCCGGCGAGGTACTGCGCCATCTCTCGCGCGATCTCGAACGGCTCCGTCGCCAGGCCGCTCAGCAAGTCCGCGCCAATCTGCATGCGGTCCCCGCCCAGCCGGCGGCCATGCCGCGCGTTCCGGCGGAGTGAGCGATGGCCGTCTCGCTCAAGGAACCGCAGGACGGCGATCTCGGCGAAGTCAGCGAGATCAACGTCACGCCGTTCATCGACGTGATCCTGGTGCTGCTGATCATCTTCATGGTCGCAGCGCCGCTCTCGACCGTCGACGTCGCCGTAGACCTGCCCGTCTCGAACGCGCAGCCGCAGCCGCGCCCCGACAAGCCGGTCTTCCTGACCGTGAAGCAGGATCTCTCGCTCGCCCTCGGCAACGACACCGTGCCGCGCGAGCAATTGCAGGCCGTGCTCGACCAGCAGACCAGCCATGACCGCGAGCAGCGTGTCTTCCTGCGAGCCGATGGGGCAGTGGCCTATCGCGAGCTGATGGAGGTCATGAACAAGCTGCGCCAGGCCGGCTATCTCAAGATCGCGCTGGTCGGGCTCGAGGACACTGGCCAGAGCGCGGCTCAGGGAGCGGTCAAGCCGTGATCACGACCGCGCCGCATCGCCGCTGGCTCACCGCTCTGCGCTGGAGCGTCGCCGCGGTCGCCGTCGCGGCCGCCCATGGCGGGCTCGCCTGGGTCGGCGTGCAATGGCGCCCGACGGAAGCTGCTGCCGGCGCACCGGAGCCGGCGGTGATGATCGAACTCGCCGCCTTGTCGGTCGCGCCCGAGGCGCCGCCGGAGGAGCTGCCGATCGCCCCGGAGCGGGCGGAGCCTGAGCCGCCGCCACCCGAGCCGGTCAAGGAAATGCCACCACCCGAGCCCGAACCGGAGCCCGTTCCGGAGCCGACCCCGGTCGAACAGCCGAAGATCAAGCTGCCCGAGTTGCCGCAGATCCCGAAGCTCGACGCCGTGCTGCTGCCACCGCCGCCCGAGCTGAAGCCGGTGGAGAAGACGCCGCCACCAAAGGTCGTCGAGAAGAAGAAGGAAAAGCCGAAGCCAAAGGTCGTCGAGCGCAAGCCGGTCGAGCGGCGGGCTCCGGAGGCCGTGGCGCCGAAACCGTCCGAGCAGCGCGCCTCGGCGCCGACCAGCGCGGCGCAGGGCACGGCCAGCCAGCCGACGGTTTCGACCGCCTCCTGGCGCGGTTCGCTGATCGCCCATCTCAACCGCTACAAGCGCTTCCCGGGCGGGGCCAGCCCCGGCACGGTCCAGGTCGCTTTCGCGATCGACCGCAGCGGCAATGTGCTGTCCTCGCGCGTCGTCGGCTCCTCCGGGGATTCGGCGCTCGATGCCGAGGCAGCGGCGATGATCCGCCGCGCCAGCCCGGTTCCGGCGCCGCCGGCGGGTGTCGGCGGGGGCGGCGCGGTCTCGCTCTCGGTGCCGATCCGCTTCAGCCGATAAAGGCTTCTGCTCAGCGCGGGGCGCCGGGATTCTGGAAGGGCGTGGTCACGGTATCGCCGACCGCGGCTCCGGTGTCCTGAATATTATTGCCGAGATGCTCGACCCGGTCGCCGAGATGGCGGCGTACTTGCGGGTCGACCACCGCGATCGGGGCGGTGACGACGATGCCGGCGGCGGTGCCGACCGCGGCCGCGGCACTGCCGGTGACCTCGATCAGACGCTCGCCGAGGCCGACGCGTGAATCGGTGATCGGCTGGCCATCGACGAGGCGCGTACCGATCAACTTCACCACTTCCGGGCTCTCGGCGAACTTGCCGTGATTGAGCTTGTCGCCGGTGCGCAGCTTGGTCAGGTTCAGGACCGTGATCTTCAGTTGCTCGAACTCGCTCTTGTAGGGCTCGACATCGGGATCGACGGCGCCGAGGCGGTCCTTGCCGCCCCAGACCCGGCGCGAAATCGCAAGTGCCCGATCATCCTGGGAGACGAAGAGGGTGAACTTCGGCCGCCGTCCCGTCATCTCCGCTATCTGCGTGCGGAAGACGTCGGCGTCGACGTCAGGCGAGGCCAGCATGACATTGGCGATCTTGGGCGGGATGCCGCGATTGCGCACCGCCATCTGGGTCAGTGACTCCAGCGCAACCCAGTTGCCCATGGAATGGGCCAGCAGCGAGACCTCGCCGACGGCCGGATCGCGCGCCAGCGCCTGCAGCAGCTCCTCGAGCGCGTTGCGAGAATAGGTCGCGCTCTCACGGTCGTAGCCATAAGCGAAGAGCGAGCCTCGCGACGGCCATGTGAACAGCACCGGCACGACATTCGCGTCGGAATCGTGGACGATCTGGGCGAAGCGATAGACCGCATCCTCGAAGCGGTTGTTGAAGCCGTGGACGAAGACCATGACGCGGCGCTTCGGCACCCGCGACACCCGCTCATGCAAGCGTGCCAAGCCCGTGCGAGCATCGAGCTTGTCGACCTTGAGCGTGACGAAATCGGTCTCGGGATTGCCGGGCAGCCGGCTCGGCCACTGGACCTCGCCGACCTTGCGGCCCGCATCGGGCGGCAGCGAGATCGTCATCTCGACAAAGGCCGGCTTGCCGCGCTCGCCGGAGAACAGCACGCCGGCATCCGGATCGGCAGCGCGCGTGGTCGCGACCAGCATGGTGACCTTGCTGGTCCCTGGCGCCGTGGCTGTGACGGGCGTGAGCACACCCTTCACGTCGCCGGCACAACCGGCGACGAAAACGGTCAAGGCCATGGTCGCCAAAACTCGCCCGCCACCCAGCCGGGCGGCTCGAAGCGACGGGTCTTTGCGGCTGATCGGCATCAAGGGCTATCCAGGGTCCGGATCGAAGCCAGACCATGCTGGTGGGCTGCTATCCCCGTCAAGGACGCCAAGGACACAGTGGCGGTCAGACCATATACTGGCCGCCGTTGACCTCGATGGTCTGGCCGGTGATGTAGCCGCTCATCGCGGGGCTGGCGAGGAAGAGGAAGACGCCGACATTGTCCTGCGGCGTGCCGACGCGCTCCATCGGAACGGTCTTGCGCATCGCCTCGATCTGCTCGGGCGTCGAATAGCGTTCGTGGAACGGCGTCATGATCACGCCGGGCGAGACGCCGTTGACGCGGATGCCGAAGGGCACGAACTCCTTGGCCATGCCGCGGGTCAGGTTGAGCACGAAGGCCTTCGAGCTGGCATAGAGCGAGGAGCCTGGGCCACCGCCATTGCGCGCGGCGATCGAGCTCAGATTGATCACGCTCGCCTTGCTGCCGGATGTCTTGAGATAGGGCAGCGCCGCCTTCGAGGCCATCACCACCGAGCGAACGTTGAGATCGACGACGCTATCGAAGAACTCGTCCTCGATCTCGGCGATCGGCGTGCGCTTCACCAGTGCGCCGGCATTGTTGACGAGGACGTCGAGCCCGCCGAGCTTGTCGGCGGCCTTGTTGACGAGGTCGACCGCTTGCGCGCTGTCCGCGACATCGGCCTGCAGCACATGCGCCTCGCCGCCGGCCGCCCTGATCTCGGCAGCGACGGCGTTCGCCTCGGCCTCGCTCGACTTGTAATGCACCACGACGCGCATGCCGTGCGCCGCATAGGCCTTGGCCACGGCGGCGCCGATGCCGGTGCTGGAACCGGTGACCAGGGCGCGCAGCCCTTTCAGATCTTCGAGCATCATTCCTCCCGTCGGATACGAGTTTAAATCGTTTCAGGAACGATCTTGCGCGACCCGGCGCAGAACCGCCAGCGCCGCTTCGGCAACCCGGCCATTCGCGGAGGGCGTTCAGAGGAACTTGGTGACTGCCTTGAACTCCGCGAGCAGCGCGCGCGACTCGGCTGGCAGGCTGCCGGCGGCCTGTTCCAGGCAATGGCCGATATGCTCCTGGATCAGGATCTTGCGGGCATTGGCGATCGCACCCTCGACTGCCTGCAATTGCTGCGCGATATCGAGGCAGGAGCGGACATCGGCGACCATCTCGATGGTCGAGCGCAGATGCCCTTCGGCTCGCTTCAGCCGCGTGATGATTTCCGGATGCCGGTGATGGTGAATCCTGGCGTGCTCTTCGTTTTGCATTCCGGGTCCCGCAGCTTGATCACATCCTCCCAGGGAGGTTATAACCCGGCGCATCCGCTGCACAAGCGGGCCCCGATCAGGCAGGCGCCGGCGCGAGACCGGGCGCATCCCGACGATCGGGCGGGCGAGGACGAGACGGGCGCCCCCGACCAGTTCCGGCAAGACCGGGCGGCACGGCAGCGCGCGATCCGTTCCGGATCCGGAGCACTCTTTCGTGCCGACCTTCACAGAGTTGCTGGCGCAGGGCGCCGGCCATGCCTGGCTGTTCATCCCGAGCGCGATCCTGCTGGGTGCGCTGCACGGGCTCGAGCCCGGCCATTCGAAGACGATGATGGCAGCCTTCATCGTTGCCATCCGCGGCTCTGTGCTGCAGGCGATGCTGCTCGGCCTCGCCGCGACGCTGTCGCATACGCTCGTCGTCTGGGGCGTCGTGCTCGGCGGCCTCTACCTGACACGCGATTTCAATGCCGAGGCGACCGAGCCCTGGTTCCAGCTCGCCTCGGGCCTCCTGATCATCGCAATCGCGCTCTGGATGCTCTGGCGGACATGGGCGGAGCAGCGTGCCCTGCGCCCGGCCAGCCATGGCCACGGGCATAGTCACGGCCACTCCCACGGTCATGGGCACAGCCACAGACATTCCCATGGCCACTCGCACGGGCACAGCCACGATCACAAGGCAGATAACGAGCCGATCGACGCGCATCAGCACGCTCATGCGCAGGACATCCGCCGGCGCTTCTCCGACCGGCCGGTGACGACCTGGCAGATCGTGCTGTTCGGGTTGACCGGTGGACTGATCCCCTGTCCGGCGGCGATCACCGTGCTGCTGATCTGCATGCAGCTGCGCGAGATCGCGCTCGGCGCCGCGCTGGTGCTGTGCTTCTCGATCGGGCTGGCGATCACGCTGGTTTCGGTCGGCGTCGCCGCCTCGCTCAGCCTGCGCGCCATCGAGAAGCGCTCCACCTGGCTGTCGACCATCGCGGCGCGGGCGCCCTATTTTTCCTGCGTGCTGATCGTGCTGGTCGGCCTCTACACCACTTGGCACGGCTGGAGCGGACTGCAGGCACAGGCTTTACGCGCCGCGGCGATGCTGGTCAGCCTATCGCCTGGTTGACCAAAGCGAAACGATGCATCGGGCCGGGTGCCGCCGGCGAGGCGCCGCGCGCCATCACGACACTGGAGGCGACGAGCGGGAGGCCGCATTCGTCCAGCCAGGCGCCGAGGCCAGTGCGGGCCGGCACGTCGATGCGGACGAAATCGCCGCGACGGGCGGCGAGCAGTGCGGCAATCAGATTGCAGGCGGCGGCATCGTCGTGGGCCACAACCGGGCCGATCAGCCAGCCATGCCCATGCCGGCGCAGGAAGCCGAAGCCCGCCGGCGCGCCGCCGCGCTCGATCAGGATCGCATGGCCGCGCGCCAGCAAGGCTTCGAGGACAGGCGCGCGCGGTAGTCCCGTCGCCTCGCCGTCGAGCTGGGCCAGCAGCAGCAAATCGGCAGCGACGGCCGGACGCATACTCTCATTCGCAGCGAGGATGGGCCCCGCCAGCTCCGGCCAGTCGCCTTGGTGCTGGCGGACTTCGTCGATGGCGATAAAGCCGTATCTGGCATAAAGCGGCTCGCCCTGCGCCGTGGCGACGAGCCCGAGCGTCCGCCCCTCGGTCACCGCGATCAGCCGCTCGGTCAAAAGCTTGCCGATGCCCTGCCCCTGCCGGTCCGGCGCGACGATGATCGTCCCGAGCGTGGCGTGGGTCGTGCCGAAGCCCCACCAGAGCCCGACCCCAACGATCTCGTCTTCGCTCGACAGGACGAAACCCTGACCGAGCGCGAGCGCGAACTCCCAATCCTCACGGCGGTGCGGCCAGCCGATCGCCGCCGAAAGCCTCTGGCAGGCCTCGGCGTCGGAGAGGCTAGCGGGGCGAAGCGTCAGCTGTGACGGCATCATCGGCGCGCCCTCAGCGACAGAACTCGGCGCAACCAGACTGCCAGAACGGTGCCTCGTCATCCAGCGGCGGCACCGAGGGACGCGGCTTTGCGTCCGGCAGATCCGCCGGCACCGGCACGACCAGCTCCCACCAGCGATGGGCGCATTGCGAGCGGAAGGCCATCTGGTCACTGATCGAGGTGTTCTCACGGGCAAGCACGGCGTCGAGCGCGTCGCAGGCCTTGCGCAAGGCGGCGTCGTTCCCATCGCCGGGCTCATTCGCGTAATCATGGAAGGCGGCGGTGAAGGCCTCCATCTCGCGTGCGATGTGGGGCCAGTCCTGTCGCCCGAGATTCCAGGCATCCATCCATTCCCGCACCACCGTCTCGACCGCCTCGGCCTTAGGCTTGCCGGCGACCTTGCGGGCGGTGGTCAGCATATGGCGCATCAGTTCGGCGCGGGCGTGGAGCTGGCGGGCGGCGAGGGCCGCAGTCTGCATCGCCATGATCGCACGCTCGGCCTCGAGCTGCAGCTCCTCGACAAAATGGGCCATGCGAATCTCCACTAGATGGTTTGGAGCGGGATTGTCGCGAAAAACCGGTTCCCACTTTTTCGCATCCCGCTCAAGGCAACGTCGCGAGCCGATCGAACAGGCGCTGGAACAGCGTCTCCGCCTCGACACTCGCGACGACATGGGCATTGGCCTGCCGCTTGAGACGGCCGTTCCAGTCGATGGTGGTGCGCCCCCGCAAGGGACCGTCACCGGTCTCGACCTCGACAAAACAGTCGCGCCCCGAAAAGAGTTCCGGCCAAAGCAGGAAGGCGATCACGCAGGGGTCGTGCATCGGATGGCCGGCCGTGCCGAGCCCGCCGGGACGCAGGCGCGTCAGCATGCCGTGGACGGCCTTGCCCGTCGCATTGCCGAAAGACAGAAGGCGGGCGATCTGCTCATGCGAGGCGATCGCCTGATGGGTGACGCCGAGCCCCATCATCACGATCGGCCGGCCACAGCTGAAAACGATCGCGGCGGCGTGCGGGTCGACATGAACGTTGAACTCGGCCGCCGGGGTGATGTTGCCGAGCGCCAGCGCCCCACCCATCAGCACGATGCGCCTCACCTTGGGCAGCGTGTCCGGCGCCAGCCGGAAGGCCAGCGCGAGATTGGTCAGCGGACCGAGCGGACAGAGCGTCACGCTGTCATCCGGCGCGGCACGCAGTATGGCGATCAGTGCCTCGACGGCGTGGCCGGTATCAGCCGTGCCGCCGGGCGGCGGCAGATCGGCGCCGGCGAGCCCATCCGGCCCGCAGACGAATTCGGCGGTCGACAGCGGAAAGATCAGCGGCCTATCGGCGCCGGCATGAACCGGGACGTCGTCGCGACCGGCGAGCTCGCGGATGCGCAGCGCATTGGCGGTGGTCAGCGCGAGCGGGACATTGCCGGCGACGGTGGTGATCGCCCTGAGATCGAGCTCGGCCGGGCTGGCGAAGGCGAGCAGCAGGGCAACCGCGTCGTCCTGACCCGGATCGGCATCGATGACGATCGTCTCGCGCACCATCTCACGCGGCCCTGGCATTGCCGGCCATGATCATATGGCTGAGATCGTCGGCGGTGAGATCGCCGAGCGGACGATCGACGTATTTTCGGCCGGCGCCCATGATCACGACACGGTCGGCGAGGGCGACGACATCGCGCATGTTGTGGCTGATCAGCAAGACGGTGCGCCCATCGGCCTTGAGCTTGCGGATCAGGTCGAGGACGAGCGCGGTTTCCTTGACGCCGAGCGCCGCGGTCGGCTCGTCCATGATGATGATCTCGGCCTTCCAGCGCAGCGCGCGCGAGATCGCGACCGCCTGGCGCTGGCCGCCGGAGAGCCGCTCGACCGGGCGATCCATGTCCTCGACCGTGACCGAGAGCTGCTTGAGGAAACCGCGCGCCTCGTCGGCCATCTTGCGCTTGTCGAGCACGCGCAGGAAGGGCAGCAGCACAGCCTTCGTCAGCTCGGAGCCCATGAAGACGTTCTGGGCGATGGAGAGCCGCGGCGCCAGCGCGAGATCCTGGTAGATCGTCGCGACGCCATGGCTCAGCGCATCATGCGGCGAGGCGAAGACGACCTCCTTGCCGCGCATGTGAAGCGTCCCCGACGTCGCCTCCTCGGCGCCGGAGACGACCTTGATCAGGCTCGACTTGCCGGCGCCGTTGTCGCCGCAGATGGCGACGACCTCGCCGGCAAAGATGTCGAGATCGACCTCGCGCACCGCCACGACCGGGCCGTAGCTCTTGCCGATGCCGCGGAGGGAGAGGATGGGGGTGGCGGGAGAGGTCATAGGCAAGCTCCCCTTCCTTCTCCCCTCGGGGGAGAAGGTGGCAGCGCGCAGCGCTGACGGATGAGGGAAGGATGGCGCAACCCGACCACCAACACACCCAGTCGAACGGCCCTCATCCGTCTGCTTCGCAGACACCTTCTCCCCCGAGGGGAGAAAGAAAGCGCGCCTGGTCGTCTCACAGAACTCACTTCAGGAACTGCTGGACGTTGGTCTTGTCGACCAGCACGGCGTCGGTGAAGAGATAGGGGCCGGCGGCGATGGTCTCCTTCGGCTTCTTCTCGACGACGATCGCCTGGATCGCGTCGACCGCCTGCTTGCCCATCTCCTCGAACGGGATCGAGACAGTGGCCATGAAGGTCGAGGCCGGGTCGGCGATGCGGGCATAGGTCTCCTTGCCGCCATCGACCGAGACCAGCGGAATCTGGCCCTTCTTGATCCCCTGAGCCTGCAAGAGGTCGTCGATGATGTAGGCCTGGCCGTCGAACGAGGCCCAGATGCCGTTGATCTTGCCCTGGTTCTGCAGCAGCAGCGCCTGCATGCCGGCACGGACATCGTCGCGCCAGCTCTGGGTGCGCGCCATCGAGAACTTGCCGAGCTCCTTCACGCCCTGGTTCTCTGAGAGCACATTGTCGAGCAGCTTGCCGCGAATGCGCGAGGCGACGTTGAGGTCGAAGCGGGCGGTGACGATGTTGCCCTGATAGCCGAGCTGGCCAAGCAGATAGAGCGCGGCCTCGGCGCCGACCTTGTACTCGTTGGTCTGGATGTCGAAGAGCGCATGCGGGCTGGAACCCGACTGCACGGTGATCACCGGGATCTTGGCGTCCTTGGCCGCCTTGAACTGTGCATCGGCTTCGACCGGCTTGCCCATGGCGACGATGATCGCGTCGACCTTCCTGGCGATCAGCGCGTCGAACTGCTCGGCATGCCTGGGCAGTGCGCCTTCCGAGTTCAGCAGCGTGACGTTCCAGCCCTTGGCCTTGGCGGCAGCCGTGGCGGCATTGGCGACGCGGGCATGCGTCTCCGACGAGAACTGAAAGCCGATGACACCGAGCTCGAAGGCCTGCGCGCCCTGCCCGAGACCGATGACGGCAGCGGCCGCCAGCACAACTCTCTTCAAACCGACCATGACAACCTCTCCCCTTGTTATCGTTGTGACCTGTCAGACCTTGAACGCCGCTTTCTTCATCACGCTGGCCGAGAAGGCGACCGAGCCGATGATGATAACGCCGAGCACGATGTCCTGAACGTAATAGGGCGCGCCGAGCAGCACCAAGCCGTTGCCGAGCACTTTCAGCACCAGCGCGGCGAAGACCGTGCCCGGCACGTTCGGCTTGCCCGGCTCGAACATGGTCATGCCGAGCAGCACGGCGGCGATGGCATAAAGCAGGTAGTCGCCCGCCATGTTCGGGGCGGCCGAGGACAGGTTGGCGGCGAGCAGCACGGCGGTGATCGCGGCGAAGATGCCGGAGAGCAGCAGGCCGATGCGCTTCATCCTCGCCGTGGCGATGCCGGAGAGCCGCGCCGCCTCGTCCGCCTCGCCGGTTGCGACCATATGGGCGCCGGTGCGGGTCCATTTGACCAGGCCCCAAGCAAAAAGGGTGACGCCCGTCAGCCAAAGCACGAGATTGGGGATGCCGAAGGTGTAGCCGCGCGCCAGCCCGGTGAAGCCGACCGGCCAGCGGCCGACGAAGGCGACGCCCTGGGTGATCATGAAGGCAAAGCCCTTGGCGATCGCCGCAGTACCGAGCGTCATGATCAGCGAGGGGATGCGTAGCACGGTGACGCCGTAGCCGTTGAGCCCGCCGAGCAGCGCGCCGACCGCGAGCGCCGCCGCGACCGCGACCAGCGGCGGATATTGCAGCTGCACGAGCCAGCCGCAGACCACGGCGGACAGGCTCGCCATCTCGGCGATCGAGAGATCGAGCTCGGCGACGGTGAAGGCGAGCGCGAAGCCGAGCGCCAGGATGGCGAGGAAGCTGGTATCCTTGAGCACGTTGACGACGTTCATCGTCGTCGCGAAGTTCGGCGCGAAGGCGACGAAGAAGATGATCAGGGCGAGGCCGGCGAGCGCGGTGCCGTAGCGGCCGATGATCTCGCGCATCGTCAGGCGTTCCCTGTCGCGATCGCCGAGATCGGCGAGAGGATCTCGATGCCGCCGGTGACCGGGATCAGCGCGCCAGTGACGAAGGCTGCTGCCGGCGAGAGCAGGAAGGCGATGACTCCAGCCACATCTTCCGGCCGGCCGAGCCGCCCGAGCGGGGTACGCTGCGAGGCGCCCTCGACCAGGGCGTTGAACTCTCTGGCGAAGCCGCCGCGCACCATCGGCGTGTCGATGATCCCCGGCGCGACCGCGTTGACGCGGATGCCATGGCGGCCGAGCTGCTGGGCCATGCCATAGGTCAGCGTCGCGACGCCGCCCTTGGCCGAGCCGTAGGCGAGGTTGGCGCCGCCATTGCTATGCGCGATCGAGGAGATGTGGACGATGGCGCCACCCTCACCCTGCGCGATCATCCACCGGGCGGCGGCCTTGGACACACGGAAGACAGCGGAGAGGTTGATGTCGACGAGCTTGTCCCACTCATCGTCCTCCATCTCGACCATCGGCACCGGCCGCGAGGCGCCGGCGCCGGTGACGAGATTGTCGAGCCGGCCGAAGCGCTCGACCGCAAGTTCGACCAGGGCGCCGCTGAGATCGCGATCGCGGACATCGCCGGTCATGGCGGCGACCTCGGCACCTTCGCCCTGGAGCCGTTCAGCGAGTTCGACCAGCGGACTGGCTTCCAGCCCGGAGAGGACGAGCCTGTGTCCGGGGGCCAGCGTCATAGCCAGCGCGCCGCCGATCCCGCCGGAGGCCCCGGTGATCAGAGTGACGGGCTTTGGCATCAGCCCACCTTGCCGATAGAGGCGGAGAAGCGAAACGCAACGACGCGGCGCAGGAGCGACATGAACCTCTCTCGGCGGATTGGTTCCATTTGGGTAAGGGGCAAGCTCCCCTGCCGCAACATCAATCGGCGTGCAAGGTCGCGAGCGCAGACGCATGACGCGCGAGGCCGGCGAGCGGTCCGCTTTCCTGCGCGGCGGCGGCGAGGTCCCGCGAGATCGGTGCGAGCGCCGCCTCGGCCCGGCGGAACAGAGCGAACAGTGCCTCATAGGCCGGTTTGCGCGCAGGAACGGGCTCAAACTGACGCGCGACCGTGACGAGCGCCTCCTGCGCCTGCGCAAGCGAGGCGAAACGCCCGAGGCCGGTGAAGGCGACGATCGCCGCGCCGAGCAGGCCGGGCTCCTTCGAAGCTGCAACCACGACCGGCCGACCGCAGAGATCGGCCTTGATCTGGCTCCAGACAGGGTTGGCCGCCGCGCCGCCGCCGAAGCGGATTTCCGTCGCTGCACTGCCGATGGCAGCTTCGGCTCGATCCAAAACCACACGGTTCAGGCAGGCGACGCCCTCCAGCACGGCATAGGCGAGGTCGGTCGGGCCGTGCTGGCGGTTCAGCCCGATGAGAGCACCGCGCAAAGACGGGTCCCAATAGGGCACGCGCTCGCCCTGGAGATAGGGCAGGAACAGCAGCGGCTGCGAATGACGCGGGCCGGCGAGCAGCGCATCGATCTCCTGCCCGACATCGGCGCCATCACGTCCGAGCAGCGCCAGCAGCCAGGACACGGTGTCGGCGCCGGTTTGGCTCGGACCGCCGAGCTGGAACAGCCCGCGCCAGTCGACGGTGAGCAGGCCTTCCGCCCGCGCCGGCTCGTTGCCGACGACGCCGAGCACTTCGGTGGTGCCGGAGATGTTGTAGGCATTGCCCTCGCGCATCGCGCCGAGGCCGACCACCGCCGCCCAGGTGTCGTTCGAGGCGCAGAAGACCGGCTTGCCGACAAGGCGGTCGAGCGGTGCGGGCAGGCCGGGCTGGATCGGACCAACCTGCTCCCAGGGTTCCAGCATCTCCGGGAGGATTGCCCCCGAAATGCCAGCCACCGCCAGCAGGTCGCGGCCGCCATGTGGAGCAACCGCAGCCAGCAATCGAGCCATCGAGACGCGATCGCTGGCCCGCTGGCCGGTCAGACGCAGATTGAGATAGTCCTTCGGCTCGAGCAGGCATGCGAGCTTGTCGAAAAGCTCCGGCTCCTCCTCGCGCAGCCAGGCCAGGCGGGCGAGCGGATGGAAGGCGTTGATCGCAGCGCTCTCCGGATGGGCCGGGTCGAGCTTCTGGCGCAGACGCGCCGCGAGTGCGTCGGAACGGGTGTCTTTCCAGGTCATGGCCGGACACAAGAGCCGCCCGTCGCGATCGAGGAATATCTGCGTACGGGTGACGCCACAGATCGCGATGGCCTCGACCGCGTCGAACAGCGCCGGCTCGTCCGCCGCCAGCCCGGAGCAGGCCTCGATCAGCAGGGCCCACCAGGCTTCCGCATCGATTTCGGAGCTGCCCGAACGATCATCGCGGCTCATCGGCCCGGCAATGGCGCGCTGGGCGTAAATAGCGCCGATTTCATCGACGAGGGCGGCGCGAAACGAGGTGCCGCCGAGGTCGCAAGCGAGGACGATGCTCATGCTCTCGCCCTGCGTCAGGAACGGGCCATGGTCAAGCGGCGCGGTCCTTCATGCCGCCATCGGTCAGGCGGTACCAGGCGATGATCGCCGAAACATAGAGCTCGTTCAGCGCGTGCAGTGGCAGCGGCGCGATCGGCACGACCGGGAAAGGCAGGCGCATCCTGTCACCGCTGTGCAGGTACTCGGCCATGGCCTTGCCCATCGCCGTCTGCAGGCCGATGCCGCGACCCATGCAGCCGATGTCGACGAGCAGGCCGGGCTCCGGTTCGTGCAGATGCGGCAGGAAATCACGGGTCAACGCAACGCGGCCGCACCAGCGATAATCGAAGCGCACGCCCTTGGCCTGCGGATACATCTTGCCGACCACGCGTTCGAGATGAGCCCAGTCGGCAGCGTCGCGCGGTTCGCGGAAGGGGCCGCGACCGCCCATCAGCAGGCGGTTTTCGTGATCCTTCCGGAAATAAAGCAGGAGCTGGCGGGTGTCCGAAGTCACCTGCCCCTCGGGCAGGATCGTGCCGGCGAGATTGTCGGAGAGCGGCTCGGTCGCGACGATGAAGGAGTTCGGCCGGATCACCGTCTGGCGCAGTTTCGGGATCAGGTCGCCGGTGTAGCCGTTGGTCGCGATCACCATGCGCGGCGCGGTGACCGTTGCACCCTGCGCGGTCTGCGCGACCCAGTTGGCGCCGTTGCGGCGCAAGCCGGTCACCGGACTCTGACCGTGGATCGCGGCGCCGGCCTGCTGCGCTGCCCGGGCGAGGCCGCGAGCATAGGCGAGCGGCTGGACGCCGCCACCGCGCGGGTCGAGCCAGCCGGCTAGATAGCGGTCGGTCCCGATCAGACGCCCGACAGCATCGGCATCGAGAAAGCGGGCGGCAACGCCACGCGTCCCCCATTCCTCGGCGCGGCGCTTCACCGTCTCGACCATGGCCGGCGTATGCGCGCCCTGAATCCAGCCGGCACGGCGATGCGGCACGTCCATGCCGTGCTTCTCGATCAGCCCGAAGACGATATCGGCGGTGGAACCGACGAACGAGACCAAGGCCTCGCCCGCCTCGGCTCCGTATTTGGCGACGATCTCGGATGGATCGTATTTGATGCCGGGGATGACCTGCCCGCCATTGCGGCCCGACGCGCCCCAACCCGGCTCACGCGCTTCCAGCACGACGACCGAGACGCCGGCTTCGGCGAGATGCAGCGCCGTCGAGAGGCCGGCGTAGCCGGCGCCGACGATGCAGACATCGGCCCGGACATCACCCGCGAGCGGCGGCGTCTCGGGCGCTGCCGGGGCGGTCGCATGCCAAAGCGAAGGCTGCAGCGGAAAGGGCTCGGCCATGTCGGTATCCGGTATCCTCAGATTGGCTTCAGCACGCGGCGCAGGAAGTCCTGGGTGCGCGGATTGCGCGGGGCGCTCAGCACCTCGCGGGCGGCACCTTCCTCGACGATGACGCCGCCGTCGAGGAATAGGACGCGATCGGCGACCTCGCGCGCGAAGCCCATCTCGTGGGTGACGACGAGCATGGTCATGCCGTCCTCAGCCAGGCTCTTCATCACGCCGAGGACCTCGCCGACCAGCTCCGGATCGAGCGCCGAGGTCGGCTCGTCGAACAGGATCGCCTTGGGCTGCATGGCGAGCGCGCGGGCAATGGCGACGCGCTGCATCTGGCCGCCGGAGAGCTGTGCTGGATAGGCGCCGAACTTGTCGGCGAGGCCGACGCGGGCGAGCAGGTCGCGGCCGCGCTCAAGCGCCTGCGCGGCCGGTTCCTTCTTCACATGGATCGGCCCCTCGACGACGTTCTCGAGCGCGGTCCGGTGCGGGAACAGGTTGAAGCGCTGGAACACCATCGCCATCGCGGTGCGGATGCCGACGATCGAGCGGTCGGCACGGTCGACCCTGGCGCCGTCGATCAGGATCGATCCGCCATCATAGGCTTCGAGCCCGTTGATGCAGCGCAGGATGGTCGATTTGCCGGAGCCGGACGGGCCGATCAGGCAGACGACCTCGCCACGCTGGACGTTTGCCGTAATCCCCTTCAGGACCTGATGCGCGCCGAAGCTCTTGGTGACGCCGGAGAGCTCGATCATCGCTTCGCTCCCTTGCCGAAGCGGCGTTCCAGCCAGCCGACGAAGGCGATCAGCGGCAGGCTCATCGAGAGATAGAGCAGCGCCACCAGCGTGTAGACCGTCATGTTCTTGAAGGTCGATGAGGCGAGCAGCGAGCCCTGCAGGGTCAGCTCGGCCACGGTGATGGTCGAGGCCTGCGAGGAATCCTTCAGCATCATGATCATGATGTTGCCGTAGGGCGGCAGCACGATCTTGACCGCCTGGGGCAGGATCACCCGGCGCATCATCATGCCCCAGCCCATGCCGATCGACTGGGCCGCCTCGATCTGGCCGTGGTCGACCGCCTCGATGCCGGCGCGGAAATTCTCGGACTGATAGGCCGAATAGGCGATGCCGAGCCCGATGATCGAGGCCTGCAGTGCCGAGAGCGCCAAGCCGAACTCGGGGAAGACGAAGTAGATGTAGAACAACTGCACCAGGATCGGGATGCCGCGCAGTATGTTGACGATCGTCTTAGCGACAAGGGCGAGCCAGCCGATGCCGGAGACGCGCATCAGCGCCCAGACAAGGCCGAGCGCGGTCGACAACGCCAGCGAGCCGAGCGTCACCAGGATCGTGAACTTCAGCCCCTGAAGCAGCAGAGGCAGGAATTGGGCAGCATCACGCAGAAAAGCTTGCATCGGAGCTCGGCGTCACGGGATGGTCACGGCGATGGATCGGCCTCAACCCCGTCAGCCGGATCGCGCGGGACCCGGCCGTGGCGTAGGCCGACAGATCTCGAGCTCGCTTATTCCAGGCCCCATTTGGCGAGGATCTTGTCGAGCGTGCCGTCGGCCTTGACCTTGGCGAGGCCGGCATTGACCTTCTTCAGCAGTTCGCCGTCGCTCTTGCGCACGCCGATGCCGACCGAGCCGGTGATGATGGGCTTGTAGGACTTGACCAGCCGGACGTTCGGGAACTGCCCCTGCTTCAGCGTGTAGGCCATGATCGGCGCGTCGGCGAAGGCCGCCTGGACGCGGCCGGCATTGACGTCGGCGAGGATGTCCGGCGAGGTCTTGTAGAGCTTCACCTCGGGGAACAACCCGGTCTTTTGCAGCGCATCGACATAGGCGGTGCCGATCTGGGCGCCGACCGTGTAGCCCTTCATGTCGGCGAGATCGACATAATCCTTCTTGTCCGAAGCCGGGACCAGCAGGCCCTCGCCATAGGTGTAGATCGGGTCGGAGAAGTCGATCACCTCCTTGCGGGCCGGAGTGATGTACATCGCCGCCGAGATCAGATCGATCTTGCTCGCGGTGAGCGAGGCGACCAGCGTCGAGAACTGCATGCCCTCAACCTCGACCTTCAAGTCCGAGGCCGCGGCGATCGCCTTGACCAGGTCGACCATGACGCCTTCGATCGTATTGGTCTTGGTGTCGAGGAAGGTGAACGGCATGCCGGTCGGGGTCGAGCCCACCTTGAGGACGGATTGTGCGGCGACCGGCGATATGGTCGCGGCAGCAGCGCCTCCGGCCAGCAGGGTCAGGAAGGTCCGGCGTTCCATAGCAATGTCCCCTCATTTGTCCGTACGCCCGTAAGGCGCCGGCTCGTATTTTCATGAGCATGAAGATACGAGCATAGGACGATCTTGCCGGCAAGCGATTTTCATGCACATGAAATAGGCTATGAAGGAATCGCGATGAGCCTGCCTGCTGCTGATCTGCCGCATCTGCATGTCGACCGCGAGATCGGAGCGCGGCTGCGCCAGCTCCGGCGCGCCCGCCGGCTGTCGCTGGAGGAGCTCGCGAGCCGCACCGGGCTGTCGATCGGCTTCCTCAGCCAGATCGAGCGTGGCCTGTCCTCGCCGACGCTGAGGGTGCTCGCCTCCGTTGCCGACGCACTCGGCGTCGCGATCTCCGAGCTTTTCCCCGCCGACACGCGGCCCGCCGACTCCACCGCGACCATTGTCCGTCAGTCGGATCGCGGCGAATTACAGCTCTGGCGCTCCGGCATTCGCAAGCAATTGCTGACCCCGCAGGCCGAGGGCGCCAAGCTCAACCTCTTCATCGTCGAGATGGAGCCCGGCGCCAGCACCGGCGACGAGCATTACATCCACAATGGCGAGGAGGCTGGCCTGGTACTCAGCGGCACCATGCTGCTCAATGTCGAGAAAGAAAGCTGGATCCTGCGCGAGGGCGACAGCTTCCGCTTCCTCTCCTCGCGGCCGCATCGCTTCGCAAATCAGGATGACGGCGTCACCCGCGTGCTCTGGGTCAACTGCCTGTAGCCCGCGCCAGCATGCACCCAGCGCATGACAACCCTCTTTCCTGACAGCCCGATCTGCGTCTAAGCCAATGCCGCCATGAGGAAAGGCGGCTGGACACAGCGCTTCTCCCGGCATGATCGTTGATCAGGGAAACGCAAGGGAGGTCGGCATGGCAGGGCAAGCCGCCAGCGAGACCGTCCCGTTGGGCTCCGCATCCGGGCCGCAGCGGCACACCATCCGTGTGATCCAGATCAATGCGCCGGCGGCACCGGTGTCGAACGGTCGCGCCCTCCCTCCCGGACAGCCAGCCAGCCTTCCCGCGCCAGAGGACAAGCAGCCATGACACAAGCGCGACGGCATCAGCACGACGCTCCCGACGGAACCGCCACCGGCGCGGCCCGACCGGCCGAGATCGATGGCGAATTTCGGGTGAAGCTGCCCGATGGCGCGATGCTGCGCGCATTTTCGCAGGGCCAGGGCCGACCGTTGCTGCTGGTCAGCGGGCTCGCCGGCAGCGCCGCCTTCTGGGATGACAATGCCGCGACGCTCGCGCGCTCCTTCAAGGTGCTGCGCTTCGACCAGCGCGGCATCGGCGCCAGCGACCGCGGCAGCGCGCCCTGCACGATCGACCAGCTGGCGCGCGACTGCCTCGCCGTGCTCGATGCCGCCGGCATCGAACGCGCCACCGTCCTCGGCCACTCGACCGGCGGCTGCATCAGCCTGTCTCTGGCGCGCCAGGCGCCGGAACGGCTCGACGGGCTGATCATCAGCGGCGGCTGGTTGAAGCAGAACCGCTACATGACCGCGCTGTTCGAGACCCGCCTCGCCATCCTCGACCAGCATCCGCGCGCCTATGCGGCGACCGCAGCGCTGATGACCTATCCGCCGACCTGGCTCGAAGCGCATTGGAGCGTCTACGAAACGGCGGTCGCGACGGCACCGGAAACCCCGGAGGCGAAGCAGATCGTGCGCGAGCGCATCGACGCGCTGCGTTCCTTCGACGGCTCGAACTGGGCCGGCGAGATCGACGTGCCGACGCTGATCCTCGGCACCCGCGACGACATGATCGTACCTGCCTTCCTGCAGGAGGAGCTCGCGGCCGCCATGCCCGGGGCACGCAAGACACTGCTCGATTCAGGCGGACACTTCTTCCCGATCTCCCGCCCGGATGCCTTTACCGCCAACGTGGCCGAATGGATCGGTGCCCTGTAGCCGCGACGAACTGCCCCGTATTCAACGCAGCAGGCTGCGCTATCTCAGAAGGAGTCTAAGCTGAGGAGAGACGACCCGATGAGGCTGCCTGTGAGACTGATCGCCAGCGCCACCCTGCTCACCCTCGCCGCGTTGGCCGCATCCCCAGCCTCGGCACAGGACGTCTCCGCCGGCGAGCGCTCCTGGAACAAGTGCCGCGCCTGCCACCAGATCGGCGAAGGCGCCAAGAACCTGGTCGGCCCGCAGCTCAACGGCCTGTTCGGCCGGCACACGGGCGAGGTCGAGGGCTACAGCTATTCGACCGCCAACAAGGGCGCGGGCATCACCTGGGACGAGGCGGTCTTCGCCGAGTACATCAAGGATCCCAAGGCCAAGATCCCCGGCACCAAGATGATCTTCGCCGGCATCAAGAACGAAAAAGAGATCGCCGACCTCACCGCCTTCCTCAAGCAGTTCGGCAAGGACGGCAAGAAGCTCTGAAATCGGCCGGTCGGCCGAACAGGGGCCGGCAGTCCGCGGCTTCCAGCTCATCGTTGCCCACGGACAGGAAACACCGGCCCGCGCAGAGATTGCGAGCGGACCGGGAGCCGGCATGTCGCGCGAAAAAGCATTGCCGGCTACAAAATCAACTGGCGAGCCGCCCCCCGAATCACCATATGCTGCCGCCGGAGGGCGCATGGGGAAGTCTGCAAGGACAGCGAAGGCGGCGAGCGGCAAGCGGGCGGCGGGGCCGAAGGTGCAGATCGGCGCGATCCCGTATCGGCACCGGCCGGACGGTGCCGTCGAGATCATGCTGGTGACGACGCGCGAGACGCAGCGCTGGATCGTGCCGAAAGGCTGGCCTATCCGCGGGCTGAAGGGCCATGAGGCTGCGGCGCGCGAAGCCATGGAGGAAGCCGGCCTGCTCGGAGAGGTCGGCAAGAAGCCCGTCGGCCGCTACACCTACTGGAAACGGCGCACGCGCGATTTCGTGCTGTGCAAGGTCAGGCTCTATCTGCTCGCGGTGACGGACCAGCTTCCAACCTGGCCTGAGCAGGAACAGCGCCGCTGCCAATGGTTCACCCAGGCCGCTGCAGCCGACCTCGTCGACGAACAGGCGCTGGGCGCGATCCTTCGCGGGCTGAAGTTCAAGGCGCCCTGACGGCTTTCGTCAGTGCGCATCGTGGAAGATCAGCCCGGTTGTATAGCGCTCTCCCGACCGCACCCGGCTGACGCCATGGCGCAGATTGACGCGATAAGTCCCGCGCGTCCCCTGTACCGGCCGATGCTGCACGGCGAAGATCGCAGCCTCGCCCTGCCGCAGCGGCACCACCTCCGGCCGTGACTGCATGCGCGGGCGCTGCTCGACCAAGGTGAACTCGCCGCCGGTGAAATCACGATTGGGCTCGGAGAGCAGGATCACCATCTGGAACGGGAAGAACAGGTCGCCGTAGAGGTCCTGGTGCAGGCAGTTGTAGTCGCCGACGCCGTATTTCAGCAGCAGCGGCGTCGGCCGATCCTGCCCTTGCGCATGGCAGAGTGCCAGGAAGTCGTCGAGCGTCTCAGGATAGCGCTGATTGATGCCGAGCGCCGCATTCCAGCGATTGGCGATCGGCGCGAGCCGCGCGTAGATCAGCGGGCGCAGCGCCGAGATCACATCAGGCAGCGGGTGGGTAAAGTACTGGTATTCGCCGCGGCCGAAGCCATGGCGCGCCATGACGATGCGGCTGCGGAAATGCTGGGGCTCGGCATAGAGCGCCCGCAGCGAGGCGCAGCGGCCGGCATCGAGCAGCGGCCCGGTCAGTCCGACGCCATGCTCGTCCAATTCGGACTCGATCCGCCGCCAGTCGAGAGCGGTCGCGACCTCATCCATTACCTGTCCATCCGTCTTGCGGAGTGCCGCCGTCGCCATGTTCTACGTCCTTCACCGATCCCGTCGGCGGCAATGAAACGCGTCGGCGGCGGCGCGCGACACCCGGTTTCTGCCTGGTAGGAAGCCGACCAAACCGTCGCAGCTATCCAGAAAAATAGCCGCTTGACCTTCCCATGATGGGAAGGTGTAGCCATCTTCCAACGAGAGAAGGAAGGTGATGCGTCATGACGATGCATGCAAAGCATGAAGTGCCCGCAACCGGGTCCAGCACGATCGATATCCCCGTCGACGGGATGACCTGTGCGTCCTGCGTCGGACGGGTGGAAAAGGCGATCTCGGCCGTACCGGGCGTCAGCGAAGCCCAGGTCAACCTCGCGACCGGCAAGGCGCGGGTGACGCTGGCCGGCGGCAATACCGAAGCGGTCGCCGAGGCGATCCGCGGCGCCGGCTACGAGCCGGGCGCGACGGACATCACCCTGGCGATCTCCGGCATGACCTGCGCCTCCTGCGTCGGCCGGGTCGAGAAGGCGCTGCGCGCCGTGCCGGGTGTGCTCAAGGCCGAGGTCAATCTCGCGACCGAGCGGGCGACCGTCCGGGTTGCCGATGGCGGCATCACGCCAGCACTCGTCGCAGCTGTCACCGTCGCCGGCTACGAGGCCAAGCCGCTCGACGAGGGCCGCAGCGACGACGGCGATGCTGCCGCTGCACGCCGACAGGCGGAGCAGACCGCACTTGGGCGCTCTGTCATCATCGCCGCGCTAGCGACCTTGCCGCTCTTGGTGATCGAAATGGGGCCGCATCTGAGCGACGCCTTCCACCATTGGCTTTACGGTCGCATCGATGCCTTCATGCTGAAGCTCATCGCCTTCGCCCTCACCACGATCGTGCTGTTCGGGCCGGGCCTGCGCTTCTTCCTGAAGGGCTGGCCGGCGCTGATGCGGGCTGCGCCCGACATGAACGCGCTGGTCATGCTCGGCGCCGGTGCGGCCTATGCCTATTCGGTGGTCGCGACCTTCGCGCCCGACTGGCTGCCTGCCGGCACGGACTACACCTATTTCGAGACCGGCGCGGTGATCGTCACCCTGATCCTGCTCGGACGCTGGTTCGAGGCCCGCGCCAAGGGCCGGACCAGCGACGCGATCAAGCGACTGGTCCAGCTCCAGGCGCGCTCGGCCCGCGTGCTACGCGACGGCGTCGAGAGCGAGATCGCGATCGAACAGGTCCGGGTCGGCGACCTCGTGCTGGTCCGGCCCGGCGAGAAGATCCCGATCGACGGCGAAGTCGTCGAAGGCGCATCCTATGTCGACGAGGCGATGGTGACCGGCGAACCGGCGCCCGCCCGTAAGAGCGTCGGCGCCAGCGTGATCGGCGGCACCATCAACCGCAATGGAGCGCTGCGCTTCCGGGCCGAGAAGGTCGGCGCCGATACGCTGCTCGCCCAGATCCTGCGCATGGTCGAGCAGGCGCAGGGCGCGAAGCTGCCGATCCAGGCGCTGGTCGACCGCGTCACCAACTGGTTCGTGCCGGCGGTGATCGCCGTCGCGCTTATGACCTTCGCGGCATGGCTCTTCTTTGGCCCATCGCCCGCGCTAACCTATGCGCTGGTCAACGCCGTCGCGGTGCTGATCGTCGCTTGCCCCTGTGCCATGGGCCTTGCGACACCGACCTCGATCATGGTCGGCACCGGCCGCGCCGCCGAGCTCGGCATCCTCTTCCGCCAGGGCGCCGCGCTGCAGGGGCTGAGTGAGGTTGCGACCATCGCCTTCGACAAGACCGGCACGCTGACCAAGGGCCGGCCGGAGGTGACGCGCTTCATCGCCGCTGAGGGTTTCACCGAAGAGGAGGCGCTGTGTCTCGCCGCCTCAGCCGAGAGCGCCTCGGAACACCCCTCCGCCGAGGCGATCGTCGCGGAAGCGAAGCGGCGCGGCCTTGCGCTCGCTCCGGCGGCCGATTTCGCGGCCGAACCTGGCCTTGGCATCTCGGCCCAGGTCGAAGGCCGCGAAATCCTGGTCGGCTCAGCCAGGCTGATGGCCGAGCGCGGCATCGCTGCGTCGGCCTTCGCGGAGCGGGCAGCAACCTCGGCTCGCGACGGCGAGAGCCCGCTCTATATCGCGGTCGATGGCAAGCTCGCCGGCCTCATCGCCGTCGCCGACCAGCTCAAGCCAGGCACGGCGGCCGCGATCCACGCGCTCAAGGCGCTCGGCCTGCGCATCGTCATGGTGACCGGCGACAACCGCGCCACCGCCGAGGCGATCGCGGCCCGGCTCGGCATCGACGCGGTCGAGGCCGAGGTGCTGCCGACCGACAAGGCCGCGATCGTCAAGCGCCTGCAGGCAGATGGAGCCAAGGTCGCCTTCGTCGGCGACGGCATCAACGACGCACCGGCGCTGGCCCAGGCTGATATCGGCATCGCCATGGGCGCCGGCACCGATATCGCGATAGAGAGCGCCGACATCGTGCTGATCTCCGGCGATCTCACCCATGTTCCGGAGGCGATCGGCCTGTCCAAGGCGACGATGGCGAACATCCGCCAGAATCTCGGCTGGGCCTTCGGCTACAATGTATTGCTGATCCCGGTCGCGGCCGGCCTGCTCTATCCGCTATGGGGCGTGCTGATGTCGCCGGTCTTCGCCAGCTTCGCCATGGCCTTCTCCAGCGTCAGTGTGCTGGCCAACGCACTCAGACTGCGCCGCTTTGCGGCGCGGCAGGACATCGTCGCAGCAGCGCCGGGCGCCGCCCCCGCCACCGCCTTTGGGAGGATGGGATGAACATCGGACAAGCTGCCGAAGCCTCGGGCGTCAGCGCCAAGATGATCCGCTATTACGAGCAGATCGGGCTGATCGAGCCGCCGGCGCGCTCGCAATCGGGCTACCGGGTCTATGCCGAGCCGAACGTCCATACGCTGCGCTTCGTGCGCCGCGCCCGCAGCCTCGGCTTCTCGGTCGACGAGACCGGGGTGCTGCTGGGGCTTTGGCGCGACCGCTCGCGGGCGAGCGCCGATGTAAAACAACTCGCGCTCAAGCATGTCGGAGAGCTGGAGGAGAAGGCGGCGGCGCTGCAGGCGATGGCGGCGACGCTGCGCCATCTCGCGAGCAACTGCCATGGCGACCAGCGGCCGGACTGCCCGATCCTCGACAAGATCGGCGCTCGGAACTGAGCTCTCGGGCTCAGACCGGATCATCTCTCGATCTGCAAAGCAAAACGCCGGAAGCCATTCCTGGCTCCCGGCGTTCTTGAAAATTGGAAAGCAGCGACTGCGCTACTCAGCGGCGCATCGCCTCGGCGAGGCGCGGCGAGAAGGTTCGGGTCGGTCGGCGGACCACGACGACGGAGCGGTTCGGCGTCATCACGGTGGTACGGTGCGCAGCCTTGCGGATCAGCGGCACGACCTCGGCGACGGTAACGCCCATCAGCTGTGCGGCGAGTTCGGCCTGCTGCTCCGGCGAATCGCTCATGCACTGCGCCGCCGTCACCGCCTCTTCGAGGGTCGGCAGTTCTTTGCGCGGGCGCAGAATGCGCGGGGGAGGATTCTTGTACTCAGGCATCTCGGTGGCTCCTTGGACACCTAAAATAGCACTTATTGTGCACTGCACAAGATTGCGTTGAATTATTCTCTGCAATGCAACAATCGCAGAACGGGCTGGCACGCGGCTTGCGCCTTCGGAATGCCTGAAATCGGCAGGAGATTGTCCCTCTCAGAACCGTTTCCGCTCGAGCAGCGCTCGTCGGGTTCGGCTCCGCGAGGAGAAAGCCATGATCACAGCGGATGCCGCCATGTCCGCCGCGCAGGCCCGACGGAGGCGCCCGCCGGCCCCGGTGCCGGAAGAGCGCGAGTTCGGCCGACTCGAACTGCTGCTGCGCCTGCGCCGCAACCCACTGACGATCTGGCGCACACGGCATTTCCGCGAGCCGATCGTCGCCGGCGAGGGCCTGTTCGGCTACGGGGTCGTCGTCTCCGACCCCGAGGTCGTCCGACATGTACTGGTCGAGAACGCTGCCAACTACCGCAAGGACGATCTCCAGCGCACTATCCTGGCGCCCGGACTTGGCGAGGGCTTGCTGACGGCCGAGGGCGAAGCCTGGAAACGGGCGCGGCGGACGCTGGCGCCGTTGTTCACGCCGCGCTCCATTGCGGCACTGGCCGAACGCATGATCGCGCCGGCCGAGCGGACCGTCGCCCGCATGCTGCGCCGGCGCAGCGGCCGCATCGTCGATATCTCGACCGACATGACGCGCGTGACCTACGACATCCTGGCCGAGACGATGTTCTCGAACGCGATAGCCGGTGGCGCCGACGCCTTCGGCAAAGCCTTGACCCGCTATTTCGAGACGCAAGGCCGGATCGATCCGCTCGACGTGCTCGGTGCGCCGGCCTGGTTGCCGCGGATCGGCCGCTGGATGGCACGGCCGGCGATTTCCTTCTTCGAAGCGCAGGTCAGGGCAATCATCGCAGAGCGGCAGGCATTGCATGCCGGCGGAGGCTGGCAGCCAGAAAAGCCCGACCTGCTCGATGCACTTCTCAACGCGCGCGATCCCGAGACAGGCACAGGGCTCAGCGAGGCCGAGGTCGGCGCCAACATCGTCACCTTCATCGGCGCCGGCCACGAAACGACAGCGAACGCCCTGACCTGGTCGCTCTATCTCGTTTCGCTCGCGCCGGACGTGCGCACCGCGCTCGAAGCCGAGATCGATGCGGCCGGCGAGGATCTCGCCGCCGCGGCCCTGTCGGGCGAGCACCTTTCCCTCACTCGCGCGGTGATCGAGGAGGCGATGCGCCTCTATCCTCCCGTCCCGTCCCTGTCGCGGACGGCACTGGCCGACGATGTCGCAGCCGGCGGCTGCTTCATTCCGAAGGGCGCTCTGGTCGTGGTCTCGCCCTATCTTCTGCATCGGCACGAAACGCTCTGGCAGGCGCCCGACCGCTTCCGGCCCGAGCGCTTCCTGCCCGGAGCCCGTGAGACCATACCGCGCTATGCCTATCTGCCGTTCGGCGCCGGCCCTCGGGTCTGCATCGGCCTGCAATTCGCCATGGTGGAAGCGGTGATCGTGCTCGCCATGCTGCTCCGGCATCTGTGCTTCGACTATGCGGGCGAGGAGGCGCCGATGCCGACCCAGCGCATCACGCTGCGCCCACGCGACGGGATGCCGATGCGCATGACGGAACGTCGCTCATCGCGGTAGGGACACAGCACACCGCGGCGAATTAACCACAGCTGCCGGAAAAGCATTAAAGATGAACCTTCGGTTTTTAAAGTTATCGCGCCGCCCAAGGCCGATGCGACGGAACAGCGTGGGCGCAGCAGCCCGTCAACCCCCTGCCTCTCTTGGCTTTCACGGTGGGTTTCGCGTTGCGAACATTTTAAAGATTGTCAGAAACGTGACAAACTGCGGCAGCCCTTGCCCAGAAAAGGCCAATATGGAAGAGATGCCGGGTGTGGCGCCGTATGGTCTTGCCCGGGTTTTGCGAAACTGGCTCTACCGGATGCAAGAGCAGCCAGATTGCAGGTGCCATAGATTTTGGAAACAACCTTTTTTACTGGGGTGACGTGATGCATGCCAAGACCATGAAGGCCGGAACCATCCTCGTCGCAGGCGCCCTCCTGCTCGGTGGCTGCACCGGTTCGCAGGAACGTGTTGCGGCTGGCGGCGCGTTGGGCGCTGGCGCCGGCGCCCTGATCGGCGGCGCAGTCGGCGGCGGCCGCGGTGCCCTGATCGGCGCTCTCATCGGCGGCGTTGCCGGCCTGGTCATCGCCGACGCGATCGAGAAGGAGCGCGCTCGCGAGGCGGCTTACATCGCCGCGCGTTCGGGCGGCTCGAACACCCAGAGCTTCCGCAATTCGAGCGGCCAGGCTGTGGTCGTCCGCGCCCGCACCGTCCGCACCTACAACAACAGCCAAGGCCAGCGCATCCGCGTCGTCGAGCGCAGCGTAACCCGCGAAGGCAAGGCTGCCGGCACCGACCAGGTCGAGGTCAATCTGGCGACCAACGAAGCGTCCGGCATCTGAGCCGAGACGGAATCAGAACCGGTCCTCCCTCGCCCGCGAGGGAGGACCCCATGAGTACTGAAACGAGATGACTGCGCGAGCGCTGACAAGACGAATCCTTTGCCTGACGGTTGCCTGCCTCACGGCGGCATCGCCGGTAGAGGCTACGGCGCAGACGCAGATGATGGCCGGGTTCGATCCGTACAACCCGTTCGGCTCCGCCGCCCAGTTGCTCTGGCAGCGCATCCAGCAGCAATGCCCGCAGCTCAAGCTGCCGGTCGCCATCGGCATCGCCTCGCGCCCCGCGACCCGCGACGCCTTCACGACCGATCAGGGCAACAACATCATGCAGCAGATCCGGGCTGCATTCTCGAACATCCCCGGGGTCTCGATGGCACCCTGGCTCGACATCGACCCGATCAAGGGCATCGTCGACACTGGCGTACTCGACAGCCCGATGGCGGGCGACAACAAGGAACAGCTCAGCAAGATCCAGATCGAGGTCCGGGCGTCGGGCCAGAAGGTCGGCGCGGCCGCGCGCTTCAACCTGTCGGCGCATGGCTGGAACGGCTATGAGAGCTGCTCGCCGAGCCTTGACCCCTTCACCGTCTCGCAGGATTTCATCGGCGAGGAATACAGCTCGACCGACGAACTCTTCACCCGAGTCGCAGCCGGAGTCTGGGCAGCCTCGGTCGACACCTCCAACCCCGTCACGCTCTCGGTCAGGATGCTGAGCGGCTTGCCCGTCAGCCCCGGCTGGCAGGAATTCTTCTCCGACAAGCTGCGGCGCGCACTGAGCAAGCAGAACGCCGAGGAGAAAGAAACCAAGATCCGAGCCGAACGCCATGTCTCGCTGGTGATCGCGCACGACCCCGCCGGTCCCGAGGACAAGCGCTGGGAGGGCATGGTCACGGTCGACCCGCGCCCGCTCGGCTACCGGATCTCGGTCAGTGTCAACCGCCGGAACACGACGCCGGTCTCCGAGGACGGGCTCGTCACGCTCGACGAGTTGCCGACCATGCAGCAATGGGCTGCGCTCGGCCCGACGGCTCAGACGCCGCGGCTCGACCAGACCACGCCTTTGCGGATCAATGCCCGTATCGAAGGTGGCCGGGCGCTGCAGCAATACCCCTTCCTGGTCGTCCAGGAATCCTATGTCGAGATCGATATCCCGACCGGCAGCGTCCGCGGACCGCACCCGACCGTGCCTGTCGACGTGCTCGGCCGCAACAACACCCCCATGAAGACCATCCACATCGCCAATCCGAGCCGCCCCAACCTGCGACGCTACAGGCTCGGCCCCGGCGAATACACGATCAAGGTCGCAAGCGCCGGCCCCGTCGCACAGGATTTCCAGCTGCGGGCCCGCGCGGTCGACACCAAGGACATGCTGATGCCCGAGGCGCCGGGCAGGCTGCTGCGCCGTTTCCAGGACTGGTACGCCAGCGTCTCCGAGGATCCGCGCACCGGCCAGCGTACCTGCTACGCCTATACCGCGGCGCAGGAAGCCGGGCCGCGCTACTGGCGCGAGCAGGCGCCATTCATCCTGCTGCAGGCGAGCAGCGCCGGGAATGGCGAGCTGCAGCACCTGATCGAGGACAAGCGCTATTACAAGCCCGGCACGCCTTTCGAAGCCGTGATCAGGGAAGGCGGCGGCATGACGCGCCGTCTCAACGCCGTCCCGACCGCGGCCGGCAACTTCATCCGCCCGACCAAGCAGGGCTCCAACGGCCAGCCGATCCTCGATATGGACGCCGTCGCCGGCTACAACAGGGGCACGACGCTGGAGATCAGCGGCACGGCGACCGATGGCAAGCCGGCCCATGTGGTCTACTCGCTGCAGGGCTATCGCGCCGCCGTCAACGCCATGTCGCTGGAATGCGGCCGCCGCGACCTCGCCAACGCCCTGGTCTGGAAGTAGTCGCCTGCCTATGTGTTCAGGCCAGCGCGAGCGTCGCCTGCGCAGGCCCTGCTTCTTCGCGGGCAGTGTCGAACCGGATCAGGCCGCGGCGAATATCGCTGGCCGCGTCGAGCACAGTGGTGAGCGAACGAGCGGAGCGTTCCAGCACGCCGAGCAGCGCCGGGACGAGACGCGGATCGCTCCAGACATCCTGTGCACGGCGCCCGAAGGGAGCCAGGAAGGGCTCAAGCCCGCTCCAGGCGAAAACAATCTCGCGCGGACGCGCCGAAGCAGTATCGAGACCGACCAGGATGCGCTCGATGATCGGGGCCCAGACGCCATCGTCATAGCGACCGGCGGGCAGCAGGACGATCAGCCGCTCGGCATCCGTCAGCGCCGCCTGCGCCGCCGAGGCGGCCTGAGCCGGCTCGCGGAACAGGCGCGGCAGCAGGCGCGGCGCGAGGAAGCTCGCCGCAACCGTGCGGGGCGAGCCGCCCGAGGAATCCGACAGTGCCAGCGTGCGGGTTGCGACATCCTCGCCGGCACCGGCCTGGGCAAATGTGACCGGCAAAGCGGCCGGCAAGGCGGCAAAGCAAACCGATTCTGCCGTCATCGCATCTCGCTCCGTTTCAGCATCCGCACCGCCCCTTGCGGCAAACCGGTCCGGCAGGTTTCGGAAGTCGCGGCCAGCCGGCCGCAAGACCAAGCCCGCACAACCCAAGTTGGGCCTGGAGCATCTCTTGCAAGACGCCGGACCATCGCGCAAGGTCGCCCCGCGTCATCCTGCTTCATTCGTCTTTCCCGGAGCCTGTTTTCGTGACTTCCTCCGTGGCGCCTGTCGCCATCATCTGGGACGGGTCGCGCCATGTCGCCGCGATCTGGCGACAATGCGCTCCGATCCGTTTTCTGGCGGCCGAAGAGGCCGGGGGACGCATCAGCCTGATCGCCGCCGCCGACGCAGGAACTGCGCCGCTCCACGGCAGGCTGCCGGCGGGAAGCCGAGCCCTCCATGCCGTGACGTTGAACGCGGATGGCCGGTTGATCGCGATCCCCGTCCAGCTCGACGAAAGACTCTCGCTCACGGAAGCGGACCAGCGCACGCCCGGCCTATCGTTGATGCAGGTGCATCGTGATGCTGCCGGCGCACTCGCGCTAGACAGCGAGCCGGCCAGCGAACGCGTGGACCTAAAGGCCACGCTGCTGGCCTCCGGCTTCAATCAGGCCAGCGGCTCGGAGGCCGAGGGCTTTCGCCTGCTGGTCGGCCCCTTCCTCAATCCCGAGGACGAGCGGGCCGCCCTGACAAAGATGGCCGCAAACCGGATCGGCACAGCCGAAGGGCTGACGCTTTCCTTCAGTGGTGACGATGCCGAGACCGCGTCCGAAGGGCTTCTGGTCGCGCATCTCCCCACGGCGATGCGCGAAGCCAGGCAGGCGCTGGGCCAGATCGATCAGGAACTTCGGCTCGCCATCGAGACCGAACTCGACCTGCTCGCCGCCTCGCTCACCGACCAGCGCGACGTCGACGCGACCGGCCTTGGCCGCCTTGCCGCGCTGCGCCGCGGTTTTCGCCTGCTTCGCCCGCAGGCCCGGCCTGACGGCGGCGCCGGTATCACTCTGCCTGACTGGGCGGAGGGTGACGAGATCATCGTCTTCGCCGCGCCGCGCCGCCAGCTTGTCTGGGTCGGCGAGGGCGAGGTGATCAGTGGCGCGCCGATGACATTGCGCTGGCAGGATGGGGCGTTCGCCATCGCCTCGCACCGCCAGGGCTATGCCGCCTCGACCGCGACCGGGCTGACGCTCGGCGCAAGCGGCGGCAACGCCCTGGTCGTTGCAACCGCCGGCGCGAGCGCACCGTTGCATGATGATCTCGCGCTCGCCGCAGGCCGGCTGGCCGAGGGGCTATGGCGCGCTACGAGCGCGCTCCGGCCGGCGCGCCTCGCTGCCGCACTCGACGAGCTATCCGCACGCGCGACGCAAACGCCTGCCGGGCCGCTCGCGCGGCTTGATGCGCGTGCCAAGGACGCCGCGCCGGCAAGCCTGCTGGACGCACTGGCGGCGACCGCGGGCATCGACCCGGCACGGACGGACGAGCTCGGCGAACGCTCGCTCGACGAGCAGATCGCCATGGTTTTGCGCGGGATCACGCAACCGCAGCTGGCAAAGCGCGCCAGTGCCGTGCGCTTCGCTCTGCCTCTACCCGGATCGCCTGAGGACGAGATCCGGCTCGAGCGTTTGCTCACCTGGTATGAGGATCCCAATCTCCCGCAACTGCTCGCCCGCGAGGCGATGGCGCTGGCCGGTCACGACCGGCGGGCGATGCGCCTGCTGCACGATGTCGCCGCGAGCGCTCATCAGAGCTGGCTCGACGCCGGGCTCGTAACCGAAGTCGAACAGGCGGTGGTGGACGCCGCCACGCGGAGCGGCCAGCGCCGGCTGTCACCGCTCGACGCCCTGCTGCTCGACTTGCGACGACAGCCGCAACGGCAGCCGGCGCCGGGCCTCGAAGCGGTCGCACGCATGCGCAGCGAACTCGCCGACGCCGCGCAGCAAGCGAGCCAGCCGGCGGCGATCGCCGACGAACTGGCGCGGCGGCTCGGCGAATTGACCCCGGGCGAGATCGTGCTGCTGCATAGCCATTTCGCCGGCTTGCGACGCGAGGTGGAACAGACGCTCGCGGCCGCCGATCTCATTCGGAGCTGGGAACAGGCGGCCGGATACCCGGACCTCGCCGCACGCGCCCATCGCAGCGGCGATCCCGTGCGCGGCGCGCAGTGTCTTACGGCAACGAGCCGCCATTTCGCCGGCTCGCTCGCGCGGATCGAGAGCCTTGCCCCGGCCCTGGCAGGCCTGACGGCACAGATCGATGCATTGCTCGGTCCCGCGAGCGAAGCGACTAGCTGTGGCCAGGCGCTGCGCACGACGCTCGAAAGCTATAGCCGGCTGCTGCTGGCACAGATGGCGCTGCGCGAAGCCGACGCCGCCTTCGCCGAAGTGCCGTTCGCCGGCCGCGCGCTCGCCGATCCCGTGGATACCGGCTTCGGCGCCGCCTATCGCCGGCTCAGGGCCGGCGCCGGCGACATGCTGCCGCGCTATCTCGCCGCGGCCGCCGCCCTGACCGGGCTCGACCATCATTGGGGCACCGCGCTCGCCGGCGGGGCCCCGGCGGATATCGCTTCGAGGCAGGACGCATGACCACTCTGCCCTGCTACAATCTCGAGACACGGCTCGGGAGCTTCGCGGCGACGATCGCGCTCGACCGCAGCGGCGATCTGATCGACCTCCTCGCCTTCGAGGCGCCGGAAGACATGGTCAAGGCCGTGACGGTCTCGCTGGTCTCGCATGCGCCCGGCCTCGCGAGCGGCATCGATATCGGTTGGCTGCAAGGCAATGCCCTGCTCGACAAGGCCGCGATCCGGGCTGGCGAGCGCTTGGTGCTGGGCCTGCGTCGCGAGGCGGTGATGCGCGCCGTGGCGAACCACCGGGCCCAGGCCGATGTCGACAGCGACGCCAGCATCGAGATCGCCTTCTCGACCATTGTCGAGACGGCGAGCGGCACCCGCGCCTCGCCGCGGCGCGTCATCAAGGTCGCGGCGCTCGCCGGCGCCTCGCAGCCGGACTGGCGGATCGAGCCGGTCGAGATCGACCTGGATTCCCTGCACGCCGGCAAGCTGCTCGCGATCGGCCAGATCGCGATCGATATCCCCCGGGATATCGTGCTCGAAGGCCGGCGCGGCCTGACGATCGAGGCGAGCTGCTTTGGCATCAAGGCACAGCACCTCTCGCTCGGCGTCGCCGCGCCGATGGATCATTCGGTCTCGCTCAGGCGCTTTCCGGATGTCGGCAGCGCGACCAGCCGCCACCTGATCTGGCTCGCCGATGCGCCGGCGCTGGCCGGCCAGGAAGTGCGGCTCGACGTGACACTGACGCGCGATGCCGTGCTCGACTTCGTCGACGAGACGATCCAGGCCAATCCGAGGGCGCCATTGCAGGTGAGGCTTACCGCCAAGCTCGGCGGCTGGGTCAGCCAGGATGGTGCCGGCCACGATCCGGACGGCCCGGCCAAGCCGTGGTCGAGCGCGCTCGAAGCACGCTCGGTGCCGATCCGCAGCCAGAACCGCGGCGAGGTCGCGCTGACGATCGCGGGGCAGCATTTCACCTGCCCGCTCGGCGGCAGCGCGCAGTTCGAGATCACCAGCGGGCTCAATGCCGAGGTCGACCCGGACGACGAGACCTCGATCGTGCGTTGCGACGGGCTGGTGATCGATCTGCGCCGCTGGCCGCTGACCCGGACCGCGCCACTGACGGTCGAGGTCACCAGCCGCATGGGCGAAAGCGAGATCGCCGAGCCATCGACACCGTTCCCGCTCGAGATCGTACGCGAGGGCGATTTCGGCCGGCGCGGCCGCGCCGTCGTGCCGATGCAGAATTTGACGACGACACTGTCGCGTGCGGTGCGCACCAGCGGCGCCAATGTGCTGCGCGGCGAGATCACCGTCTCGCTCGCGATCAAGGCCGGCGACGAGGGCGGCAAGGCTTTCGCGGAGGCGAACCTGCCGCTGCGCTATAGCCGCCGCGTCCACCGCCTGCCGATCTGCATCGACCTCGGCGCCTCCGCGACCTCGATCTGGTCGGGCGCGCCGCGTGCCGCCGGTCGCGCCACCGAAATCAGGCCTCTGGCACTCGGAACCTGGCTCGCCGCCCATGTCGATCCACGCCATGGCGAGGCTGCCCTGCAGGATGCCGGGGCCGCGCCGCTGATCCCGAGCCATGTCGGACTCGACTCCGGCAACAATCTGCGCGCCGACCACGCGCCGCACAGCCTGCCCGATCTCGCCCTGATCGGCTCGGACCGCGTCAGCGTGGCACGCCGGCTCAAGGCTTTCGCGCGGCGTTACGACGTCTCCGCCCCCGCCCCGCCACCGCAGGCTGGTCTGCCCGAAGGCGGCAAGCGGATCGACTCGCTGAAACACGCGCTGACCTCCGGCGCGGTCTCGCTGACGCTGAACGAGCCGGTGCATCGCTACGACGCCGCGGCCGACCGGGTCGTCGCCACCAACACCGTCGAGATCGCGCCTTTGGTCGCCGACGTGCTCGACGAGCTGGTCGACCTCTATGTGCTGCGTCTCGGCGAGGACCGCCTGCGGGTCGAGGATCATGCGCCACCGCCGGTGGTGCCGCGCATCCTGGTGTCCTGCCCGAGCGGCATCGGCGACGAGATCGCCTCGCGCTACCGCGCCGCGCTCGAACTCTTCTCCCAGCGGCTGGAACGCCTCTTTCCCGGCACGACCAGCTTCCCCGACGCGGCCGTCACCGTGCCGGAAGCGGTCGCGGCGGCGCGCTATGTCGCCAGCCTGCCGGAGGTGCGCGCCGCCGTGCCGGACCTGGGCGAGGCGCTGCTCCTGACGCTCGACATCGGCGGCGGCACCAGCGACATCGCGCTCGCCGCCTTGCGCCGCGACGGCGACCGCCTGAACCATTCGACACTCGCGACCTTCGGCCTGCCTGTCGGCGGCGACCTGATCGACGAGGCGCTGACCAGCATCACTGCTGCGCTGATCGACCGGGCGATGGAGGGGCAGGACGCCCACTGGCAGCCCGCCTTCGCCGAAGCCTCGCTCGCCCGCGCCATCCAGCGCGAGGACGCGGCCGCCTTGGCGGCACGCGGCTGGCTGCGCAATGCAGTGAAACAGGCCAAGGCGCGCCTCGCCAACCATCTGAGCGAGAAGGCGCAGGCCTCCGCGGCGCGCTATCGTTGGGATGCGGATGCGGCCGACGAGACGTTCGACCTTGTCCTCGCTGAGGTGAGGCCGGATGGCGGACCGGCCGGCCTCTATGTCGCGCAGAACGAGCCAAAGCTGGCGGACGCGGCATCGAGGCCCGGCCTGCAGCTTGCGCTCGACAGTCCCGACAAGGCGGGCACCCGCCGTCTCGTACTCAAGCTCTCGCGCGCTGCGCTGGAGAAGGGAGCCGGCGAGGCCTCACAGCGCCTGGCCGAGATCGGCGCCGTGCTCGGCGGCATGCTGCCGCGCCTCGCCCGTGCCGCCGGCCCGAACCCGACGCGCCGGCCGACTGTGATCATGGTGCCGACCGGGCGCGCCGCGCTCTGGCCGCCGATTTTCGAGGCGATCGCGGCCGAAGCCGAGGCCAGCCGGGCGGCCTTCCCGTTCGAACGGCCATTCTCGCCGGCGGCAATGAAGAAGGCGGTGATCGCCGGCGCCGCCATCCTCGGCATCGAGGGCGACATGGCCGGCAGCACCGTGCAGCACAAGAACCCACTCGGCATCGCCGCGATGGCGGTGCAGATGCGCGATCTTGGCGCCACCGGCCTGCGCACCGAGTTCGCCGCCGAGCGCATCCACTATCTCGGCTACGACATCGCCTCGGGTGCGCGTGTCCATGCCGAGCACGACGAGGCGGCGCCAAGCCTGGGCGGGCGCGCCAATCTCGGCCGCCGCTTCCAGTTCGTGCGCACGATCCCGGGGCTCGATCCGCAGGGAAAGGCGCTGGCGCGCCTGCGTCCATTGCTCGACGGGCAGGACCCGATGGTATTGCTCGAGGGCGATTCGATCGTCGAAGCGCATCGCGAGGGGCTCGACGGCTTCGGCGTCTGCGAGATCATCAGCGAGGTCCTGTCGCCGACGAGCCGCAAGGTCACGGTCATCGCCGCCAATGAAGGCTGGGAAGCCTGCTGGCGGATCGAGCACGACCGCGTCTCGCGCATCTACTAGGATCGCAGGATCGTCATGGCCCGCACGCGAAAACGGCTCTGGCGTTCACAAGGGCGGGCTCGGCCCGCCTCGTCGCGACCGTATTCTCTTCCCGACTTTTCCGCCCGAGTGAGCTGACGCCATGGCCCTGCCCGATCTCATGGACCTGGTGATGCACGACCCGCGGCGGCTGGCCAGCTTGCGCGCCGTCGCCGGCGAGCCGGGCGAGGCCATGCCCGGCATCGAGAATCTCTGGCGCAAGCCGGTCTTCAGCCTGATGGCGGGCGGGCAACCGACCAAGGACGGCAAGGCCTCGCTGGAAGACCTGATCGACCGGCATCGCAGCATCGCGCTGACCGATGGCGGCAGCGGCCCGCAGCCGATCGACGTGCCCTTCACCTCGCTGGTGGTGCTGACCGCCGAGGCGCTGCCCGGCGCACAGGAACTCGGCCGCTTCCTCGCCGACCGGATCGAGCAGCGCTTTCGCGACGTGATCGATCCCGATATCGGCGTCACCGTCCATGTCGAGCAGAGCCTGCACGCGACCGCGCCGGTCGCGGTCTATCTCGGCCATGGTGTCTATGCCCCGCCGGCCGACAACCGGCTGCCGCATGGCGAGGTGGTGATCCGGCAGGATGCACAGACCGCGATCGGCCAGCCTATCATCGGCGTCAACACGCCGGGCGGTCTCTATTCCGGCCAGGCGCGCTTTGCCTTCTCGCGCAGCGAGATGCTGACGCCGGCGGTGCATCCGGACCTGCCGGGCGGCACGATCTTCTTCCTCGGGCGCTTTCCGGTCGACGCCTCCGCCCGCGATGCCGGCGGCCTACCGCTGCTCACCGCCTTGCCGCAGACGCCGGAGGCGCGCGCCCAGGCGATCCAGGTCGAGACGCTGGCGCTGCCCGGCGGCAATGTCGACGCCCGTTTCGAGATACTGGGCGTGCGCCCGCAGGTCGGCCGGGTCTCGCTCGGCCTCGTCGACGTCACCCTCGACCGCAGACCGAGCCGCCTGCAGGCGCAGCCGCCCAAGGGGCCGCATCTCGCCGTGGTCGGCCTCGCCATCCCCGAGAATTTCGGCGGCCGGCGCATGGCGCGCTATTGGGTCGAGCGCAGCCATGGCGGGCGGTTGATGTCCTCCGCCATGCTGGCGCAGCGCGACAGCATCGTGGTGCAGGGCCGCGACGCCCGTCGCTACGACCGGCGCGAACTGCGCTACAGCCGGGCCGGCGGCGAAGTCCGCGCCGAGAGCATGAGCTTCGACGGGCGCCGCCGCTCGCTGCTGATGCTGGAAGACGGCGAGTTCGGCTATATCGGCCTGCCGCGCGAGCAGACCGCGATCGCCTTCGGCCCGGACCAGTCGTCGCGCGGCTACGGCACCTTCGACTGGCTCGGTGAAGCGGTACGCGTCCAGTTCGGCTCGGGCGTGGTCGAGCGTTTGGACGACCTCTACGATCACAATCCGGTCGGCTTCATCGCGGCTGCGCCCGGCGGGGTCGCCGTGCAATCGGCCGGCGACATCTGGATCCTCGGCGGGCGCAAGCCGCAAGCAGCCGGGACCTGCATCATCCCGCCGAACGGCCCCTTCGTGCTCGGGCCGCTGGTGGTCGAGCTTCGGGAGGCGACGCCATGAGCCATCCGCTCTTCCGCGGCCTCAAGCGCAGCGTCACCGCCGTCACGGTCGGCACCGTCACCATCGTCGGCTTCCTCTGGCTCTCGGGCGGGCTGATCGGCGAGCTCGCCGCCAGCCGTGCCTGGATCAAGCAGCCGGACTTCACCGAGACCAGCCGCTCGAACGAGGACCTGTTCGCGCAGGGCGTCGCTACCGGGCTGATCTGGCTCGACCCCGCCGGCCCGGTCATCCGCTCGCAGCCCTGCGAGGCGCTCTACGATGCCTCGCTGACCACGCCGACGCCGCAAGGCGCCAAGGATTTCTCGCGCACGCTGCTCGACCGGCTCTGCAACCTGCCGGCCGGCGCGCAGATCCGCTCGGAGATGCTGGCCTGGAACAACTCCTTCCTGATCGCCGCCGCCCGTGACGACCGCGCGCCGGACCGGCGCTGCGCCGACGGCACGCCGCTGACGCTGCCGGTGGTGCCGGCCGGCTGCCGCCCGTCGGGCTGGACTGCGCGCGTCGCCCAGACCACCGATCTCGCCGCGCCGCTCAATGTGATGCCGAATGCGGTGCCGCCGCCGCGCGACTTCGCCGATTTCGCCAAGCGCCGGGCCAACCAGCTCTCCGACTGGGCCCTGTTCGGTTCCTTGCGCGCGCCGGACGACCGGCTCGTGCTCTCGACACGGCTGCCGCCCGGCAATCGCCGCATCACCGTCGACATGATCCTGGAGCCCGCGCGCATCGTCGTCGGCAATGAGCGGGTCAATCTCGATCCCAAGCGCGACGAGCAGACCGTGCGCATCGCCGGGCTTACCATCGCGGCCGAGCGCATCTGTTCCGACAGCGACGAGTTCGCCACCTGCGCCGAGGAGGCCCAGCAGGGCCTGCCGCATGGCTGGCGCTTTTCCATCACCGGCGCCCGCCGCCGCGATGTCGAGATCAGCTTCGAGGGCCTGCCGGTCCGGGCCGTGCCGCCGCGCGCCCGCGAGATCCTCGGCGGAAGCGGCGTGCAGAGCGAGGACGGTAAGGTCAAGCTCTGGCGCTCCTCGCATATCGAGGCCGATTGCGAGCGGGCCAAAACCAAGCTGGTCTGCGAACTCGGCTGGCGCGGCGCGGTCACCCAGCGGCGCACCGGCGCGGCCCGCGCCCTGTTCTTTGCCGACGGCACGCCGGCGCTCGACAACAATGGCGTGCCGCTGCCGATCGTCGACGAGCTCGGCCTGACGGCGATGATCGGCTACGGCGCCGGCGATGTCGGCTCGCTCTCGGCTGCGCTCGGCCGGGCGCGCACCCGCGAGAACCTGACACTGACGATCGAGCCGCGCCTGCAGAAGCTGGTACAGGAGGCGGTCTACGAGCATATGGGCGAGCGCCTCGGCCGCGGGAAGCGCCCGCGCAAGCCGGGCCCACTACCGGTCAACCTCGCCCCCGAGCAGGAGCCGCCGGATCAGGGCGACGGCCGTGCCGTCGTGTTGCTGATGGATGCCGGCGACGAGCCGGGCTCGCTGCTCGGCCTCGCGAGCTGGCCCGACTTCGTGCCCGGTATGCACAGCTGGGACATCCAGGCGCTCTCGACCGGGCGCGACAGCGACTCGCCGCTCGCCGGCCATGGCTGGCGCGCCGGCGACGTCCACACCATGCCGGGCTCGACCTTCAAGCTGGTCACCGGTCTCGCCAGCATCCTGGCGGTGCGCGAGCAGCCGCGCTTTGCCGACATGATCATGGGCCGCATGCCGCCGGCCCAGCAGGCGCAGATCTTCGGCATCGCGGGCGGCGGCGGCCTCAATGTCGACGGCGTGCCGATCACCAATTATGGCGGCGCAGGCTTCAACTACGGCATCCTGTCGGCTGCGCAGAGCGGCTGCCCCGATGCCGGCCGCGGCGCCCAGATCGGCTTCTGCGAGGCGCTGATCAAGTCGTCGAACCTGTGGTTCGCCGGCATGGCGCTGACCATGGACGGACGCAAGGTCGGCGGCCGTGCCACCACCATCCCCGGCCGCACCGGCACGATCCTCGCCGAGCTGGCCGAGCACCTCTACCCGATCACCCAGCCCGGCAGCCTCGCCCAGCCCGGCGTCGACCTGACGCGGGGCATCGTGCCCGGCGCACAGCGGCTGACCGGCGAGGCGCTCGATCTCGCGGTCGAGGACAAGCGCAATGCCAGGCGCATCGACCTCGCCACCAACTCCTACGGCCAGGGCGTGCGCGCCACCCCGATCGCGATGGCCTCGATCTATGGCTCGGTCGGCGCCCGCAAGGTCATCCTGCCGCGTGTGCTGAAACCGGTCTCGGACGTCGCCGAGACCCCGCTGCCGAACGAGGGCAAGCCGGTGATCCCCGGCATGGACCCGCGCCAGGCCGAACCCTTCCTCGACGACGCCCAGCGCGGTCTCTACGGCGTGGTCAACTCCCCAGGCGGTACCGCCGCCGGCGTAATGGCCTCGCTGCCGCCGGATGTGCGCCGGCGCATCTTCGGCAAAACCGGCACAGCGGACACCATCGAGGGCATGAACTCGGCCTGGTTCGTCGGCTGGATGGACAATGTCGCAGGTCGCAAGCGCATCGCCTTCACCTGCCTGGTCTCGCATACGCGGGAAACCGGCGGACGCGCCTGCGGCCGGCTGATGGCCGGCCTGCTCGCCAAGATCGCCGCGCTCGGAGACAAGAAGTGATGTCGGCTGGGAACCGCGACCTGTCCTCTCCCCCCTTGTGGGGGAGAGTTAGAGAGGGGGGTATGCCACCCTCGACAGATGCCGAGCTTAGCGTGGAGAGGAATGCGGTTGCGATACCCCCCTCCCAACCCTCCCCCACAAGGGGGGAGGGCTTGCACCCCGCCCCATCCTCCGGTGCTCGACTGCCGCGAGATCCGGCATGAGCGAGACCACCGCGCTGCGCCAGCTGATGGGGCGCTGGCTGACCTTGCGGCCCTTCCGCCTGCCGCGCATCCGCATCGGCGGGGCCGGCGGTGCGCTGACCGGCCTCGTGCTGCTGGCGCTCTGCCTCGCCGTGCTCGGCTTCTGGTGGCACAACACCACGCATCTGATCGAGAGCGCCCGGCCGGTGGTCAGCCTCGAGCGGCTCGACCTCGCCCTTGCCCGCGGCGAGACCGTGACGATCGGCCGGCGCGAACTGCTGCAACCACAGCGCTTCGACGCGGCGGAAGCGCGCCATGTCGCCCTCACCCGCCAGCAGGACGGGCGCGTCACCATCCGCAACGTCGCCAATACGCGCCGGCTCTGGCTCGACTATCTCAACGGGGCCGGCAGCTTCTCGGCGCGCTGGCGTTTCCAACCTGGCGATCGCATTGCCGCCGGCGCGCTGGCGATCGCGGTCGACGAAGCCCGCCCGGGCCGGCTCGCGCTGACCCTGACCGAGGCCGGACGCCCCGGCGCCCGCAAGCTCACCGTCGATAGCACCGGCCCGCTCTCGACGCTCAGGCTCGACGGCAATGCGCTCTCCGTCTGCCAGCCGCGCAGCGGCGCCGACCGCATCCGCGAGATCGTCACCGGCCTGATCGCGACCGACGAGCGCGGCGAGGACCGCATCGTCTCGCTCGGTGGGCGGTTGACCTGCTCGGTGCGCGAGGAGGCGCATATCGCCGCCAGCGCCCTGCCATTCAAGGCGCTGACCATCGTCGCGCGCGGCGGCAGCTATTTCCTGGCGCCGGGCGACGCCGTCGACGCGCCGCGCCCACCGGTCGTGTTCGCGCGCGGCAACCAGCGCGTCACCGACTTCAGCGACATCGCCTGGGAACTCGATCCGGACGGGCCGGCGCGGCTCAGCCACATGATCATCGGCCGCACGCGCTATGCCGTCGACATCGGCCAGGAATCGAACGGGCGCCTGCCGCTGCGGCTGACGCCGCTCAGCAAGACCCACCGCTTCGGGCCCGACGATGCCGAGATCCTGCGCGCCGCCGCGACGACCGAGAGCGTGCGCCCGGTGGTGACGCCGACGCGCCAGCCGATGTCGGGCGCCGAGATCGGCAACCCGCTCGCCTCGCTCAACGGCGTCGAGCGTATGGTGCGCCTGCTGCTGACGCTGGGCGTCGCCGTATTCGGCGTGCTCTCGGCCATGCATCACGCCACGCTATTCCGGCGCAGCGCCATCCTGGTACGGCTCGTCGGCGCGCTCGGAGCAACCGCTTTCATCGGCGCGACGACCATGCTCGCGCTGGCGCCCGAGCTGTCGCGGCTCGGCGGCGCCTCGATTTCCTATGAGGCAGCGCTGCACGCCACGATCCTCGCCTATGCGATCGCCTGCATCGCGATCATGGTCGGGCCGCGCTTCACCACCCCGCTCAGGCTGACCTGGCTCGGCATCGTCATGCTCTGTTGCCTCGGGAGCCTGACCCTGCTCGCGCTGGGCATCGATGCCGAGAAGACCGACTTCACCATCCATGCCGAGAAGAACAAGCTGCTGTTCTTCGACCTGATCCCGGTCGTGGCGGTGGTCATCGCCTTCCAGCCACAGCGCTCGATCGCGGCACTGCCACGCTCCTTCTTCATGGGCGTCGGCTTCAAGGACCAGTTGCTGCGCGCCGTGCCGGCGATCCTGATCCTTGCCGCCTTCGTCGCCTGGGGCGTGCTCGGCACCGAAACCGGCGTCGCCGGCTTCCAGCCGGTAGAGCTCGGCAAGATCGCGCTCGTGCTGGTGCTGGCGCACATCTTCCTCGGCTTCTCGCGGATCGACTTCTTCTACAACCAGCGCCACTACATCTCCTGGCTGACGGTCAGCCTCGCGACCGTGCTGGTCTTCATCCTGTTCCTGACCGCGGTGCCGTTCCTGAAGAGCGACTATTCGCCGGCACTGATCATCATCGTCACCACGGTCGTGCTCGCCTTCGCCTTCCTCTTACCGAGCACGCTGAAGCGCCTGGTCGAGATCATGCGCGTCTTCCTGCGCCGCGCTGATGCACCGCAGCGCAAGGCCCGCCGGCTCGGCTGGCCACGTGGCGGCGTGCTGGCGCTGGTGCTCGTCATCCTGCTCGGCATCAATGCGGCGCTGATCTACGTCTTCCCCGGCCTCGTCACCTACGCAATCTCGGGCCAGTGGAACCTGCCCAAGGAGCGGCTCGCCGCAATCGATGTGCTCGAGAAGGCGCGCGGCGGCCCCTTGCGCGTACCGGCCGAGCGCTTGCTGACCTGGTATGACCTCGATCATGCCACCAAGCGCGCCGTGACGGCGGACCGCAGCCCGGACGTGATCCATCGCGATCTCGGCTTCCAGCTGCTGCAGTCCAAGGTCGCGCTCGCCGAAATGCCGTGCACATTGGCTAGGCTCGATCTCGGTCTCGACAAGACGCCGCTCGAAGTCCGCCGCGCGCTCGACGAACTGCCCCCATCGCCGGTCTCGCTCTGCGCCATGCTGCCGGGCGCTCGCGTCACGCCGATCGCCGAACGCAAGGGTGAGGAGCAGGACGAAACCGTAAGCCGCTTCACCGTCAGCGACCTCGTCCGGCTGCCGGTTGTGCAGAACGACTTCATCGCGACCTTCCTGATGGTGCGCTTCGGCCTGCCAGCAGGGCTCGCCTTGCTGGCGGCGCAGGTCATTACCGTCTTCGGCTTGCTCTGCCTGGCGGTGAGCCTGATGCGCGAGCGCGCCATGGGCTCGGCCCAGGAAGGCGCCAACAAAGGCATGGCGATCATCCTGGTCGGCATCGCTACCATCTTCGCGCTGCACTGGGGCATTTCCTGGGGCAACGCGCTCGGCCTCTTGCCGGTCATGGGGCAGCCAATGACCTTCATCGCGGCGGCGACCTCGCATCACATGCTGATGGCGCTGCCTTCGATCGCGATCGCGCTGATAGCGGGGAGGCTCGCGGCAATCCGTCAGCTCTCGCCGACCAGCGACCCGCCGCCCTGGGGACTGTGGCGCGGGCTGACGCGCGGGGGGCTGTAGCGGCCGCACAACCGTCATTCTCGGGCAGAGCGAAGCGCAGACCCGAGAATCTCGTCACGGGGAGGCTAAGATTGGAGCCTCGTCTGGCCTCAGATGCTCAGGTCAAGCCCGAGCATGACGGCTGCGTTGGCTCAGCGCCGCTGGATCTGAATCGAGAGGGCCTTGGGCTCTTCGACCTGAATCACCGGGAAGGCGGTGATGCCGCCGCGGATCGCGTTCGGATTGAAGACCACACGGGTCGCGCTCGACTTCGACGCGACTGCGGCCGGACCAGTGCCGCTCTGGAACTTCAACTTGGCCGGTGCGATCGGGTCGAGCGCCAGTCCGCAGATATCCTGGCCGTCGATCAGGACGCTCGCCATCTCGCCAATATCGACCGCAGCCTCGGTATAGCGCGGGCGAATCTCGTAGATCTGGGCCTCGCAACTGCTGCCGACTGGTGCGGACAAGGTCACCAGCTTCGCCAGAGCAGAGCCCGCCACGACGGTAGGCCCGCTTTGGGCGCCGGCGCTTTGCTGTCCCAGCGTGGGCGCCGCGGTGCTCAGCTGGCTCCCGCTCTGCTGACCGGTGGCCGGCTGCGTCCTCTCGCTGGTCCCGGATTGGGTCAGCGTCGGCGGAGTCCGGTAGGGGTCCTCGGACGGAGCGCCGCGCGTCAGGTACCAGCCCGCGCCAGCAGCGCCAGCGAGCAGTACGACCGCGGAAGCTGCAATCAGCGGCAGGCGGGACGAGGAGGACGTCGAAGCCGGCTTGTCGCCGAGCACCGAGCGGCGCGGCCGGGGCGCCTGCGGGCTCTTCAGCACATCGGCGATCGAAGTCTCGTCCCCGGCTGGGCGCGGCTGCACCACAGTCTGCCCCGGCTGCGGCACGGCCGGTTGCTCGGTGGTCTTGGGCTCGAACGGTCTCAGGGCCATCGAAGACGATCCCGGTGCGGCCGGCCGCACCGGCGCGGACGCCGCGGCCTGCGGTTCGAAGGAGCCGCTGCGCAGGAAGAGGTCAATCGGCGCAGCGATGTCCGCGAGAGAAGAGGCCACCACGATATGATGCGGCTGACCACCGAGAATCTTGCCGAGGATCGCCACGGCGCGCTCGGCCTCCTCGCCATGCGGCACCAGCGCCAGCACCGGCGTCGCGCCATGCTCGGCATCGGCGAAGAGATGGCGGCAGCGGTCGATCTTGGTGGTGAGATGGTATTCCTGCTGGGTGACGCGCGCCTCGGTCGCGGTATCGGCGACGGAGAGGTCGATCGCGCCGGTGCCCCAGATCACGAGCTTGGCTTCGGCGGCCTTGTGCGTCACCGCCTCGCCATGGGCGAGCGCGCAATGGGCCGCGAGCGTCGGCACCATCCAGCTCTTGCCCTGGTCGATCGAGCCGGACGCGGCAAGGCGATAGCTGCCACCGTCGGGCAGGCCGAGAATCTGGCGCAGGGGCTCACCGGGGCGCAGCAGATTGCTGTACTGCGTGCTCCAGGGCTCGCAGACCTCGGAGCTCTCGGTCGCCAGCACGACGCGCGAGACCGGCACGCGTGCCGACCAGGCGAGCTTCTTCAGGATGATCGGCTGGTCGGTCGTCGGCACGACGACAAAGACACCGGAGCGCCTGACGTTCTGATCTCCCGCCATCATCTCTCCCGCAGGCCCGCCGTCCCCAGCGCCAGGCAAAAGCGCCGTTTGTGGCAGCGCTCCTGACGTTACAGCAGATAAACGCCCGCGAGCGGGTTGGCGAGCATCAATCGCAGCAGATCGCGCTCGGCGTCCTGACGCGGCAGGTCGATGACGATGTGCTTGTCGACCGGCGCTGGCAGCGGCAGACGGACGACGCCCTCGATCGAGACGACCTCGATCATGGTCGGAGCCGGGTCGGTCTCCGACAGGCACTGGATGACCAGGGCCGGCGGCGCATCGTCCTCCTCGATCACGTCGAGCTCGAAGGAGCCGATGCGGCGGTGGGTCGCGCTGCTGTCATAGGCCGCGGCGGCAAGTTCGCTACGCGCCACGGCCTGGAAAGAGAGCAAGCGGCGATAGAGCCGTGCCGCCTCCGGATCGGTGCGGATGGCGCGTTCGGCAGCAAAGTTGACGGGCTCGCCACGAACGCGGCGGGCATGCGCCCAGAGATCGGCGCGGCTGATGCTCGCGGCAACCGCCTCCTCCGGCTCGGCGCTCGCGAGCGCAGCCAGAACCAGGCGGGCCGTGGCGCGGCCGACGCGGGGATCGTCTTCGAGCGAACCCTGGTTTTGGAAGTCTGTCATGGCCGTTTCGATCGCCCTTGATAGCGCTGCGAGAAGACGTCGGTGAACCGCGCCTCGTCGCTGGCGGCCTGGGCGACCAGGTCCGTCGTTTCACCGAAGCGCTTCTGTTGCCTGTTGATCCGGTGCAGGGCTGCTGCGACCGTTCTCAGTGCTCCCCCATGCCTTGCGAAGATCAGCGACAGTTTCGCATCGTCGACCCGGAAGCTGGCGCGATCATGACGCCAGCGCCGCAGCAGCTTCTGCCCTTCGGCCGTCGCCGCCTCGTTCTGCGGGCCTTCGATCGCCTCGAGCGCGTTGGCGATCAGCAGCAACTCGTCGAGCCGCTTGCCGAGGACTGCAAGCGCTGCGCCGATGCCGGCATAGTCGAAAGCCTCCGGGCTCTGGTCGACCTGGCCGCGATTGGAGCCGGCAACGCGGCGGCTTGCCTCGACCAGCCGGTTCTCCCAGGGCGCGACGGCGCGTGAGCGGACCAGCGTCAGCGGCTGCTCGTGGGCAAGCGGCAAGATGGCGAGCGCCCGGCCGATCGATTCGCGCTCCTCCTTGTTGAGGAACTTCGGCTCGGCCGGCAAGCGCATCAGGGCGGCGTAGACGCGCTCGCGCACGACGCCGTCCTCATCCTCCTCCTCGGGCTCGTCGTCCTCTTCCTCGGGATCCTCCGGCTCGAGCTCGCCAAGGACGGCTTGGTAGTCGAGCCAGGCGATCAGCGCCTCCTCGGGATTTTCCGAGGGTTGCCGCGCCATCAGCGTGTCCATCGAGGCCGGGGCGATGAAGTCGCGACGGCCGACACTGGAGCGTTCCTCACGGACGAGCGCGCTGAAGCGCTCGGCGAAGCGGGCGAAGCTCCAGGTCTCGCCATGCAGCAGCGCGAAGCTCCAGAGCGAGACAAGGTCATCCGGATCGAACTCGCGCTGACGCTCGCGCCGGCCGGACGCATTGAGGAAAGCCTCACGCTGGCGGATCAGATCGGCAAAGGCCAGCAATGGCAGGTGCCGCCGGCGCCAGGCCCGCATGAACCGCGCCGGCTCCTGAACCGCGCGCTTCATGCCGTCCTCGTCGAAGGCGGACAGCGCGAAGACGGCGTCGAGCGCCGTGCGCAACGCGACGAGCCCGCCCTCCGAGCGCTCGTCCGCCTCGGCGGCGAAGAGGAAATCGGCGAGGCCGAGCGCACGCCTGATCCGACTCCAGGAGAAGGAGCGGGTCTTCGCATCACCATTGCCAGCGCCATAGGAGAGGACGATCTCGGCCGCCGAGGCTTCGATCGTGGCGCCGGCCAGCGTGATGCGCACTGGGCCATCCTGGCGCAACGGCCGCAGCAGGATGCCGCTCTCGTCGAGCATGCAGCCGATGGCCGCGTCGCGGGCCGGCATGCGCGGGGTTGCCGTCAGCGCACCGAGCGAGAACAGCACCTGCAACATGTCCCAGAGTGGCAGGTCGGCATTCTCCGAACCACTGCCGGTGATCGCCAGAACGAACTTCTCGGTGTCCCGCGCGGAAAACCGGCGCGAAGACGCGATCGTGCTGATCTCCGCGACCCGAGCCGGGTCAATGCCCCAATCCATATCTCAAATATCCGCATCGGACACCGGTCAGCTGCGGCGAACGGAAACCCAGCCAAGTCCGTTCGCATCAGGCCGGCACATATTGCTGCCATAATTAAAGTAACAAGCCGCCCGGCCTGTGTCGACCGGGCGGCTTTTTTGCAGGGAAGGGCCGGGGTTTATGGTTACCCCGCCGGCCCTTTTTATCAGCGGGTGGCGACCTTGCTGACGACCAGCCGGTTGCCGGAGAAGGTGACCTGACCGTTCAGACCAACCAGCTCCAGCATCAGGCGGAAGTTGCGGGTCAGCCGAGCCGAGTCGGCCGAGGTCGAGTAGAAGAAATCGGCCGAGGTCGAGGTCATCTGCGTGGCGCGGTGGGCGCGGTAGCAACCCCAGCGGACGAACTCGCTCTCGACCCGGTCGACTTCCGTGGCAGTGAAGTCGCGCAGCTGGATCACGAAGTCGGTCGGCAGGTTGTTGCAGCCGTCGCCACCAGCCGCGACCGGAGCCGCGCCGCCGCCTGCGCCACCGCCGAGGACGATGCCATCCTTGCCGACAGCAGCCGCACCACCGCTCGGGCGGGCGAAGCCCTCGAGCTTCTGGGCAATTGCGGCGCCGAGATCGGCGGCGAGGACGCGCGACTGGGTGCCGACGGTCTCGAGCAGGCACTCGGCGCTGCAGGGATTGGGCAGGGCCGGGAGCTGGAAGCCGCCGACCTCGAAGGCCGCGATGAACTGGCCGGAGCGGACATTGAGCACGCGGCCGGCGATGCGGATCTCGGGGAAGCGGATGTCGGCGGCGACGGCGCGGCGGGCCGAGGCGTAGATCTGGTAGACGACCATGGCGTCGACCGGGGTCGAGACGGCGCGGGCGATCTCGATCAGCTCGGCGTCGCGGCGGCGGACCCGGGCGGTCTGGGTGATGCCGAGCGCCAGGCTGGTCTCGTCATAGACCTGGAAGCCGCGGGTGTTCAGATACTCCGAAAGCTGGAGCTGGACCCGGTTGAAGATGCGGTTGTTGCGCGGAACCGTATCCGGATCGGCATCGTCCGACATCACCAGGAGGTTGATGCGAGAATTCGGCGATTGAGCGTGGGCGACGGCTGCGAAGGACATCAGCAACGCGAAGCCGAGCATGAGACGCTTGAACAAAGCCATGACGGTGCCCCCTGAGGCAAATGGTTGTTTCGGGAAGACGGTAGAACTCAGCCGGTGATGGCGATGACCTCGACGCGGCGATTGACGGGCGAATACGGGCTGCGCGGGTTGCGCAGCATGTCAGGGCCGAAGCCGTGGGCGACGAGGCGGCCAGGTCCGATCTCGCCATAGGAAACCAGCCAATCGCGGACCGCAGCGGCCCGTTCCTGCGACAGCTCGACATTGTAGTCGTAGCCACCCTCGGCGCTGGTGTGCCCGGCGATCAGGAAGCGCTGATCGAGCAGGATCGGATCGCGCAGTGCCAATGCAAGCCGCATCAGCGTGGCTTCCGCGCCGCGGCGCAGCGATGCCGAGTCGTTGTCGAAAAAGACGGTGACCTCGACGCGACGGGTCAGGTCGATCACGACATCCTGGCCGTAACCGCGCGGATGGACCCGGCGCGGCACTGGCGCGACACGGCGCACCACGACCTTACCGCCACCACTTGCGCGGCCCGGTACGCGATCATGCGGTGCGAGCGAGCGCAGGATGTTGGTCGCGCCCTGATCAGTCTGCGCCAATGCAGGAACGGCGCTGAGCAGCGGCAGCGAAAGGACGAATCCGCCGAGCGCACGACGGGACATCATCTGCGGAAGCTCGATGTTGTCCTTGCGCTCATCTGCGTTCTTCATAGCCAAACCCCCTGTTTACCCTCTCTTCGCATAGTCCAGTAGCCTCGACAATGCGACGTCCCGGTCGGGTGAAAGCGGGTCGCAGCAGTGGCGTTTCCCGAGCTTTGCCACTGTTTGCCGCATTTTCGCTTCGAGCCGCATTTTTTCCTGAACAGTGGATGAATGCGCGGCCTCCTACGCGCGCGCGTTCATCACAGACGCTCAGCCTTTGCGTAGGCATTCGCGAAACCGGCTCAAGGTTCGCCAAGAGCCAAGTAACGTGCCCAGGCACATCCGTTCATGAGGAGACCCGCCATGGGCTTCCAGCTCGACCAGACCGCCCGCCAGCGCAACAGCCGCCTGCGCCTTGCCGTCGCAGCGCTCGCAATCATGGTCTCGGCAGGCGCGACCTTCGCCCAGTCCGAGCGTGAAGGCGCGCCCGGCGCCGCGGCGACCCAGCTGGCGCAGGCCAGCGGGGGTAACCCGGATGCGCCGAAGGTCGCCGAGCGGCCGCAGTCGCTGAAGCTGGAATTCTCCTCGCGCACGGTCTCGTTCGGCGTCGCCCAGGCGGCCCGCGAGATCATGACGACGCGCCAGATCCCGTTCGCGCCCGGCAGCTGGGAGGTCACCTCCGACGCACGCCGCGCCATCACCCAGCTGCGTGACGTCTTCCGCGGCAACGCCCCCAAGGGCGCTCCTTTCGCCATCCTGGTCTCGGGCGGCGACGAGGTCGTCAATTATCGCCGGGCCCGCGCTCTGCGCACCCAGCTGATCGAGATGCAGCTCGAAGACGCCGCCAAGGTTGTCATCGCCGCCCGTGCCGCCGGCGAAGGCCAGGCCAGCGACGACGGCAAGGCGCGCGTCGATCTCGTCCCGCTTGACCCGGCTCGCTGCGGCGGCTGCGGCGACGCCTCCTTCCGCACGCTGGCGCTCGACACCGGCGTCCAGAAGCTGGTGCGCGCCACTGCCGAGGATACGGTCGTCCCGGCCTCGCAGGTCGCCGGCAAGGACAGTAAGGACACGGCCGACGTCGCCACAGCGCCCGTGCCGCCAGTGCGCCAGCAGGCCACCGAGAAGGCGCCGCAGCGCGTCCAGGCGCCGCGTGTCGTGGCCCAGAGGCCTACGCTCGATCGCCCGGCGGAGCCGCGCTATGATGGCCGCACCGTCTGGGCCGATCCCGATGATTACGGCCAGCAACGCCGCCGCATCAATCGCAGTGTCAGCCGCGGTGGCTGCCAGATGCCGGACATCGTCATCGACGACTACTATCCAGGTGGCCCGCTCGTCGGCTGCGATGGCAGCTACGGCCCGCGCCCGCGCTGGTGAGCTGCGAACTCCACCCTCTGACATCAAGGCGCGCTAGCCGACCCGTTCTGCGAAGCGCGCCTTCAGCTTTGGCAGAGCGAAATCGGCGAAGGCGCGGACCTTGGCGACGGAAAGCCTGCCCTCCGGCGCGACGAGATGGACCGGAAGCGCCTCCGGTTCACAATCCGTCAGCACCAGCCTGAGCCGGCCGCTGCGCACCTCGTCGGCGACCTGATAGCAGAGCGGGCGCACCAAGCCATGCCCGTCGACCGCCGAGGCGATCGCCGCCTCGACCGAGCTCGCCATCAGACGCGGCTTGACCCTGACCTGACGCGGCCGACCGCCCTCGGCCTTCGGTGGGAAGGTCCAGAGCTCGCCCGCGAGCGGATGGATCTGCGCGATGCAGCGATGGCCGGCGAGGTCGCCGGGCTCCTGCGGCACGCCGTATTGCGCAAGATAGGATGGCGCGGCGCAGACGATCTGGCGCACGCTGCCGATCCGGAGTGCGATCAGGCTAGAATCCGGCAGATGGGCGATACGCAGGGCGAGATCGACGCCCTCGTCGAGCAGGCTGACGACGCGGTCCAGGAGCAGCAGCCTGACCTGAACTTCAGGCTGCTCGTCGAGGAAGGCATCGACCAGCGGACGCAGGAGGCGCGTGCCGGCAACGACCGGGGCGGTCAGGGTGAGGAGACCGCGCGGCGCGGCGCGTTCACCCGCCGCCTGCAGCTCGGCCTCCTCCAGATCGACGAGGACGCGCCGGCAGGCGGCGGCATAGCGCTCTCCGGATTCGGTGAGACGGATCATCCGCGTGGTGCGGTCGAGCAGCCTAGCCCCGACATGGCCCTCGAGCGCATTGATGGCCCGCGTCACGGCCGGGGCGGAGCGCCCGAGCCGTCGTCCCGCCCCGGCCAGGCTGCCCTCGTCGAGGGCGCTGACGAAGACGCGCATCGCTTCCAACCGATCCATCGTCATTCCATTTTCTGGAAGAATAGCTTTCCTGATATAGCCATTCTGCCGAATTTCGTCAGCCCATATGTTCCCCTTACGAAATCGGCCGGTTCATCGCCGGCCTACGCGAGGAGACCTCAGATGACGCAGGATTCATTCAGCCGCCGCGACGCCTTCGTTGCCCTGTCAGCAACAGCGACCGGCGGGGCGTTCTCCGGTTTCGCGGCCCCGGCGCAGGCAAAGGCCTCGACGCAGCCCACCCATCACCGCACGATCACCATAGACGGCATCGAGATCTTCTATCGCGAGGCCGGCCCTGCCGATGCGCCGGTACTGCTCTTGCTGCACGGCTTCCCGAGCTCATCGCGCATGTTCCGCAATCTCATCCCGGCCTTGTCTGACCGCTACCGAGTGATCGCGCCCGATTATCCGGGCTTCGGTCACAGCGCGGTGCCGGACCGCGCGAGCTTCAAGTACGGCTTCGCCCGTTTCGCCGAGCTGATCGACACATTCCTGACCGAGCTCAGGATCGATCGTTTCGCGCTCTATGTGATGGACTATGGCGCGCCCGTCGGCTTCCGCCTGGCGCTGAAGCGGCCCGGGCAGGTGACGGCGCTGATCGCCCAGAACGGCAATGCCTATGATGAGGGCCTGCGCGACTTCTGGATCCCGGTGAAGGCCTATTGGGCCGACGACACGCCGGCCGGGCGCGACAAGATGCGCGGCGGGCTGACCCTGGAGGCGACGCGCTCGCAATATCTCGACGGTGTCGCCGACAAGAGCCTGATCGATCCCGACAGCTGGCTGATCGACCAGATGCTGATCGACAGGCCCGGCGTCAGCGAGATCCATCTCGACCTGTTCAAGGACTATGGCAGCAATGTCGCGCTCTACCCACAGTTCCACGCCTTCTTCCGCGAGCGCAAGCCGCCGACCCTGATCGCCTGGGGCAAGAACGACTTCATCTTCCCGCCGGAAGGGGCCCGCGCCTATATGCGCGACCTGCCCGAAGCCGAGCTCAACCTGATCGACAGCGGCCATTTCGCGCTGGAGGACAAGGGTGAGGAGATCGCGACCCTGATCCGCGACTTCCTGGGGCGCAAGCTGAAGGCGTGACGAGGCGGCCGCGACCGTCTTTCCGGGGCGCCGCGCAGCGGCGAGCCCGGAACCCATACCCGCGGGACCGACAGAAAAAGGCACGACGATCGTCGTGCGTTCCGAAAGACCTCGTGTTCATGGGTTCCAGGCTCAGGCCTGCGGCCTGCCCCGGAATGACGGTAGCTCAAACGATCTGGTTCTGGAGCGCGGCCTCGCCGCGCTCCAGCCGGCCGAGATTGTCGAGCAGGATGTCGATGACGTTACCCTCATAAGCGCGGGTCTCGCCGGCGCTGTGCGGCGTCAGCAGCACCTGCGGCATCGCCCAGAGCGGCGAGGTTGCAGGCAGTGGCTCCTCATAGACGCAGTCGATGCCGGCGCCGGCGATGCGGCCGGCCTCGAGCGCCGCGATCAGCGCGAGTTCGTCGACGACGCGGCCGCGCGCGACGTTGATCAGATTGGCCGACGGCTTCATCGCGGCGAGCGCGGCGGCATCAATCAGCCCTTCCGTCTCCGGCGTCAGCGGACAGGTCAGCGCGACGAAATCGGCCTGCGCCAGCGCGGCGTGCAATTCCGCCGGCGGCACGATCCGCTCGACATTCGGCTCCGAACCCGGCCGGCGGCGCACGCCGATGACGCGCATGCCGAAGGCGGAGGCGATCGCCGCCAGCCGCAGCCCGATGCGGCCGAGCCCGACGATCACCAACGTGCGGCCACCGAGCTCGTCCTCGCGGCGGGAGCGGTCGCCGATCATCGGCCGCCAGAACCGCTTGGCCTGGTTGTCACGGGCGAGATGGAGCTGGCGGGCGAGCGCCAGGATCAGCGAAATCGCATGCTCGGCGACGGCGCGCTCATTGCCGCCCTGGGCGCTGGCGAGCCGCACGCCGGCCGCGGCCAGCTTTTGCTTGTCGAACTGGTCGGTGCCGGCGCTGATCGACTGGATGAAGCGCAGCTTGCTCAGCCCCTCCAGCATGTCGTTGCGCCAGAGGCCGGAGACGACCAGCACGTCGGCTTCATGGGCGCGGGCCTTGAGATCGTCGACGGTGCGGACCTCGAAGCTCGTCGCCGCGCCATTGCGCGCCAGATACTCGTCGCGCAGCTGATAGGCTGCATGCGCGAAGCCGATGGTGAGCGCGGACTGCTTCGGCCAGGGCTGCATGCTTCTGATCTCCGGATCGCTGGAATCACCTGACGATAGCGGCGGGGCGCCGCTTCGTCCCGCCCCCACCCGCATGCGCCGGCTGCGGTGGCCGCGCAGCGGAATTCAGACCGTTGCGAGCGCGCCTGCCAGCCGCGACCATGCAGCCTCATCGCCCGGCAGGCCGAAGCGCAGCCGCGTGGGATCGTGCTGGAAGCGGCGGACATAGATTCCGGCCCGGCCGAGCCACTCGAACAGGAACGCTGCGTGCGGTGTCTCGAGCAAGCGATAGAGCACGGTTCCGCCGACGATGCGGCCATAGGGACCAAGGAGCGTATCGAGCCGCCCGCTGTCAGCCGCACGCGCCTCCCCTGCAGCCGAAAGCCAATCGGCATCGCCGAGCGCGATCGCCCCTACATGCAGCGCCGGACCGGCCACGGCCCAGGGGCCGAGCATCGCCTGCAAGGCTTCGGTCAGGCGTGGCTCGCCGATCGCGAAACCGAGACGCAGGCCAGCCAGCCCATAGGCCTTGCCGAAGGAGCGCAGCACCAGTGCCCCATCCGGCAGGATCGGCAGCAGGCTCGCGCCCGGCGCAAAGTCGGCGAAGGCCTCGTCGACCACCAGCAGGCCGCCTCGCGCCGCGAGCGCTCCGATCAGTGCAACCAGCGTCTGCTGGGGAGCGATGCGGCCATCTGGATTGTTCGGATTGACCAGCACGAGGACATTGGCATCGCCGGCGTCGGCGAGGTCAGCGATCTCGCGCACCTCAGCCCCCGCCTTGCGCCAGGCCGGCGCGTGCTCGCCATAGGTCGGCCCGAGCACGGCGACCCTGGCGGCCGGAACCAGACGCGGCAGCAATTCGATCAGAATCTGCGTACCGGGCGCAGCGACGAGGCCGCTTTCGGCCCGAATGCGATAGGCCTTGCGGGCCGCCGCCAGCAGCGCCGCCTCCTCGGCTTTGCCCGGCAGGCGCTGCCACAGGCTTAACGGCAGCTCCGGAAGCGGATAGGGGATCGGATTGATACCGGTCGAGAGATCGATCCAGGGTTTTGGCGCCTGCGGGAACAGCGCCTTGGCCATGGCGAGATCGCCGCCGTGCCAGATCGCTTCCTTCGTCTCCTCGGCCGCCATGTCGCTCTCCGAAAGCCTGCCGCTGCTCCTCGCCGCCCTCGTGATCGAGGCGGCGATCGGCTATCCGGCGGGCCTGTTCGCATGGATCGGCCATCCCGTCACCTGGATCGGCGCGCTGATCGGCTGGCTCGACCGCAACCTCAACCGCGAGACTGCGAGCTTCGCGATGCGGCGGCTGGCCGGCGTCGCGGCGTTATCGATCCTGCTCGGCGTGACCCTTGCTGCCTCGCTTGCTCTTGTCGGGCTCTGCCGCCTTGCTGGCGCGTTCGCCGCGCTGCCGCTGGCGCTGCTGGCCTCGACACTGCTGGCCCAGCGCAGCCTTCATGACCATGTCGCCGATGTCGCCGCAGGACTGGAGCAAGGCGGGCTCGCCGGTGGACGCAAGGCCGTCGCGATGATCGTCGGCCGCGACCCGGAGAGCCTCGATGAAGCCGGCGTGGCGCGCGCCGCGATCGAGAGCCTCGCCGAGAACTTTTCCGACGGAGTGGTGGCGCCGGCCTTCTGGCTTGGCGCAGGCGGCCTGCCGGGCGGGGCGCTCTACAAGGCGATCAACACCGCCGATTCGATGATCGGCCACAAATCACCGCGCCATCTCGCCTTCGGCTGGGCCGCGGCGCGGCTCGACGACCTCGTCAATTTACCCGCTTCGCGGCTGACCGCGCTGCTGCTGACTGTTGCCGCGGTGCTCGACCGGCAGGCCGATGCCGGCGCGGCCTGGCGCGCTGTGCGTCGCGACGCCGGGCACCACCGATCGCCCAATGCCGGCTGGCCGGAGGCGGCGATGGCCGGAGCGCTCGGGCTGCGATTGGCTGGACCACGCGTCTATGGCGCTGTCAGGGTCGACGATGGCTGGATGGGCGATGGCCGCGCCGAGGCGACGGCCGCGGATATCAGGCGGGCGCTGCGCCTCTACCGGCAAGCCTGCCTGCTGCTCTGGGGACTTGCAGGTATCGGGACGATTTTTGCCCTGACGATGCCCTGAGGACTGTCGTCCCGGGCGATCGGAGGGAGACCCGGGACCCATTCCGGAACCTCTTTCGGGAAGGCTCCGGAATGGATCCCGGATCTCCGCTTCGCTCCGTCCGGGATGACCCGGGTTATCTGGAATCAGCTTCAGAACTCGATCCCCTCCTGCGCCTTCACGCCGGCGGCAAAGTGGTGCTTGATCAAGGTCATCTCGGTGACGAGGTCGGCCGCTTCGATGAGTTCCGGCTTGGCGTTACGGCCGGTGACGACGATGTGCAGGTCGGTCCGGCGCCCCTGCAGCACCGCGACCACGTCTGCGAGTGGCAGGTAGTCGTAGCGGAGCGCGATGTTGAGCTCGTCGAGCACCAGCAGCCGGATGCTGTCATCGGACATCAGCTCCTTCGCTTTCTCGAAAGCGCGAGTCGCGGCGACGATGTCGCGGGCCTTGTCCTGCGTCTCCCAGGTGAAGCCCTCGCCCATCGAATGCCAGGAAACCTGGTCGCCGAAGGCATCCAGCGCCTTGCGCTCGCCGGTCGACCAGGCGCCCTTGATGAACTGCACGACACCGATGCGCCAGCCATGGCCGAGCGCGCGCAGGATCAGTCCGAAGGCGGCTGTCGACTTGCCTTTGCCGGGGCCGGTGTTGACGATCAGCAGGCCCTTTTCGCGCGTCTTGCTGGCGACCTCGGCATCCTGCACCGCCTTGCGCTTGGCCATCTTCGCCTTGTGGCGGGCAGCGTCCTCAGCCTCGTCCGTCATCATGTCGCTCTTCTACTTCACCTGCGTCGGCAATCCGGCGACCATGAAGACCACGCGTCCGGCCTGCGCCGCAAGGCGCTGATGCAGGCGGCCGGCTTCGTCGCGGAAGCGCCGGGCAAGCGCATTGTCCGGCACGATGCCGAGGCCGACCTCGTTCGAGACCAGCACGACCGGTGCCGTCGCCTCGCGGCAGGCTGCGACGAGCTCGCCGGTCGCGATCGCGATATCGCGCTCGGCGAGCAAGAGATTGGTCAGCCAGAGCGTCAGGCAATCGACCAGGATGGGTTGCCCCGCCCGGGCATTGCGGATCGCCTCGGGCAGGGCGACCGGAGCGTCGACCGTTTGCCAATCGCGGGAACGGCGGGCGCGGTGCTCGGCGATGCGGGCACGCATCTCGTCGTCATAAGCCTGAGCCGTAGCGATATAGGTCCAGGGGCCTGGCAGCGCCTCGATCAGCGCCTCGGCATGGCGGCTCTTGCCGGAACGGGCGCCGCCGAGGACGAGGGTGAGCGGGGGGAGGGTCATGGCGCAGTCTCCGCGTCATGCTCAGGCTCGACCCGAGCATCTCTTTCAGGAGATTCTCGGCCCTCCGCTTCGATCCGGCCGAGAATGACGTGACTGCATTGCACAGTGCCTGCCCGATGGCTAATGATCATCCCTGACGGTGCCTCGGTGACGAGGTGAAAAGGGAACGCGGTGCGATGCCGCGGCTGCCCCCGCAACTGTAAGCGGCGCGTCCTGCGCCATCGGCCACTGGGTTTCCCGGGAAGGCGGAGCAGGACACCAAGCCGTGAGCCAGGAGACCTGCCGTCGTTCGATGTCGTCCAACAGGCTGCCGGTGGGGTGGCCAGGAAGTGAACCAAGATGAATACGGCTACCGTCACCAGCCAGGCCAGCGTCTCCGAACGGGCGAAAGCCGTTGCCGCCGCGCTGATCCTCGGCTTCGTGCTGATCTACACCGTCGGCTTCGCCGCCTCGTCCAACGTCCACAACGCGGCGCACGACACGCGTCACGGCCTCGCCTTCCCCTGCCATTGAGGGGAAGCACATGGTCACGCGTGTTCTCACGGTCAGCATCCTGGCCGGGCTCTTGGCTGGGCTGCTGATCTCGGCACTCCAGCACGTCACCACCACCCCGCTGATCCTCAAGGCCGAGACCTATGAGGCGGCGCTGCGCATGCAAGGCGCACCGATGCAGGCCGCCTTCACCGGCGACGCCCGCATCATTCTCGCCCATAACGACCCGAAAGCCGGGGCGGAACACACTGGCGAGCACGAATGGAAGCCGCAGGACGGCCTGCAGCGCACCGCCTTCACCAGCCTGGTGACGATCGCCACCGCGATCGGCTTCGCTGCGCTGCTGCTCGCCGGGATGATCGCCGCGAACGAACAGATCGATCAGCGCCGGGCGCTCGCCTGGGCGATATGCGGTTTCCTCGCCTTCGGGCTCGCTCCGGCGATGGGGCTGGCGCCTGAGCTACCGGGCTCCGCCGCAGCCGAGCTGCAGCAACGCCAGCTCTGGTGGCTGCTGACGGCCGTGGTCACTGCCGGCGCGCTCTTCGTGTTCCTGCGGGTCGAAGCCTCCTGGGCCCGGGCGCTCGCCGTGCTGGCACTGCTGCTGCCGCATCTGATCGGCGCGCCGCACCCGGCCGCGCCGGAGAGCAAGGTACCGGCCGAGATCGCCGCGCATTTCGCCGCGCTCTCGCTCGCCATCCAGGCCGCGCTCTGGCTCGCCACCGGCTTTGCCGTCGGTGTGCTCTGGCCGTGGCTTTCGCGCCGTAGCGCCGCAGCTGCGGTGGCCTGACGCCTCGCGCGGCCGGTTGTGGCCGCGCCAATCCAAGGAGGCGTTTCGATGCTCGAAGGCGATCTCGCCCTCGCGACGGAAGCTCGGCAAGAGCCGGGCTGCACCATCCATGTCTGCACCGTCTGCCGGCGCCAGCGCGAGGACCTGCCGGAGGGTTACGACCAGCCCGGCATCGGCCTCGCGACGGCGCTCTCCGAGCGCATGGCCGGCAGCGGCATCGCCGTCATCCCGGTCGAGTGCCTCGCCGTCTGCAAGCGGCCCTGCACCATCGCGCTCGCGGCCGACGGCAAATGGACCTATCTGATCGGTGATCTCGACGCCGGTCTTCATCTCGACGAGATCGTCGGCGCGGCGGAGAGCTTTGCCGCCAGCGCCAACGGCATCGTTCCCTGGAAAGAAAGACCCGTCTCGTTTCGCAAGGGCGTGGTCGCGCGCGTGCCTCCCCTGCCGCGCCTGCAAGGATCAGATCAATGAACGCTCCCCAGACCACGACGCTCGGCAAGGTGCCGTGCACGATCATCACCGGCTTCCTCGGCGCTGGTAAGACCACACTCGTGCGCCATCTGCTCGAGAATGCCGGCGGCAAGCGCCTCGCCGTGCTGGTCAACGAGTTCGGCGATCTCGGCTTCGACGGTTCCTTCATCGCCGGCTGTGGCATCGAGGGCTGTACACAGAACGACATCGTCGAACTGCCGAATGGCTGCATCTGCTGCACCGTCGCCGACGATTTCGTCCCGGCGCTGGAGAAGCTGCTGAACCGGCCGAACCCGCCGCAGCACATCCTGATCGAGACCTCCGGCCTTGCCCTGCCGAAGCCGCTGGTCAAGGCCTTCAACTGGCCGGCGATCCGCAGCCGAGTCACCGTCGACGGCGTCATCGCCGTGGTCGACGGGCCGGCGGTGGCCGAGGGCCAGTTCGCTGATGATCCCGAGGCTCTGAAAGCCCAGGCAGCGCAGGACCAGGCCGTCGACCACGACAACCCGCTGGAAGAGGTGTTCGAGGATCAGATTCTCTGCGCCGACCTGATCCTGCTCAACAAGAGCGACCTCGTCGACGCCGCCGGCCGCGAGCGGGTCAAGGCAGAGATCGCCCAGCATCTGCCCAAGGCGATCAAGGTGGTCGAGACGGCCCATGGCAAGGTCGAGCCGGCCCTGATCATCGGCCTCGGGGCCGCGGCCGAGGCCGATCTCGCCGCGCGCCCTTCGCATCATGGCGAGGGCGAGGATCACGACCATGACGATTTCGACAGCGTCGCGCTGCCGCTGCCGCAGGCGACCTCGCCAGAAGAACTCGTCGCCCGCGTCGCCAAGGCGGCCGAGGCCGAGGGCGTGCTACGCCTCAAGGGCTTCGCCGGCATCCCCGGCAAGCCGATGCGGCTCGTGGTGCAGGGCGTCGGCCGGCGCGTCGGTCATCATTACGACCGGGCCTGGGGCGCAGACGAGGCGCGCGACGGCCGGCTCGTGGTGATCGGCCTCAAAGGCTTCGACCGCGCCGCGGTGGAAGCGGCGCTCGCCGGCTGACGGTGCACCTTCTCCCGACCAGCGAGGTGAGGCTCGACGACGGCGAAGACGCCGTCGACCTCGCTCTGCCGCCGGGAGATCTCCTCGTCCTCTCCTTCAGCGACAGCGACCTCTCGGCGCTGGCGGCGGCCGCACCCGGTAGCGAACTCGACTTCCGCCTCGTTCCGCTCCGGCGCTTCAGGCATCCGCTCTCGATCGACCTTCTGATCGAGAAGACGCTCGCCAACTCGCGCTTCGTGCTGCTGCGCTGTCTCGGCGGGCTCGACTATCTCCGCTACGGCGTCGAGCAGATCGCCAGCGCCTGCCGGCAGCATGGCGTCGCGCTGGCGGTGCTGCCCGGCGACGACCGCGAGGATGAACGGCTTGCCGGCTACGGCACGGTGCCGGCGGCGTTCGCGGCGGAGCTGCTCGGCTATTTCCATGCCGGCGGCGGCGCCGAGAATATGCGGCGGCTGCTGGGGCGGGTGGACGGCTATCTCGCGGCGCTGCCCTCATCCGACCCGGCTTCGCCGGGCCACCTTCTCCCCCGAGGGGAGAAGGATGAGCCAACGAGCAAGGGCGAGCCAGCGTCGCTAACAGCCACCTTCTCCCCTCGGGGGAGAAGGTCCCGGCAGGGGGATGAGGGCCAGCGCGACCTCACCCCCATCCCACTCCCAACCCTCTTCGCTCTTGGCCCCAACGCCACCCCCCTACCCTGGCGCGAGGCGCTCGCCGCTCTGCCGGCAGACGCACCGCTCGTCCCCATCCTCGTCTATCGCTCCGGCGTCGCCGCCGGGGATACGGCGATGGTCGAGGCGATCGCGGTGGCTCTCGCCGCGCGTGGCCTCAGTCCCCTGCCGCTCGCCCTGACCAGTCTCAAGGACGCAAGCGTCGCTGCCGAACTCTCCGCCCTGATCGCGATGCGGAAGCCGGCGCTGATCGTCACCACTACCGCCTTTTCCGCCCGCGACGGCGCCAATTTCGTCCTCGACGCGGCCGATTGCCCGATCCTGCAAGCCGTGCCGGTCGGCAGCGCGCGCGAGGCATGGGAGGCGTCGCCGCGCGGGCTTTCCGCCGCCGACCTTTCCATGCAGGCGGCGCTGCCGGAATTCGACGGCCGGCTCGGCGCCATCCCGGTCGCCTTCAAGGAGGAGATCGCCGACCCCGCGACCAGCCTGGTGCTGCGGCGGCTCTCGCCCGATTCCGAGGGCATCGCCACCCTCGCCAACCTCGCGGCCAACTGGGTCGCGCTTGGCCGCAAGCCACGGGCCGAGCGGCAAATCGCGCTGGTGATGTCCGACTATCCCGCACGCGGCGGCCGCGCCGGTTTTGCCGTCGGACTGGATACGCCGGCGAGCGCGCTCGCGATCCGGGAGCTGCTGGGCGGGGCGGGGTATGATGTCGCGGCAAATCGTCATTGCGAGCACAGCGAAGCAATCCAGGGAGACGTCGAGCTCTGCCGTCCCTGGATTGCTTCGTCGGCTGCGCCTCCTCGCAATGACGAACAAGGCCTCGGCCTCATGCAGGCGCTCACCGAAGGCCCCGCCGACTTCGCCGTCCCGCTCGCCAGCTACCGCGCCTGGCTCCCCGCCGTCCCGGCCACCGCGCGCGAAACCTTGCTCGCAAGCCACGGCCACCCCGAAGCCGACCCCGCCTGCAACGGCGAGGCCTTCCGCTTCCGGCTCGTGCGCTTCGGCAATCTCGCCATCGCCCTGCAGCCGCCGCGCGACGCCACGCCCGACCGCAAGGCGCGCTATCACGATCCCGACGCGCCGCCGGGGCACGCCTATCTCGCCTTCTATCTCGGCCTGCGCGAGATCCTGCGCGCCGATGCGCTGATCCATCTCGGTACGCATGGCACGACCGAATGGCTGCCCGGCAAGGCGGTGGCGCTGTCGGCCGCCTGCTGGCCGCGGCTTGCGATCGGCGCGCTGCCGGTGATCTACCCCTATGTCGTCGACGACCCCGGCGAGGCGGCTCCAGCCAAGCGCCGGCTCTCGGCCTTGACGCTCGGCCATCTGCCGCCGCCGCTGGCGACACATGACGCTGGCGGTGAGGCGGCGCTGCTGCGCGACCTCGTGGAGGAGTATTCGCAGGCGCGGGTGCTCGATCCGCGCCGGGCCGAGCTGGTCGCGCGCGAGATTCTCGACAGGGCGCAGGCGAGCGGCCTCGCCGCGGCTTGCGGCGTCACGCCCGCTCAGGACATGCCGAGCGCACTCGCGGCGCTCGACGCCCACCTCTGCGATCTCACCGAGACCGCCTTCCGCGATGGTCTGCACCTCTTCGGCCAGTCGCAAGCCGACCCAGCTTCCGCCGAAAACGAGCGCCGCAACCTGCTGAAGGCGCTCGATGCCGGTTTCGTGCCGCCCGGCCCGGCCGGCGCGCCGCATCGCGGCCGCCCCGACGTGCTGCCGAGCGGGCGCAATCTCTCGACGCTCGACCCGCGCACCCTGCCGACGCGCTCGGCAGCAAAGCTCGGCGCCAAGGCGGCGGAGGCGATCATCGCCCGCCATCTCCAGGACGAGGGCGACTATCCGCGCCGAATCGTGATGGACCTCTGGGCTTCGCCGACATTGCGCTCCGGCGGCGAGGACATCGCCCATGCGCTGCACCTGATGGGCGCCACACCACTATGGGACCATGGCTCGACCCGAGTCACGGGCTTCTCGATCATCCCGCAAGCGAAGCTCGCCGCGCCACGCGCCGACGTCACCATCCGCATCTCCGGCGCCTTCCGTGACACCTTCCCGGCGCAGATCGCCTTGCTCGATGCAGCCGCGCGCGCCGTCGCCGAGCTCGACGAGCCGGAGGAATGGAACGAGCCCGCCGCCGCCCGCCGCAGGGGCGAGACAGGAGCCCGCATTTTCGGTGCAGCGCCCGGACGCTATGGCGCGGCCATGGCCGACCGGGCGCTCGACGGCGACTGGCAGGCGCGCGCCGAGCTCGGCGACACCTATCTCGCCGCCACCAGCCATGCCTATGGCGGGCCCGATGGTGCGGCCTCGCCCGATGAGAGCTTCGCCGACCGTGTCGCCGAGGCGCAGGCCTTCGTCCATGTCAGCGACACCGCCGGGCGCGACATCCTCGAAGCGACCAGCGCCGCCGATGTAATCGGCGGCTTCGTCGCGGCGATGCAGGCTGAAGGCGGCAAGGCAGCGCTCTACAGCCTCGATACCTCCGATCCTGAAAAGCCGAGAGCCAGAACGCTGGCCGAGGACGTCTCGCGCATCGTCCATGGCCGGCTCTGTCATCCCAAATGGATCGCGAGCCATCTTGCCCATGGCTGGCGCGGCGCGGCCGAGCTGGCGGAGGCGGTCGATGCGCTCTTCGTCTATGCGGCAAGCACGGATGCGGTCTCCGACGCGCTGTTCGACGCGGTCTTCCAGGCCTATTGCGGCGATGCAGCCGTCTGGCAGGCGCTGGAACAGGCGAATGCGCCTGCCGCCACCTCGATCCGCTCGCGCCTCGCCGAGGCGCAGGAGCGCGGCCTCTGGCATAGCCGGTCGAACTCGGCGGCGATGCTCTCCGGGCAGGAGGCGGCCGAATGAGCGCCCCGGCCCGCGAGACGATGCGGCGTGGCTGGTGCCCCGGCACCTTGCGACCGATGCTGACCGGCGACGGGCTGCTGGTGCGCCTGCATCCGCCGCACAATGCGCTGACGCCGGACCAGCTCGCTCGTGTCGCCGAGTTGGCGGCCCGGCATGGCAACGGCCAGATCGAGATCTCCGGGCGCGGCAATCTGCAGCTGCGCGGCATTCGCGCGGAGGCGCATCCGGCACTGGTGGATGATCTGCTGGCTGCCGGTCTCGTCGACGAAGCCGAGGGCGATGGCCCGAACCGGCTGGTGCTGACCTCGCCGCTCGCGGGCCGGGCAGCGGACGAGCTGATCGACGCCGCTGTGCTGGCAGAAGCGGTCGAGCGCGCCGGTCGCGGCGTCGCCGGGCTGCCGGCAAAGCTCTCGATCGTCGTCGATGGCGGCGGCGCGCTCGCACTGGATAGCTTCGCTGTGGATCTCAGACTGCGCGTCGTCACGGCCGAGGCGGTCGCGTTCGGCCTGCCGGGCGATCTCTGGTTCGCGCCGGTTGCACGGGATGAGGTGCCGGTGCTCACGGCGCAGCTGCTCGGCGGTTTCGTCACCGTGAGCCGCCGCAGCCCTGACCAGATCCGCCGCATGCGTGATCTCGATCCCGAAGGGCTGGCCACGCTCGCCACTTCATGCGGGCTTGTGCCGATGGCTGCGCCGGCCGCTCGACCCAAGCCCATCACCATCGGCCTCGTCGCCGAGCGGGATAGCCAGTTCGCCCTGCTGGCTGGGCTGCCCTTCGGCCGGACGGGTACGGACGGCTTGGTTCGGCTTGGCACACTCGCCAGTGATGCTGGCGTTCGCGAGATCAGGCTCTCGCCCTGGCGAGGCTTCGCCTTTTGCGGCCTCCGGCCCGACGCAGCGGGCGTCTTGCAAGCCGCTCTCCGAAGCGAGGGCCTCGTCGTCGAGCCGGACGATCCGCGCCTTTCGGTCTCGGCCTGCACCGGTGCACCGGCCTGCGCGCGCGGCAAGGCTCCAGCGTTAGCTGATGCCGCAGTGCTGGCCGACGCGCTCTCCCCGCTACTGGCCCATGGCCTCAGCCTCCACGTCTCCGGCTGCGCCAAATCCTGTGCCCATCCCGGAAGCGCCGATCTCACGCTGGTGGGCGCTGGCGGCCGCTATGACGTGATCGTCGCAGGCGGTGCCAACGATGCCGCCATGGCCCGGCTTTCATTGAGAGAACTTGTGCGCCGGCTCGAACCGGGTCAGGACATCCGCGCGCGGCTGGATGCCGCCCATACTGGTTGAAGACAGGTACCGAGTTTGAACACGCGTCATGCCTATATCCGCGACGGGGCAGCGATCTATGAGCGCTCCTTCGCCATCATCCGGACCGAATCCGATCTGTCGCGTTTTTCGGGTACGGCCGAGCGCGTGGTCGTGCGGATGATCCATGCCTGCGGCATGACCGATCTGCCCAAGGACGTGGCGATGTCGCCGGACTTCGCCGATGTCGCCGCGGCGGCACTGGCGCAGGGTGCACCGATCCTGTGCGATGCCCGCATGGTCGCGGACGGCGTCACCCGCACGCGCCTGCCGGCGAAGAATGAGGTGATCTGCACGCTTCCCGAATCTTCAGTACCGAAGTTGGCCGAAGAGATGGGCACCACACGCTCGGCCGCGGCGATGGAGCTGTGGCGGCCGCATCTCGCCGGCGCGCTCGTCGTGATCGGCAATGCGCCGACATCGCTGTTCCGCTTGCTCGACATGCTCGACGAGGGCGCGCCAAAACCGGCCGCTGTGATCGGCATCCCAGTCGGCTTCGTCGGCGCGGCGGAATCGAAGGAGGCGCTGGCTCAGGACGGGCGCGTGCCCTTCCTCGTCGTGCACGGCAGGCGCGGCGGCTCGGCCATGGCAGCCGCAGCCGTCAACGCGCTGGCGCAGGTCAAGGAGTGAGCGGCGTGAGCGATCAGGCGCCCCGCACTTTGCTCTACGGCGTCGGGCTCGGTCCGGGCGATCCCGATTACATGACCGTGCGCGCCCGTGATATCATCTTGAAGGCCGACCGGCTGGTCCACTTCTGCAAGCGCGGCCGGCGCGGCAATGCCCGTATCACCGCTGACGCCATCATCGCGCCCGACCCGGCCCGCGAGATCGAGCTCGCCTTCCCGGTCACGATCGAGGTGCCGGTCGAGGACGAAGGCTATACCGGGCCCATCGCCGCCTTCTACGACGAGGCCGCCGAGCAGCTCGCCGGCGAGATGGCGGAAGGCCGCAGCGTCGCTGTGCTCTGCGACGGCGACCCCTTCTTCTACGGCTCCTTCATGCATGTGTGGCGCCGCCTCGCCCATCGTTTCCCGACCGAGGTGGTACCGGGCGTGACCGGCATGGCCGGCGCCTGGGCCCGCGCGGAGGCCCCGATCAGCTGGGGCGATGACGTAATGACCGTGGTGCCGGGCACGCTCGCCGAGGGCGAATTGACGCGGCGCCTCGCCGACACCGACGCGGCGGTGATCATGAAGCTCGGCCGCAACCTGCCCAAGGTGCGCCGTGCGCTGCAAGCGGCGGGGCTGATCAACCGCGCCATCTATGTCGAGCGCGCCACCATGGCCGGGCAGGTGGTGACCCGCCTCGCCGACAAGGGCGATGACGAGGCGCCCTATTTCTCGATGATCCTCGTCCCCGGCGAAGGACGGCGGCTGTGAGCGGCTCGCTCGCCATTATCGGCCTCGGCCCCGGCGAGGCGCGTTATCTCACGCCCTCGGCGCTGGCCGCGCTCGAAACCGCGAGCGATCTCGTCGGCTACGGGCCCTATCTCGACCGCGTGCCAGCACGCGCCGGCCAGACCAAGCACGCCTCCGACAACCGCGTCGAGGTCGAGCGTGCCCGGCATGCGCTGATGCTTGCCGCTGAAGGGAAAGCCGTCGCGGTCGTCTCCGGCGGCGATCCCGGCGTCTTCGCCATGGCGGCGGCGGTATTCGAGGCGGTCGAAGCGGGCGAGCCGGATTGGCGCAAGCTCCAGATCACCGTCGAGCCGGGCATCACCGCCATGCTGGCGGCGGCGGCCAAGGCCGGCGCACCGCTCGGCGGCGATTTCTGCGCGATCTCGCTCTCGGACAATCTCAAGCCCTGGGAGATCGTGACCTCCAGGCTCTCCGCGGCGCTCACAGCCGATTTCGTGATCGCCCTCTACAATCCAATCTCGAAGGCGCGGCCCTGGCAGCTCGGCAAGGCGCTGCAGCTGGCGGCAACGATCCGCGCGGCCGAGACGCCAGTGATCTTCGCCCGCGCCGTCGGGCGATCCGACGAGAGCCTGCGTATCCTGACGCTCACGGAAGCCGTAGCGGCAGCCGAAAGCGCCGACATGGCGACTTTGGTGATGATCGGTGCCAGCGCGACGCGGCTGATCTCCCGCGAGGGTGCAAGCCCGATCGTCTATACGCCGCGCTCGGTGACGAAGAGCCCCTGCGCCACCAGCCATGGCAGGACCTGATCGATATGCTCGACGGTCTCGACATCGGGCTTCGGCGGCCGCTCGACCATGATCACCGGAAGCCCGAGCCGGCGCGCCGCCACGAGCTTGCCGAGCGTCATCGGCCCGCCGGCATTCTTGCTGACCAGGACCTCGGTTCCCTCCTCGCGCATCAGCTTTTCCTCGGCTTCGGCCTCGAACGGGCCGCGCTGCTGCAACACCTTGGCGTGCGGCAGCGGCAGGTCGTTCACCGGCTCGATCACCCTGATCAGATAACGATGCTGCGGAGCGGCGAAGAAGTGGGGCAATTCGAGCCGGCCAATGGTCAGGAAGACCCGACGCGGCTCATCGCCGAGCGCCTCGACGGCGGCATCGATGTCGGGCACGCTCTTCCAGCGATCGTTAGCCTGCGGCTTCCAGGATTCACGCCGGATCGCCAGCAGCGGCACGCCTTCCGCCTTGCAGGCCGCCTCGGCATGATAAGGCATGATCGCGGCAAAGGGGTGGGTCGCGTCGATGACGGCGACGACGCCTTCGTCGATGAGATATTGCCTGAGGCCGGCAATGCCGCCGAAACCGCCGGTGCGGGTCGGCAAGGACAAGGGGCGCGGGTCGGAAGTATGGCCCGCGAGCGAGATCACGGCGCGAATTTCGGGTGCCTGTTCAGCCAGGAGCTGATCGAGTGCAGCCGCTTCGCTGGTGCCGCCGAGGATGAGGACCGTCATGGAACAGTTTTCGCCTGAATCGACCAAACTGTCGAGCACACCGCCCGGGCCCTGGCTCTCGCTGGTCGGGCTCGGCGAGGATGGCCGCGCCGGTCTCTGCGCCGAAGCGCTGGCCGCGCTGGAAAGCGCCGAGATCGTCTTCGGCGGCGAGCGTCATCTCAAATTGATCGGCGATGTCCCCGGCGAGGCGCGGCCCTGGCCGCAGCCCTTCCGCAACGCGCTGCCGGCGATTCTGGCCGAGCGCGGCCGCGCCATCTGCGTGCTCGCGACCAGCGACCCGTTCCATTACGGCATCGGCGCCGGCCTGACCAAGGCGGTGCCGGCGGCCGAGATGCGCGTCATCCCGCAGCTCTCCTCCTTCTCGATGGCCTGCACCCGCATGCGCTGGCCGCAGGAGGAATGCGGGCTGGTCTCGCTGCACGGCCGCGCCCTGCAAAGGATCATCCCCTATCTGCAGCCGGGCGCGCGGGTACTGGCCCTGTCTTGGGATGATTCGACGCCGCTCGCCGTCGCGCAATTGATGAGCGCGCGCGGCTTCGGCGAGAGCTCGATCACCGTGCTCGAATCGCTCGGCGGCCCAAGCGAGCGCATCCGGCAGGCACGTGCCGATGCTTTCGCGCTCGACGGCATCGTGCCGCTCAACATGCTGGCGATCAGCGTTGTCGCCAGCCGCGATGCCCGCATCCTGCCGCTGGCGACGGGCCTCTCCGACGACTGGTTCGAGCATGACGGCCAGCTCACCAAGGCCGATATCCGTGCGATCACGCTGTCGGCGCTGGCGCCGCGCGCCGGCGAGCTGCTCTGGGATATCGGCGCCGGTTCGGGCTCGGTCGGCATCGAATGGAGCCTGCGCCACCGCCACAACCGGGCCATCGCCTTCGAGGAGCGGCCGGAACGCGCCTCCCGCATCGCCCGCAACCGCCTCGCGCTCGGCGCGCCGCCGCTTGAGGTGGTCGAGGGCAAGGCGCCTGAGAGCTTCGCCGGCAAGGCCTCGCCGGACGCCGTCTTCATCGGCGGCGGGCTGACCGATCCCGGCGTGTTCGAAGTCGCTTTCGCGGCGCTGAAACCGCGCGGCCGGCTGGTTGCGAACGCCGTGACGATCGAGGGCGAGGCCAGGCTTGCCGCGCTGTTCGCCGTCCATGGTGGAAACTTACGCCGCATCGGCGTCGCGCATCTCGATCCGATCGGGACGATGCATGGCTGGCGCGCCGCCATGGCAGTGACGCAATGGCGGGTGGTGAAGCCGTGAACGGCATCACCGCCGGCATCGGCCTGCGCCCAGGTACATCGGAGGCAGACATCGAAGCCTGCCTGATGCAGACGCTGGCCACCGCCGGCCTGTCGGCGGATGCTATCGGCCGCCTCGCAACACTGGCATCGCGCCGGGACGAGCCCGGGCTGACCGCCGTGGCACAGGCACATGACTTGACCCTCGTCGCCATCCCCGACGAAGCACTCGCCGGCTTCGAGGCGGCCTGCGCCACGCGCTCGACCCGGATCTCCGGCCTCTACGGCGTCGGCTCGGTGGCGGAGGCGGCGGCGCTGGCCGCAGCCGGGCCGGGCGCCACGCTGATCCAGCCGCGCATCGCTACCGCACGCGTCACTTGCGCTCTCGCCCGGAGCGCCGCGTGACCGTCCATTTCATCGGAGCCGGCCCCGGCGCTGTCGACCTCATCACCCTGCGCGGGCGCGCGTTGATCGGCGCCTGCCCGGTCTGCCTCTATGCGGGCTCGCTGATCCCCAAGGCGATGCTCGGCTGGTGCCCGCCCGGCGCGCGCATCGTCGACACCGCCCCGCTCGACCTCGACGCGATCATCGCCGAAATCCAGAGCGCCCATGCCGACGGCAAGGACGTTGCCCGGCTGCATTCCGGCGACATCTCGATCTGGAGCGCTACGGCTGAGCAGATGCGCCGGCTGGATCAGCTCGGCATCCCCTATGAGATCACACCCGGCGTGCCGGCCTTCGCCGCGGCGGCGGCGGCGCTCAAGCGCGAATTGACGCTGCCCGGCGTCGCGCAATCGCTGGTGCTGACGCGCACCTCCGGCCGAGCCTCGGCCATGCCGGACACCGAAAAGCTCGCGACCTTCGCGGTATCAGGTGCGACGCTCGCCATCCATCTCTCGATCCATGTGATCGAGCAGGTCGTGGACGAGCTCACGCCCTTCTACGGCGCAGATTGTCCGGTCGCGATCGTCTTCCGCGCCTCCTGGCCGGAGGAGCGCATCCTGCGCGGACAGCTGTCCGATATCGCGGACCAGGTGCGGGCGGCAGAGCTGGAGCGGACCGCCCTGATCCTGGTCGGCCCGGCGCTGGCGAGCGCCGACTTCGCAGAAAGCGCGCTCTATTCGACCGGCTATGATCGCCGTTTCCGGCCCGGGGGCGGCATCTGATGGCTGAGCGTCATTGCGAACGCAGCGAAGCAATCCAGCGTCGCCCTCTGCCGCCCTGGATTGCTTCGTCGGCTGCGCCTCCTCGCAATGACGAGAAAGAGTGCTGATGACAGCCCGTGGAATCCTCATCGCCGCGCCGCGCTCCGGCTCGGGCAAGACCACGATCACGCTCGGGCTGCAACGCGCCTTGGTCCGCCGGGGCCTCAGGGTACGCGGGCTGAAATGCGGGCCTGATTATATCGACCCGGCCTTCCACGCCGCTGCGACAGGCGCGCCCAGCGCCAATCTCGACAGCTATGCGATGCCGGATACCTTGTTGGCACAGGTCGCAGCCGGGGCAGCCGAAGCGACAGACATCGTCATCGCGGAAGGCTCGATGGGGCTGTTCGACGGCGTGCCGGGCCGCGACGGCCATACCGGCGCCAGTGCCGACATCGCCGCCCTGCTCGGTTGGCCTGTCGTGCTGGTCGTCGACGTCTCCGGCCAGGCGCAATCGGCCGGTGCGATCGCGCTCGGCTGCATGCTCTACGACAAGCGCATCCGCGTCGCCGGGGTGATCCTCAACAAGGTCGCGAGCGAGCGCCATCGCCGGCTGGCCGCCGCCGGCATGGAAAGGATCGGCCTGCCGGTGTTCGGCGCCCTGCCGCGCGAGGCGAGCTTGATCCTGCCCGAGCGCCATCTCGGCCTCGTCCAGGCCGGCGAGACCGAGGACCTGCACCAGCGCCTCGATGCGCTTGCCGATGCCGTCGCGGCCGCGGTCAACCTCGACGCTGTGGTCGCCGCTGCCGGCGCGACCGCTTTGCCGATTTCCACACATCAGACGATCCCGTTGCCGGCGCCCGGCAAGCGCCTCGCCATCGCCCGCGATGCCGCCTTCAGCTTCGTCTACCCGCATGTCGAGATAGGCTGGCGGGCTGAAGGCGCCGAGCTCGTACCGTTCTCGCCGCTCGCCGACGAGGCGCCGCCAGAGGCCTGCGATGCCTGCTGGCTGCCGGGCGGCTACCCCGAGCTACATGCCGGCCGGCTCGCTGGCGCCTTGCGTTTCCTCGACGGGCTGCGCGATTTCGCCCGCACTCGCCCGGTCCATGGCGAGTGTGGCGGCTACATGGTGCTGGGCAAGAGCCTGACCGATGCCGACGGTATCAGCCATGCCATGGCCGGGCTGCTCTCGGTCGAGACCAGCTTCGCCAAGCGCAAGATGAATCTCGGTTATCGCAATGCGCTTCTCGCTGCCGACGGGCCGCTCGGTCCTGCGGGCAGCCGCCTGAGTGGGCACGAATTCCACTACGCGACCGTGATCTCGCAGGGCAAGGATCCGCCCTTCGCCATGGTCACGGACCCGCACGGCTCGGCCCCTGCTCCGGCCGGCAGCCGCCGCGGCCTGACCTCCGGCTCCTTCTTTCATGCGATCGCGGTGCGGGAGGGGGCGTGAGCTCACCCCCCACCTTCGACGACGATTTCCGCGACAAGCTCGACGAGCTGATCGCCTGGCGCCGCGATGTCCGACGTTTCCGCCGCGAGCCGGTGCCTGAAGAGCTGCTGGCGAAGCTGCTCGATCTGATGCAGCTCTCGCCCTCGGTCGGCTATTCGCAGCCCTGGCGCTGGCTGAGGGTGGACGATCCCGGTCAGCGCGCCGCTGTGCAGGCGAGCTTTTCCCGCTGCAATGCGCAGGCACTGGCCGATTACGAGGGCGAGCGCGCCGCGCTCTACGCTCGCCTCAAGCTCGCGGGCCTGCACGAAGCGCCGGTGCAGTTCGCGGTGTTCTGTGACCACGGCACGGCGCAAGGCCACGGCCTCGGCCGGCGGACCATGCCGGAGATGCTGGACTATTCGGTGGTGGCAGCGATCACGCAGTTCTGGCTTGCCGCCCGCGCCCATGGGCTCGGCCTCGGCTGGGTCTCGATCCTCGATCCCGCCGAGATTGTCGGCATCCTCGGCACCCCACCGGAGTGGAAACTGATCGGCTATCTCTGCCTCGGCTATCCCGAGGAGGAGCATGAGGTCCCGGAGCTCGTTCGCGCCGGCTGGGAGAGTGATCCGCGGCTCGCCGAGCTCAGCTAGCTTGCCCGGCTGAGCGCGCCGCACAGGCCGAATGCCGTCAAGATGGCGAGCAGGGCAGCGCCGCCGACCAGCCCGGTCGCCGAAGGCCAGCCCAATGCCTCGATGACACCGCCGATGGCGACAGGCCCGACGACCTGGCCGAGATTGCTGCCCTGCATCAGCAGGCCGACGACGACAGGGGTCAGCGCCGCCGTCGGCGCGAGCACCGGTGCCGAGGAGAGCAATGTCGTGGGGATGATGCCGCCGACCATCGAGAACAGCACACAGAGCAGGAAGGTCGCGGAATCCGGCAAGAGGCCGAGGAAGATGCCGAGTGCGGACAGTCCCATCACCAGGCTGGCGAAAACGATCAGGCCGATGCGCGAGACGCCGCGCGCCAGCAGCATGCCGGCCGCGAGGTTGCCGATGATGTTGACGGCGCTGGCGAGCGCACCGAGCACACCAGCAGTCGCGAGCGAGACCTGCATGCGCTGCATCAGCAGCACCGGCAGGAAGCTGAACAAAGCGAAGAACATCAGCGCGTAAAGCGCAAAGGTGAGTGCGAGCAGCAGCGGGCCACGCGCGCTCAGCACCGCGCCGGCATCGCCCGCCAAGGCTGCCAGGGAGGTACGCCCGCCACCATCGACCTGCGGCACAGCGAAAAAAGTGAACGCGATCGCGACGACTGCAAGAGCGCCAGTGACCTGCCAGATCATGCGCCAGTCGGTGAGCCAGGGCCCGGCAAGCATGGCGAGTGCGATGCCGGTCGGCATGAAGCAGCTCCACAATGCCATGGCGATGTCGCGCTGCGCGGGACTGGCGACACGCTGCAATATGGCCGGCCCGGCGATGGTGATCAGCAGGAAGCCGAGGCCCTCGATCACGCGCGAGGCGAGCAGCATCGGAAAGCGCGGCGCCGCCGCGCCGAGGAAGGCGCCAAACGTAACGGCCAGCAGGCCGAAGAGGAGAACGCGCCGCGCGCCGAGGCCGATGGCGAGGGTGCCGACCGGGATGCCGCCGACCATGCCGAGCACGGCGAAGATCGAGGCGAGCCAGCCGAGCGTCGCAAGGTCGAGCCCGAACTCGGCCTGCACCAATGGCATCGCGATCGCAGCCTTGCCGATCTGCAGCGCCGCGACGATGCCGCCGGCGACGACGACGGAGACGGCGAGCCAATCCGTCCTGACACTGGACCCTGCTGCAACCGTCGTCATACGCGAGGCTTTGCAACAGTGACCTGGATTGGGCGGTCGGTCATGCTCGGCTCCTTGGTGACACAGCGGCGTCGCCCGGAGATGTGCGTTCTCATCGATCGTTGGAAGTGAGATAATTGGCATCGAGTCGATCAAGGAAATCGATCATGCTCGATGCCCTCACCCTCGACCAGATGCGCATCTTCGCCGCCGTGGCCGAAGCCGGCAGTTTCCGTTCGGCGGCGACGCGCCTGTCGCGGGCGCAATCGGCGATCAGCCATGCCATCGCCAATCTCGAGGCGCAGCTCGGTCTTTCCCTGTTCGACCGCTCCGGCCATCGGCCGGCCCTGACAGCGGAGGGGCGGGCGCTCCTCACCGACATCAGGGAGGTACTGCTGCGCGTCGGCGCGCTGAAGGCCCGCGCGCATGGCCTCAGCAAGGGCGTCGAGATCGAGCTTGCGCTGACGATCGACGTCCTGTTCCCGTTTCCACTGATCGGCGCAGCGCTCGCGGGCCTACGCGAGCGCTATCCATCGGTCACGATCCGGCTCGCCATCGAGCCGCTGGGCGGACCGATCGCCGCCCTGCTGGAGCGACGCAGCGCGCTGGCGATCACGGTCGGCGAGAATTTCCGCGATCCGCGCATCGCGATCGAGGCGCTGACGAGTATCGAGGCCATCGCGGTCGTCGCGGCGACGCATCCGCTTGCCCGGGCCGGTGACGGGCGCGTCCTGTCGCGCTCCGAGCTCGCCTTGCATCTCCAGATCGTGCAGATCGACCCGACGCCGATCTCGGGCACACAGGATTTCAACGTGCTCTCGCCGCAGACCTGCCGCGTCACCGGGCAGGACACCAAGCATGCGATGATCCTGGCCGGACTCGGCTGGGGCCGGTTGCCACACTGGCTGATCGAGCGCGATCTCACTGAGGGCAGGCTGGTCAGGGTCGCGACCAGAGCGCTCGGCCGCAATGCCCAGCTTCCAGCCGAAGCCTATCTCGCCCACCGCCTCGACGAGGCGATGGGCCCGGCCGCGCGCGCCTTCGCCGAGGCGCTGGCGCGGCTCTGTGCTGAGGCAACGTAAGACGTAACTCCACTTCATCGTCATTCCGGCCGTAGCGAAGCGGAGCGCCGGAATCCATCGTAGAGCGCACCGCCCTTCGATGGATTCCGGAACTGCGCCGCTACGCGGCTTGTCCGGAATGACGGCAGGAGCGGACTACGCCGCCCTCAGACCGCGACCTTGAACGACGCCTCGGTCTTGGCCTTGATCTCATCGAGCGTCACGCCCTCGGCGAGCTCGATCAGGGTCATGCCGCCGCCGTTCTCGTCGATCGAGAAGACGCCGAGATCGGTGATCACCATGTCGACGACGCCGGCGCCGGTCAGCGGCAGATCGCAGGCCTTGAGCAGCTTCGGCGATTCCGAGCCGTCCTTGTTCTTGGCGACGTGCTCCATCACCACGACGACCTTCTTGACGCCGGCGACGAGGTCCATGGCGCCGCCCATGCCCTTCACCATCTTGCCGGGGATCATCCAGTTGGCGAGGTCGCCATTCTCGGCGACCTGCATCGCCCCCAAGATGGAGAGGTCGATATGGCCGCCGCGGATCATGCCGAAGGAATCCGAAGACGAGAAATAGCTCGTCGTCGGCAATTCGGTGATGGTCTGCTTGCCGGCATTGATCAGGTCGGGATCCTCTTCGCCCTCATAGGGGAAGGGACCCATGCCGAGCATGCCGTTTTCCGACTGGAGTTGCACGCTCATGCCATCCGGAATGTAGTTCGAGACGAGCGTCGGGATGCCGATGCCGAGATTGACGTAGAAGCCGTCCTTCAGCTCCTTGGCGGCGCGAGCGGCGATCTGTTCACGGGTCCAGGCCATGTGCGTGATCTCCTCTCAAGCCGTTTCGCGCTTGCGCACGGTGCGCTGCTCGATGCGCTTTGCCGGGTTGGCGACGTGCACGATGCGCTTCACGAAGATGCCGGGCGTATGGATCTGGTCTGGGTCGATCTCACCGGCGGGCACCAGATGCTCGACCTGGGCGACCGTGAGGCGCGAGGCTGAAGCCATCATCGGATTGAAGTTGCGCGCCGTCTTCCGGTAGACGAGATTGCCCTCGGTGTCGCCCTTCCAGGCGTGGACGATCGAGATGTCAGCGAAGAGGCCGCGCTCCATGATGTAGCGCTCGCCGTCGAATTCGCGTTCCTCCTTGCCCTCGGCGATCAGCGTGCCGACGCCGGTCTTGGTGAAGAAGGCCGGGATGCCGGCGCCGCCGGCGCGGATGCGCTCGGCGAGCGTGCCCTGCGGGTTGAATTCGAGCTCGAGCTGGCCGGAAAGATACTGCTCGGCGAAGAGCTTGTTCTCACCGACATAGGAACTGATCATCTTCCGGATCTGGCGGGTCTCGAGCAGGACGCCGAGGCCAGCGCCGTCGACACCGGCATTGTTGGAGATGAAGGTCAGGTCCTTGGCACCGGACTCGCGGATCGCCTCGATCAGCATGTCGGGAATGCCGCAGAGGCCGAAACCACCGGCCATGATGGTCATGCCGTCCTTGATGACGCCGGCGAGAGCCGCCTTGGCGTCGGGGTAAACCTTCTTCATCGGGATGCCTTCGTCGCTGGGTGACCGTAAGGGAGCCTCGAAAACAACTAGCCGAGCGCATGGTGCGGTTGCAACATACGCTGCTGACGCGCCCCTCGTGTGACCATGCACAGCAGACAGGCTCCAATGCCGGCACATGACAGCGCGGCCCGGCCGATGCTACCAAACTGCGCGTCCCGCCTTCCGGAGCCAAGCCCTTGTCCGCCTCCCGCTCCATCCTGCTGATCATCGGCGGCGGCATCGCCGCCTATAAGTGCCTGGAGCTGATCCGGCGCCTGAAGGATCACGGCATCGCCTGCCGCTGCATCCTGACCAAAGCGGGCGAGCAGTTCGTCACGCCGCTCGCGGTGTCCTCGCTCGCCGGCGAGAAATGCTTCACCGACCTGTTCTCACTGACGGACGAGGCCGATATCGGCCATATCGCGCTGTCGCGCTCAACCGACCTGCTCGTCGTAGCCCCGGCCACCGCCGACCTGCTCGCCAAGATGGCGAACGGCCATGCCGACGATCTGGCGTCAACAGCGCTCCTCGCCACCGACAAGCGCATCCTGGTCGCGCCGGCGATGAACCCGCGGATGTGGGAGCACCCGGCGACGCAGCGCAACATGGCGACGCTGCAGAAGGACGGCGTCCTCGTGGTCGGGCCGAACTCCGGCTCTATGGCCGAGCGCGGCGAGAGCGGGCCTGGCCGCATGGCCGAGCCGCACGAGCTCCTGGCCGCGATCGAACTGGCGCTCGCCGGCGAGACCCGGCCTTCACCCTCGATCGGCTTCCTCGGCCGCTTGCCGGGCGGTGCGCCTTCCGGCCCGAAGCCGCTCGCGGGCAAGCGCGTGCTCGTCACCTCCGGCCCGACGCATGAGCCGATCGACCCGGTTCGCTACATCGCCAACCGCTCCTCCGGCAAACAGGGCCACGCCATCGCGGCCGCGGCGGCGGCCGCCGGCGCCGAGGTGACGCTGATCTCCGGCCCGGTGACCATTCCAGATCCCACCGGCATCAACACGGTCCATGTCGAAAGCGCCCGCGACATGCTGGCGGCGACGGAAGCGGCGCTGCCGGCCGATCTTGCGATCTTCGCCGCCGCGGTCGCCGACTGGCGCACCGCCGACGCCGCCGGTCAGAAGATGAAGAAAGACGGCAGCAAGCCGCCCAGTCTCGCCTTGGTCGAGAACCCCGACATCCTCGCCACCATCGCGGCGCGCGAGATCGACCGGCCCGCCCTCGTCGTCGGCTTCGCCGCGGAGACGCAGAACGTCGTCGATTATGCCCGCGCCAAGCTGGCGAAGAAGGGCTGCGACCTGATCGTGGCCAATGATGTCGGCGGCACCGGCGTGATGGGAGGCGACGTCAACACCGTCCACCTCGTCACCACAGACAGCGTCGAGACCTGGCCGACCCTGCCCAAGGCGGACGTGGCGACGCGTCTCGTCGCGCATTTCGCCGACCTGCTGGCGCAGAAGGGCTGAGATCGATGGCGACGCTCCGCATCAGGCGCCTGCCATACGCCCAGGACCTGCCGCTGCCGGCCTATGAAACGCCGGGAGCCGCCGGACTCGACCTGCGCGCCGCCTTGCCCGACGGGCCGCTGCGGCTCGAGCCGAGCCAGCGCCTGCTCGTGCCGACCGGACTCGTGCTCGAATTGCCGGAAGGGACGGAAGGGCAGGTCCGGCCGCGCTCTGGTCTCGCCCTGCGCCACGGCGTCACCTTGCTCAATACGCCCGGTACGGTCGACGCGGATTATCGCGGTGAGGTCAAGGTCATCCTGATCAATCACGGCCAAGAGGTCTTCACCATTGCGCATGGCGACCGCATCGCCCAGCTCGTCGTCGCTGCCGTGCTGCAGGCTGATGTCATCGAGGTCGAGGAGCTCTCTGAGACCACGCGCGGCGCCGGCGGATTCGGCTCGACCGGGGTGAGCGACGCCGCTCCGCGGCAGGTGGCCGGAGGCAAGGCATGATCCAGCTCTCGCGCCGCAGCCTGCTTGCCGTCACCGCCGTGGTCGACATCGCCCTGCACGCCCGCCCGACCCCGGTCGCAGCCAAGGCGCTGGCGGCGCGGCACGAATTGCCGCCGCGCCATCTCGAAACCGTGCTGCAGGCGCTGGTCAGGGTCGGCATCCTCAAGGGTGTGCGCGGACCGCGCGGCGGCTACGAGCTGGCGCGGGAACGCCGCCGCATCACCGCCGGCGAGATCGTGCGCGCCGCCATGCAGGCCAGTGCCGACGAAACCCTGCCGCCGCTGCCGCGTTCCGCTCTGGTGGACGTGGTGGTCGACCCGATGATGCAGCAGGCCATGGATGCCTGGCTCGCCAGGCTCGACGCGGTCACTGTGGCCGATCTCTGCCGCGAGGCTGACGAGCGCGCCGCAACCGGGAAACCAGCGATCGATACAGATTTCACAATATGAAATGTTAAATCTGTAATTCCTCGACAAATTCTGTGATTTGATGCTAGCCTGAGCGCAAGTTCTCGATCCAAGATCACCAGCAAGGGAGGCCGCCATGGCCGATGCAGCGCAGAAGCCCGCCCATGTCCCCGGCCGCGGCCGCGTCTATGACTCGATCACCGACACGATCGGCGATACCCCGCTGGTGCGCCTGAACCGCCTGCCGGCCGAGCGCGGCGTCGACGCGACGATCCTGGCCAAGCTCGAATTCTTCAATCCGATCTCGAGCGTCAAGGACCGAATCGGCGTCTCCATGATCGACGCGCTCGAAGCCTCCGGCGCGCTCAAGCCCGGCGGCACGCTGATCGAACCGACCTCGGGCAATACCGGTATCGCGCTCGCCTTCGTCGCTGCCGCGCGCGGCTACCGGCTGATCCTGGTCATGCCCGAGACGATGTCGCTCGAGCGCCGCAAGATGCTGGCCTTCCTCGGCGCCGAGCTGGTACTGACGCCCGGCCCCGGCGGCATGCGCGGCGCCGTCGCCAGGGCCGAGGAGCTCAAAGCTGAGATTCCGGGTGCGATCATCCCGCAGCAGTTCGAGAACCCGGCCAATCCGGCGATCCACCGTAAGACCACGGCCGAGGAGATCTGGAACGACACCAACGGCGCGGTCGACATCGTCATCTCCGGCGTCGGCACCGGCGGCACCATCACCGGCGTCGGCCAGGTGCTGAAGGCGAAGAAGGCCTCGGTGAAGATGGTCGCGGTCGAGCCAGAGGATTCGCCGGTCCTGTCGGGCGGCCAGCCCGGTCCGCACAAGATCCAGGGCATCGGCGCCGGCTTCGTCCCGGGCATCCTCGACCGCGGCGTCATCGACGAGGTCGTCACCGTCGGCAACCAGACTGCCTTCGAGACCGCGCGCGCGCTCGCCAAGGCCGAGGGCATCCCAGCCGGCATCTCCTCGGGTGCGGCCGTCGCTGCGGCGCTGGAAGTCGGCGCCCGGCCGGAGAATGCCGGCAAGACGATCGTGGTGATCATCCCCTCCTTCGCCGAGCGCTATATCTCCAGCGCGCTGTTCGAGGGGCTGTGATTCCAACGAACCTGCAGATCGTCCGGCTGAGCGAAACCCTGCCGGATGATCTGCCTGCCTTGCAAGCCGAAGCGGCGGCCGAGGGCTATCGCTTCGTCGAGGGTATCCTCGAAGAATGGGACGCCGGCCATTACGAAGGCCAGGACGAGCGCAACACGCTCCTTGCGGTCTATCGCGGCGGGGAGCTGGCAGCGATCGGCGCCGTGACACCCGATCCCTATGATCCGGCTCCCGACCTGCTGCGCATCCGCCATGTCTATGTCCGGCCGGGCTACCGGCGCGAAGGCGTCGGCCGTTCGCTCGCCAGCGCGCTGATCCAGCAGGGTCTCGCGCTGGCACCCAGCCTGTCGCTCAATGCTGCCGATGCCGGCGCCAGCGCCTTCTGGGAGGTGATGGGTTTTCGGCCGGATGCCGGCGGCACCCGCCGGACCCATCTGTTGACGCGCTGAGAGGCTCAGCGCCGAAGCGTGATCCGGTTGCCCCAGGGATCGACGACCGATCCAGCATCCCCGCCAGCAGCCGCCATGCGCCGGCTCAGCGCGGCATGGGCCTCATCGTCGCGCGCGACCAGCTCGAAGTTCGACAAACCCGCCTCACTGTCCCGGCGCGGACCGGCGCCGCGGCTGTGCCAGGTATTGGCGGCGACGTGGTGGTGATAGCCGCCGGTCGCCATGAAGCTCGCGCCGGGATAATGCACAGTCACCTCGAAGCCGAGTGCATCGCGATAGAAGCCCTCGGCCCGCGCGACATCGCCGACGCGCAGATGGACATGGCCCATCACGGTACCCTCAGGCATTCCGGCATAAGCGCGATCGTCAGCGTCCCGCAGCAGCGCGTCGAGATCGAGCCGCTCGGTCGCCATCTTGAGCCGGCCGCCATCAAGGCGCGGCCATTCGGGACGGCTGCGGTCGCGATAGATCTCGATACCGTTGCCCTCGGGGTCGGAGAGATACAGCGCTTCGCTGACGAGATGGTTCGAGGCACCCTCCAGCCCAACACCCGTCTCGGCCGCGTGCCGCAGCCAGTTGCCGAGGTCGCGGCGCGACGGCAGCAGGATCGCCATGTGGAACAGGCCGGCGGCCGAGGACGGACGCTGCGCGCCGGCTTCGAGCTTGACCAGCGGCTCGCCGCCGGCGCCAAGCACGACGCGCTCCGCATCCTGGCTCAGGACCGAGAGCCCGATCGAATCCCGGTAGAAGGCGGTCAGCCCGGCAAGATCACGGACGCGCAAACTCACCGCGCCGATATGGATGGGGGCGTCGAGCGCCTCGTTGCGAAGAGGTTGGGCCAAAGCCTCAGTGGCTGCGGACATGGGACTGCTCCAAACTTGCGGGCGGCAACGCCGCCCGACAGCAAGATGGGGTTTTCAGCCGCGCTTGTCGTCCCCTTGCCGGGCAAGTTCGAAATTGCGCCGCCGCAATCTCATTCAACCGTCATTGCGAGGAGCGAAGCGACGAAGCAATCCCGTGGCCGTGGAGCGAGCCACCCTGGATTGCTTCGCTTCGCTCGCAATGACGCTTCAAGCCGTCAGGCTCGCTCCGCCAGCGCCCGCGCGATCGCGGCGCGGAATTCGGGAATGCCGAGCCCCTTCTCGCTGGAAGTCAGCAGCACCTCGGGGAAAGCGGCCGGACGGCGCTTGATCTCGTCATAGGTCGCCTCGGCCATGAAGGACTGGTCGGCCTGCTTCAGCGCATCGCCCTTGGTCAGCACGACCTGATAGCTGACGGCGGCCTTGTCGAGCGTCTCCAGCACGGCGCCGTCGACGTCCTTGATGCCGTGGCGGGCGTCGATCAGCACGTAGACGCGCATCAGGTTGGCGCGGCCGCGCAGATAATCGTGGATCAGCCGCGTCCAGGCCGCGACCTTCTCCTTGCCGACGGCGGCATAGCCATAGCCGGGCATGTCGACGATGGTCAGGCGCTCGTCATGATCGACCTGGCGGAAGAAATTGAGCTGCTGGGTGCGGCCCGGCGTGTGCGAGGTCCGCGCCAAAGCGTTGCGGCGGGTCAGCGCGTTGATCAGGCTCGATTTGCCGACATTGGAGCGGCCGGCGAAGGCGATCTCCTGCCCGACCATGGGCGGCAGGTCGTCGATCTTGGTCGAGGCCCAGACGAAGTCCCACGGCCCCTCGAACAGTTTTCGGGCGGTCTCGAGCTCGTCGGCGGTGAAGGGCGTGGTCGTGCTGGCGGTCATGGCTTCTGCCTAGTCTGAAAACAGAAGCCCTCATCCTGAGGAGCCGCGATAGCGGCGTCTCAAAGGATGGTCCAGTGCGCTCCGGAAGCATCCTTCGAGACGCAGCCTGAAGGCTGCTCCTCAGGATGAGGGCTGAGGATGGATCGAGGTCTTACACGGCGGCGCGCAGCGCGTCGATGTCCGCACCGGCGATCAATGGCAGGTTGCGGGCGATCTTCTCGGGCTCCCAGTCCCACCAGCGGATTTCGAGCAACGCCGCGACCACCTCCGACGGGAAGCGCGTCTTCACGACGCGGCCTGGATTGCCGACGACGACGGCATAGGGCGGAACGTCGCGGGAAACCTGCGCCCGCGTGCCGATGATAGCGCCGTCGCCGATGGTGATGCCGGGCATGATCACCGCCTCACGGCCGATCCAGACATCGCTGCCGATCACGGTATCGCCGCGCAAACCGAGGCCGTCACACGTGAAATCCGGCACATTCTCGAAACCGAACATGCCAAACGGATAGGTCGAGAAGCCGCCCATCGGATGATTGGCGCCGTTCATGATGAACTGCGCCGCCTGGGCGATGGCGACGAACTTGCCGATGATCAGCCGGTCGCCGATGAAGTCGAAATGATAACGCACGCAGCGGGCGAGGAAATGCTCCGGGCCGCGCGAGTCGTCGTAATAGGAGTAGTCGCCGACCTCGACGAGCGGGTGGTCGACGACGGCCTTGAGGAAGGCGGTGCCTTTCCAGCCGGCGATCGGATGGCGGGTTTTCGGATCGGGCAGAGGCATGGATTCAAGCGAATGGCGAATGGCGAGTAGCGAATGGAAGCTCATCCATTCGCCATTCGCTACTCGCCATTCGCTGCCCTCACTTCTTGTTGCTGTTCGCCGGCTTGCCGGGAGCGGGCACAGCCGGGGTCGCCGCCGCAGTCGCCGGCTTCTTGCCGAACATCGCCTTGATGTTGTCGAACAGCTCGATCTTGACGCCGTGCTTCCGCATGATGAAGCCCTGCTGGAGGATCGAGAGCAGGTTGTTCCAGCTCCAGTAGATCACCAGGCCGGCCGGGAACGAGCCGAGCAGGAAGGTGAAGAACACCGGCATCCAGGTGAACATCATCTTCTGGACCGGATCCGGCGGCTCCGGGTTCATCTTCATCTGCACGAACATCGTCACGCCCATCAGGATCGGCCAGATGCCGAGATGCAGCATGGCCGGCGGCGTGAACGGCAGGGCGCCGAACAGGTTGAAGAGATTGGTCGGGTCCGGCGCGGCGAGGTCGCGGATCCAGCCATAGAACGGCGCGTGCCGCATCTCGATGGTGATGAACAGGATCTTGTAGAGCGCGAAGAAGACCGGGATCTGCACCAGCACCGGCCAACAGCCGGCGAGCGGGTTGATCTTCTGCGTCTTGTACAGCTCCATCAGCGCCTGCTGCTGCTTCATCTTGTCGTCAGCATAGCGCTCGCGGATCGCCACCATCTCCGGCTGAACCGCCTTCATCTTTGCCATCGAGGCGTAGGACTTGTTGGCGAGCGGGAAGAACAGGCCCTTCAGCAGGACGGTCACGACCAAGATCGCGATGCCGAAATTGCCGACATGCTTGTAGACCCAGTCCATCACGTAGAACATCGGCTTCGTGATGAAATAGAACCAGCCCCAGTCGATCATCAGCTCGAAGCGCTTGATGCCCTGGTTCTTCTCGTAGCCGTCGATGGCTGAGACTTCCTTGGCGCCGGCGAACAGGCGCGAGGAGGCGCTGGCCGAAGCACCGGGTGCGACACTGACCGCTTCGCCGAGGAAGTCTGCCTGGTAGGTGCGCACCGAACCGGTCTGCACCGAGGAATAGCGGCCCTCGTATTTCTTGCCCTGGTCGGGGATCGCGGCAGCGGCCCAGTACTTGTCGGTGATGCCGACGAAGCCGCCGACCACGTCCTTCCAGGCCTTGCCATGCGTCGCCGAGCCGAGCGCCGGCTCCTTGTCGATGGCGTCGTAGGTGTATTCCTGCAGGCCCTGCTCGCCGAGCGAGCCGATCATGCCCTCGTGCAGCACGTAGTAGCCGAGCGTCGCCGGCTTGCCGACGCGCACGACCTGGCCGTAGGGGTAGAGTGAGACGGCGTTCGCACCCTTGTTCTCGACCTCGTCGCGGATCGAGAACATCGCGTTGTCGTCGACCGCGATGGTGCGCTTGAACACCAGGCCCTGGCCGTTGTCCCAGCTCAGCGTCACCGGCTTGGCCGAGGTCAGGACCTCGCTGTCGGCGGTCCAGACCGTGGTGGCGTTCGGCAGCGGGACGGCGGCGCCCGGCCCCGCGACCCAGCCGAAATCGGAATAATAGGCGTTGGGCCCACCGGCCGGCGAGAGCAGCACGATGATCGGGCTCTTCGGGTCGACGGTCTCGTGATAGGCCTTGAGCGAGACGTCGTCGATGCGCGCGCCGGTCAGCGCGAGCGAGCCCGCGATCTTGGGCGTATCGATCCTGAGGCGTGGACCGGCGGTGAGGGCAGCTTCGCGGGTCGTCGCGACGGGTGCGGCCGTGACCGGCGCCTGGCCGGGCTGCGCCGGCGCGGTGCCCGGAGCCGTACCGGGTGCAGCCGGGGCGCCGGGAGGCTGGGTCGCCTGCTGGCCAGGCGCTTGCTGGCTCTGCGTCTGCTGGTTCTGCTGCGCGATCTGGCGCTGCTTCTCCGCCTGCGGCATGCCGTAGAAATACTGCCAGCCGAGCAGCACGACGACCGAGAGGGTGATCGCCAGCAGCAGGTTGCGGTTGTCTTCTTTCATCATCATCGTCTGAAAACGGTCTCGCTGGCGGCCCTGGCGGGCGACTATGAGGCGGGGCGCGAAGGGGAGCGCCGATCGGGGCGGCGCTTGCCGCCGCTCGGGCGGGCACGGTCGAGCGCGACCGCGATATCATCGACCATTGCCGCGAACGCGGCGTTCACGGTTTCGGGCCGGGCGACGATCACGAGATCGCAAGGCTTGCTGGTCTGCTCCGCCAGAGCGAGCGCAGCGGCAGCGCGCAGGCGGCGGCGGATGCGGTTGCGCACCACGGCGTTGCCGGTCTTGCGCGAAGCGGTCAGCCCGAGGCGCAGGCCTTCCTGGGCCGGCTTGTCGAGCACCTGCGCGGTGAAGGCGGACGAACGAAAACGGCGGCCGTGCTCGGCCGCCGCGAGAAAGTCCTTGCGTTGCGTCAGACGGGCGAGGCGCATGGCGGTTGGCCAGTCTTCCGGAACGGGCGCGCCTGGAAAGCGCGCCTTGAGCTCATCAGGCCGACAGGCGCTTGCGGCCGTGGGCGCGACGGGCGGCGATGACCTTCTGGCCGCCCTTGGTCGCCATACGGGCGCGGTAGCCGTGGCGGCGCTTACGCACCAGCTTGCTGGGTTGATAGGTTCTCTTCACGGTCCGTCTCCGGGGGCCTAGATCGGCGCGGCGAGCGTAGCCCTCATAAGAAAGCCGATGCCAGCAGGGCCTGTCGTGCAAAAAGGGTCCGCGCCGGCCGATAGGCAGCGCAGATGGCGGGCTTATGGCGGATGGGGCAGCCCAAGTCAATGCCGAAACACCTGTGCCGGACCGTCGCAGCGGCACCATCCTTGCCGGACTTGCGCTCACGCGCCAAAGCAACGATATAGCCGGCGGGAGGTTGGCGAGGGACGTCTCACTCGCCAACCCGGTCAGGTCCGGAAGGAAGCAGCCGTAACGAGACCGAACGGGTCTTCGTCCAACCTCCTACTTCTGCGCAAGGTCATCTTTGCGCATGTGCGTGAGCTGCGCCTCCCTCATATTCCTGACGCATTCGCGCCCGCCCATGACAGAGCGGCGTTGACCGGCGCGCCGCGATTGGCGAAAGCAGGGGCATGACCGACGAGACCGTCCTTGCCGACGAGCCGGGTTTTCCCGGCATGGCTCCGGCGCCAGCCCCAGCAGCAGCGCCCACCGGCTATCGCGTGCTGGCGCGCAAATACCGGCCGGCGCATTTCGGCGACCTGATCGGCCAGGACGCCATGGTCCGGACGCTGACCAACGCCTTCGCGGCGGGCCGCATCCCGCAGGCCTGGATGCTGACCGGCGTGCGCGGTGTCGGCAAGACCACGACGGCGCGCATCCTGGCGCGGGCGCTGAACTATCAGAACGCCGACGGCAGCGGCGCCCCGACCACCGAGCTGACGCAGTTCGGCGTGCATTGCCAGGCGATCGTCGAGGGCCGGCATATCGACGTGATGGAGATCGACGCCGCCTCGAACAACGGCGTCGACAATGTCCGCCAGATCAACGACGCGGTGCGCTACGCCCCGACCAGCGCGCGCTACAAGGTCTACATCATCGACGAGGTCCACATGCTCTCGGGAGGCGCCTTCAACGCCTTCCTGAAGACGCTGGAGGAGCCGCCGCCGCACGCCAAGTTCATCTTCGCGACCACCGAGATCCGCAAGGTGCCGGTCACGGTGCTGTCGCGCTGCCAGCGCTTCGACCTGCGCCGCGTCGATGCTGCCCTGCTCGTCGGGCATCTCGACAGGATCTGCCGGGCCGAGGGTATCGAAGCCGAGGAAGAGGCGCTCGCTGCCGTGGCGCGCGCCGCCGAGGGCTCGGTGCGCGATTCGCTCTCGATCCTCGATCAGGCGATCGCCCATGCCGGCGGCAGGATCACGCTGGACGAGGTCCGCACCATGCTCGGCCTCTCCGACCGGGCGCGCGTCATCGACCTGTTCGAGCTGGTGATGAAGGGCGACATCGCCGGGGCGCTGACCGAGCTGCGGGCGCAGTACGATGCCGGTGCCGACCCAGCGGTGGTGCTGTCTGATCTCGCCGAGTTCAGCCATCTGGTGACACGGCTCAAGCTCGTGCCGGATGCCGCCAAGGACAACAGCCTCTCCCAAGCCGAACGGCTGCGCGGCGCCGACTTCGCCCAGCGCCTGTCGATCCGCGTGCTGGCGCGGGCCTGGCAGATGCTGCTGAAGGCGATCGGCGAAGTCCGCCAGGCCGACCGGCCGGTGCTGGCGGCCGAGATGGCGCTGGTGCGCCTCGCCCATGCCGCCGACCTGCCGACGCCAGACGAGGCGCTCAGGATGCTGCGCGATGGCGGCGGCAGCCTTGGCGGCAATGGCTCATCCGCCCCGCGCTCGCCCTCGGGCGGCGGCGCGACCGCGCTCGCGGCCCGCCCGGTGCTCGCCAGCGCCAATCCGATGCCGGTCGCGGCGCCCGTCGCACAGCCGCGGGCCAGCGCCCTGCCGCAGCCGCAGAACCTGGAAGATCTGGTCGCGCTCGCCTCGCGCCAGCGCGACATCACCATGAAGCTGGCGCTGGAACGCGACATCCGGCTGGTGCGCTTCGAGCAGGGCCGGATCGAGTTCGCGCTGGCCGAGAGCGGCAACCGCCTTCTCGCCAACGATCTGTCGAAGCGGCTGAAGGAATGGACCGGCCAGACCTGGCTTGTCGCCGTCGTCAACGCGGAAGGCACCGCGACCTTGCGCGAACAGGCGGCGGCCGCGCGCGACAAGCGCGAGAACGATGCCGCCAGCCATCCCGCCGTGCGTGCCGTGCTGGAACGCTTTCCGGGCGCACGCATCGTCGACGTCCGCGATCCGCGCGAGCCGGAAGCCGAAGCGCCAACCACGGCAGCAGGCGGCGATGAGGATCTGCCCGAGGCCGAGCCGCTCTTCGACGACAGCGAGCCCGATTTCGAAGGCGTCGAGTTCTGGACCGACAATTGAACACGAAGGGAGCGCCGCCATGCGCGACATGATGGGCCTGATGAAGCAGGCGCAGGACATGCAGAAGAAGATGGCCGATATGCAGGCCGAGCTTGAGACGCTCGAATTCGAGGGCTCGGCCGGCGGCGGCCTGGTCAAGGTGGTGATGACTGCCAAGAACGTGCTGAAATCAGTGAAGATCGACCCGAGCCTGATGGTGCAGGGCGAGGAGGAGATCCTCGAGGACCTCGTCATCTCCGCCAGCAACGACGCCCGCACCAAGGCCGAGCGCGTCGTGCAGGAGAAGATGGCCGAGGTCACCCGGGGCCTGCCGATCCCGCCCGGCATGAAGCTGTTCTGATGCCGTTCTCCGCGCTGTCATCCCGGGCGAGCACAGCTCGACCCGGGATCCATGCCGGAGCCTTTCCGATCAGCGTTCAGGCATGGATTCCGGCTCTCCGCTTCGCTGCGGCCGGGATGACCACGCGGGAATGCCAAGGTTGACGTTGCGCCGATGTCCCGCACCATCGCCGGCCCCGAGATCGAACGCCTGATCCAGCTCCTGGCCAAGCTGCCGGGCTTAGGCCCGCGCTCCGCCCGCCGCGCCGCACTGCACCTCGTCAAGAAGCGCGAGCAATTGCTCGGTCCGCTGGCGGAAGCGATGGCGGTGGCGCGCGAGCGCATCGTCGTCTGCTCGACCTGCGGCAATGTCGACACCAGCGATCCCTGCGGGCTCTGTCGCGATCCACGCCGCGACGACAGCCTGATCGTCGTCGTCGCCGATATCGCCGATCTCTGGGCGCTGGAGCGCTCGGGCGCGGTCAGCGGGCGCTATCACGTGCTCGGCGGCGTGCTCTCGGCGCTCGACGGCATCCGGCCCGAGAACCTCTCGCTCGATGCGCTGGTGGCACGGGCCTCGGATCCGGCGATGAAGGAGATCATTCTCGCGCTCAACGCCACGGTCGAGGGCCAGACCACGGCGCATTTCATCACCGACCTGCTGACGCATCTTCAGGTCAAGGTGACCAAGCTTGCGCATGGCGTTCCGGTCGGCGGCGAGCTCGACTATCTCGATGACGGCACGCTGGCGGCGGCGATCCGCCAGCGCACGGGCTTTTGAGGCCGTCTCAATCGTCCCAGGGAGAGGCGCTCTTGCAGCGGTAGCCGACGAAGCATTGCGGCGTGTCGCGGGCCGGCACCCAGGCTGGGTCGGCCATTTCGTCGAACTGACAGAAGCTGCGGTCGCGCACGAAGCGGTCATAGGTATAGCCGCCGGTGCCGAGCACGATCGCGCCATTGGCAATGACGCTCTGGCGGTTGGCCTCGCAATTGCGTGTCGGCGACTGCAGCCGCCCTTGTGCGAGCGCCGGACCGGCGAGGCTGAGGGCGAGAAGAGTGAGCAGGACCCGGGTCATCTTTCGCCTCCGCTGCGTTAAGCCTGTTCGCATTGTAACACGCCCGCGCCGCGCGCGTTCCCGCTTTGCCTTGACGAGGCCGCAGGCTTCCGCCATCGCTCACCCCCGTCATGCTCGGGCTTGTCCCGAGCATCCACGTCTTCCCCTTTTCATCCACGTCGCAAAACGTGGATGGTCGGCACAAGCCCGACCATGACGAGAGAGAGCCGCTCCATGTCCCTGACCGATCTCGCCGCCACCATCGACGCTGCCTGGGAGAACCGGGCCGAGATCGGCATCAACACCAAGGGCGCCGTGCGCGAGGCGGTCGAGCAGGCGATCGAACTGCTCGATTCCGGGCAGGCCCGCGTCGCCGAGAAGTCCGGCGGCGAATGGGTCACGAATCAGTGGCTGAAGAAGGCGGTACTGCTCTCCTTCCGCCTCGCCGACAATGAGGTGATGGCGCACGGTCCCGGCGAGGGCGTGTTCTGGGACAAGGTGCCGTCGAAGTTTGCCGGCTGGGGCGAGAACCGCTTCCGCGCCGCCGGCTTCCGCATCGTGCCGCCGGCCGCGGCGCGCAAGGGCTCCTATCTCGGGCCGAACGTCATCCTGATGCCGTCCTTCGTGAACATCGGCGCCTATGTCGATTCCGGCACGATGGTCGACACCTGGGCGACGGTCGGCTCTTGCGCCCAGATCGGCAAGAACGTGCATCTGTCTGGCGGCGTCGGCATCGGCGGCGTGCTCGAGCCACTGCAGGCCAATCCGACCATCATCGAGGACAACTGCTTCATCGGCGCCCGCTCCGAGGTGGTCGAGGGCGTCGTCGTCGGCGAAGGCTCGGTGCTGGCCATGGGCGTCTTCATCTCGGCCACGACCAAGATCGTCGACCGCGCCACCGGGCAGGTCCATATCGGCAAGGTGCCGCCCTATTCGGTGGTCGTCGCCGGCTCGCTGCCGGGCAAACCGCTGAACGACGGCACGCCCGGCCCCTCGCTCTACTGCGCCGTGATCGTCAAGACGGTCGACGCCCAGACCCGTGCCAAGACCGGCATCAACGAGCTGTTGCGCGATTGAAGCCAACGAGGCGGAGCCCATGAAGGCCCTCCTGAGCGCCGCGGCCCTCTCGATCTTCACTCTCTCCGCGCAGCAGGTGCGCGCCGAGCCGGTCAACCTGACGCTGAAGCTCGTCGACGAGGCCGGCAAGCCGATCGCCGGCCAGGCGCTCCGGGTCGCGATCGGCTCCGAGGCCGAGGCCAGCGCGCCGGAGGCAGGCCAGCGCCTGTCCACCGATGCGAGCGGTGTCGTGCGCATGACGGCTGACGCGACGATCGACCGTCGCAGCGTCTCCTCGACCAGCGCCTTCACCCGCCATCCGGCCGAGCATCTCGTCGTCGGCGTCGAGCTCGATCTGAGCGGCCGGCGAGCGCTCTACCGTGTCAGGCTCGATCAGACCAGGGCCGGCACGGTCGGCCAGATCAATGCCTTCCTGCCGGGCGCCGGCGGCCGCTTCGACCTGCCGCTCGCCTTCCACGCCGACACGCAGAGCTGGAGCTTGCCCGACGACCCCGCCGGTTTGCGGTTGACGGGCATCGGCGCCGAGCTGAAGGCGCACAGCATGGAAGGCTCAACCGAAACCGGCCGCACGGTCGCGCTCACCATCGCCAAGCAGGCTTTCAAGCGGCGATAAGCGCGAGGCTATCGTCAGGTTTGCGCGGTGATGCGCTTTCACGCACCAGGAATCGGATTCGGCGTCGGCTCGGTCGATGCAGGCGCCAACTCCTGTCGCTGCGCTGCCGGCGAAGCCGCGAGCGCATCGCGCAGTTTCTGCTCCTGCGTATGGTCGAGCGAGGTCTTGAGCACGACACCGCCGGTGCCCTTCAGCGCTTCAAGTACCTTGTCGCCGGTCATCTTCTGGATCAGCACGAAGAGCGCGGCATTGCCCGGCTGCAGATTGGCGGCGAGCTCCTTCATGAAGCCGTCATTGACGCCATAATCGGTGAGAGCCCCGCCGAGCGCACCGGAGGCGGCACCAAGCGCCGCGCCGAAGATCGGCATCAGAAAGATCGCGCCGATCAGCAGGCCCCAGAAGCCGCCCGAGGCAGCGCCAAGCGCCGTGGTGTTGAGCAGCTGGTTGAGCTTGATCTTGCCGCCCTCGTGCATCACCGCGATCGCAGCATCGCTGATCTGGATCAGGTATTCCTTCTGCAGGCCGATGATCTTCTGCCGCATTTCCTCGGCCTTGGCCTCGGTCGGATAGACGATGACGACGAGATCGGACATGGCGCACTCCTCTGACGCGACGGTTTAAAGCTGACGCCGCTCTGTGACGGGCTTGCGGCAAACGCGCGACGAATGCCGACGTTCCGCTACTCTCCGGCCACCTCCTTGGCGGCAGCGAGTGCCGCGCCGCGCAGCGGCAGCTCCTTCATGCGTATCAGGAAGAGGAGTGCCAGGGCGAATCCGGCGAAGCTCGCGGCAAAGACGTAACGAAACAGCCAGATCATGGTCGCACGATCGACCGCGCCGGCCTTCAGCGTCTCGGCCGAGAGCCCGACGCCGCTCGCACCCAGCCCGCCGAGCACGATAGCGCCGAAGATGGCGACGATCAGCGCGCCGCCGATCTGGCGGAAGAAATTCGCGGTCCCCGTCGCGGTGCCGAGCTGATGCATCGGCACGGCGTTCTGGATCGAGACCGTCGCGACCGGCAAAAGCGTGCCGAAGCCGACGCTGATGAAAGCCAGCACCAGCCCGAAGCCCCACAAGGGCAGTTGGTCGCCATAGGCGATCAGCGCCGCCGTGCCGGCGAGCGCGACGACGAGCCCTGCGACCGGCACGCGTTTGTAATGTGTCAGCTTGCCCATCGCCCGGCCCGAGGAGGTCGCGCCAAGGACCGTGCCGCAGGTCAACGGAATCAGCCCGAGGCCGGAATTGGCGGCCGACAGGCCCGCCACGGTCTCGAAATAGAGCGGCAGATAGATGGTGAGCCCGATGAAGGTGCCCATGCCGAAGCCGGCGGCGATGGTGCCGTTGCGGACCACCGGATTGGCGAGAACCGTGAGCGGAATCAGTGGCTCTTCGGCGCTGCGCAGGCGCCAGGCGAAGCAGAGCCAGAGCAGGAACGAGCCGGCGACGAGGCCAAGGATCTGCGCAGAGGCCCACGGATAATGCGTGCCGCCCCAGGACAGTGCCAGCAGCACGGTCATCGTCGCGCCGGTCATCAGGAACGCGCCGAGCACGTCGAGCTTGTGCGGCCGTTCATGCCGCGGCAGGCGCTTCAGCGCCCGATCGGTCATCCAGTAGGCGCCGAGCCCGAGCGGCAGGTTGATCCAGAAGATCACCGACCAGTGCAGCGCCTCGGCGATCAGGCCGCCCAGCACCGGGCCGAGCAGCGAGGAGGAGAAGAAGACGGTGGCGAAATAGACCTGGTATTTGCCGCGCTCCCGGGGCGGGACCATGTCGCCGACGATGGTCTGCGCCATGGCGATCAAGCCGCCGCCGCCGAGCCCCTGCACGAAACGGGCGGCCACCAGCAGCCAGAGCGAGGGTGCGAGCGCGCAGGCGGCCGAGCCGATCACGAAGATCACGATGCCGCCCAGCATGGTGACCCGGCGGCCATGGATATCAGCGAACTTGCCGTAGAGCGGCGTCACTGCGGTCGAGGCGAGCAGATAGGAGGTCACCACCCAGGGCAGATGGGCGACGTCGCCGAGCTCGCGCCCGATCGTCGGCATCGCGGTCGCGACGATGGTCTGGTCGAGCGCCGCCAGGAACATGGCGAGCATGGTCCCGGTCAGGATCGACCGGATATCGGCATGGGAAAGCGCCGCCTGCTCTGGCGGCGTCTCGACCCGCTTGTCCATCGGCACGTGCCTGTCCTGTGCGTGGGGAATGCCGAACGATAAAGCCCAGCCTCGCCATGCGCCAGAGTCAGGGACGCAAGGCCGCTGCGAAGTGAGCGCAGGCCGATGCCGATTTCGACCTTCTGGCGTGGCTGAAGCGATCGAAACAGCCGGTTTCGGCTCAACCCGTCTCGAGTACCTTCAGGATCACGGCCTCATCCGCGCCGATCGGCCGGCCGTCCTCGGTCTGCACGGTCAGGATGACCTTGCGGCCGCTGTCGCGCTCGATCAGCGAAGAATGCTTCTCGCCCGGCGCGAACAGATGCTGCTCGCCCCATTGCCTGAGCGCCACCATCACCGGGAAGAGGTCGCGGCCCTTGGCGGTCAGCCGGTATTCCTGGCGCGTGCCGCCTGCCGCAGCCGGGACGGTTTCGAGGATGCCGCGCGCCGTCAGCGTGCGCAGCCGCTCGGAGAGGATGTTCCGGGCGATGCCGAGGCTCTTCTGGAACTCGCTGAAGCGGGTCATGCCGTCGAACGCGTCGCGCACGATCAGCATCGACCACCAGTCGCCGATCGCGTCGAGCGCCCGGGCGCTCGGGCAATAATCGCTCACCAGGCTGCGGCGCTTGACCATCGGCGACGAGGTTCTCCTCAAGGCTCCGTGAACGGCAATCGGTTGCAAGATAAAACCGTCACTGCTATTCCGCAATGAGTTTCATAATGAAACTCCTCCAGCGGAGACCTGCCCATGCGACTGGATCCTGAGGCGGCGCCGGCCGGCGCTGCGAGCGCTGACGCGCGCCCATTGCCTCCAACAGCACCGATTTCCGCCGGCATGATCCTGCTCTTCGCGGTGGCGAGCGGGCTTGCCGTCGCCAACGCCTATTTCGCCCAGCCATTGCTCGACATCATCGCCGACGATCTCCAGCTGTCGCGGGCGACGGTCGGTCTGGTCGTCGGCGCGACGCAGGTCGGCTACGGGCTCGGGCTGATCCTCTTGGTGCCGCTCGGTGACCTCGTCGACCGCCGCAAGCTCGTCGTCCTGCAATCCCTGCTCTCGGTCGCGGCGCTGATCTGCGTCGCCGTCTCGGTCACGGGCGCAATGCTGCTCGCGGCGATGGCAGTGATGGGCTTCCTAGCCGTGGTGACGCAGGCCTTCGTCGCTTACGCCGCGAGCCTGGCGCGGCCGGAGGAGCGAGGGCAGGTGGTCGGCGCGGTGACGAGCGGGATCGTGCTCGGCATCCTGCTGGCCCGCGTCGTCGCCGGCGCGACGGCCGATCTCTCGGGCTGGCGAGCGGTCTATTTGCTCTCCGCAGCGGCGACGCTCGTCATCGCCGTGGTGCTGCTCAAGGCGCTGCCGCCAAAACGCAAGGCGCCAGCGTCGCTCTCCTATCCGAGCCTGATCGCCTCGCTCTTCAGCCTATTCCGCGAAGAGCGCGTCCTTCGTATCCGCGCGATCATCGCCATGCTGATCTTCGCCGACGTCACCACGCTGCTGACGCCGCTGGTGCTGCCGCTCGCTGCTCCGCCGTTCTCGCTGTCGCATACGGCGATCGGCCTGTTCGGCCTCGCCGGAGCGGCGGGAGCGCTCGGCGCGGCGCGGGCGGGCGCCTGGACCGACCGCGGCCATGGCCAGCGCGTGACCGGCATCGCGCTCGCGCTGATGCTGTTCGCCTGGCTGCCGATCGGATTGCTGCCGCAATCGATCCTCTATTTGATCGCCGGCGTGCTGATCCTCGATTTCGGCCTGCAGGCGGTGCACGTCACCAATCAGGCGATGATCTACCGCGTACGGCCGGAAGCGCAGAGCCGGCTGACTGCGGGATACATGGTGTTCTATTCGATCGGCAGCGCGCTCGGCTCGTCGAGCTCGACGCTGGTCTATGCCTGGGCCGGCTGGACTGGGGTCAGCCTGCTCGGCGCAGGCATCGCCGCTATCGCTCTGATCTTCTGGGCCGCGACGCTGAAGGCGATGCCGACCGAGGCGACGCGGGCACTGGCGGCAAAACACACCGCCTGAACGAGCAGGCCGCGGCCTTCCGGCACCCCCCTGTCTCAGATCACTTCAGTCTGGCGGCGATCGCCGAAACCTGCCCGCAAGACTAGCCGGTTTCGTGGCGCCGTACACCGCTTGGCGATACGCCCTACCCTTCCGCCAGAGCTGCAGTCGTCGTGTCGAGGGCAAGCAGGATCCCTTCCGGCGCGAAGTCGATCCGCGCGGTGCCGCCGAGATAGCCGCCGAGCACCTTCTCGATCATCTGCGAGCCGAAGCCGCGCCGCTGCGGCGGCGTCACATGCGGTCCTCCGCTTTCCTGCCAGCGGAAGTGGAATTCGCCGCCCTCGTTGCGCCAGGAGACGTCGACATGTCCGCCATCCCGCGAGAGCGCGCCGTATTTCACCGCATTGGTTCCGAGCTCGTGCAGAGCGAGCGCCATCGCCAGCGCGCATTTCGAGGACAGCGTCACCGAGGGACCGTCGATGGCGATGCGTTCGCCGGAGCGATGCGGCGCGAGCACGACCTCGACCAGTTGCCTGAGGTCGGCGCCGTGCCGGCTCGCCATCATCAGCACGTCCTGCGCTGCCGCCAGCGCCTGCAGCCGGTCGGACAGGCGCCGTTTCATCATGTCGAGCGGTTCGTCCTGTCCGCGCAGCGACTGATTGACGATGCCGGAAACCATGGCGAGCAGGTTCTTGATGCGATGGTTCAACTCGCCAGCGAGCAGGCGATGACGCTCCTCGCCGGCATGTAGTTCGGTGATGTCGCGCGAGACCGAGAGGATCGCCTCGGGCTTGCCGTTGGCGTCGAGGATCGGCGAGACCTGAACGTCCCAATAGCGCAGATTGCCTGCGGCGGTGCTGGCCGGGCCCTGGAAGCGGTAGCTGTTGCCGGCCCGTGCCGCCGCCAGCGCTGCCTCGGCCTCCACCTTGCTCGCGCCACCCCAGAGCTGCATCCAGGGACAGCCGCGGATCGTCTCGAAATCCTGGACCTCCATCACACGCTGGCCGCCTTCGCTCATGAATTCGAGACTGCCATCGAGGCCGATGACCTTGATGCAGTCGTCCGAGGACGCGAGCACGGCGTGCAGGAAGCGGACATCCTTGTCGAGCGGTGTCGGCACGGGCAGGCTTTCGAGTCGGGAGTGAGGCGGCACAGTTCGACCGCTAGCGCAGTGTCTGTCAAACTCGCATGTCTTTTGACAGGTCGTCCGGCTGGCGGTGCCTGCCGGCCAGCCGCAAGGGCGCGGCGATCCTTAGCCGCCAAATGATATGCGGTTGACGCTGCCCGCCGGCGCGGTCAGCTTGGCGGCACGTCACGAGGAGCCGGATATGGAGACCATCACGCCGCGCCAGCGCGAGATCGTGGCGCTGGCCCGGGCGCAGGGGCGCGTCAATGTCGAGGAGCTGGCGGCGCGCTACGAGGTCAGCGCCCAGACCATCCGCAAGGATCTGAACCAGCTCTGCGACCAGCGCATCATGTCGCGCGTGCATGGCGGGGCGGTGGTGGCGTCGGGTGTCGAGAACCTCGCCTATGAGGCGCGTCGCTTCATCGCCCGCGACGAAAAGGCGGCGATCGGCCGGGCCGCGGCCGCGCTGATCCCGAACGACGCCTCGCTCTTCATCAACATCGGCACGACCACGGAGGAGGTGGCGCGCGCGCTCACCGACCATCATGGGCTGCTCGTCATCACCAACAACCTGCATGTCGCGACGCTGCTCTACCCGCATCAGAACATCGAGGTGATCGTCGCCGGCGGGCCGGTCCGGCGCTCGGACGGCGGCGTCATCGGCGCTGCTGCCGTCGACCTGATCCGCCAGTTCAAGGTCGATTATGCGGTGATCGGCACCTCCGCCATCGACGATGAAGGTGCGCTTCTCGACTTCGACTATCGCGAGGTCCGCGTCTCGCAGGCGATCATCGAGAACGCCCGGCAGTGCCTGCTCGTCGCCGACAGCACCAAGTTCGAGCGCTCCGCCCCGGTGCGCATCGGCCATCTGCGCGATGTCGACGTCTTCGTCACCGACCGGCTCGAGCCAGAGCCCCTGCGCGAGCTCTGCCGCAGCGAGGGCATCGCCGTGGTCGAAACCGAAACGCTGGCGGGCGCGGCCCTGCGCACTGAAAGTGAAAGCTAGAATTTTCGCTTTCACTTTCGCTTTGCCGTTGCACGCAAGAAAATCACGCTCTACCGTACGTTGAAGAGGCGCCCAAAGGGCGCGCCTGCGGGAGGAATGCGTGACGGCTCCGGTGTTCGACATCGCCATCATCGGCGGCGGCGTGAACGGCTGCGGCATCGCGCGCGATGCAGCCGGCCGCGGCGCCTCGGTCGTGCTCTTCGAACAGGGCGACCTCGCCAGCGCCACCTCCTCGGCCTCGACCAAGCTGATCCATGGCGGACTGCGCTATCTCGAGCACTATGAATTCCGGCTGGTGCGCGAGGCGCTGACCGAGCGCGAGGTGATGTGGCGCGCCGCGCCACACATCATCCGCCCTCTGCGCTTCGTGCTGCCGCATCATGCGGGTCTGCGGCCCTGGTGGATGCTGCGGCTCGGACTCTTCCTCTACGATCATCTCGGCGGGCGACGGCTCTTGCCGCCGACGCGCTCGCTCGATCTGCGGCGTGACGCCGCCGGCGAGCCTTTGCAGCCGCGCTTCGACCGCGCCTTCGAATACTCCGATTGCTGGGTCGAGGATGCCCGTCTCGTCGTGCTCAACGCCCGCGACGCAGCCGAGCGCGGTGCCAAAATCCTGCCGCGGACCAAGGTCATTAGCGCGCGCCGCCAGGGCGATGTCTGGGTGGTTGCCACGGAATCTGCGGACGGGACCCGGGCCGAGACCAGCGCGCGCGTGCTGGTCAACGCTGCCGGCCCCTGGGTCGCCGATGTCCTCAACGGCATCGTCGCCAGCAATCGCCCGGCTTCGGTGCGCCTGGTCAAGGGCAGCCATATCGTGGTGCCGCGCCTGTTCGAGCACGAGCGCTGCTACATCTTCCAGAACGCCGACGGCCGCATCATCTTCGCCATCCCTTATGAGGGCGACCTCACTTTGATCGGCACGACCGACAAGGACTATGACGGCGATCCGGCCAAGGTCGCCGCCAGCGAGGACGAGATCGCCTATCTCTGCGCCGCGGCGAGCGAGTATTTCCGCAAGCCGATCAAGCGCGAGGACGTGGTCTGGACCTATTCCGGCGTGCGCCCGCTCTATGACGACGGCGCCAGCAAGGCGCAGGAGGCGACGCGCGACTATGTGCTGACGCTGGACGAGCCGGCAGGCTCGGCACCGCTGCTCTCGGTCTTCGGCGGCAAGATCACCACGGCGCGCCGGCTCGCCGAAGCCGCGGTCGAGAAGCTCGCCGCGGCCGTGCCGGCGCTGCGGGCTGCCCCCTGGACGGCTGGGGCTCACCTGCCCGGCGGCGATTTTCCGGTCGAGGGTTTCGAGGGGCTGGTCGAGCGCATCTGCGCCGCCCGCCCATGGCTCGAGCGCAAGCTGGCGCGCCGGCTCGCCCGCGCCTACGGCACCCGCACTGAGGCCCTGCTCGAAGGCGCCAAGGCGATGGCCGATCTCGGCCGCGTCTTCGGCGCCGATCTCACCGAGCGCGAGATTGCGTGGCTGATGGCTCAGGAATGGGCCGGGAGTGCCGAGGACGTGCTGTTCCGGCGCAGCAAGCTCGGCCTGCGCTTTTCGCCCGAGCAGCGCCGAGAGCTCGACGAGTACATGGCGGCGAAAGCCGCGCCGCCCGCTTCCATCAGGATGGAGGCGCGCGGATGAGCCTGACGCTCGACAGCATCGGCCTGACACGCGGCGCGCAAACCCTGCTCGCCGATATCTCGCTGACGCTGGAGAGGGGCTCGCTCAATGTCCTGCTCGGCGCGACGCTCGCCGGCAAGACCTCGCTGATGCGGTTGATGGCCGGGCTCGATGCGCCGTCCTCCGGCAAAATCCTGGTCGAGGGCCGCGACGTCACCGGGCTGCCGGTGCAGAAGCGCAATGTCGCGATGGTCTACCAGCAGTTCATCAACTACCCGGCGCTGTCGGTCTACGAGAACATCGCCTCGCCGCTGCGGGTCGCCGGCCTGGCCGCGAATGAGATCGACACCCGGGTCAAGAGCGCGGCGGCGCTGCTGCGGCTCGAGGCCTATCTCCAGCGCAAGCCGCTCGAACTCTCCGGCGGCCAGCAGCAGCGCACTGCGATCGCCCGCGCACTGGTGAAGCGGGCCGAACTCGTGCTGCTCGACGAGCCGCTCGCCAATCTCGACTACAAGCTCCGTGAGGAACTCCGGGAGGAGCTGCCGCGCATCTTCGCTGAATCCGGCGCGATCTTCGTCTACGCCACCACCGAGCCGAGCGAGGCGCTGCTACTCGGCGGCAATACCGCCACGCTCTTCCAGGGCCAGGTGACGCAGTTCGGACCGACCGCACAGGTCTATCGCCAGCCGCATGACCTTACGACCGCGCAGGTCTTCTCCGACCCGCCGCTCAATACGCTCGCCAGCACCAAGCAGGGTGGCGAAGTCAGGCTTTCGACCGGCCAGAGCATTCCGGCCACAGGTGCTTTCGCCAGCGTGCCGGATGGCGCCTACACGATCGGCTTCCGCGCCCATCACCTCGCGCTCGATGCGCTGCCTGCCCCGGCGATCGAACTCAAAGCGAATGTCTCCGTCTCCGAGATCACCGGCTCGGAATCCTTTGTCCATCTCGATGTCGGCGCGCACCGACTGATCGCGCTGGTCCCGGGCGTGCGGCGTCTGGAGCCGGGCGCGGCCGTGACCGCCTGGCTCGATCCCGCCCGGATATTCCTGTTCGATGCCGCAGGCGGGCTTGCCGCGGCAGCTCCGGCAAAGGCGGCGTGAGATGGCCAGGATCACGCTCGACAAGCTGGCCCATGCCTACAAGCCCAACCCGCAGGGCCCGCAGGACTATGCCCTGCGCGAGGTCGACCATGTCTGGCGCCAGGGCGGCGCCTATGCCCTGCTCGGCCCGTCCGGCTGCGGCAAGACCACGCTGCTCAACATCATCTCCGGCCTCGTCGTACCGACGCGCGGGCGCATCCTGTTCGACGACGTCGATGTGACGAAACTGCCGACCGAAGCGCGCAACATCGCCCAGGTCTTCCAGTTCCCTGTCGTCTACGACACGATGACGGTACGCGAGAACCTTGCCTTCCCGCTGAAAAATCGCGGCGTGGCGCGGGCTGAGATCGAGGCCCGCGTCGCCGAGATCGCCGGCCTGCTCGACTTAGGCGCGGCGCTCGACCGCAAGGCGAGCCGGCTCGGCGCCGACGCCAAGCAGAAGATCTCGCTCGGGCGCGGGCTGGTGCGGCCTGACGTCGCCGCGATCCTGTTCGACGAGCCTTTGACCGTCATCGATCCTCATCTGAAATGGCAGTTGCGTTCGATGCTGAAGGAGCTGCACCGCAAGCTCGACCTCACCATGATCTACGTCACCCATGACCAGACCGAGGCGCTGACCTTCGCCGACACGGTCGTGGTGATGCATGATGGCGGCGTGGTCCAGACCGGCACGCCGGAGGAGCTGTTCCAGCACCCGGCCCACACCTTCGTCGGCCATTTCATCGGCTCGCCCGGCATGAACGTGCTGCCCTGCGTCGTCGAGGGCGCGCGTGCGAACCTCGCCGGACAGGAGATCGCGCTGGCGCGGCATTATCCGGCGCTCGCCGGCAAGGTCGAACTCGGCATCCGGCCGGAATACGCGACGCTCGCGCCAAGCGGCGCCGGACTTCCGGTCAGAATCGCCAGGATCGACGACATCGGCCGCGCCCGCATCGCCCGCGTCGATCTCGGCGGCCTCAAGCTCGCCGCGAGCGTGCCGGAAGGCGCGAGCTTCGATGGCGATCAGGCCGCGCTTTCGCTGCAAGCGGGCCAGATCCACATCTACAGCGACGGCCACCTGGTCAAAGGCGAAGCGCTCGCTGGAGGCCAGCCATGAAGCCGGTCAACCAGAAGGCCTGGCTGCTTGTCCTGCCGGTGCTGCTGATCGTCGCTTTCTCGGCGGTGATCCCGCTGATGACCGTGGTGAATTATTCGGTTCAGGATTCCTTCGGCAACAACCAGTTCTTCTGGAATGGCGTCGGCTGGTTCGCCGAATTGCTCGATCCCAAGAGCGATCTCGGCTCGCGCTTCTACGACTCGCTCTGGCGCAACCTCGCCTTCTCGGGAATCATCCTCGCTATCGAGATCCCGCTCGGCATCCTGGTGGCGCTGTCGATGCCGCGCGAGGGCTGGACGGTCTCGGCGACGCTGGTGCTGATGGCGCTGCCGCTGCTGATCCCGTGGAACGTCGTCGGCACGATCTGGCAGATCTTCGCGCGCGGCGACATCGGACTGTTCGGCGCGGCGGTGAACGGCCTCGGCATCGACTACAACTATGTCGCCAGCCCGATCGCCGCCTGGTTCACCATCATCGTGATGGATGTCTGGCACTGGACATCGCTGGTGGCGCTGCTCTGCTATGCCGGCCTGAAGTCGATCCCCGACGCCTATTACCAGGCGGCGCGCATCGACGGCGCCTCGCGCTGGGCCGTGTTCCGCACCATCCAGCTGCCGAAGATGAGCCGTGTCCTGCTGATCGCCGTTCTGCTGCGCTTCATGGACTCGTTCATGATCTACACCGAGCCCTTCGTCGTCACCGGCGGCGGCCCCGGCAATTCGACGACCTTCCTGTCGATCGAGCTGGTCAAGCTCGCGCTGGGGCAGTTCGACCTCGGCAAGGCGGCGGCGCTCTCGATCGTCTACAATTTGATCATCCTCGCGGTGTGCTGGGTGTTCTACACGGTGATGACCGCCGCCGATGCGCGGGCCGACGTTGACGCGGGGAGGGGCTGATGCGCGGCGGCCGGCTGATCCTTGTCCTCTACCTGATCGCGCTCATGTTGCCGATCTACTGGCTCGTCAACATGAGCTTCAAGACCAACACCGAGATCACCAACGCGCTGACGCTCTGGCCGCGGACCTTCACCTTCGACAACTACGCCAAGATCTTCACCGATCCGAGCTGGTACAACGGCTACATCAACTCGCTGCAATATGTGGCGCTGAACACGGTGCTCTCGCTGGCGTTTGCGCTGCCGGCGGCTTACGCCTTCTCGCGCTACCGCTTCCTCGGCGACAAGCATTTGTTCTTCTGGCTGCTCTCGAACCGGATGGCGCCGCCGGCGGTGTTCGCGCTGCCCTTCTTCAACCTCTATTCGGCGATCGGCCTGTTCGACACCCCGCTCGCGGTGGCGCTCGCGCACTGTCTGTTCAATGTGCCGCTGGCGGTCTGGATTCTTGAGGGCTTCATGTCCGGCGTGCCGCGCGAGATCGACGAGACCGCGGCGATCGACGGCTATTCCTTCCCACGCTTCTTCGTGAAGATCTTCATGCCGCTGATCGCGTCCGGCATCGGCGTCGCCGCCTTCTTCTGCTTCATGTTCTCCTGGGTCGAGCTGCTCTTGGCGCGCACGCTGACCAGCGTCAGCGCCAAGCCGATCGCCGCGACCATGACCAGAACGGTCTCGGCCGCCGGCATGGACTGGGGGGTGCTCGCCGCGGCCGGCGTGCTGACGCTGATCCCCGGCGCGCTCGTGATCTGGTTCGTCCGCAACTACATCGCCAAGGGCTTCGCCCTGGGGAGGGTGTGATGGAACTTAACTGGATGGCCTGGACCTGGCAGACCGGCGTCTTCTTCGCCGGAATCGCCAGCCTGCTCCTGATCCTGACGCTGCTTGCGGTCTTCCGGCCCGAGACCGAGCGCGTCGGCGTGCTCGGCATCGCCACCACGCGCGGCGACCGGCTCTTCATATCGCTGCTCGGCAGCGCCTTCATTCACCTCGCCTGGCTCGGGATCGTCGGCCAGCCGCTGTGGTGGGCTTCCGGCCTCGCGCTCCTCTATGCCGCAGCGGTGTTCCGCTTCGTCTGAGGAGGCAAGCCCAACAACAAGAAACGACCGACCCCGGAGAAGGGGCGGCACCCCAGGGAAACATCGGAGGACAACGATGACGACGCTCAGCAGGACCCTCACCAGCAAGACCGTTGCCAGCCTCGCCGGCGCGAGCCTGTTCGCGCTCGCGCTCGCCGCCGGACCGGCCCTCGCCGGCCCCGAGGAGGCACGCAAATGGATCGACAGCGAGTTCCAGCCCTCGACGCTCTCCAAGGAGCAGCAGCAGAAGGAGATGGAGTGGTTCATCAATGCGGCGAAGCCCTTCGCTGGCATGGAGATCAACATCGTCTCAGAGACGATCACCACGCATGAATACGAGGCCAAGACCCTGGCCAAGGCCTTCAGCGAGATCACCGGCATCAAGCTGACGCACGACCTGATCCAGGAAGGCGACGTGGTCGAGAAGATCCAGACGCAGATGCAGTCCGGCAAGAACATCTATGATGGCTGGATCAACGATTCCGACCTGATCGGCACGCATTTCCGCTACAAACAGGCGACCAACCTGACCGACTGGATGGTCGGGCCGGGCAAGGACGTCACCAATCCGCAGCTCGATATCGACGACTTCATCGGCAAGTCCTTCGGCACCGGGCCGGACGGCAAGCTCTACCAGCTGCCGGTGCAGCAGTTCGCGAACCTCTACTGGTTCCGCTATGACTGGTTCCAGCGCGCTGACCTCAAGGAGAAGTTCAAGGCCAAGTACGGCTACGATCTTGGCGTTCCCGTGAACTGGTCGGCCTATGAGGACATCGCCGAGTTTTTCACCAACGACGTCAAGGAGATCGACGGCACCAAGGTCTTCGGCCATATGGACTATGGCAAGAAGGATCCGTCGCTCGGCTGGCGCTTCACCGACGCCTGGCTCTCCATGGCCGGCAATGGCGACAAGGGCATCCCGAACGGCCTGCCGGTCGACGAATGGGGCATCCGCATGGAGGGCTGCCGCCCGGTCGGCTCCGCGGTCGAGCGCGGCGGCGACACCAACGGCCCGGCCGCGGTCTACTCGATCACCAAATATGTCGACTGGCTGAAGAAATACGCCCCGCCGCAGGCGCAAGGCATGACCTTCGGCGAGTCGGGCCCGGTGCCGGCGCAGGGGACGATCGCCCAGCAGATGTTCTGGTACACCGCCTTCACTGCCGACATGGTCAAGCCCGGCCTGCCGGTGATGAGCTCGGACGGCAAGCCGAAATGGCGGATGGCGCCCTCGCCCAAGGGTGCTTATTGGAAGGACGGCATGAAACTCGGCTACCAGGACGCCGGCTCGGCGACCCTGCTGAACTCGACCCCGGTCGAGCGCCGCAAGGCGGCCTGGCTCTACCTGCAGTTCATCGTCTCCAAGACGGTCAGCCTGAAGAAGAGCCATGTCGGCCTGACCTTCATCCGCGAGAGCGACATCTGGGACAAGAGCTTCACCGAGCGCGCCCCGCAGCTCGGCGGGCTGATCGAGTTCTACCGCTCGCCGGCGCGCGTGCAGTGGACTCCGACCGGCAACAACGTCCCGGACTATCCGCGCCTCGCTCAGCTCTGGTGGCAGAACATCGGCGACGCCTCCTCCGGCGCCAAGACACCGCAGGCGGCGATGGATGCGCTCGCAGCGGCGCAGGACTCAGTGATGGAGCGGCTCGAGCGCTCCGGCGTGCAGGGCGATTGCGGGCCGAAGCTCAACCCGCGCACCACGGCGGAAGAGTGGTTCGCCAAGGCCGAGAAGGCCGGCACGCTCGCGCCGCAGCGCAAGCTCACGAATGAGAAGCCGAAGGGCGAAACGATCGACTACGACACGCTGATCAAGAGCTGGCCAGCGTCTCCCCCGAAGCGCGGCTGAGTCCCCTCCTCCCGGCTCGGACGTGCGAAAGGGGCGCGGCAGCAATGCCGCGCCCCCGATTTTTTGGGCTAGTGGGATCAGACGCTCTTGTCGTCAGCAGCGTATGAAAGTATATACTTCTAAGTATATACATGAGGCCCTCCATGCCCCCTATCGCGAAAGTCTTCCGATCCGGCAATTCGCAAGCCGTACGCCTTCCCAGGGATTTCCGCTTCGATGTCGATGAGGTCGAGGTTTCACGCGAGGGCGACGCCGTGATCCTGCGCCCAAAGCCCGACACAAGCCGACCTTGGGCTTCGCTGCGCGCAGCCATCGATCGCGGCGTCAGCTCGGACTTCATGGCCGCAGGCCGTGACCAGGGCGAGGATCAGGACCGGCCCGATCTCGATCGGATATTTCCTTGATCCTCCGGCTGCTTGACACCAATGCCGTGATCGCGCTGCTCGCGCGCCGGTCCGATGCGTTGCTCCAGCGGGTCCAAGCCGCCGAGCCCGGCTCGCTGGCCGTATCCTCCGTGGTCACGCATGAGCTCTACTACGGCGCCTATCGGAGCCAGAAGATTGCATTCAATCTTGAAACCCTGCGGTTGCTGTTCGCCGACCTCGCCATTCTCGATCTCGACCGCGAGGATGCCCGCGTCGCCGGGGAGATCCGGGCGAATCTCGCGCGGCAGGGAACGCAGATCGGTCCCTATGACGTGCTGATTGCCGGTCAGGCTCGAGCGCGCAACCTCACACTCATCACCAACAACACGGATGAGTTTGCGCGAGTCCCAGGGCTGGAGATCCAGGATTGGACACTCTGATGCCTGACAAGGGCATCAGAGCTGATTGGCCCCAGCTGAAGCCTCCTGCGGGAGGTGAAGAGGACTGGACACGGATTCGACTCTTAAATCCGGATAGCCGGCTTTTTCGCCTTGGCTCCCCGCTACCCCTGCACCGCGCTTGGGTCCATCCACATCACCCCCCAGGCATGGCCGTCGAGGTCCAGGAAGCTGTGGTCGTACATGAAGCCGTAATCCTTCGGCTCGTCGGTGGTCGTGCCGCCGGCGGCAAGCGCCGCCGTGACGATCGCATCGACCGCCTCGCGACTCTCGCGCGAGAGCGTGATCAGGACCTGCAGCGATTGGCTGGTGTCGGTGATCGGCTTCGGCGAGAAGCTGGCGAACTTCTCATGGGTCAGCAGCATCGCGAAGATCGTGTCGCTGATCACCATGCAGGCGGCGGTCTCGTCGGTGAATTGCGGGTTGAAGGAGAAGCCGAGCGCCTCGAAGAAGGCGATCGATTTCGGCAAGTCCTTCACCGGCAGGTTGACGAAGATCATCTGGGGCATGTCGTGCTCCTTGGGTCGGCATCACCTGTCGGATGCGTCGGCAACGGGACGAGGCGATGTGGCGCGGCTATGACACGGCGAGCAGCGCCTGCCTGAGCCTGGTCGGCTCGACGACGTCGACGAGGCGGGCGTCGACCGCGTCATGCGTGCGCCGCCAGATCGGCATGGCCCGGGCGAGCAGGGCAATTCCTTCAGGCGTAATTGCCAGGAGCCGGCTGCGCCGGTCCTTCTCGTTCGGCATCACGTCGACGAGGCCGCGGCGTTCGAGCGGCTTCAGCGCCGCGGTCAGCGTGGTCCGGTCCATGCCGAGCAGGTTCGCGACCGGACCGATCGGCGGCGGTTCCGGCCGGTTCAGCGACATCAGGAGGGAGAATTGCTGATTGGTCAGATCGACCGGGCGCAGCGCCTCGTCGAACAGCCGCGCCAGCGCGCGGGCCGCACGCTGGACATGCAGGCACAGGCAATGATCGCGCACGTGCAGCGTCGTGGCGAAGGGGACGAGGGCTTCGAGCGGTGCTTCCAATGATTTTGACATCGTTCAGATATGTTGATATCAACTTACTTAGCTTAGGCTGAGGGGCTGGATGCTGCAAGGAGGCGATGATGGAGCATCAGATTGTTTCCCGTTCCGAATGGCTGGACGCGCGCAAGACCCTGCTCAGCCGCGAGAAAGAGTTCACCCGTTTGCGCGATGAGATCAATGCAGAGCGCCTCGCTTTGCCCTGGGTCAAGGTCGACAAGGATTACACATTCGACACGCCGGCGAGGAAGAAAACCCTGGCCGAGCTGTTCGACGGCCGCAGCCAGCTGGTGATCTACCATTTCATGTTCGGACCTGACTGGGATGCCGGCTGCCCGGGCTGCTCCTTCATGGCCGACCATTTCGACGGCACGCTGGCGCATCTCAACAATCACGACGTCACGTTGGTCGTGGTCTCGCGCGCGCCGCTCGCCAAGATCGAGGCCTACAAGCAGCGCATGGGCTGGAGCTTCCCCTGGGTCTCGTCCTTCGGCAGCGATTTCAACTTCGACTTCCATGTCTCCTTCAGCAGGGAGGAGCTCGCCAAGGGCCCGGTGTTCTACAACTTCGCGCAGACACCGGCCGAGCAGGCCCATGACGAGCTGCCAGGCACGAGCGCCTTCATCCGCAACGAGGCCGGCGAGGTCTTCCATACCTACTCGTCCTACTCCCGTGGCGGCGAGGAGATGCTCGGCACGCTGATGATCCTCGACCGCGCCCCGAAGGGCCGCAACGAGAATTCGACGCTGAGCTTCATCAAGCGCCATGACGAGTATGAGGACCAGCCGAAGGTCCATGCCTGCTGCGCCGCCTAAAGGCGCAGCGAGTCCGAACACGCGCATAGGGTTGGTGGGATGCCCATTCCCCGCGAGGGAATGGGCTTGGGGTGCGTGTTTTCTGTAGAACCGACCGGCTGCCGCATCGTCCCCTTCTCCCCCTGCGGGAGAAGGTGGCCCGCAGGGCCGGATGAGGGGTCGCGCTGGTCTGAAGCGTTAGCAGCTGAGAGGTACCGACGATCAGCGTCGCGCGACCCCTCACCCTAACCCTCTCCCGCAAGGGGAGAGGGGATGGCGCGCCCGTTCCGACGGTCACGCACCTCGCCTAGCCATGCGCCACGGTCGCGCGCCGCACGATTCCCGCCAGCTCCGGCGAAGGATCGAGCGTGCCGAAGACATAACCCCAGTCGGCGTCGAGCCGCGAGCGGCAGAAGGTTTCGAACACCGCCTCGTCGGCGTGCTTCCTGAGCTCCGAGGCCTGCAGTGCATAGGCCATGAGGTTGGCGAGCCGGCGGCCATGGCCATCATCGTTGCGCGGCTTGGCCGCCTCGTCGCCGAGCCGGTCGAGCCAGCGGTCGAGAGCACGGTTGGCGCCGCGCGCCGCGCCGACCTCGGCCATGAAGGCCTCCTTGGTGCGGGGTTCCCGGTTGAAGGCGCGCAGCACATCCATGCACATCATGTTCGAGGTGCCCTCCCAGATCGCGTTGAGCGGGGCCTCGCGATAGAGTCGCGCCATCGGGTTCTCCTCGATGAAGCCATTGCCGCCATGGCATTCCAGGGCTTCGACGACGAAGGCGGCGGCTCGCTTGCAGTTCCAGAACTTCGCCAGCGGGGTGGTGACGCGGGCGAGATGGCGCTCGTCCTCCGACGTCTCCATCGCATCAGTCGCGGCAGCGACCCTGAAGGCCATCAGCGTCGAGGCCTCGGAATCGATGGCGAGATCGGCGAGGATATTGGTCATCATCGGCTGCTCAGCGAGCGAGGAGCCGAAGCCCTTGCGCGATTGGGTGTGGTTCAGTGCCAGCGTCAACGCCTGGCGCATCAGCCCGGCCGAGCCGACGGCGAAATCGAGCCGGGTGAGATGGGCGTGGCTTAGGATCTCCTTGATCCCGGCGCCCTCCTCGCCGACGAGCCAGCCCAGGCACTCCCGGAATTCGACTTCCGAGGAGGCATTGGAGCGGTTGCCGGCCTTGTCCTTCAGCCGCTGGATCTGCAGCCGGTTGCGGCTGCCATCAGGCAGGAAACCCGGGCAGAACAGGCAGGAGACACCACTCTTGGTCTGCGCCAGAGTAAAGAACCCGTCCGATTGCGGCACCGAGAAGAACCATTTGTGCCCGGTGATCAGATAGACCCGGCCCTCCGGCGTATCCTCGAGGAAGCGGGCCGTGGTCTGGGTCTGGCGCAGGTCGGAGCCACCCTGTTTCTCGGTCATCGCGTAGCCGATGCTGGCGCCCGTCTTCTGCGCGACCGGTAGCGGGCGCTTGTCATAGCGACCCGAGGTGATCTTTTGCCGCCAGAGCGCGAATTCCGGCTGGGCGAGACCGGGATAGGCGGCATAGGTCATGCCAGTCGGGCACCCCGTCCCGTGCTCGATCTGGTTCCAGAGATAGGACAGCACCGCACGGCCGAGGTGGCCGTTCGCCTCCTTCGTCGTCCAGGCGAGCGAGGGCACCTCGTGGGCGAAGGCGAGCGCCATCAATTCATGCCAGGCCGGATGGAACTCGATCCAGTCGGTACGGTTGCCATACCGGTCATGGCTCCGAAGCTCCGGGCCATGGCGGTTGGCGAGACGGGCGAGTTCCTGCACCTCGGCATCGCCGGCATGGGCGCCCAGTGCGGCAGCCTTGGCGGCGACCCAGGGCGCACCGCGGGCGACGATGCCCTGCAGCACCGCGTCGCCGGAGAAGGCGTTCCAGCCTATGGCGGGCCGGGCCTGGTTGAGGACCTGATGGGTGGTGTGGGCGTTCGACATGCAGCTTCCTATTCGATCGCTTCTGCGCGACAGCAATCGGCCACGCGCTTCCCTTCCCCCTCGTGGGGAAGGGAGAGGGATGGGGGGCGAATGACTGGGTGCACGGGGAACCCAGTCGTCCGCCCCCCACCCTCAGTCCCTCCCCACAAGGGGGAGGGAAGGCGCCTCATTCCGCCGCCTCCTCTATCGTCATGCGCTCTGGGACCTCGCAGCCGGTCACGCAGCAGCGGCCGGGCTGCTTCGAGACGCGCGAGCCATCGGCGAGCACGCCGCGATCGAGCAGGCTCTCGACCAGCGCGACCTTCTCCATCACCGGGTAGTTGCGCCAGATCTCGCGCTTCATCGCCTCGGGCGAGCCGCCGCCATGCAGCGAGATCACCGAGTACCAGCCGGCCTCCTTGGAGACGGTGAGGTCCTCGATGAAGCGGGCGATCTCGGCGCGCTGCTCATAGGGGATGTCCGGCCGCCCGGTCAGCACCGCCGAAAGCGAGGCCGAGGTCTCGGGGTTGTGGTCCTCGTCCGGGCCGGGCAGCGCCACGATCAATCCTCCCGAGACGTAATGAGCGATCCTGTGCATGTCGTAGATCTTGGTAGCGAGCAGCAGCTTGCCGATATTGGCGAAAACTGCGTCCGGCATCGCCACGCCCGACGCGTCCTTGCTGCAATAGACCGAAGCCGCGACGCCGCAGGCGAAGAAGCTCTCGGTGATGGTGATCAGCTCGACCAGCTGCTCGCGGACATGGGAATGCCTGTCGGCGTCGAGCCCGTTGGCCTCGACCATCAGCGCGCCGGCACCGATCAGCAGGTCGCCGAAGCCGGCCCGCGCCGCGATGCAGCTATGGCGGTGATGGGTGGCGTAGCTGGTGGTGAGGTAGCCGGCCTCCTCGATCTCGCCAGCAAGGAACACCCGTTCCCAGGGCACGAAGACGTCGTCGAACATCACCGCACCGGTCGACTGGCCGTATTTCGCCGAGAACTTCGCCGCCGGATCGCCCGGCCGCCCCGCCGGGCGCGCGACGATGGTGACGCCCTCGGCATCGCAGGGCACGGCGCAGCAGAGCGCGAAATCCTCGTCGCCCTCGACGTGGGTGCGGCAGGGCATCACCAGGAACTCGTGGACATAAGGCGCACCGGTGACGATCGCCTTGGTGCCACGAATGACGATGCCGTCCCGCCGGCGCTCCTTGATGTGGACGTAAGAATCGCGATTGGCCTGCGCGCCCGGCCGCAGCGAGCGGTCGCCCTTGGCGTCGGTCATGGCGATGCCGAGGGTGAGATCGCGTTCCTGCACTTCGTGCAGATAGGCCTGGAAGCGCTGGGCGTAGTCGGTGCCGTGGTTGGCGTCGGCCCGGACCGTCGCCTGGCCCAGCCCGTTGAAGGCGTCGTGGGTCAGGTAGCGGACAGCGCAGCCGGCGATCTTGCACATCAGCCGGACGGCCTCGAGCTTGGCGAGGAGATCGCTGGAGCTCTGGTTGAGATGGATCATCCGGTTGACGATCTTGCCCGAACTGGCGTCGACCGCCGTCATGATCGGGGCATGGGCCGGGTCATGCGCGAGGTCATAGCCGACGCCGATGCCGTTGATGCCGGGCAGCAGCAGCGGCTCGTCGGCGACGTTCTCGATTCGGCGGCCGTTGACGAAGAGGCGCGGAGAATAGGCCCGCAGGGATTCGCGATAGCCGGCGGCGTCCATCAGCATGCTAGCCTCCTCCCGAAAAGTTGTTGTTCCTAAAATTGAACGGCGTTAGATTTTCGTCAAGAGGTTTGGAGGCGTTCCAGAGTGAGCGAGGGATCCGCAGAGCGGAAACGCGGCCGCTATGCCGCGACAGATGCCAAGCGCGAGGGCATTCTTGCCGCGGCGCGCACGGTTTTCGAGCGCGAGGGGCTGGACGGCGCATCGCTGCGGGCGATCGCGGCCGAAGCCAGCTACACGCCGGCAGCGCTCTATTTCCATTTCGACTCGAAAGAGGCGCTCTATGCCGAGGTACTCGGCCATTCGATCGCGGCACTGCAGGCGGCGGTCGATGCGGCGGTCGCTGCCGCCGATACCCCGGCCGAACGCTTCTCGGCCGCCGCGCTCGCCTTCTTCGACTTCTACGCCGAGAACCCGCGCGATCTCGATCTTGGCTTCTATCTGTTCCGTGGCGGCATGCGCCCGCACGGCCTCGGCCGCGAGCGCGACCGGGCGCTGAACGAGGCACTGGAGGCGAGCCTCGCGCCGATCCGAACGGCAGCGCTGGCGCTCGGCGCCGATGAAACGCAAGCCGACTTGATCATGGCCGATGCCTTCGCCCATGCTTCCGGGGTGCTGCTCCTGGCGCATACGCAGCGCATCCGCATGTTCGGCACCTCGCCGCGCGCGCTGATGGAGCGCCATGTCGACACCGAGCTCGACCGGCTCCAGCGGAGATGAAAGCGATGCCTCTGATGAGCGCCAAGCGGTCCCGCCTCGTCATCATCGATTTCCAGGCGCGATTGATGCCGGCGATCCATGACGGACCGCGCCTCCTCGCCAATGCCGGCAGCCTGGTCGCGGCGGCGAAGCTCCTCGAGGTGCCGATCGTGATGACCGAGCAGAATCCTGCCGGGCTCGGGGCGACGGTTCCGGAACTCGCCGAGGCCGCATCCGCGATCACCAAGATGAGCTTCGACGCCTGTGCCGCGCCGGGCTTCATCGAGGCCATCGCCGGTGATGACGACCTCATCCTCTGCGGCTGCGAGGCGCATGTCTGCTTCGGCCAGACCGGGCTCTCGCTGCTCGAGCACAAGCGCCGCGTCTTTGTGGTCCAGGACGCCGTCGGCTCGCGTGCGCCGGAGAGCAAGGAGGTGGCTTTGCGCAGGTTACAGCGGCACGGCGCCGAGATCGTCACCACCGAGATGGTTGTGTTCGAGTGGTTGCGCTCGGCCGAGCACCCCCAGTTCCGTGCCGCCCTCGAGCTGGTCAAGTGAGCCCGCCTATGCCTCAGCCCGCCCTCTGGTATTTCGACATCATCTCGCCCTTCGCGCATCTGGCGCTGACGCGGCTCGACACGATCCGGGCGCAGCGGCCGGTGGTGCTGAAACCGATCGTCTTCGGCGGGGTCCTCAAGGCCTGGGGCCAGCTCGGCCCGGCCGAGATCGCGCCCAAGCGCACCCATACCTACAGGCTCGCAACGCACACGGCGCAGGCGATGGGCGTGCCCTTCCGCTTTCCGCCGAGCCATCCCTTCAACCCGCTCGCCATGCTGCGCCTTTTGACCGCGCTTGATGGCAACGAGGCGGCAGTCACAGCCGCCTTTCGGCTCGTCTGGGGCGAGGGACGCGATGCTAATGATCCGACAACCCTGGCGGCAGTGGCGGAAGCTGCCAGCCGGCCCGATGCCCTGGCATTGATCGGCGAGCAGGACGTCAAGGACCGCCTGCGCCAGGCGACCGAGGAGGCGGTCGCCGCCGGCGTCTTCGGCGTGCCGAGTCTGGTGATCGACGGCGAGGTCTTCTGGGGCGCCGACGCGATGGCGATGGCGCAGGACTATCTCGCCGATCCCACAGTGTTCCGCAGCGGCGAGATGGCGCGCGTCTCGACCCTGCCCGAAGGTATCCAGCGGCAACGCTGAACACGAGAAGAGGGAACCGTCCGACCGCAGCCACAGTTTCACGATGTTGTCGGTTTACGTCTGTCCTGGACAGGCAGATCATTCGCCGGCCGACAACGAAAGGAGACGCCCATGCTGCGCCGTTCGTTCCTGAAATTCGGCCTCGCCGGCCTGGCCGTGCCGAATCTGATCCTGCGCAGCGCCGAGGCGACCGGACAACCCCAGCCCGGCAGCCCGTTCATCGTCACTTATTTCGAGGTGCCCGACATCAAGGGCTCGCGCGACGTCACCGATGCCGGCGACGGCACGCTCTGGGTCTGCGGCCAGCGCAATGGCGTGCTCGGTCGCTTCGACCCGCGCACCAGCCAGACCAAGGTGATCCCGCTCGGCGATGGCGCCGCTCCGCACGGCGTCGTGCGCGGGCCGGATGGCGCGGCCTGGGTCACCGAGGGCGGCCAGAACGCCATCGCCCGGGTCGACGACAAGACGCACAAGGTTGACCTGTTCAAGCTGCCCGCCGGCCGCGAGCGCGCCAATCTCAACACGCCGGTCTTCGACAAGACCGGCGTGCTCTGGTTCACCGGCCAGAACGGCATCGTCGGCCGTCTCGATCCGAAATCCAGCAAGATGGAGATCTTCGACGCGCCGCGCGGCGCCGGCCCCTATGGCATGACGCGCACGCCGGCCGGCGAGATCTGGTTCGCCTCGCTCGCCGGCAACTACATTGCCCGCGTGAATACCGAGACTGCCGCCTTTACCGTGGTCGACCCGCCGACCGAGGGCCAGGGCGCGCGCCGAGTCTGGTCTGATTCGAGGAACCGGATCTGGGTCAGCGAGTGGAATTCCGGACAGGTCTCATCGTTCGATCCTGAAAGCGGCAGCTGGAAGGGCTGGAAGCTGCCCGGTCACAAGCCGCGGACCTATTCGGTCTATGTCGACGATGCCGACAAGGTCTGGCTGACCGACTTCGCGCTCAACAGCATCGTCCGCTTCGACCCGCTGAACGAGGAATTCAACAGCTTCCCGAGCGACAAGCCCGGCGCCAATGTCCGCCAGATGGATGGGCGCTCCGGCGAAGCCTGGGGCGGCGAGAGCGGCACCAACCGGCTGGTGCGCATCCAGACGGTGAAGCCGGCGTGAGAGCCGGCCTTGCGGCGCTTTTTGCGCTCGCGCTGACCCGGACCGAACCGCTGCAGGCGCAGGAGCCGGCGGGAGCAATCGTCTTCAAGGCCTGCCAGTCCTGCCACAGCCTGGATCCGGCCAAGGCCGGCATGGCGGGGCCGCATCTTGCCGGATTGAAGGGGCGCGTGCTCGGTTCGGCTGAGGGCTTCGATTATTCGCCGGCGTTCAGGGCCGCGAAGACGCAACGGCTCCGCTGGGACGAGGAGCGGCTGAAGGCCTACCTCGCCGATCCCGACGCAGTCGCGCCCGGCGGCTGGATGAGCCCGCCCACGGGCCTCAGTGTAGAGGATCGGGCAGCCGTGGCGGACTACCTGCTCGGCAGGTAGTCACCGCCGTCACAGCGGCTTTTTGATCCATTTGGCGATGACGCCGACGATGCCTTCGCGGAAGAGCAGGACGCAGATCACGAAGACGATGCCCTGCACGACCGTGACCCAGGCACCGAGCGTCGCCAGGAAGTTCTGCATGGAGACGATGACGATGGCGCCGACAATCGGGCCGAAGACCGTGCCGAGCCCGCCGACCAGCGTCATCAGCACGACCTCGCCCGACATCGACCAATGCACGTCGGTGAGCGAGGCCAGCTGGAAGACGATCGCCTTGGTCGCCCCGGCGAGACCAGCGAGCCCAGCCGAAAGCACGAAGACGGCAAGCTTGTACTGGTTGGCGCGATAGCCGAGCGAGATCGCACGCGGCTCGTTGTCGCGAATCGCCTTGCAGACCTGGCCGAAGGGCGAGTGGATGATGCGGTAGATCAGCAGGAGCCCGCCCATGAAGACCGCGGCGACGAGCCAATAGAGCGCGCGGTCGTCGGCAAGGCTGACCAGACCGAAGAGCTTGCCGCGCGGCACCGCCTGGATGCCGTCCTCGCCGCCGGTGAAGCGCGGCGTCTGCAGCGAGAAGAAGAACGCCATCTGCGCCAGCGCCAGCGTGATCATCGCGAAATAGATGCCCTGGCGGCGGATCGCGAGCGCACCGAAGGCGAGGCCAAGCAGGGCGGCGATCGTCGTGCCGGCGAGAATGGCGAGCTCGGGCGTCAGGCCCCAGTTCTTGGCCGTGTAGGCTGAGACATAACTCGCCATGCCGAAATAGGCGGCATGGCCGAAGGAAAGCAGCCCCCCGTAGCCGAGCAGAAGATTGAAGGCGAGCGCGAACAGCGCAAAGCACAGCACCTTCATCACGAAGACCGGATAGGCGACGAAGGGCGCGATCACGAGCGCGGCCGCGATGCCGATCATCAGGTTGCGGTGCAGCCGCGCCGTGCCGTCGTCGATCTCTCCGATCGAGAGACCGGCGGCGGGAGCGTCGGTGGAAGCGATGTCTGCCATCTCAATTCCTCACGCGGCGCGGCCGAACAGGCCGGCCGGCTTCACCAGAAGCACGATCGCCATGATGATGAAGATCACGGTCGCCGAGGCTTCCGGATAGAACACCTTGGTCAGCCCCTCGACCAGGCCGAGCGAAAAGCCGGTGACGATCGCGCCCATGATCGAGCCCATGCCGCCGATCACCACCACCGCGAAGACGACGATGATCAGGTCGGCGCCCATGTTCGGGTTGACCGAGTAGATCGGAGCGGCGAGCACGCCGGCAAAGGCGGCGAGCGCGACGCCGAAGCCATAGGTCAGCGTCACCAGCAGCGGCACGTTGATGCCGAAAGCCTGGGTCAGGGTCGGGTTCTCGGTCGCGGCGCGCAAATAGGAGCCAAGCTTGGTCTTCTCGATCATGAACCAGGTGGCGAGGCAGACGATGAGCGAGGCGATCACGACCCAGGCGCGATAGGTCGGCAGGAACATGAAGCCGAGATTGTAGCCGCCGCGCAGCTCGGCCGGGATCTGGTAGGGCAGGCCGGAGGAGCCATAATTGTTGCGGAAGACGCCCTGGATGATCAGCGCCAGGCCGAAGGTCAAAAGCAGACCGTAGAGATGGTCGACATGGGCGATGCGCTTCAAGAGGAAGCGCTCGATCACCACGCCGGTGATGCCGACGGCGATCGGCGCCAGCAGCAGCGCCGCCCAGTAGTTGATGCCGAGATAGTTCAGGCACATCCAGGCGACGAAGGCGCCCATCATATACTGGGCGCCATGGGTGAAGTTGATGATGTTGAGCAGGCCGAAGATCACCGCCAGCCCGAGGCTGAGGATCGCATAGAACGAGCCGTTGATCAGGCCGAGCAGAAGCTGGCCGAACAATGCCTGCGGCGGGACACCCAAGAGCTCGAACATGCGATCGACCATTCCGTGAAAGCTGATCCGGGGCCTGGAGCCGGATCCGATCAGGTTGGAACAACCTGATCGGTGAATCCGTCTCCAACTTGGAGATAGAGACCGTTTTTCCGATCAGCTTGCGATGCAAGCTGATCGGAACGGGCTCTACCGGCCCCGGCAGAGTGTGTCGTGCGGGCTGTCCTTTAGCCCGTCACTTCTTGACGAGCGGGCACTCGCTCTCGGCCAGCGGCTTGAAGGCCTCGTCCGCCTTCAGCACCGCGATCTGCTTGTAGTAATCCCACGGCGCCTTCGATTCCGACGGCTTCTTGACCTCGAACAGGTACAGGTCGTGCATCTTGCGGCCGTCGACGCGGACCGAGCCCTTGCCGAACAGCGGATCGTCGGTCGGCAATTCCTTCATCTTGGCCATGACAGCGGCCGAATCCTTGCTCTTGGCCGCCTCGACTGCCTTCAGATAGTGCAGCATGCCGGAATAGACGCCGGCCTGGACCATGGACGGCTTCTTGCCACCGTTGAGCTTGGCGAAACGCTCGGACCAGGCGCGGGTCTGGTCGTTCGTGTCCCAGTAGAACGACTCGGTCAGCACCAGCCCCTGCGCCGTCTGCAGGCCGAGCGCATGCACGTCCGTGGCGAAGACGAGCAGACCGGCGAGCTTCTGGCCGCCGGCGACGATGCCGAACTCACCCGCCTGCTTGATCGAGTTGATGGTGTCGCCGCCGGCATTGGCGAGGCCGATGACCTTGGCCTTCGACGCCTGCGCCTGCAGCAGGAAGGACGAGAAGTCCGTGCCGGGGAACGGCGTGCGCACCACACCCAGCACCTTGCCGCCGGCCTTGGTCACCACCGCCGAGGTATCGCGCTCGAGCGCGTGGCCGAAGGCGTAGTCGGCGGTGAGGAAGAACCAGCTGTCGCCGCCGGCCTTGGTCATGGCGCCGCCGGTGCCCTGGGCGAGCGCGTAAGTGTCATAGGTCCAATGGACCGTGTTCGGCGAGCAGGCCTTGCCGGTCAGGTCCGAGGAGGCGGCGCCGGAGTTGATGTGGACCTTGTTCTTCTCGCGGGTGATCTGGTTGACCGCGAGCGCGACCGAGGAGGTCGGCACGTCGAGGATCAGGTCGACCCCGTCCTGATCATACCATTGCCGGGCGATGGTCGAGCCGACATCGGGCTTGTTCTGGTGGTCAGCCGAGACGATCTCGACCTTGATGCCCTTATCGGCCGCCTTAAAGTCCTCGACCGCAAGGCGCGCGGCGATCACCGAGCCCTCGCCCGAGAGGTCGGCATAAAGGCCGGAGCGGTCGTTGAGCACCCCGGCCTTGACCGAGATCTGCTGCGCCAGCGCCGGCGAGGCCATCAGCGCGCCGAGCGCCGTGGCCGCGAGCAATGTCTTGAGCTGCATGTTCCTGTCTCCCTGAGATGTCGTTTGTTCGGACGGTTCTTGTTGGACGCCTTGCGTCAGACCCCGAGATAGCTGTGGAGCTTGTCGATATTGGCGTCGAGTTCGGCATTGGGGATCATGTCGATGATTTTACCCTGCTCGACGACGTAGTGACGATCGGCGACGGTCTGGGCGAAGCGGAAGTTCTGCTCGACCAGGACGATGGTGAAGCCCTTCTGCTTCAACATGCGGATGGTGGCGCCGATCTGGTCGATGATGACAGGCGCGAGGCCCTCGGTCGGCTCGTCGAGCAGCAGCAGGTTGGCGCCAGTGCGCAGGATGCGGCCGATCGCCAGCATCTGCTGCTCGCCGCCCGAGAGTTTGGTGCCCTGGCTGCGCAGGCGCTCCTTGAGGTTGGGGAAGAGCGTGAAGATCTGCTCGACGGAGAGCCCGCCCGGCTTGACCTGCGGCGGCAGCAGCAGGTTCTCCTCGACCGAGAGGGTCGAGTAGATGCCGCGCTCCTCCGGCACATAGCCGATGCCGAGCCGGGCGATGGCGCGCGAGGGCAGCGAGATCGTCTCCTGTCCGGCGAAGGTGACCGAGCCCTTGCGCTTGCCGATCACGCCCATGATCGATTTCAGCGTCGTGGTCTTGCCGGCGCCGTTGCGCCCGAGCAGCGTCACCACCTCGCCCTCGCCGACATCGAGCTCGATGCCGTGCAGGACATGGCTCTCGCCATACCAGGCCTCGAGCCCGCGCACCGCGAGCAATGGCTTGGCTCCCACCGTCGCAGGGCGCTCCAGCACCGCTTCAGTGACCATGGCCGACCCCCGATCCGATATAGGCTTCGATCACGCGCGGATCCTTCGAGACCGAGGCATAGTCGCCCTCGGCCAGGACCTGGCCGCGGGCGAGCACGGTGATGCGGTCGCAGAGCGAGGCGACGACCGAGAGATTGTGTTCGACCATCAGGATGGTGCGGTCCTTCGAGACCTTGCGGATCAGCGCCTCGATGCGCTCGATGTCCTCGCGGCCCATGCCGGCCATCGGCTCGTCGAGCAACAGCATCTCGGGCTCGAGCGCCAGCGTCGTCGCGATCTCGAGCGCGCGCTTGCGGCCATAGGAGAGCTCGCCCGCCGGCAGATCGGCGAAAGCCGACAGGCCGACGGCATCGACGAGGCGCAGCGCCTCGGCATCGAGCGGAGAGAGCACCTTCTCCGAGCGCCAGAAATCGAAGCTATCGCCGCGCTTGCGCTGTAGTGCGACGCGGACATTGGTCTTGACCGAGAGCTGCGGGAACACGGCCGAGATCTGGAAGGAGCGCACCAGCCCGAGCCTGGCGATCTCCGCCGGCCTCTCGCGTGTGATGTCACGCCCGTTATAGACGATCTGCCCTCGCGTCGGCGGCAGGAATTTGGTCAGAAGATTGAAGCAGGTCGTCTTGCCGGCCCCGTTCGGCCCGATCAGCGCATGAATCGAGCCGCGCTTGACCTTAAGGTCAACGCCACTGACAGCTGTGAAGCCGGCGAATTCCTTCGTGAGGCCCGAGGTTGATAGAATAATATCCTCAGACATCCGCCCGTAACCTTGCCCATTGCTGGATTGTTCGGTTTCCCCGGCCGGCATGCTGCACCGCGCATATCGCCCATGTCAACGGCGCGGGTGTGCGCAAAAGCCCATGCCCGGGACGCGAAGCTCTCGCCTCTAGACGAAAGGCTTATGCCTAAAGACCAAGATGCCCGGGATCAGGTTCGGGGCTCTCCGTCCCTGGCAACCGCGGCCGCGAAGACCGATGCGATCTCGCGCAGGCGGAGCAGGTAGTCCTCGCAGGACGGCAACTCGCCATATTTCGCGCCGGCCGCTGAGCGCATGATCGTCGCGATCAGGGTATCCAGCGGAAGGCCGCTGCGTTCGATCGTAATCTCGCCCTGCGCGGCGGCATCCTCGAATAGTTGGCGGGCGAGGTCGATGAAGATCGCCTCGAAGGCGGCAAGCTCGGCTCCGGCAATGCTGACCATCACCGCCTTGAGCTCGCCGAGATGCTCGCCGGCGCTGAAGGCGCTGAAGGCGGTGCCGTGATGGGCCGCCATCAATGCGGCCAGCCGCTCCGAGAACGGGCCCGGCGTCGCCAGCGCCTCGCGGCAACGTGTCTCGACTTGGCTGCCGAGGCCCGCGAGCATGGCCCTGAAGACGTCGTCCTTGCCTTTGAAATGGAGGTAGAGCGTGGCGCGGGCGACACCGGCCTCGCGCGCGATGTCGTCCATCGAGGTGCGCTTGTAGCCATAGCGGGCGAAGAGGCGCAGAGCCGCCTCCGCGATCTGCTCGATGCGGCCCTTGCCGTCCTCGCCGGACGTTATGGAACTTTCGCTGCGGTCGCTCATTTGCAGTCTTGACAGAATCCAAACTGTCGGCGACTATTCTAGTTAGACGCAAAACGTCTAACTCGTCTAGTCGCGCGACCCAAGACGACGGATCACCGCTCGCCTTCTGATATGTCAGAACGGGCCTGCGAGCGAGCCTCGATCCGGCTGCCATGGCGCCGCGCTGCGTCATGACCAGCGACCCTGCGAGGCAGCCATGGTCCACTCGATCAATATCAACGGCACGACGCATCGCGTCGATGTCGACGACGACACTCCCCTGCTCTGGGTGCTGCGCGACAATATCGGACTGACCGGCACCAAATTCGGCTGCGGCGTAGCCCAGTGCGGCGCCTGCACCGTCTACATGGACGGCCAGCCGCTGCGCTCCTGTTCCATGCCTGTCTCCGCCATAGGCGAAGCCAAGATCACCACGATCGAGGCGCTCGCCGGCAAGGAGGCGCAGGCCGTGCAGGCCGCCTGGGTCAAGCACGACGTGCCGCAATGCGGCTACTGCCAGTCCGGCCAGGTGATGAGCGCGATCGCGCTGCTCACTGAGATCCGCAAGCCGACCGACCGCGACATCGACCTCGCGATGAACGGCAATCTCTGCCGCTGCGCCACTTATGTCCGCATCCGCGCCGCGATCCACGACGCCGCACGCACGCTGGAGGGCTGAGCCATGACCGCGCACGACATCTCCCTCTCCCGCCGCAATCTCCTGAAGGGCGCCGGCGCCCTCGTCATCGGCCTCAGCCTGTCGCAGTCGGGCCGGGCGCAATCGGGCGCCGCGCAGGCCTTCCGGCCGGGCGGTGCCGCGACTTTCGCGCCGAACGCCTTCGTCAGGATCGCCGCCGACGACACGGTGACGGTGCTGGTCAAGCATATCGAGTTCGGCCAGGGCCCGTTCACCGGCCTCGCCACCCTCGTCGCCGAGGAGCTCGACGCCGACTGGGGTCAGATGCGGGCCGAACATGCCTCGTCCGATCCCAAGCTCTACGCCAACCTCGCTTTCGGCATCCAGGGCACCGGCGGCTCGACCGCTATCGCCAACTCCTATGAGCAGATGCGCAAGGCCGGCGCGACGGCGCGCGCCATGCTGGTGCAGGCGGCAGCCGAGGCCTGGAAGGTGCCGGCTGGCGAGATCACCGTCGAGAAGGGCGTGCTGAAGCACGCCTCCGGCAAGCAGGGCCGCTTCGGCGAGTTCGCCGAGGCCGCCTCCAAGCTCCAGGCCCCGGCCGAGGTCAAGCTCAAGGACCCCGCGCAGTTCAGGCTGATCGGCAAGGAGGGCACGGCCCCCCGCCTCGACAGCCTGGGCAAGTCGACGGGCAAGGCGCAGTTCACCATCGATATCCAGACGCCAGACATGCTGACGGTGGTCCTCGCCCGGCCGCCGCGCTTTGGCGGCAAGGTCGCCTCCTTCGACGCCAGCGCGGCGACGAAGGTGAAAGGCGTCGTCGATGTCCTTCAGATCCCATCCGGTGTCGCCGTCTACGCGACCGGAACCTGGCCGGCGCTGAAAGGCCGCGAGGCGCTGAAGGTGACCTGGGACGAGAGCGGCGCCGAGAAGCGCGGCAGCCGCGAGCTGATCGCCGAATACCGCAAGCTGGCGCGGACGGAAGGCACGGTCGCAGGCAAGCATGGCGACGCCGAAGCGGTGCTCGCCAAGGCCGACAAGGTGATCGAGAGCGAATACGTCTTCCCCTATCTGGCACATGCGCCGATGGAGCCGCTTGACGGCTATCTCGAATGGAACGCGCAGGGCGCGCTTGCCCGCCTCGGCAGCCAGCTTCAGACGATCGACCATCAGGTCATCGCCAAGGTGCTCGGTCTCGGGCCGGAAAAGGTCCAGGTCGAGACGCTGCTGGGCGGCGGCAGCTTCGGCCGGCGCGCGCAGCCGAGCTCCGAGCTTGCGGTCGAACTCGCCGAGGCGGCCAAGGCAATCGGCCCGAACCGGCCGGTCAAGCTGGTGCGGACGCGCGAGGACGATCTCTCTGGCGGCTATTACCGCCCGCTCTTCCTGCACCGCCTGCGCGGCGCGGTGAAGGACGGCAAGATCACCGCCTGGAGCGCCGCGATCGTCGGCCAGTCCTTCCTGAAGGGCTCGCCCTTCGAGGCGATGATCAAGGACGGGATCGACCCGGTGATGGTCGAGGGGGCGAACGAACTGCCCTATGAAGTCGCCGATTTCCGCTGTGACCTCCACACCGTCGATGTCGGCGTGCCGACCTTGTGGTGGCGCTCGGTCGGCCACACCCACACCGCTTATGCGGTCGAGTGCTTCATCGACCAGCTCCTGCAGGAGGCCGGGCAGGACCCGGTCGCCGGGCGGCTCGCGCTGATGGGCAAGCATCCGCGCCTTGTCGGCGTGCTGAAGGCGGTGGCCGAAATGGCGAAGTGGAACGGGCCGGGGCCGGTCGACGGCCGCGCCCGCGGCGTCGGCGTGGTCGAGAGCTTCGGCTCCTATGTCGCGCAGATCGCCGAGGTTTCGCTCGGCGAGGGCGGCGAGCCCAAGGTGCACAAGGTCTGGTGCGCGGTCGATTGCGGCGTCGCGGTCAATCCCGACATCATCCGCGCCCAGATGGAAGGTGGCATCGGCTTCGGGCTCGGCCACATCCTCTATGGCGAGCTGACGCTCGACCAGGGCCGGCCGGTCCAGACCAATTTCGACAGCTATCGCTCGCTGCGCATCCACGAGATGCCGGAGGTCGAGGTCAGGATCGTACCCTCGACCGAGAAGCCGACCGGCGTCGGCGAGCCGGGCGTGCCGCCGATCGGACCGGCGGTCGCGAACGCGCTGGCGCGGCTGGGCCGCGGGCGGCCGCTCTCGCTGCCGATGGTCGGAGGGACGGTGTGATGCGGTCAATCGCTCTTACCACCGCCGCAGCCGCCGTCACGCTGCTGCTCGGCAGCGCGCTGGCGCAGACCGCACCAGCGCCACAGCCGGGCGGGGCGACACTGCGCCCCGCTGCAAGTTTCACCAGCATCGCCAACCAGCGCGACCGCTCGGTCGCGCTGTTCACCGAGATGGGCAAGGTGCTGCAGCATCCACGCTGCATGAATTGCCACCCGGCGACGGAGCGGCCACGCCAGAGCGACGCGAGGCGGCCGCACCAGCCCATGGTCGTGCGCGGCAAGGACGGGCACGGCGCGCCCGGCCTCGCCTGCACCACCTGCCATGGCAAGCAGAACTTCGACCCGGCCGGCATCCCCGGCGACGGTCACTGGGCGCTGGCTCCGGCCTCGATGGCCTGGGAGGGCAAGACGCTCGGCCAGATCTGTGAGCAGCTCAAGGACCAGAACCGCAACGGCAGCCGCGACCTCGCGGCGATCGTCAAGCATGTCACCAGCGACACGCTGGTGCTCTGGGGCTGGAACCCCGGCAAGGGCCGCCAGCCGGTGCCGGGCACGAATGCGCAGTTCGGCGAGTTGATGCAGGCCTGGGCGAATAGCGGAGCGGCCTGCCCGGCGGCTTAGGCGCTGCTCCTCCCTTCTCCCCCTGCGGGAGAAGGTGGCTCGGCGAAGCCGAGACGGATGAGGGGTCGCACAAGTCTTGATTTCGGGAACGCAGTCCGGGGCGGCACGACCAGCGCTGCACGACCCCTCACCCTAACCCTCTCCCGCAGGGGGAGAGGGGACGGGGCGAGCATGACGGCATCAGCGGAACGGCGGCTCGTCGAAGCTCCTGAGCTTGCGCGAATGGATCGATGCGCCGGCTTCCTTCAGCTTCTCCAGCGCGGCAAGGCCGATCTTGAGGTGCTCGCCGACGGCGCGCTCATAGAAGGCGTTGGCGGCGCCGGGCAGTTTGATCTCGCCATGCAGCGGCTTGTCGGAGACACAGAGCAAGGTGCCGTAGGGCACGCGCAGTCGGTAGCCTTGCGCCGCGATGGTGCCCGATTCCATGTCGACGGCGATGGCGCGCGACAGGTTGATGCGGCGGCGCTCCTTGGTCCAGCGCAGCTCCCAATTGCGATCGTCCTGCGTCACGACGGTGCCGGTGCGCAGGCGCTGCTTCAGCCGGTCGCCCTTCTCGCCGGTGACTTCGGCCGCTGCCTCCTGCAAGGCGACCTGGACCTCGGCCAGGGCCGGAACCGGCACATCGGGTGGCACCAGCTCGTCCAGGATGCCGTCCTGCCGGAGATAGGCGTGGGCGAGGACGTAGTCGCCGATGATCTGCGTCTGGCGCAGCCCGCCGCAATGGCCGACCATCAGCCAGCAATTCGGCCTCAGCACCGCGAGATGGTCGGTGATGTTCTTGGCGTTGGAGGGGCCGACGCCGATATTGACGAGAGTGACGCCCTCGCCGCTCTCGCGGAGCAGGTGATAGGCTGGCATCTGGAAGCGGTGCCAGGGCGCCGACATCACCCGCTCGGCAGCGCTGACATCGATGCCGTCGCGATTGATGCGGATGCCCCCCGGCGCGACCAGCGCCTGCGCCGTGCCGGCCTCGATCTCGGCCAAAGCGAGCCGGACGAACTGGTCGACATAGCGGTGATAGTTGGTCAGCAGCACCCAGGGCTGCACTGCGCGCCAGTCGGTGCCGGTGTAGTGGACGAGGCGCCGCAGCGAATAATCGACCCGGACCGCATCGAAGAGCGAGAGCGGGCGCGGCTCGCCCTCGACGATCTCGAAGGTGCCGTCGGCGATCTCATCGCCGACCAGTGCCAGGAGCGGCGTCGGGAAATGCCGGGCGAGCTCGGCCGCCGTGACCGTGCCGCGGCCGAGCTCGTCGCCGCCGTCGAGCGCATAGGGGTAAGGGATTTCCTGATTGCTGACGCCGGTCTCGATCGTCGCGCCGTATTCCGCGACCAGCGGCTGGAGCTGGTCGAGCAGATAGGCCCGGAACTCGCCCGGCTGCGTCACCGTCGTCGAATAGATGCCCGGAATGGCGAATTTGGCGTAGCCGCGCCGCGTCGCCGCCGGCAGCTTGGACGGCTCATAGGTGACGCGCAGCATCGGGTAGCGATAGAGCGCCCGTTCCTCCAGCGTCGGCGGCTGCGCCGTCTCAAAGAACCGCTGCAGGTCGTTTCGCAGCGCCGTCCGCGCCTGATCGTAGAGCAGCTCCAGCCGGTCGACGGCCTCCTGCGGCGTGGCGGCGATCTCGAATGTCATGTGCGAACGACCTCTCGTTCGCCGTGCTTGTAGCTGTGAGCACACGCAACTGACAACAGCGCCCGCCATTTGGCCATGACGTGCGCACCCGCCGCCCACGGCCGGGATCACGTTATTCGACTTGCAGCCTTTCGAACTTTGGATACAATTATCCCATGCTTCTCCCTCGCCTCGCCGCTGCCACGACCGCGTCCGCCCTTGCGCAGCGCCTGCGCGAGGCGATCGACGCCGGCCGCTGGCCCCCGGGCGAGCTTCTCCGCCAGGAGCAGATCGCGGCCGAGTATGGCGTCAGCCGCATCCCGGTACGCGAGGCCCTGGCGCAGTTGCAGAATGAAGGCCTGCTCGATGTCGAACATTATCGCGGCGCCCGCGTGACTCGGCCACAGGCACGGGAGATCGACGAGCTCTTCGATCTCAGATTGCAGGTCGAGGACGATCTGCTGGCACGGGCACTCGGCCAGCACGACCAGCGCTCGCTGCGCGAGCTCAAGCGGCTGCAGGACGCTCTGGAGGACGCCGACGACCGGCTCGGCTGGATCGCCGGCGATATCGCCTTCCACCAAGTGCTCTACGGGCCGGCGGGGCGACCCCGCAGCCTTGCTCTCTTCCGCCAGCTGCGCGCGCCGATCGATCGGTTCAGCGCCCAGGCGCTCGGCCCCGGAGCGCGCAAGCAGGGCTGGGCGGACGAGCACCGACAGCTGATCGCCGCCGTCACAGTCAAAGACGCGGCGGCCGCCCGAGCGATCCTCAATCAGCATCTGCAGGCGACGCGCGCGGTCGTGCTCGCAGCCTGTGCGGAACAGGGAGAGAGCTGATGGCGTCACATGGCGCGACGGTCACCTGGCAACGCGGCGAGGAGATCTTCCTCGATCGCCGCTACAACCGCGCCCATCTCTGGCGTTTCGACGGCGGGCTGGAGGTGCCAGCCTCGAGCTCGCCGCATGTGGTGCGCGTGCCGTTCTCGAATCCGGCGAATGTCGATCCCGAGGAAGCCTATGTCGCGGCGCTGTCGAGCTGCCACATGCTCTGGTTTCTCGACCTGGCCTCTCGGCGCGGCTTCCGGATCGACAGCTATGCCGACGCCGCCGAAGGCGCGATGCTAAGGAATGCCGACGGGCAGGACTGGATCGCGACGGTGACGCTGAAGCCGCACGTCATCTTCAGTGGCCCGCTGGCACCGGACGAGGCCGCTGTCGAGACGCTGCACCACGAGGCTCACGCGAACTGCTTCCTGGCCAATTCGGTGCGCTCGGCGATCGAGACCCAAGGCAGCTGGGCCTACGACAGCGCGAATTGAGATCGCTCGGCACAGAAGGGATCGGCCATGTCGATCGAGGCAACCATCGACCGCTATTGCGAGGCCTGGTCCGATCCTGAGCCGGCAGCGCGTGCCGCAGCACTGGCCGAGATCTGGGCGGAGGGCGGGCGCTACACCGACCCAAGGGCCGATGCCCACGGCGCCGAAGCCCTGCTCGGCCACATCGCCGGGGTGCTGGCGCAGCGCCCTGGCGCCCGCGTCGTCAGGACGAGTGCGGTCCAGCATCACCACGGCTTTGCCCGCTTCGCCTGGCAGGTGATCGAGGCTGACGGCACCAGGCTGCCGGAAGGGCTCGACATCGCGACGATCGGCGACGATGGCAGGATCACGCAGATCATCGGCTTCTTCGGCGCGCTGCCGTCAGAAGCGCCAGCAACTGGCTAACCAAGTGGCTGGAAAGCTGGACGAGCCAATCACTGCGCCGCCAGCAGGTCGTCCTCGGCAACGAGCCGGCCGATGAAGCCGAACTGGCGGTCGACGCAAGTCTCCCGCTCATAGCGTGCGATGACCGTCTGACGCGCGGCAGCGCGCAGCGGCAACAGCTCGGCTCCCCTGTCGACTGCGGCGATCACCGTCTTCGCCAGCCGCGCCTCGTCGAAGAACGGGGCGAGCAGGCCGTTGACGCCGTGCCGGACGACCTCCTGGACTGGTGGCGTGGCCGAACCGACGATCAGAGCACCGCAGGCCATCGCCTCCAGCATCGACCACGACAGGACGAAGGGAACGCTCAGATAGACATGGGCGGCCGAGACCTGGAACAGCCTGGTGAGATCGGCATGGGCGAGCCATGGGATGTGGACGATGCGGTCGCCAAGACCCGTCTCTTCCAGCATCACCTCGCGCCAGAGCCGCCCATCCGGACGCGGCCGGCCATAGCCCGGGCCATCGCCGCCGACCGCGACGAACAGCACGTCGGGTCGTTCCTGCGCGATCCGTGCCGCCGCCCGCATGAATTGCGGGTAGCCGCGATAGGGATCGAGATCGCGGGCGGCGAAGGTGACGACTGGATCGCCGGCGCGCAGCTCGCGCCCGTCCGGCAGCGTGAGCATCGCCTGCGCATCCGGCAGGCAGGCTTGGGTGTCGATGCCGTCATGACAGACCGCTATGCGCTGCTGCAGCGCACGGGGATATTGCAGCTGCTGCCAACGTGTCGGCGCATAGGCGAAGTCGAGCGTCTGCAGCGTCACCAGCTGGGCGGCGTTGCGCATCCGGATACGCCGCCGCTCGGTCTCCGGCACGGTGAAGGCCGGGTCGAAATCGAGATCCGAACCGGTCGCATTGTAAAAATACTCGCAATAGCCGATCAGCGGCACGCCCGGCATCGCGTCCTTGGCGAAGAGCATGCCGCCCCAGCCAACATGACCGATGATCGCATCCGGCCTGTCGTGCCGCTGCAGCCGCGCCAACTCAGCCGCGACCGCCTCACCCGTGCGGACATGGTAGTCGGTCGCCGCCAGCGTCGCATGCGCAGTCGCCGGTTCGCCTACCGAATAGGCGATCTGCCTGATTCCAGGACGGTCCTGCTCCGGCTTCTCCGTCACCAGCGTGACCTCGCCACCCTCGGCGACGAGGCGCTGGATCAGGTGAGCGAACTGACCAGATCCTGAACGATGAACGAATAGGACGTGCATGAGGCCAGCAGGATCCCGCCATAGCGTAGTGCGTCACCCCACCATTGCTCGAGGCGGCGCAGCGTGTCGTGAGTGGTCTGGAGGTCGCCGTCGACGTCGATATCTAAGCCCTGACCGAATTGGCTGGTCTCGTCGACGAGCTTCAATCGCTCGACGAGAAGCTGTCCCTTCGGCGAGAGCGAGATCCGGGCGAGGCGGCGGTCTCGCGGCGAGGCCCCGCGTTCCAGATAGCCGCTCTCGACCAGTTGCTTGAGATTGTAGGAGGCGTTCGAGCCGACATAGTGGCCGCGGTCGAGCAGGTCACGCACCGCGATTTCGCCAGAACCGATGGTGAACAGCACCATCACCTGCGAGGGCGAGATGTCGTCGACGCCGAGCTTGGTGAGTTCGAGCCTGAGATAATCGAGGAAGCGCCGACTGGCCCGCTCGATCATGCGCGCCAGATCGAGCTGCGACACCGGCGCTCGCGCCGGAGCCGATTCGGGCTCGAGACGGCGGACGCCGTCCCGATGATCTCCATTGAAGCCATTGCCTAGGAATCGAGCGCCGTCATGGGGTTTTAGATGCATTCCCTACTCCGCCTGATCTCGAAATGAGCAATCAGCCCTCCGAGCCCCTGGGCTGACGAATAGCCTATACGCAAAGCACATGCCACCTCAAACGAACTGGCGTTAAGATTTTAACGGTTACATCATAGTTGTGAACTGTTTCAAATTTTGAAATAAAGCACCCTTCTGCCATATTCTCGGTAATTGCCTTTGTTTCACAAGGCATCATCTGTCATATTATAGACACGACTTGTATGTCACGCTTTCTATAACGTTCAGAACCTGCCGTACCGGCATAGGCGTCGATGGCGCCATCTGATGGCCAAGCCCCTTCGGAGACCTGCATGAAGGTTGCGATCCAACCTGCCGACGCCCTGATTCGAAGCCTGCAGCGCGGTTTTACCGGCGGGCTGGCCTATGCCGGCTTCCTCAGCTTCTGCGTCAACATCCTGCTGCTGACCGTGCCGCTGTTCATGCTGCAGGTGCAGGATCGCGTCATCGTCAGCCGCAGCTACGACACGCTCACGATGTTGCTCATCATCGCGGTCGGAGGGCTCGCGCTCTATGGCGCGGTCGAATTCATCCGGTCGCTGACCTTCCAGACGATGGCGAGCATCTTCGCCCGCCGGCTCAACCTGCCGGCGATGCAGGCTGCCGTCTCGACCTCGCTGGAGAAAGGCTCCGGGCAGGCGACGCAGGCGATCCGCGATCTCAACGAGATCCGCTATTTCATCGCGAGTTCTGCGATCGCGACGCCGCTGGAGGCGATGTGGTCGCCGATTTTCCTCGCCGTGCTCTTCGCCTTCCACTGGGTCTACGGCCTGGTCGGGCTGGCCTCGCTGCTGATCCTGCTGCTGCTCGGCGTCCTCTCCGACATGCTGACCCGCCGCTCGCTCAAGGATGCCAACGAAGAAGGCGTCGCTTCGATCAACGAGATCAGCGCGAGCCTGCGCCACGCTGAGACGATCGAGGCGATGGGCATGCTGCCGGCGCTGTCCAGCCGCTGGCGCGCCAAGCAGGTCGCGATGCTGGAGCATCTCGATCTCGGCACACGGCGCGGCAAATTCATCGCAGCCCTGACCCGCTCCAGCCGCATGACCATGCAGCTCGGCATCTATGCGACCGGCGCAGTGCTGATCATCAAGCACGAGGTCTCGATCGGCACGTTGATGGCCGCCAGCATCCTGCTCGGACGTCTGCTCGCCCCGTTCGACTCGATGATCTCCGACTGGCGGCAATGGGTCCTCGCCGCAGCGGCCTGGAAGCGCGTGCGTGACCTCCTGCAATCGCAGAGCTCGCAGCGCCAGAGCGTCCCGACACCAGCAACCGAGGGCGATCTGGTCATCGATCGGCTGGTCTACGCCCCTAAGGGCTCCGAGCAGACCGTGATCAAGGGCATCTCCTTCACGCTGCAGCCGGGCGAGGTGCTCGGCCTGATCGGGCCGTCCGGAGCCGGCAAATCGACGCTGGCACGGCTGCTCGTCGGCGTGCTCCGGCCGAATGTCGGCGGCGTCTATCTCGACGGCCACAACACCTATCTGTGGGAGCGCGGCTCCTTCGGCGACATGGTCGGCTATCTCCCGCAATCGGTCTCGCTGCTCGACGGCACCATCGCCGAGAACATCGCCCGGATGCGGAAGCCCGATCCGCACGCCATCCTCGAGGCCGCCCGCATCGCCGGGGTGCACGAGCTGATCGGCCGCCTGCCGCTCGGCTACGACACCAGCGTCGCCGACAGCGACTTCAAGCTGTCGGGCGGCCAGCGCCAGCGCATCGGCCTGGCGCGGGCGCTCTACGGCATGCCACGCCTCATCGTGCTCGACGAGCCCAACGCCAATCTCGACGCCGAGGGCGAGCAGAGCCTGATCCGGGCCATCAATGCCGCCCGCGAGAGCGGCGCCATCGTCGTGCTAATCGCGCATCGCCCTTCGGTGATGCAGGTCGTCGACAAGATCCTGGTGCTGCGCGAGGGCCGCGTCGCCCAGTTCGGCCCGCGCTCGGCAGTCGCCGGCATGATCACGCCCGGCGGCATCGTCGAGCTCGATCCGGTCAAACAGACACCTGCGGCCCGCGAGGTGAGCGCATGAGCGAGCTTCCGATGCTGCGCCGGCCGGACCGTGCGCTCGTACCATTGAAGATCGAGGCGGAGCCCGAGGAGCGCATGCCCTCGCTGCGCAATCTCGTCCTCGCCGGCGTCGCCGCAGTGGCGATCGGCTTCGGCGGCTTCGGCGCCTGGGCAGTGACGGCCCGGCTCGACAACGCCGCCGTCGCGCAGGGAACCGTCATCGTCGACAGCCGGCGCAAGACGGTGAGCCATCTCGAAGGCGGCATCCTCAAGACCCTGCTCAAGGCCGAGGGCGAGCGCGTCGCCAAGGACGAGCCCCTGCTCAGGCTGGAGGATGCCCGCGCCCGCGCCGAGCTGCAGCAGCTCCAGGCCAAGCGCGTCGGCCTCGAGGCCAGGCTCGCCCGGCTGCGAGCCGAGCAGAACGACACGACGGCGATCGATTTCCCCGATGATATCGAGAAGGCGATGACGCCGATCGCACGCGAGGTGATCACGGCCGAACGCGTGCTCTTCCGCGCCCGCAGCCAGGTGTATGACGGCAAGACCCGCATCCAGCAGCGCGTGATCGAGCAGCACCAGGCCGAGGCCGAGGCGTTGCAGGCGCAGATCGACGCGGTGCGCAACCAGCGCACGCTGATCGACGAGGAAGTGAAGACGATCGCGGACCTCTACGAGAAGCGCTACGCCAAGCGCACCCAGCTCGTCGAGCTGCAGACCCGGCAAAGCGAGCTCACCGGGCGGGCCGGCGAGATGAAGGCGCGCATGGCCAAGGCCGAACAGGCCGTCGCCGGGGCGGAGCTCGAGATCAAGTCGATCAGCCTCGAACGCCAGAGCGAGATCGCCAAGGATTTGCAGGACAGCCAGCTCCAGCTCTCGGAGGTGGTCGAGCGCATCGTCCAGGCGCAGGACGTGCTGCGCCGGCTCGTGCTGATCTCGCCACAGGAAGGCATCGTCGCCAATATCCGGATGCGCACTGCCGGTAGCGCCGTCGCCGCGGGCGAGGCGATCCTCGATATCGTGCCCGAGCAGGAGCCGCTGATCGTCGAAGCCAAGGTCGACCCGCGTGATATCGACTCGGTTCGCGTCGGCGCCGACACGCAGGTCAGGCTGACCGCCTTCAATGCGCGGCTCCTACCCCCGCTCCAGGCGAAGGTCAGCTATGTCGCAGCCGACCAGCTGGTCGATGAAAAGACCGGCATCGCCTTCTTCGTGGTCCGCGCCGAGATCACGCCGGAGAGCCTGCGCGAGAACAAGGTGACGCTGCACGCCGGCATGGCTGCCGAGGTGCTGATCGTCAACGGCCGGCGTTTTGCGGCCGATTATCTGCTCTCGCCCATCAGGGACAGCTTCAACCGCGCCTTCAGGGAGGATTGAGTTCGCCGGCGGGCCTTGCCCGATGAACGATGCAGCGAAAGCTGCAACGATATTGCAGAAGAAACACTTCGAATTTCGTAGCAACTTCAGGCAATAATCCTTGCTTCAACAATATATAAAAAGACAATAACTTTGCTGCATCGCAAAAAAGTCATAATAGATTGCTTGATAAGCAGAATATCTTGGCTACTCTCTCGCTCGTCGACGATGGCGTCCTTTGGGCTCGCCGTCAGAACCGCACCGTTATTCGGATAATGCAGAATTATTTCTGCGTTATGCGAAGGTGCTCTCTGATCACCCAGGAGGTGACGAATGGCCACGATCGAAGGCAGTGCGTTTGATGATTTCTTGATAGGGACCCGTTTTAGCGACGTGGTTCATGCTGGCGCCGGCGACGACTTCGTCAGAAGCGGCAACGGCGACGATACAGTCTTCGGTGAGGACGGTGACGACATTATCTTCGGTGATAATGGCGACGACTTCCTTTCCGGCGACGCAGGTGACGACGCCCTCTTCGGCGGCAATGGCGACGATGCCCTGCTCGGCGGCGAAGGCGACGACTTCCTCTCCGGCGGCAAGGGTGACGACATCCTGCAAGGCGGCGCCGGCGAGGACATTCTGCAAGGCGCCGAGGGCAACGACGTGCTGCGCGGTGGCGTGGGCGACGACGTCCTCTTGGGCGGCAAGGGCGACGACGTCCTGCAGGGTGGTGACGGCAACGACCTGCTCCAGGGCGGTGCCGGCGACGACATCCTTCAGGGTGGCGCTGGCGACGACGTGCTGTTCGGCGGCGCGGGCGACGACATCCTGCAGGGCGGCGCGGGCGATGACGTCTTCGTCTTCAACGGCGGCGGCGGCAACGATGTCGTGCTCGACTTCGACGCCGGCCACGACCTGCTGCAGGTCGCCTCGGGCATCAACGGCACCGATATCGGCTCGGCCGAGGACGTGGCGGCGCGCGCCACCACCGTCGGCGGCAATGCCGTCATCGATCTCGGCAATGGCGACACCGTGACCATCGTCGGCGTCACCGCCGAGGATATCCAGGCCGACCCGGGCTCCTACTTCACGGTCGCCTGACGCGGCGCGGCGCCGGCCGGAGTTCTCTCTGGCCGGCGCCGCATCCCTGCCCCTTTTTCGGAACATGGCACCCATGCTCTCTCTCGCGCCTGCACCAGTTGCGGAAGGCCTGAGCCCGCAGCTGGATCTGTCCCGGCTGAGCGGCTCGGTTTTTCTGCTGAGCTGGACCATCGAAGCACCCGTGCTCTCCCGCCCGCGTATTGCGCTGACGGCGCGCGAGAAGCGCCTCGCCTCGGGCTCGATCGCGCTCGCCCTCGGCGACGGCCGCATGCGTGTGCTGGTCGTCTTTCGTCATGGCGCCGGCGACCTCGTCGCAACTCTTTCGGACGACAGTTCCGGCGGCGACATCACGGCTCGGTTCGACCCCGACCTCGTCCATGGCATGGCCGATGCGGATGAGCTGGTACGGGACATCACGCCGGATGCGCGACGCACGCTCGCCAACGCCCTGATCGGCCATTGGCCCAGCCTGTTCGGCCTCAGCGAGAGCGCCAGCTATCTTGGTTTCCTGCGCCAGTTCCTGCTGATTCTCGCGCGCAAGCCGGGCGCGGCGACACCTGTCACCCGGCTCGCCGAGGGCAAGGTCCTGCTGGAATCGACGGTTCCAGGCCGGCTCTCCGGCGTGCGCACCGCCTACAGGCTCGATTCGAGCGGCCTGTCACGCCTCGCCGCCCGGCCGCGGCTCGGGCGCCCGGATCGCGCCGGCAACCGTCCCCTGCACCTGATCATCGACGAATTCTCACCTCAGGCCGGCGGCCTGTTGATCCTTCAGGCCGAATCCGGCCTGATCGTCCGCGCGGTCACGCCGCGGCAGGATATTCCCTCGCTGGGGCGTTGGTGGGCGGGCAAGGCCAGCCAGCGCGATGGCCTGCGCAACTGGCTCGTCGAGCAGCTCACCGGCCTCTCCGAACAGGGCCGTCTGCTGGCGATCGAGATGCAGCGCCGGCTTCCCCTCGCCGTCCAGACAGTGCGGCGCAATGACGACGTCCCGTCGGCCGAGCTCGACCTTGCTGTCACCACCCCGGCCGGCCTGCTGCTGGGCGGCTGGTATCGCGATGCCGAGGGCGTGCTCGAACAGGTGCTGCTGCACCGCTCCGAAGGCGAACCGATACCGGTGCTCGATCGGCTGGAGCGTTTCCCGGCACTGCTGCCGGCCGGCTCCAACGGTGACGTGAAGCGCGCCACCGGCTTCGCTGCGCTGGTCCGGGGCTACGCCTCGGGCGCGCCGGTGCTGCAGCCGCGGGTCGAGCTCCGGCTGAAATCCGGCACCGTCCTGTCGCTGCGCCCTGCCGTGCAGCCGGCGGACACCGTCGCCATCCGCGCCCGGGCGCTGGCCGCGATCCCGCCACAGCATCTCAGCGCGCAGATGCTGGAGCGAACGATCGCACCGGTCCTGGCGGAATGCCAGAAGGCGTTGCGCGAGACCCTGCCGGAACCGCAGATCAGGAGCTTTGGCAAGGCGCCGGCAAATCCGACGGTTTCGGTCGTGATCCCGCTCTATCGCGTCTACGAGTTCCTGCGCGTGCAGGTCGCCGCCTTCGCCGCCGATCGCTGGTTCAGCGAGCAGGCCGAGCTGATCTACGTGCTCGACTCGCCCGAGCACGAGGCCGAGGTCGCCCATCTCCTCGGCGGGTTGTTCCTCGCCTACGGACTGCCGATGCAGCTGGTGGTGATGGGCCGCAATGGCGGCTTCTCTGCCGCCTGCAACGCCGGCGCGACCGCCTCTCGCGGGCAGGCGCTGGCCCTCGTCAACTCCGACGTGATCCCTGACAGCGAAGGCTGGCTGCCGGCACTGGTCCAGCGGCTCGACCGGCACAAGCGCATCGGCGCGGTCGGTCCCAAGCTGCTCTACGATGACGGCTCGCTGCAGCATGCCGGGCTCTACTTCAAGCGCGACAGCAAAGGCACCTGGCTCAACCATCATTACTTCAAGGGCATGCCGAGCCATTACGCGCCGGCCAATATCGAGCGCCCGGTGCCCGGCGTCACCGGCGCCTGCATCGTGCTGCCGCGGGCGCTGTTCATGGAGGTCGGCGGCTTCGATGACGCTTATGTCATCGGTGACTACGAGGATAGCGACCTCTGCCTGAAGATCGCTCGGGCCGGGCTCGGCGTCGTCTATGTGCCCAGCGTCTCGCTCTACCATCTCGAGCGCCAGTCGATCTCGAAGAGCATCGACTACACCCGCGGCGTCGCCTCGCAGCACAATTCCTGGCTCCAGACCCGGCGCTGGGACGGGCAGATCGAGGCGCTGATGGCGGCGATCGACAAGCCCGCGCCGCAACAGCCCGCGCCGGCGCCGGATCTGCGCCCCGACCCGGAATTCCTTCTCTCCCGCGCCAATCTCAGGAGGGCGACAGCGGCATGACGGCGACCCTGGCCTTGCGACAGACCACGCCGGAACCGGCTCCCGCGATCGAGCCGGCGACGCCCGAGCTCGCTTGGCTGATGGCCCACGTCCAGACGAACCGTTTCCTGCCGCACCCGCCGCCGGATTCGATCTTCGTCGGTGACGGCGACTATCGCGCCATCGGCGCCGAGTTCCTCGGCCATTTCGTCCGGATCGGCCGGTTGAAGCCGCATGAACGCGTCTTCGACATCGGCTGCGGCATCGGCCGCATGGCCGTGCCGCTGACGCAATATCTCGACCCCGGGCGCGGCAGCTATGACGGGGTCGATCCCGTCATGGACGGCATCCTCTGGTGCGCCCAGACGATCTCTCCGGCCTATCCGCGCTTCCGTTTCCAGCGCCTCGACATCGCCCACCCGCTCTATAATCCGCAGGGTTCGCTGCCAGGCAACGAGGTACGCTTCGGCTTCGCCAACCAGAGCTTCGACTTCATCACCATGACCTCGGTGGCGACGCATCTGCCGCCGGACGAGCTCGTAGTCTACCTGAACGAGGCGGCGCGCCTGCTCGCGCCGGGCGGGCGCCTGTTCCTGACCGCCTTCGCGCTCGATGGCCAGGTCACCGGCCAGGAGAGATTGAAGTTCCGGCGCTGGGGTGAGGGGCCGGGTTGGTACGCGATCGAAGAGGCGCCGCTGGCGGCCGCCGGGATCGATGCCGGCTTCCTGCTCGAACATGCGACGCAGGCCGGTCTCGCCGTCGAGCGGCTCGACCCCGGCCATTGGCGCGGCCAGAGCGCGGCCCACTACCAGGATCTGCTGATCGCGGTGAAACCGGGAGTCCAGCGATGAGCCGGCGCATCCTCGTCGTCGCCCACAACCATCCGGACCTGCATCCCGGCGGCACCGAGATCTTCGCGCATGACCTGGCGAAGGCCTATCGCGCCGAGGGCTGCGAGGTGCTCTTCCTCGGCGCGACCAATGCGATCCATCGCCAGCCGCATCCCGGCACCGCGTTCCAGGCGACCGGAGCGGATGGCGACCTGCTGTTGTGGAGCGGCCATTTCGACCGCTTCCACCTCAGCCAGATCGATCACTACGGCACCTTGCAGGATCTCGGCTCGCTGCTGACCGAGTTCCGGCCGGACGTGATCCACGTCCACCATCTCGTGCTGATCGGCGCCGAGTTCCTGGCGCTGGCCCGGCGGTTGCTGCCGCAGGCGTCGATCGTGATGACGCTGCACGACTACTATTCGATCTGCCATCATGACGGGCTGATGGTGCGCGTCAGCGACAAGCAGCGCTGTACCGGCGCGACGCCCGGGAAATGCCATGGTTGTTTCCCGGAGATCGGCCCGGACCGCTTCCTGCTGCGTGAGCGTTTCCTGAAGACGCATCTTGCCGCCGTCGATCGCTTCGTCGCACCGAGCCGGTTCCTGCGGCAACGCTATGTCGACTGGGGTCTGCCGGGCGACAAGATCGAGGTCGTCGCCAATGCAAGGCCGGCGCAGATGCCGGTACCGCACCGGCATACCCATGGCGCGCGCAACCGCTTCGGCTATTTCGGCAATCTCAATCCTTGGAAGGGGGCACTGCCGCTGCTGCAGGCCGCCAAGCTCATGCGGGAGCAGGGAACGGACGGTTTCGAGCTGCGCATCCATGGCGGCGCACCGTTCCAGAGCGAGACCTTCACCACAGCGCTCGACAAGGCGCTGGCGGAAGCAGGCGCCGAAGTCACGCATTGCGGCCCCTATCGCCGCGACGAGATGCCGGCGCTGATGGCCGAGGTCGACTGGGTGGTGATGCCGTCGATCTGGTACGAAAACGCACCCCTCGTCATCCAGGAAGCCTTCCAGCACCGCAGGCCGGTGATCGCCAGCAATATCGGCGGCATGGCCGAGATGGTGCGCGACGGCGTCGACGGGCTGCATGCTCGTCCGGGCGATCCCCGCCATCTCGCGCAGGTGATGCGGCGCGCCGCGAGCGAGGACGGGCTCTGGCACCGCCTCGTCGACGGCATCGATCCCCAACCCGGCATGGGCGCCTGCGCGCAAGCGCATCTTGCCCTGTTCGATCAACTCAAACTGGCGGAGGCGGCATGACCAGCATGACGACGATGCACAGTCCGGATGGGACCGTGACCGAAGCGAGCCAAACCCCGGCCCGGCTCAACGGGCGCGTCGACGCGCTCGACGGCAACCGGCTGCATGGCTGGATCTGGGACGAGACGCGTCCCGAGGAGCGGCTGACCGTGCGCCTGATGCGCAATGGTCTCAAGGTGCAGGAGGCAGTGGCCGACCAGGGCCGCATCGACCTGCGTCGCAACGGCATCGGCGACGGCAGGCATGCCTTCGCCATGGAGCTCGACGACCGGACGGCCGCGGCGCGGGATGCGCTGACGATCGTCGGTGTCTCGCCCAGCACCGGCGCCGAGCTCGAACTGCGCCTGCCGCCGCCGGCGGAGCTCGCCGCGGAGGCGGCGATCGCGGTGCCGCTGGCGCGGTTCTTCGACCGGGTCGAGGCGCTGATCGCCTTGCAGCGGCGCTCGCAGCTGACCCAGAAGGAGCTGCTCGACAAGGTTGGCGAGCTTGGCGTGCAGCTGGCGGAGCATCGTCAGCGCGAGGCCGAGACAAAGCAGTCGGAGGAGAGCGAGGGCAACGGCGCAGTCGCGACGCGGCTTGCCGAGCTCGATGTCTTTCAGATGCGCTTCGACCAGACGCTGCGCGCCTTCGACGACCGGCTGGTCGCGATCCGCAAGGAGGCGAAGGCGCCGCTCCGGCAGGTCACGGTCGTCCTCGGCTTCCTCTCGGGCCTCGCGGCGGTGCTCTCCTTCGCCACGCTCGCTGTCACGCTGATGGGCAACTGAGCGATGAACGAGGTCATCATCCCCGAGCGGACCAGGGTCAGCCCGGCGCCGACCGTCGCCTGGACCCCACTCGGCGAGAACGCGATCCTGATCATGAGCGCCTGTGACGCGATCCCCGGCAAGGTGCCGGTCGCGGTCGACGGCAATCCGCGCAACAAGGTCGAGACGATGGCGCTGACCTGGCGCCGGCCGCAGGCCGACGCCACGCAAGCCGTCGGCTTCCTCTGCCTTGCACCCGCCCCGTCTCCGGATCGTGCCGGCTCCGGCGCGATCCTGCTCGGCCGACCCGGCCGGCCGCTGCGACTGATCCTGGCGCCGAAGCCGCTGCCGCTGCAGGCCTTTCTTGCCGCGCTGGCGGACGAGGCCGGCCAGGCCTTCCCGACTGTCGTCGACGGGCTCCTGGAAGTGCTGCTCGCCGGCAAGTCGAACCCGCGTCGCCTGCGCGCCGTCGGCATGCTCCTGCAGTCGGTCGCCAAGCCCGGCGGCTTCGTCGAGGTCATGGGCCCGCTCGACGACGGCATCTTCGTGCAAGGCTGGACCGCGAACTTCGCCGCCGGGCGGACCAAGCTGCTGGTCGCCCATGGCGGGCTCTCGCCGGCCGTGCTGGAAGCCGGAACCTTCGAGCGCGACGACCTCGGCGAGGGGGCGCGTGGCTTCTTCGGGCTGCTGGAAGAGTGCGCCATACGCCATCCCAGCGAAATCGAGCGGCTGTTCTTCCGTGCCAATGATGGCTGGCGCGCGCTCGAAGTCTACGAGCGCCATGTCGTGCTCGAGCAGATCACCGTGCCTGGCCATCTGCGCGACGGGCTGCAGCGCGGCGCCGCCCCAGCTGCCACGGCCGAGAAGCTGAAGCACGCCTCGCAGCGCTTCGACGGGCGCGACACCATATCCTTCCTCGACCAGCCGGTGCGCGCCGGCATCGACGACGCCACCATCGTCGAGGGCACCGGCGTCCTGATCATCGGCTGGCTGTTCGATCCCGAACGCCAGGTCGGCAACGTCGTGCTGCGCAGCGGCACGCAGTCCTGCACCGTCGACAATATCTGGACACGCGCCGTGCGGCCGGACGTCACCGCCGCCTTCGCCGAGGATCCGCGCTTCGGTCCCGCCATGGCGAGCCGGCGCAACAGCCATGGCTTCATCGTCTTCGCGCCCAAGCTGCTGCCGGAGCCGGGGCAGCCGCTCTATCTCGAATTCGAGGTCGAGGGCCATGGCCCTGCCTTCCTGCCGCTCGCACCAGGCCGCAATCCGGCACGGCGCGCGCTGGAGCGGGTCTTCGGCCTACTCGATCCACGCTCATCGACCGCGATGGCCGTCGTCGAAAAGCAGATCGCCCCTGCCCTGCAAGCCGCCGAGATCGCGCCGCCCAAGGCGGTCGAGACGCACGATATCGGCCGCTTCAACGCCGATGCCGCCATGGGCCTGGTGATCGGCCTCGATCATCGTCAGCGCGAGCTCTCCAGCCTGTTCGCCTTGCTCGCGATCGATCCCGAGATCAAACCGCTGCCGATCGTCGTCGCTGCCCCCGGCGAGAGTTTCGACCGGCTCAGTGCCGAGGCGCGCCGGCTGGCGCGGTTCTATGGGCTCCAGATTCGACTCGTCCTGGTCGAAGGCGTCGAGGATACCTGCGATGCGCTGGAGGCCGGCGTGCGCGCCTGCCGCTTCCAGACGGTCGCGCTGCTCTCCGGCGCGGCCCAGATCCGGATGCCGGGCTGGCTCGGGCGGCTCGAGCGCGCCTATCGCGGCCGCGGCGGCCACTGCGTCGCCAGCCCGACCCTGCTGTTCGAGGATAATTCGATCCGCTGGGCCGGCGCCTGGCTCGAAGGCGAAGGCGCCGGACGGCGGGTCTACAACCGCTTCGTCGGCTATCCCCTGGATGCGATCGGCAGCCTCGGGCCGATGGAGGTCGCCGCTGGCGCGACCGAATGCTGCGTGATGTCGCGCAATGCCTTCATCGAGGTCGACGGCTTCTCGCGCAGCTACTTCACCACCGGCGAGAAGGGTCTCGATCTCTGCCTTAAGCTCCGGATGAACGGCGTGCCGTCGCTCTGGGTGCCTGAGGTCGAGATCTACGTCGTCGAGGACGCCGAGACCCGCCCGCATGTCGGCGCGCTGATCAGCCTCGCCGACCGCACCAGCTTCGACCGGCGCTGGGCGCTGGCCATTTCTAACATGAGAGGATGAGCATGCGTATCCTCGTCGTCTCGCACGGCCACCCTTCCTTCTCGCTCGGTGGCGCCGAGGTCGCCTCCTACAACCTGCACAAGGGCTTCCGGGCCAAGGCCGAGGTGGACACGCACTACCTCGCCCGGGTCGGCGCGCCGACGCCGCGGCATGGCGGTACGGCCCTGATGAGCCTGCGCCAGCGCGGCGGCGAACTGCTCTATTACGCGGAGGAGTACGATCACTTCCTGCTGTCGAACCGCGCCACGGACGAGATCGAGCGCGACTTCGTCCGCGTGCTGCGCGACCTCAAGCCCGACGTGGTGCATTTCCACCATTTCATCGGGCTCGGCCTCGAATGCCTGTTCGCGGTGCGCGACACGCTGCCTGATGCGCTGATCGTGGTGACCTTCCACGAATATCTCTCGATCTGCCACCACCACGGCCAGATGGTGAAGACTGGCGCGTTCAAGCTCTGCTACCGGGCCTCGCCGAGCGACTGCAACGCCTGCTTCCCCGACATCTCGCCGGCACGCTTCCTCGCCCGCGAGACCTTCATCAAGGGCATTCTCAACCTCGCCGACCATTTCGTCTCGCCGAGCCGCTTCCTGGCCGAGCGCTACCAGCAATGGGGTCTCGCAGCCGAGCGCTTCTCGGTGATCGAGAACGGCATCGACGTCGCCGAGGTGGCGCCGCCGCGGCCAGTGCCCGAAGCCAATGGCCGGCGCTCGCGCTTCGCCTATTTCGGCCAGCTCACGCCCTACAAGGGCGCCGACGTGCTGCTCGACGCCGTCACCCGCATTCCGGACTCGGTCTGGGGCGAGGACAGCGTGCTCCTGGTCTATGGCGGCAATCTCGACAGGCAGCCGGAGGCCTACAAGAAGAAGTTCGCCGATCTGGTCGAGGCCGCCGGGCGGCGTGTGCGCTTCTGCGGCGCCTTCCAGAACCACGAGATGCCGAACCTGATGCGCTCGGTCGACTGGGTGGTGATGCCCTCGGTCTGGTGGGAGAACTCGCCGATCGTGATCCAGGAGGCCTTCTTCCATGGCCGCCCGATCCTCTCGAGCAATCTCGGCGGCATGGCCGAGAAGATCACCGACGAGGTCGACGGACTGCATTTCCGTTCCAGCAGCCCGGAGGATCTCGTCGACTGCATGACCCGGGCGCTGAGCGAGCCCGGGCTATGGGAGCGCCTGCGCGCAGGCATCAAGAAGCCGCTCAGCCATGTCGACTGCGCCGACCAGCATCTTGCGCTCTACCAGCGCCTGATCGCCGAGCGGGGCATGCCGGCTCCGGCCAATCGCGCCGCCGCGCCGATGATCGCGTGAGCTGGGGCTGATAAAAGAAGGGAGAACGCACCATGGCCCGCATCCTCGTGATCAGCCCATCGGGCGAGGTTTACGACCACGACAACGTCCGCTGGTACGAGCACGCCCAGCTGCAGAACCACATCGAGCACTACCACAACATCGGCGACGCCTTCGTCTTCGACTCCTCGCTGAAGCTGCTCAATTTCGAGGCGCTCGAGGAACTGCCGATCACCAGCATCGATGAGGCACAGATCGACCGGTTCAACGCCGAGTTCGACTATGTCTTCCTGCGCGGCTCGAACTATGTGCACGCCGAGATGGACTGGAGCCGGACCGCCGAGGTTCTGCGCCGGCTGAAGTTGCCGGTGATCGCCTTCGGCATCGGCGCGCAGGCGCCGGTCACCGGCAAGCTCGAATTGAGCGAAGACACCAAGACCGTCCTCAAGCTGATCTCGGAGTCGACCGCCTCGCTCGGCGTGCGCGGCACCTATTCGGCCGAAGTGCTGAACGGGCTCGGCATCAGGAATGTCCGGATCATCGGCTGCCCCACTGCCTTCCGCAACAACCGGCCGGATCTTTCCATCCGCCTGCCGGCGCTCGACACCGTGAAACAGGCCGGCATCACGCTGCGCCGCGAAGTCTCGAAGCACTACGCCAAGGACATCAAGCGCTACCTGACCTTCCACCGCGACCTGGTGAAGGCGATGGCTGAGCGCTTCGAGGTCACGCTGATGGCCCAGGGCGAGGTCGAGGAGAAGAAGCTCGCCCTCGGCTCAGCCCAGCAGAAGGAAGAGGGCATGGCCGCCCTGCGCGAGAACGGCTGGGCGACCCAATGGTATCTCGATGAGCGGATGGAGGAGCTCTACCGCAGCCGGATGTTCTATTCGGACGTCGTCGCCGAATACGAGCAGCTCGTCCGCAGGCTCGACCTCGTCCTCGGCTACCGGCTGCACGGCAATCTGATGGCGCTCGCCAATGGCACGCCCTCGATCTACTTCACCTATGACAGCCGCACGGTCGAGTTCGCCGAGACCTTCCAGATCCCGAGCGTCGACGTCTTCGACGGCAAGGACTTCCGCTTGGAAGACTACTGGGAGCAGGCGCGGTTCGACCGTTTCAATGCGGCCTATGCCCGAACCTACGGCGCGATGAGCGCCTTCCTCAGCGAGAACAAGATCGACCACAAGATGGTGAAGCCGGCTGCGGCTGCCTCGCCCGCCGCACCGGCTCCCGAGCCGGAAAGGAAGGTGGCATGAGGAGCGCCCGCACCGCCTTCGCCTGGCTGCCAGCGGCGTTGCTGGCAGTCGCAGCTCCGGTCGCCGGCCTCGCGCAGCAGGCGCCGGGGCCCAAAGGGGTCGGCTATCGGCTGGAGATCGCTCCCGACGCGAAGGAGGAGACGGTCGTCTCCTGGGCGCGCGAGCGCTGCGAGGAATGGGACCTGCCGGACGCGCCCCTGCGTGCCTTCCGCGACAACAAGGGCGAGGTCGTCGCCTTCGCCAGCCATTACCGCAGCCGCCCGCTGATCGGCGGCAACCTCGCCTCGATCCGCAAGAGCTGCGCGGTCTCGTTCGAGGCGAAGAGCAGCGCCGACCCGAGCCAGTTCAGCGACAAGAGCTGGATCGCGGCGACCTGGACCGGCGATGGCCGCAATGTCGAGGCACTGGTGCACGCCGAATACCACGCCGACAAGCATCCCGGCGCCTGCCGCTTCAAGGATGCCATGAGCTGCTGGTACAACGTCGTCACCGCCGCCCATTCGAGCGATGGCGGCCTGAGCTTCAAGACCGACGAGCCGCGCCCGCTGGTGGCGGCCCCCGGCTTCCCCCAGGAGGTCGGCCAAGGCCGGCATCGCGGCTTCTTCAACCCGTCCAACATCGTCCAGAAGGACGGCGCCTGGTATGCGCTGATCATGACCACTGGCGGCGAGGGCCAGAAGAACGGCGTCTGCCTGTTCCGGTCGAGCAACATCAAGGACCCGACCTCCTGGCGCGCCTTTGACGGGCAGGACTTCACCATCCGCGCGGTCGATCCCTATCGCGATGATCTGAGCGAGGCGCGGCCCTGCCAGACGCTCAAGCCGCTGCCGACCACGGTCGGTTCGCTGACCAGGCACGAGCCCAGTGGAAAATGGCTTGCGATCTTCCATCTCGGCCCGGACCCCAGCCAGAACATTGCCGGTGGCCGCGTCGCCTATAGCTGGTCGGACGACCTCATCCGCTGGTCGCCACTGCAGACGCTGATGGTCCACCCGACCATGTGGAGCAAGAATTGCAGCGACCGGCTGCGCTACGGCTATGGCGCGCTCGCCGATCCGGCCTCGCGCTCGCGCAATTTCGAGACCACCGGCGACGAGGCCTATCTCTTCATGACCAGGATGAAGGTCGCCGACTGCAAGCTCGGCCCCGACCGCGACCTCGTCCGCCTCAAAGTTCAGTTCGTCAAGGAGGGGCCATGAACGCGCCCGTGCTCAATCTCGGCTCCGTGGTCTCGGCGCAGAACGCCATCAAGATCCTGCGCGCCACCACCCGCGAGGTCGTCGTCGCCATCGGGCGTCGCCCCGATCGAAGCTGGCCGGTGCTCAAGCTGATGCTCGACGGGCAGGAATACGCCACCATCCAGCCCGGCGCGATCATCACCGGCGAAGCCGATGTCGCTGAACTGACCATCCCGCTGCCAAGCTTGCCCAATGGGCGCCCCCACTCGGTCGCGATCGCCGATGCAGCCACGGGCACGCTCTCCCCGGGCTCGAATCTGCGTCCGATCGCGACCGAGACCAAATTGCGCGCGCTGGTGATCTACCCGGCCGGCGAGGTCTACGAGCACGACAAGGTGCGGTGGTACCGCGCGCCGATGGAGAAGCTGCTCAGCGATTATTTCAACATCGGCGACATGATCGTCTACGACTCGACGCTGAAGCTCCTGCGCTATGCGCATCTGGAGCCGATGAAGATCATGTCGCCGACCGATGCCGACATTGCGCGCTATGCCAGCGAATTCGACTTCGTCTTCGTGCGCGGCTCGAACTTCATCCATGAGAGCATGGAGTGGTTTCGCGCCGTCGAGGTACTCGAGAAGGTCAAGCTGCCGGTCTACGCGATCGGCGTCGGCGCCCAGGCGAGCCAGAACCGCAAGATCGAGCTCCCCGAGGCGTCGAAGCGCTTCTGGTCGATCGTCGCCGAGCGTTCGGCCGCGATCGGCGTGCGCGGCGCCTTCAGCGCCGAGACCCTGCGCCAGAACGGCATCCGCAATGTCGAGGTGGTCGGCTGCCCCTCGATCTTCCGCACCCGCAACCGCGACCTCAAAATCCGCATCCCCGACCAGCGCGAGATCCGCAAGGTCGCCTTCAGCCTGCGCCGCGAAGCCGACAAGAGCTACACGGCCGATCCCGAAGCCTATCTGCGCAACCAGAAAGCCGCGCTGCTCAAGGTCGACGGCCAGAGCGAGATGGTGATGTCCTCGCATGGCGAGCAGGAGGAGAAGGCATTCTTCCTGCGCGATGGCGCCGCCAAGGAGAAGGCGGTCGCGGAGTTCGTCAAGACCAAGTGGTGGGACGGCCCGGAGGATGCGCCGATGCGGCGCATCTATGAAAAGCAGCTGTTCTCGTTCTTCGACGTCGAGCGTTACGACGAATTCGCGCGCTCGATCGACCTTGCCGTCGGCTATCGCGTCCATGGTGTGCTGCCGGCGGTCGCGCAGGGCGTGCCGGGCGTGCTCGTCGCCTATGACACGCGCAGCCAGGAACTGGCCGAGACGCTGAAGATTCCGGTCGTGCCGGAAGCGACACTCGCTGAAGGCGGCTGGCGCGCCGTCTACCAGGAGTCGGCGCTGAACAATCTCGCGAAGAGCTATGCCGCCTCCTACGACCGGATGCGCGGCTTCCTCGACTACAACGGCATTCCCCACCGTATGTGAGGCCAGACCCGGCGCGGCGAAGATCGCGCCGACGGAGAGGAAATGCCCCGGAGGTCTCCGGGTCATCAGCAAGTGCCCGGCGAGCCCGAGAGGTTTGCACGAACGTTAGGAGACGGTCATGAAGATCGAATACAACGCAGGCACAGCCCTATCCATCATGCGCGGCAATCCCGTGCGCGGCTGGATCTCGGGCAAGCCGGAGAAGATGGCCAAGGAGCGGCTGACGACCGGCAATTACCTTTCCGTCGAGCACAAGCCGAAATTCAAGATCGACCCGTCCTGGCCGATCTTCACCATGGGCTCATGCTTCGCCCGTGAGGTCGAGAACATCCTGATGATGCGTGGCCTGCCGCTGCTGCTGCGCGGCCATGGCGTGCCGGCCGAGCATTTCGAGAGCTGGAACGAAGAGACGGGCCGCGGCGGCGGCGCCAATCGCGGCGAGCTCAGCCGCGGCGCGCTCAACAAATATTCGGTCCGCTCGATGACCCACGAATTGAAGCGCGTGCTGCGCGGCGAGAGCTACCCCAATGAGGGCCTGATCGAGCTCGCGCCCGGGCAATGGTTCGATCCCCATGCCAGCGGTCTCAAGCCGCTCGACCGCGACACTGCCTTCGCCAATCGCAAGCGCCTCACCGAGGCGACAGCGACGATCAAGAATGCGCGCATCTGCTTCTTCACACTCGGCCTGACCGAAACCTGGCTCGACGCCGAGACCGGGATCGCCATGAACGCCCATCCCGGCCCGACCTGGCTGCAGCGCATGCCGGAACGCTTCCGCTTCGTCGATTACGGCTATGACGCGACGCTGGCCGACATGCTCGACATCATCGGTCTGATCCGCGAGCACTGCCATCCAGAGATGCGCTTCATCGTCACGGTCTCGCCGGTACCGTTCGGCGCGACCTTCAAGGACGCTGACGTGATCGTCGCCAACAGCGCCTCGAAATCGCTACTGCGCGCCGTCGCTGAGGAGCTGTTCCGCCGCTTCGACTTCGTCGACTACTTCCCGAGCTACGAAATCGTACTCAACTCGCCGCGGGCGATCGCCTTCGAGGAGGACCAGCTCCACATCGCCCGCGATATGGTCGCGCATGTGATGACGACCTTCCAGGGCGCCTATCTCAGCGAAGCCGCGCAGCCGCAGGCGGCCTGAGCCCGTTCCGATCGGCTGGCATTGCCAGCCGATCGGTAAAACGGTCTCAGACTCAAAGTAAGAGACGGATTCACCGGTCAGGTTGGAAACAACCTAACCGGATCCGGCTCTGAGCGACGATCACCGGTCGCCGCGGGCGGCTTAGCATGCCAAGATGTGCCGGGCGCCGGAGAGCGGCCCCCGGCGCAGGCTTGTCCGGTGGCCGTCCGACCGCCCGATCGATCACCGTCGGGAGGACGAGATGAACGTCGCCAATCTACAGCTCGAAGGCATGCTGCTGGCCTTCTCGGCCGTGCTGCGCTCGCTGGTCAGCTCCGGTGCGCTCAGCGAAGCGCAGCTCAAGGCCGCGCTGGCCGAGGCCGAGGAGACCGGCCTGGCCGACCAGCAGCGCTGCGAACAGCTCAGCCCGAGCCAGCGCGACTCGCTTGCCTTTGCCGCCCGCTTCCTGTCGATCGCGACGCGGCCGGAAACCGGGATGCGACGGTTCTCGGAGGTGGCGCGCGAGGTCGGGCGCACCACCTGACGCCTCAGCCAATCAAGGCAAGTTCTCGCGCAGCACGATCTCGATGCCGGGACGGGCTATACCCTCGGCCGCCGGCCGGCCGGCACGCAGATTGGCGAAGATCGAGATGCAGTCCATAAGCGTCGCCTGCGGGTTCTGCGTGAGGACCGCATCCATGACGCCATCCATCAGCAGGCTGCGCGTCTCGCGGGTGAGCCCATGCCCGATGAAGACGATGTCGTGCTGGCGCCCGACTTCGCGGAGCGCTCGGCCAATGCCCTCCGGACCACCGCCGATATTGTAGATTCCCGCAAGGTCGGGGTACTGCGCCAGCAACGTCTTGGTCTGGCGGTAATTCCTGGCCTCCTCGTCATGGCCTTCGCGCAGGCCGACCACCTCGATCGCCGGGTAGAGTTCCTGGAAGAGGTGGAGGAAGCCCATCTCGCGCTCCTCATGCGCCCGGTAGCTGAGCGATCCGACAATCATCGCGACCTTGGCCGGCCGGTCACCGATGAAGCGCGCGAGCAGATAGCCGGCCGTGCGCCCGGCCGCGCGATTGTCGAGCCCGACATAGGCCGCACGCGCGCTGTGAGCGATGTCGGAGATCAGCGCGACGGTGGGCACGCCGCGCTCCGACAGGAGATTGACCGCCTCGCGCACCAGCGGATGCTCGAGCGCCATGAAGGCGATGCCGTCGACCTCGCGGCCGATACGCTTCAGCTCCTGCGCCAATAGATCGGGGCGGAAGCCCTCAATGTACTCGACCCGTGCCCGCATGTTGAAACCGGCGAACTGCTCCTGCGCACGCGCCACCAGCCGGCCCAGCATGCCGAGGAAGCTGTTCTCGCCCGAGGGCAGCAGGAAGGCGAGCCGCAGCGGCTTCATCCCGGCGGGCATGCGATCGCTCACATCCGCGATGTAGTCGAGCTCCTTGGCGGCGTGGAGGACACGCCGCAGCGTCGTCGGCCTCACACCGGGGCGGCCATTGAGCGCCCGATCGGCGGTCGCGGTCGAAACGCCGGCGCGCGCCGCGACATCCGCCAGAGTCGGCAGGGTTCGGCCATAGGTTGGAATGGAAGCCGTCATAAGACATCAAATAACATCATAAAAACGCTTTGACCAGCACCTGAACCGAACTTAGGTTTTGGCCCAATTCGCGCCAAGACGCGGATGAAAGAGCCGGCTCGGGAGGTTATTGCAGGTCGAGAATATCAGCTTTGATGGCAGCCAAGCCCCGGCATTCGCATGGAGGCACCTGCTCGCGCATCCGACGCGGCGCAGCATCGCTGAGAAACATCAACCTCATAACACATCATCCAGAATGATGCCCTGGCAAGGCCAAGCGCAGGAGAGACGGGTTTCGATGTCCACAGAAGGACGCCTGAAGGACAAGGTCGCGATCGTCTTCGGCGCCGGCTCCATCGGTGATGGCTGGGGCAATGGCAAGGCTGCCGCTGCAGCCTATGCGAGGGCGGGCGCGAAAGTCGTCGCCGTCGACCTGAACGCGGCCGCGGCTGAGGCAACGCGCGACATCATCCTGTCCGAAGGCCATGACGCGATCGCGGTCGCGGCCGACACCACCCGCTTCGAGGACGTCCAGCGCAGCGTCGAGACGGCGCTGAGTGCCTATGGCCGGATCGACATCCTCCATAACAATGTCGGCATCACCTCCCAGGGCGGCCCGGTCGAGACCGGCGAAGACGTCTGGGACCGCGTGATGACCGTCAATGTGAAGAGCATGTTCCTGGCCTGCAAGGCCGTGCTGCCGACCATGGAAGCGCAGCACAGCGGCGCCATCGTCAATATCGGCGCGCTCGGCGGCGTGCGCTGGACCGGCTACGCTTATTGCGCCTACGCAGCCAGCAAGGGTGCGGTCAACAGCTTCACCCAGAGCATCGCGCTGCAATATGCCGGCAAGGGCATCCGGGCGAACTGCATCCTCCCGGGCGTGATGGATACCCCGCACATCTACAAGCAGATCTCCGGCTTCTACCAGGACACCGAAGCCATGGTCACCGCCCGCCACAAGATGTCGCCGACCGGGCGCATGGGCGATGGCTGGGATGTCGCGCATGCCGCCGTGTTCCTCGCCAGCGACGAGGCCAAATACATCAACGGCGTCGAATTATTCGTCGATGGCGGCATGCATGCGCGCTGCAATTGAGACGACAGGCTGGAGATGAGACTGACCGGCTCGTTCGGCCGGCCCTGAGAAGACTGACAACGAAATCCAATGGTTGCCACAGAAGGCAACAAAGACGGAGGGAACGTCCATGACACTGACGACACGTCGCCGATTCCTAACGAACCTGTCCCTGGCTCCGGCCGCGGCCGGGCTGATCATGGGCTTGCCGCGCCCGGCCCGGGCCGCGGAGATCTCGCTGAAGTTCGGCAACAACCTGCCGCTCAGCCATCCCCTGAACATCCGTGCCGCCGAGGCGGCCGAGCGGATCGCCCGGGACAGCAATGGCCGTGTCGAGGTCAAGATCTTCCCGAACAACCAGCTCGGCGGCGACACCGACATGCTGTCGCAGGTGCGCAGCGGCGGCATCGACATCTTCAATGCCGGTACGCTGGTTATCGCGACGCTCGCGCCGGTCAGCGCCATCACCGGCGTCGGCTTCGCCTTCAACACCTACGATCAGGTCTGGCAGGCGGTTGACGGGCCGCTCGGCAACCTGATCCGCGCCGGCTTCGCCAAGGTCGGCCTGCATACCTTCGAGAAGATGTGGGACAACGGCTTCCGGCAGATCACGACGAGCACGCGTCCGATCGCCTCCGCCGCAGACCTCTCGGGGTTGAAGATCCGTGTTCCCGTTAGCCCGATGGGCATCGCGCTGTTCAAGGCGCTCGGCGCCACGCCGGCGAGCCTGCAGTTCAGCGAGGTCTACTCCGCCCTGCAGACCAAGGTCGTCGACGCTCAGGAAAACCCGCTCGCCATCGTGCAGACCGCCAAGTTGTACGAGGTGCAGAAGTTCTGCTCCAACACCAACCACAGCTGGGACGGCTATCACTTCGTCTTCAACGGCCGCTCCTGGCGCAACCTTCCAGACGATGTGAAGGCGATCGTGTCGCGCGCCTTCAACGAGGCCGGCCTGCAGCAGCGCGAGGACGTGCGCAAGCTCAACGAAAACCTCCAGGGCGAACTCACCTCGAAGGGCCTTGCCTTCAATAGCGCCAAGTCCGACAGCTTCCAGGCCAAGCTGCGCGAGAGCGGCTTCTACAAGGAATGGCAGGAGCGCTTCGGCGCCGAAGCCTGGACCCTGCTGGAAGGCACGGCGGGCAAGCTCGCCTGAGTCTGCCATGGCGCGGGGACAGTAAGGGATCAGCCATGGACGGGCACATTGCCACCATGCCGCCGCCGGCCATGCCGGCGACCGGCCTAAGCCGTCTCGTGGGCAGGCTCGACCATGCCGTCGGCACGGTGGTCGAGACGATCGCGGCCGTGCTCGTCCTTGCCGAGATCGTCATCCTCGGAGCGGGCGTCACCGCCCGCTACGCCTTCCATGCACCGCTGGTCTGGTCGGACGAGCTCGCCTCGATCCTGTTCCTCTGGCTTTCCATGCTCGGCGCGGTCGTGGCGCTACGCCGTGGCGAGCATATGCGGATGACCGGCCTCGTTGCACGGGTCAGTCCGTCGACGCGGTCGCTGCTCGAGGCGGTTGCGATCACCGCCGCGATCGCCTTCCTGGTGATGATCCTGCCGCATGCCCTCGACTATGCGGAAGAGGAGCGCTTCATCGTCACGCCGGCGCTGGAGATCGCCAACTCCTGGCGCGCCGCGGCGCTGCCGATCGGCATCACGTTGATGCTGTTCGCCGCCTTCTGCCGACTGCTGCGCTTCGGCTCGTGGAAGCCTGTCCTGCTCGCCGCCGGCCTCACTGCAATCCTCATCATCCTGTTCTGGCTGCTCGGACCGGTGCTGAAGCCGCTTGGCAAGCTCAACCTGGTGATCTTCTTCGTCGGGCTCGTCGCGGCCAATGTCTTCGCCGGGGTGCCGATCGCCTTCTCCTTCGCGCTCGCCACTTTCGGCTATCTCTCGCTGACCACCTCGACGCCGATGGTCGTCATGGTCGGCCGGCTCGACGAGGGCATGAGCCACCTCATCCTGCTCGCCGTGCCGCTCTTCATTTTCCTCGGCGCGCTGATCGAGATGACCGGCATGGCGCGTGCCATGATCCAGTTCCTGGCGTCGCTACTCGGCCATGTCCGCGGCGGGCTGTCCTATGTGCTTGTTGGCGCGATGTACCTGGTCTCCGGCATTTCCGGCTCGAAGATCGCCGACATGGCCGCGATCGCGCCGGTGCTGTTCCCGGAGATGCAGAAGCGCGGCGCCAAGCCGGGCGACCTCGTCGCGCTGCTTTCAGCGACCGGCGCGCAGACCGAGACGATCCCGCCCTCGATCGTGCTGATCACCATCGGCTCGGTCACTGGCGTCTCGATCGCGGCGCTGTTCACCGGTGGCATGTTGCCGGCCGTGGTGCTCGGCATCGCGCTCTGCTTCGTCGTCTGGTGGCGCAACCGGGGCGAGGATCTCAGTCACGTCACCAAATATTCGAAGCGCGAGATCGGCAAGCTCTGCCTGATCGCGGCACCCGCCATTGCCCTGCCCTTCGTCATCCGTGCCGCCGTCGTCGAGGGCGTCGCCACCGCGACGGAGGTCTCGACCATCGGCATCGCCTATGCGGTGCTGGCCGGCATCCTGATCTACCGCCAATTCGACTGGCGCCGGATCAAGGGCATGCTGGTCGACACGGCATCGCTCACCGGCGCGATCATCTTCATCATCGGCTGCGCCACCGCCATGGCCTGGGGACTGACGCAATCGGGCTTCTCGCAGGACCTCGCCAAGATCATGGCGGCGGTTCCCGGCGGCACCTGGGGCTTCCTCGCCATCTCGATCGTCGCCTTCGTTATCCTCGGCAGCGTGCTCGAGGGCATCCCGGCGATCGTGCTGTTCGGGCCGCTGCTCTTCCCGATCGCCAAGCAGATCGGCGTGCACGAGGTGCACTACGCCATGGTCGTGATCTTCGCGATGGGCATCGGCCTCTTCGCCCCGCCCTTCGGCGTCGGCTATTACGGCGCCTGCGCGATCTCGAAGATCAATCCCGACGAGGGGCTGAAATACATCTGGGCCTATATCGCCGCCCTTTTGATCGGCCTCGTCATCGTCGCCGCCGTGCCGTGGTTCTCCATCGGCTTCCTCTAGACATCTTCGCAGGAAAGCACCCATGAGCCGTCATTTTGGCCAGATCCGTCAGGCCGGCTATGTCGTCCCCGATATCGAGGCGGCGATGGACCATTGGAGCCGGGTGCTCGGCGTCGGGCCGTTCTTCTACAATCCCAAGGTCCCGATCAGGAACTATCGCTACAAGGGCGAGGCCTACGAGCCGCACAACTCGGTGGCGCTCGCCAATTCGGGGCCACTGCAGATCGAGCTGATCCAGTGCCGCAACGCGGTGCCCTCCATGTACAAGGACTTCACCGATGCCGGCCATAGCGGCCTCCAGCACGTCGCCTACTGGACCTCGAACTACGATGCCGACCTCACGCGGCTGCTGGCGGAAGGCTTCAAGCCGATGATGTCGGGCGAGGTCGGCGAGCGCGGCCGCTTCATCTATTTTGACACCCACTACCACCCCGGCACGGTGATCGAGCTCTCCGAGGTCGCCGGCCCCAAGGGCGAGATGTTCCGGCTGATCCGCGAGGCTGGCGAGAGCTGGGACGGCAAGGACCCGGTGCGGCCTTTCCCTGATCTGAGTAAGCTCTGAGCGACCATGGCATCCTCCCCGTCATTGCGAGGAGGCGAAGCCGACGAAGCAATCCAGAGGGATTGCGCGAGACCTCCTGGATTGCTTCGCTACGCTCGCAATGACGGCTCGGCGACTTCGGAACATGACCATGGCTGCTGAACGCTTCCAGGCCTCCTATCTGATCGAGACGCCGCTCGACCCACGCAAGGTCGCCGAGGTTATGGCCGGCGAGCAGTCGAGCGGCACCTTCACGCGCGTCGCCGGCGAGACCGACGAATTGCGCGACCGCACCCGCGCCGTCGTCATCGCGGTCGAGGAACTCGACAGCGCAGCCGAGCCGAGCCTGCCCAATGCCTGGTTGATGCGGAAGGGGATCAAGGGCCCATGGCGGCGCGCCAGGATCACGCTCTCCTTCCCCATCGACAATGTCGGCGCCAACCTGCCGACGCTGGCCTCGATCGTCGCCGGCAACCTGTTCGATCTCGGCGAGGTCACCGGCCTCAGGCTCGAGAGCATGGCTTTGCCGGCTTCGTATCGCCGCCTGTTCCCGCTGCCGACACGCGGCATCGCCGGCACCCGCCGGCTCACCGGCATGGCTGACGGCCCGATGATCGGCTCGATCATCAAGCCCAATGTCGGCCTGCGCCCCTACGAGACCGCGGAACTGGTCGGCAAGCTCTGCGCCGCCGGGCTCGACTTCATCAAGGACGACGAGATCTGCGCCGATCCGGTGCATGCGCCGCTCGCCCAGCGCGTACCCGCGGTGATGGCGGCCGTGCGCCGCCATCAGGACCGCACCGGCAAGGCGGTGATGGTCGCCTTCAACATCACCGCCGAGACCGACCAGATGCGCCGCCACGCCGAATTGGTCGAGCGCGAGGGCGGTACCTGCGTCATGGTCAGCCTGAACTGGTGTGGGTTCTCGGCCGTCGAGACCCTGCGCCGCTCGACCAGCCTCGCTTTGCACGGCCATCGCAACGGCTTCGGCGCGCTCTCGCGCCATCCGCTGCTCGGCATCGGCTTCCAGGCCTACCAGACGCTGTGGCGGCTCGCCGGCGTCGACCACATGCATGTGCACGGTTTGCAGGGAAAGTTCGCGCAGGAGGACGAGGAGGTTGTGACCTCGGCAAAGGATTGCGTGACGCCGCTGACGGAGGGCATCGACGACCGCGTCCTGCCGGCCTTCTCCTCAGGGCAGTGGGCCGGCACGGCGCAGCCGACCTGGGATGCGCTCGGCCATGACGACCTCCTGTTCATGGCCGGCGGCGGCATCCTTGCCCATCCCGGCGGGCCAGCGGCCGGTGTCGCCAGCATCCGCCAGGCCTGGGAGGCGGTCGCGGCCGGCGTGCCACTCGCCGACGCCGCAAAAAGCCACAGCGAGCTCGCCCAAGCGCTCGCCTTCTTCGGCAAGGGCGCCGGCTGAGCATGGCAGGCGTGGCGCCCCGTTACGGCTGGTATGGCGACGATTTCACCGGCGCCACCGACACGCTCGCCACGCTGGCGGAAGCCGGCCAGCGCGCCTTGCTCTTCCTGCGCATTCCGACACCGGGACAGCTCGCCAGCGCCGGGCCGCTCGATGCGGTCGGCATTGCCGGCGCGACGCGGGCGATGATCCCGGACGCGATGGCGCTGGAGCTGGACGAAGCCGGGCGCTTCTTCGCCGCGCTCGGCGTCGACCTGCTGCACTACAAGTGCTGCTCGACCTTCGACAGCGCGCCTGGGATCGGCAGTTTCGGGGCCGCGGCGCGCGCCCTGCGGCCGCACTTTCCCAATCCGCTGCTGCCGATCATCGGCGGCCAGCCCAATCTCGGCCGCTACTGCCTGTTCGGCAATCTCTTCGCCGCGGCCGGAGCGGGCGGTACCGTCCACCGCATCGACCGCCATCCGACGATGAGTGTTCATCCGGTGACGCCGATGGGTGAGGGCGATCTGCGGCGCCATCTCGCAGCGCAGGGGCTGGAGCGCGTCGCGCTCGTCGACTATCGCAGCCATGAGGGTGACGGGGCCGTCCCGGCGTTGGACGTCGCCCTGGCGTCACAGCCCGATGCCGTGCTCTTCGATGTCTCGCGCCCCTCCGATCTTGCGGCGATCGGGGCCCTGCTACGCGAGCGGACGAGCGCAGGGCCGATGCTGGCGATCGGCCCGAGCTCGGTCGCGCAGGCCTTCACCGGCTTCCCGCGGGGTGAGCAGAGCGCGATGCCGAAGCTCGCCCGGTCTGATTCCGGCGGCAATCTGCTCGCTCTGGTCGGCAGCCTGTCGCCGGTGACCCGGGCCCAGGTCGAGAACGCGTCGGGCTATCAGATGCTCGCGATCGATCCGGCGCGGCTGATCAGCGAACCCGCTTATCTCGCCGCGCTACGTAGCGCGGCGCTCGCCGGCCTGGCCGAGCGCAATGTCATGCTGATTACCGACCGACCGGCTGGTGCTCCCAGCGAGACCGGCAAAGTCGCGGCTGCGACCGGCGCGCTGCTGCGCGCGATCATGAGCGAGGCACAGATCGCGCGGCTGGTCATTGCCGGCGGCGACACCTCGACGCTGGCGATCCGCTCGCTTGATCTCTGGGGGCTGTCCTATCGTTCGCCCTGCACGCCGGGCGCGCCGCTCTGCCGCGCCCATAGCGACGATCCCAGGCTCGACGGCCTCGACATCGTCCTGAAGGGCGGCCAGATGGGCACGCCCGATTTTTTCAACCGCGTTGCCGAGACCAGCTGAGCCGGCCCGGGCTCAGGGGCAGACGTAGCCAGCCTGGCCGTCGGGCACGCAGCGCGAACCGTTCGGCAGGTTGAGCGCACCGGAACGGTCGCGCCGGACATAGGCGCCGTTGGGCAGGGAGAAGCCGCCAGTCGCATCGGTCTGGACGCGCGTCCCGTCCGGCAATTGCAGGCCGCCCGCGCCATCGCTGGCGATTCGCTTCGACATCACGGTGCCAGCGGGTGCAGAGCCGGCTGGCGGTGCGCCGAAGCGCTGCGGCTGCGAGCAACCTGCCGCGATGCCGGCGAGACTAATGGCCCCGGCCACGAAGAATACGCGTCTCATCCAATCCGCCTCCTCAATATGCCTTCATCAAATCCGCAGTCTCCAGCAAGGCAGGGCTGCGGTCCAGCGCGCGCCGCGCGCGCGACAGCAGGATCGACCAGAGATTGTGCCGCTTTCATGACGACCCGGTCAGACCTCCACGCATGACCGGAGCATTGCCTAGCCGCCCCGATATCCGCGACAGTTCCATCCGGGACGGATCGCCGGAGAGCATAAGCGCATGGTCGACTGGACGAAGGGGCGCAGCGAGGCGCAGGCGATCGCCGAGCCCTGGACACGGCAAGGCGGGCCGGGCGGCGCCATCGTGCTGTTCGACCGCGACGGCGTGCGCGAAAGCGCGAGCGGCGGCTTTGCCGTGATCGAGCACCGCCTGCCCTTCACTCCCGACACGCAGAATCGGCTGGCCTCGATCAGCAAGCACATCTGCGCCGCCGTGCTGCTGCGCGAGGGCGTGCCGCTGGAGGCAACGCTCGGCAGTTTCCTGCCAGAGCTGCCGGCCGCACTGGGCGCTGTCCCGCTCGGCCGTGCGCTCGACATGACCGGCGCGCTGCCTGACATGATGGAGGCGCTCTGGCAGCTGGGCACACCCTTCACCGCGAGCCTGTCTGCCGCCGAGATTTTCGCCGCCGCCTGCCGCCTGCCCGGGCTCAATGCCGAACCCGGCACCGAGATGGCCTATTCCAACACCGGCTGGCGGCTGGCGCAGGCGATCCTCGAACGCCGAACCGGCAAGAGCTATGCGCAGCTGATCGAGGCGCTGATGGCGCCGGCCTCGCTGCCGATCCGCTTCGTCGCCGACGAGACCGAGGCGGTGCCCGGCCTCGCCACCGGCTATTGGCATGACGGTCAAGACTGGCGGCGCGGGCATTACGGCTTCAACTTCTCGGCTTCGGGCGGCATGGCCGGCAGCGCGGCAGGGCTGGCGCGCTGGGCGGCGGCGCTGATGGCCGGGCGCGAACCTTACGCTGGTCTGCTCGACCGGCTCGCCGCGCCGCACCAATTCGCCGATGGCAGCGAGAGCGGCTACCGGCTCGGCCTCGTCGCGAGCCAGCGCGGCGGTATCAGGATCGTCGGCCATGGCGGCTCGCTGACGGGCTATCGCAACCACATGCTCCTCGCCCCGGAGCAAGGCGTCGGCGTCGTCGTGCTGACCAATCGCGAGGAGGATGCGCTCTGGCCGGCCCTGCGCGTGCTGGCGACGCTGATCGGCGAGGCTTTGCCCAGCGAACCTGACAATGCCCCCGCCGGACTCTACGCAACGGAAGACGGACCGTTCTGGGCCGAGTTCGCCGGCGGTGCGATCAGTTTCATGGGCGGCTATGAAAAGCTCGTCTCGGACGGCGACGGCGGAATGCGCAGCCTACCGGCCTATCTCGAGGTCGGCTTGAAGACTGAAGCCGACGGCGCGCTCGCCGGCACGATCGGGGGCGTCGCCCGCCGACTGGTGCCGGTACCAGCCGATACGATGCTCGACGAGCGCCTTGTCGGGCGCTGGCGCGACAACCGGCTCAGCGTCGAGATCACCATCGGCGCCGATGGCACGGCGTCCTGGCCCTGGGCCGGAACGATCGGCCACGAGACGCGCCTGACGCCGCTGCCCGGCGGGCGGGCGCTGGCCGACTTGAAGCATGGCCCCTGGCGGCACCGGCCTTGCTTGTGGCTGCAGCCGGACGGGAGCCTGCGGCTTGCCAGCCATCGCTCGCGCATCCTGCATTTCGACAGAACCGCCTGAGAAAGCCGACCATGATCCGTTCCCGTCTCGCCGCAGCGCTCATCGGCGCCACCGCGCTGCTCCTCACCGGCGCTGCGCAGGCGCAGCCGGCGCCGAAGACCGTACTCCGCGTCGCGCCGCACGCCGATTTGAAGACGCTCGATCCGGTCGCGGCCTCGGTGCTGATCACCCGCATGCACGGGCTGATGATCTACGAGACGCTGTTCGCCTGGGACGCCAACCTCCAGCCGAAGCCGCAGATGGTCGAGAGCTTCTCGACCTCGGACGACAAGCTGAGCTGGAGCTTCACGCTGCGGCCAGGCCTCAAATTCCATGACGGCCAGCCGGTGAAGACGCGCGACGTGATCGCCTCGCTGAAGCGCTGGATGGCCCGCGACACCATCGGCGGGAAGCTCGGCGAATACACCGAGGCCATGACGGCGGTCGATGACCGGACGTTCCAGCTGAAGCTGAAGAAGCCGATGGCGCTGGTGCCGTTCGCGCTCGGCTCGGCCGTGGGCAACATCCCGGCGATCATGCGCGAGAGCGACGCGACGAGCGATCCGTTGAAGCCGATCAGTGAGGCGGTCGGCTCCGGCCCGTTCCTGTTCAACCGCGCCGAATGGCGCAGCGGCGCCAAGGTCGTCTACGACAGGAATCCCGATTATGTGCCGCGCTCGGAGCCGGCCGATGGGCTCGCCGGCGGGCGCGTCGTCAAGGTCGACCGGGTCGAGTGGCTGATCATGCCCGATCAGGCGACGGCGGCCGCGGCGCTGCAAACCGGCGAGATCGATATCTGGGAGCAGCCGAGCCAGGACCTGGCGCCGGTGATCGCGGCGACGAAGGAGGTCAAGGTCGAGCGCTATGCCAGCCTGCCGGATCAGGCGCTGCTGCGGCCCAATCACCTCTATCCGCCCTTCGACAACCCCAAGGCCCGCCTCGCCCTGGCCTACGCCACTGACCAAGCCGAATTTTTGGCCGGCGGCTTCGGCGACGAGGAATGGTGGCAGCGCTGCAACTCCTATTTCATCTGCGGCGGCCCGAACGGCACGCAGGCGGGCGCCGAGAGCTTCGCCAAACCCGATCTCGCCAGGGCAAAGCAGCTCCTGGCGGAGAGCGGCTACAAGGGCGAGCCGCTGGCGCTGATGTCGAGCATGGACATCCCGCCGATCGGCCGCATGGCCGAGGTCGCGGCCGACAGCCTGAGAAAGGTCGGCTTCAATATCGACCTGCAATTCTCGGACTGGGGCACGGTGGCGACGCGCCAGCAGAATCGCGGCGCGCCCGGCCGCAGCGGCTGGAACCTCTTCGTCACCACCATCCCCGGCGCGACCATGCAGTCACCGCTGACCAATGTCGGCACCAATATGGCCTGCGAGAAGGCCTGGGCCGGCTGGGCCTGCGATGCGCAGACGGAAAAGCTGCGCGGCGCCGTCGTCGATGCGCCCGACGATGCCGCCCGCAAGGCGGCGGTCGAGACCCTGCACAGGCACCTCGCCGAGGTTCAGCCCTATCGCGTGCTCGGCCAGTTCGTTCAGCCCTATGCAAGGCGCGCCAATGTCACGGGCGTGCTGGCAGCGCCAGTGATGCTGTTCTGGAACATCGAGAAGAAATGAGCGCATCCTGCGCTTCGCCCGCATGGAAGGAGGTCAATCATGATCCGATCCCGCTTCGCCGCTGCTCTCGCCGGCGCGACCGCGCTCGTCCTCGCTGCCGGCGCGCAGGCGCAGCCGGCGCCGAAAAATGTGCTGCGCGTCGCGCCGCACGCGGACCTGAAGACGCTCGACCCGGTCGCCGCCTCGATCGTGATCACCCGCATGCACGGGCTGATGATCTACGAGACCCTGTTCGCCTGGGACGCCAACCTCCAGCCCAAGCCGCAGATGGTCGAGAGTTTTTCGACCGCGCCGGACGGGCTGTCCTGGAGCTTCACGCTGCGGCCCGGCCTGAAGTTCCATGATGGCCAGCCGGTGACGACCCGCGACGTCATCGCTTCGCTGAAGCGCTGGATGGTGCGCGATACGATCGGCGGCAAGCTCGGCGAATACACCGAAGGCATGGAAGCGAAGGACGACAGGACCTTCACGCTCAAGCTGAAGAAGCCGATGGCGCTGGTGCCGTTCGCGCTCGGCTCGGCGGTCGGCCAGATCCCGGTGATCATGCGCGAGGCCGATGCCGCGACCGATCCGATGAAGCCGGTGACCGAGACGATCGGCTCCGGCCCGTTCAAGTTCAATCGCGCCGAATGGCGCAGCGGCGCCAAGATCGTCTACGATAAGAACCCTGATTACGTGCCGCGCACCGAGCCGGCCGACGGGCTTGCCGGTGGGCGTGTCGTCAAGGTCGACCGGGTCGAATGGATGATCATGCCCGATGCGGCGACGGCTGCGGCTGCCTTGCAGACCGGCGAGATCGACATCTGGGAGCAGCCGAGCCAGGACCTGATTCCGGTCGTCGCTGCCGCCAAGGACGTCAAGGTCGAGCGCTATTCGAACCTCGCCAACCAGGTGATGCTGCGCCCGAACAGCCTGCATCCGCCCTTCAACAATCCCAAGGCGCGCCTCGCTTTGGCCTATGCCACCGACCAAGCCGAGTTCCTGGCCGGCGGTTTCGGCGACGAGGAGTGGTGGAAGCGTTGCGCCGCCTATTTCATCTGCGGCGGGCCTAACGGCACACAGGCGGGCACGGAAGGTTACGCCAAGCCTGATCTGGAGAAGGCGAAGCAGCTGCTGGCGGAAGCCGGCTACAAGGGCGAGAAGCTGGTGCTGACCACCAGCAACGACATCGCCGCGATCGGCCGGATGGCCGAGGTCGCCGCCGCCCAGCTGAAGAAGGCCGGAGTCAATGTCGAGGTGCAGTTCTCCGACTGGGGCACCGTCACCACCCGCCAGCAGAACAAGAGCCCGCCGGACCAGGGCGGCTGGAACCTGTTCGTGACCTATGCCTCCGGCGCGACCATGCAGTCTCCGATGACCAATATCGGCACCAACATGGCTTGCGAGAAAGCCTGGGCCGGCTGGCCCTGCGACGCCGAGGCCGAGAAGCTGCGCGGCGCAGTGGTCGACGCACCCGACGACGCCGCTCGCAAGGCGGCGGTCGAGGCGCTGCACAAAAGGCTGGCCGAGATGCAGCCCTATCGCGTGCTCGGCCAGTTCGATCAGCCTTATGCAAAGCGCGCCAACGTCTCGGGCCTGCTGGCGGCGCCGGTGATGCTGTTCTGGAACATCGAAAAGAAATGACGCCGACGCGGCGTTAACCGGTTCCTGACCGATTGCGGACGAGACTCGTCAGAACGATTCGCCGTCTTAGTCTCGTGAGAGCGTAATGGGTCAGGTCCTGATGGGTCAGGTTTTGCAGTTCCGGTTGAAGCCGCCGGCCGTCGAGTATGATGGTGATGCGCTCGACCTCATGTCGGCGATCGACTTCGCCCTGCGCGATCTCGCCGACATCACCCCGCATATCCTGCACGAGCCGAGCCGTGAGCAGGCGCGGCAATGCCGGGAGATGCTGCAGGACGCTTTAGACGCGGCGCTGCGGGCCGGCTGACCTTCAGTCGCGCCTGACGGCAACGACATCGCCCTCATCATTGACGACGACGCGGATGTCCTCGTCGTCATCATCGGTACCCGAGACGATCCAGACGCCGCGACGGCGGCGGACGCTGTCGACATCGACCACACCGTTGCGGCGGGCGATCCGCACGGCCTCGCGCCGGCTGATACCGTAGTCATCGTCGTCGGCTTCCGGCGGCCGGGGTGGGTATGGCGGCGCCGTCGGTGCGTCAGGTGGCGGAACGTCGAGCGGCGGCGCACCGATCTCGCTGCTCAATACCTGTGCGAGCGCCGGCGCAGTCGGAACGAGGCCCAGGCAGGCGATTAAGACGAAGCGACGGGTCGGCATAGCCGGTCTCCAGGGCAGGTTCGCCTTGGGGTAAACGGCGATTAGGTCGGGATTGGGTCAGGATTGCGGGCGAAGCTTGCCTGTGACAGGCATCGTCCCGGACGAGACGGAGATGTGGCATGAAGCCAGCCTGGGCGATCGGCCTGATGACCGGAACGGTCCTCGACGGCAACATCGACATCGCCGCCATCCGCACGGATGGCGCAGTGGTCGCCGAATTCGGGCCATGGCGGCTCTCGCCCTATCGCCAGGAGGTTCGCGATCTGCTGGCCGAGGCGGTGCAGGCCGCACTGGCCTGGCGCTTCGAGGGGCCGGAACCGGCGATCTTCGCCGAGGCCGAGCGCGCGCTCACGGCGGCGCAAGCGGATGCCGTCGCTGACTTCCTTGCCGCTGAGGGCATCGCGGCAAGCGAGGTCGCGGCCATCGGCTTCCATGGCCAGACGGTTCTGCACCGCGCCCCAACCAAAGAGTGCAAGGGCGACACCCGCCAGCTCGGCGACGGCGCGCTGATGGCGGCGCAACTCGGCATCGACGTCGTCTATGATTTCCGCACGGCCGATGTCCGCGCCGGTGGCCAGGGCGCGCCGCTGGTTGCGAGCTATCATGCCGCTCTCATGCGCGGCATCGGCGCCGGGCAAGAAACGGCGGTGCTCAATCTCGGCGGCGTCGGCAATCTCAGCGCCTTCGCCGATGCCGACCACGTGCTCGCCTTCGATACCGGGCCGGGCAATGCGCCGCTGAACGACTGGATCAAGCAGCACGGCAAGGGCGAGATGGACCGCGACGGCGCCTTCTCGCTCGCCGGCAGCGTCGACGAGGAAAGGCTCACGCGCCTGCTCGAACACCCCTATCTCGTCGCGCCCTATCCGAAATCGCTCGACCGCTACGATTTCACCGCCGCCATGGCCGAAGGCCTCTCCTTCGCGGACGGGGCGGCGACACTCACCGCCTTCACTGCCGGCGCGGTCGGGCGGGGGCTCGACCTGCTCCCGGTCAGGCCGGCAAGGCTGATCGTCTGCGGCGGCGGGCGACGCAATCCGGCGATCATGGCGGCGCTCAATGCGCGCAGCGGCGCGGAAGCTGTTCCGGCCGAGGCGGTCGGCTGGCGCGGCGATGCGATCGAGGCCGAATGCTTCGCCTTCCTCGCCATGCGCCGCAAGGCCGGCCTGCCGATCAGCTTCCCGCTGACCACGGGCGTGGCGGAACCGATGACGGGCGGGCGGATCGCGAGAGCCGGATCCGATCAGATCGAACCAATCTGATCGATGAATCCGTCTCTCACTTTGAGTTAGAGACCGTTTTACCGGTCGCCTTGCGATGCAAGTTGATCGGAACGGGCTCTAGCGGGCGTTGACGGCGCACGCCGGCGAGGGTTCAAGAACGCCATGAGCAAGTTCGCCTTCGAGCCCCTCGCCATCCCGGCCGTCGTGCTGATCCGCCCGAAGAAATTCGGCGATGCGCGCGGCTACTTCATGGAGACCTGGAGTGCGCAGGACTTCGCGGCGGCCGGCATCAGCGCCGTCTTCGTGCAGGACAACCAGTCGCTCTCGGCGGCACGCGGCGTGGTGCGCGGCCTGCACTTCCAGGCCCCGCCGGCGGCGCAGGCCAAGCTGATCCGGGTGCTGAAGGGCGCGATCTTCGACGTCATGGTCGATATTCGCGTGGGATCACCGAGCTACGGCAAATGGTGCGCGGCAACGCTCACGGCGGACGGCGCCGAGCAGCTCTTCGTGCCGCGCGGCTTCGCCCATGGCTTCTGCACGCTCGAGCCCGATACCGAGGTCGTCTATAAGGTCGACGGTCCCTATGCGCCGCAGACCGAGGGCGGCATTGCCTGGAATGATCCCGACCTTGCGATCGACTGGCCGGTCTCCGCGGCCGAGGCGCAGCTCTCCGGCAAGGACGCAGCCCTGCCCGGCTTTGCCGGCTTCGCCAGCCCGTTCCGCTACGAGGCTCAGCCGTGAAGCGCTATCTCGTCACCGGCGGCGCCGGCTTCATCGGCTCCACCGTAGTGCGCCACCTGATCCGGCAGACGCCGCATCAGGTGCTGGTCATCGACAAGCTGACCTATGCCGGCAATCGCGATAATCTCGAGCCGGTCTCGAACGATCCGCGGCTGTCATTTCTTCAGGCCGATATCGGCGATGCGACGGCCATGCGGCAGGCCTTCGCCGAATTCCGGCCCGACATCGTCATGCATCTCGCCGCCGAGAGCCATGTCGACCGCTCGATCGACGGGCCGGCCGCCTTCATCGAAACCAATATCGTCGGCTCCTTCGTGCTGCTGCAGGAGGCGCTGCGGCACTGGCGCGCCCTGCCCGCCGAAGAACAAGCCGGGTTCCGCTTCCACCAGATCTCGACCGACGAGGTCTTCGGCTCGCTCGGTGAGGACGGGCTGTTCAGCGAGACCTCGCCCTATCAGCCGAATTCGCCCTATTCGGCTTCCAAGGCGGCCTCCGACCATCTGGCGCGGGCCTGGCACCACACCTACGGCCTGCCGGTGGTGCTCTCGAACTGCTCAAACAATTACGGGCCCTATCACTTCCCCGAGAAGCTGATCCCGCTGATGATCCTCAACGCGCTCGAGGGCAAAGACCTGCCGGTCTATGGCTCCGGCGCCAATGTCCGCGACTGGCTGCATGTCGAGGACCACGCCCGCGCGCTCGCCTTGATCGCCGAGAACGGCCGGATCGGCGAGAGCTACAATGTCGGCGGCTCGGCCGAGCGCAGCAATCTTCAGGTGGTCAAGGCGATCTGTGCGCTGATGGACGAGCTTGCGCCGGATGCCAGCATTGGCCCCCGCGAAAGCCTGATCCGCTTCGTCGCCGACCGGCCAGGCCATGACCGGCGCTATGCCATCGACGCATCCAAGATCGAGCGCGAGCTCGGCTGGCGGCCGCAGGAGAGCTTTGAGAGCGGACTGCGCAAGACGATCGCCTGGTACCTGGAGAACCGCGACTGGTGGGACCGGATCCGCTCCGGCGTCTATCGCGGCGAGCGGCTGGGCGCGGGCTGAGGCCCCGTCTTTCCGGGGCAGCCCGAAGGGCTGAGCCCGGAACCCAGAGCCGATGCCATCTCCGAAGCAGCCTATCCGATCGATGCCTCCTTGAGAAACCGCATCGGTTCTGGGTTCCGGGCTCTTCGCTGCGCGAAGCCCCGGAATGACGTCCCCTGCGGCCTCGCGCCGCTATCACCCGCTTGTCATTGGCTTTTCGCAGCGGAAGGAGGCATCTGGAGGGCATGATCGTGACGAGCCTCACCTGCCCGACCGAACAGGACAGCTCTTTAAACAAGGGCCTTGCGCTCGCTCGGACGCGCAAGCCCTCCCCCCTTGTGGGGGAGGGTTGGGAGGGGGGTATCGCACCCGCAGTCCTCTCCGCGCCAGATGCGACACATGTCGAGGGTGGCATACCCCCCTCTCTGGCTCTCCCCCACAAGGGGGGAGAGGACCGGTCGCGCTTGCGAATGCGTGGGTTCCGGCTGTTGCAGCGCGCCACCATGGCGCTTGCTTTGCTGGCGCCCGAGCCGCTGCTCGCCGCCGAATCCGCTGCCGTGACCTCACCGCGCGTCACCGCCACCCTGCTCTCGAGCCGTGATGCGGTTGCGCCGGGTGAGCGCTTCCAGGTCGCGTTGACCCAGAAGCTCGCGCCGGGCTGGCACAGCTACTGGCAGAACCCCGGCGATTCAGGCGAGGCGACGCGGATCGAGTGGACGCTGCCGGACGGCGTGAGCGCCGGCGCGATCCAGTGGCCGGCACCCAAGGCGATCCGGGTCGAGCCGCTCGTCAATTTCGGCTTCGAAGACAATGTCCTGCTGCCGGTCGAGATCAGCGTGCCTGCGAGCGCCAAGCCGGGCGAGACACTCTCGCTCTCGGCCAAGGCGACCTGGCTGGTCTGCGAGAAGATCTGCATTCCCGAGGAGGGCGCTTTCACGCTCGACCTGCCGATCGCGGCAACCGGCGTGGTCGATGCCGGCGTAGAGACGCGGATCGAGCAGGCCCGCGCCGCCCTGCCGAAGCCGGCCGGCTTCACCGGCAAGCTCACGCCGAAGGGAGAGGATAAGCTTACGCTCACCCTGCCCGGCCTGCCGGCGGGTGCGAGCGATATCCGCTTCTTCCCGATCCTGGACACGCTGATCGAGCATGCGGCCGAGCAGCCGATCGAGAACGGTGCGCTGATCCTTACTCGCTCCACCGCCTTCAAGGTCGGTACGCCGGCGACCGAGGGTGTTCTCACCTTCGAAGATGGCGGCAACAAGCGCGCCCTGGCGCTCAGTGCCGAGGTCGAGCCTGCCTTGCTGCAAGCCGCGGCCGCCCCGGCGCAGGCGCCTGCGAAGGTGACGCTGCCGCCGCCTCCGGCCGAGGACCTGACGATCTGGCTGGCGCTGGCCTTCGCCTTCGCCGGTGGTTTGATCCTCAATTTGATGCCGTGCGTGCTGCCGGTTCTGTTCATCAAGGCGCTCGGCTTCGCGCAGGTCGCGCAGGCCAGCCGCAATGAAGTGCGCCAGCAAGGCCTGCTCTTCCTCGCCGGCGTGCTCGCGACCTTCCTCATCCTGGCCTCAGCAGTGATCGCGCTCGGCGCCGGCTGGGGCTTCCAGCTGCAGTCGCCGCCGCTCGTCATCCTGCTCGCCGTGTTGATGACGCTGATCGGCTTCAACCTGATCGGCGCCTTCGAGATCGGCGGCCGCCTGCAGGGCGTCGGCGACGGCCTCGCGAGCCGGAGCGGTCCGGTCGGCGCCTTCATGACCGGCGTGCTCGCCGTCGTGGTGGCGACGCCCTGCACCGCCCCGTTCATGGGCGCGGCGATGGGCTATGCGCTGACGCAGCCGCCAGCCGCGGCGCTGTCGATCTTCATGGCGCTGGCGCTCGGCTTCGCCGCGCCCGTCGTCGCGCTCTCCTTCGCGCCGGGGCTGCTGCGGCTGCTGCCCAAGCCCGGCCGCTGGATGCTCGTGTTGAAGCAGGCCTTCGCCTTCCCGATGTTCGCGACCGCGATCTGGCTGGTCTGGGTCGCGACCATGCAGGCCGGCGCCGATGGCGCGCTCGCCGCGCTGATCGCGATCCTCGCCGCCGGCTTCGCGCTCTGGCTGATCGGCGTCACGCGCGGAAGCGGTCGCGGCTTGCGGACCATTGCAGCCGCTGCTGCCGTCCTGCTCGTCGGCGCGACCTCAGCCTTCGTGATCGAAAGCGCGACGGCCCCGGCGCAGCCGACCGCACAGGCCGGGGCCGAGGCGCCGGGTGTCTGGTCGCCGACGCGGGTCGCGGAGTTGCAGGCGCAAGGCAAGCCGGTCTTCGTCAACTTCACCGCCGCCTGGTGCATCACCTGCCTCGCCAATGACCGCGTCGCGCTGTCGCGCCAAGACGTGAAGGACGCCTTCGCCAAGCTCGGTGTCGCCTATCTCAAGGCCGACTGGACCAATCGCAATGCTCAGATCGCCGCGACGCTAGCCGAGTACGGCCGCGCCGGCGTGCCGCTCTATCTGTTCTATCCGGGAACGAAGGGCGCGCAGGCCGAGGTGCTGCCGCAATTGCTGACACCCGAGACCGTGGTGAGCGCCGCCGAGCGCGCCGCCGGCCGCGAGGTCAAGACCGCATCCAGTCAGAAGTGAAGCCAAGCCCCGACGTTTCAACTCAGCAAGGGAAACTGACGATGAAAGCCGTGAGCAGACAGACCGTCATCACCGCGATCGCCGCGACCGCGTTGGCACTCGCCTCCGGCGTCGCCTTTGCCCAGAGCGCGGCCAAGCCCGGCGCCAAGGCGCCCGATTTCTCCGTCGTCGACGTCGACGGCAAGCTGCAGAAGCTGTCGGATTATGCCGGCAAGACGGTGGTCCTCGAATGGACCAACCACGACTGCCCCTATGTCCGGAAGCACTACAACAGCGCCACCATGCAGACCCTGCAGAAGGACATGGCCAAAGACGGTGTCGTCTGGCTCTCGGTGATCTCCTCGCCGGCCGGCGAGCAGGGCCATGTCGACGCGGCCAAGGCCAAGGAGCTGAGCAAGAGCCGCGACGCGGCCCCGGCCTCGATCCTGCTCGATCCGAAGAGCCAGATGGCGCGGGCATACGGCGCCCAGACGACACCGCACATGTACATCATCGACCCCAAGGGCACGCTCGCCTATGCCGGTGCGATCGACGACAAGCCGTCATCGAGTGCCTCCAGCCTGACCGGCGCCAGGAGCTATGTCCGCCAGGCGGTGGCCGAGCTCAAGGCCGGCAAGGCGGTCTCGGAGCCCGCGACCAAGGCCTATGGTTGCGTGGTGAAATACGCGCCGGTGAGCTGAAGCCTGGCGCAGCCTTCGACGGGAAGAGCGAAGAGTCTCCTCGCCCGTGGGTGGCTTTGCGTGGCGGTTTTCGCGCCCTTTCAATCGAAAATCCCGCGCCCTTCGCCCTGGGGGACAGGGTGGCGAAGGGCGCGGGGTACGGGCCGCCTCTACCAGCGGTCGTAGCGGTCGTGATAGCGGCGGCCATGGGCCGGGGCCCAGGGCGGCGGGCCGCCACGGTGCCGGCCATAGCCATAGCCGTGGTCATAGCCGCGATGGTGGCCGCCGTAGCGGTTCTGGCGCTCCATGTTGCGCTGGATCTCCCACATCCGGTGCTCGCGGTTGTGGCGGGTATAGGTCGCCTCGACCTTGTCGAGGGCGGCAGCGCCGTTGAAGCTCTCGCTGGCGGCGGCCGGGGTGACGGCGGCGCCGAGCGCGATCGCCGCGGCGATGAGAAGGTGGCGCATGGCTGTCTCCTTTTCGAGTTGTCGCCATTGAAGCGGACCCGGCTGGAACCCTGTCTGAACGGGATAGTCGGCTCCCGTTCATCTTGGCGGCAGGCTCAGGCGTCCGGTCCGCCCTCGATCTCGCTCGCCCAGGCGAGCGCCGCGTCGAAAGCATCGGGCTTGAAGCTCCTGACCTCGACGAAGGGCACGAGCGGGCTCGTGATCGCGACCAGGGTCTCGATCCAGCCCTTGTCGGTGACCACGGCCTCGCGCGGGAAGCGGCGCAGCTGGGTCAGCTTGCCGAAGCCGTAGCGGGCGTCCTTCAGGCCGGCGCGGAAGGTCATGTCCTCGAAACCGGTGAGGTCGGCGAGGATGCCGAGCTTCTCATGGCGTTCGAGCTTGCTCTCGATCTCGGCGATCAGCCTGTCGAAATCCGGCTCGGAGAGCGTTCCGGTGATGCGGAAGGCCGCGACATGGTCGGCGGCAGGAAGGATGTCGAGCATGGCGGGCTCCTGGCTTGCAGCAGGACAACGCGGCGACTGGCCGCAAGGTTCGACGGCGAACCTTCGCCGGGGCGAGGCGTTGGATTCATGAGAGCTGGGGCAATGCAGGAGGATGCGATGAGCAAGCTGCCGCCGATCCCACCCGAGAACCGCAGCGACAAGGGTCCGGGCGAGCCCGATCATGCCGGCAAGCCGGCGCCGAAGCGCCCGGCCGGCGAGCGCCCGGACAATCCGGACCAGCAGGGCCGCCAGGCCAACATCAAGCAGAACACCACCCATCAGGGCTATCAGCAGGACCGGTGAGGGAGAGCGACCCATGTCAACGTCCACCAAATCACCGCAGACCATCCGGCAGGGTGGCCCGGGCGCCTCGCATGAGAACGCCAAGGAGCCGTTGCGCGTCGAGAAGCTGCCCGCCGACGAGGATTACCGCAAGCATTCCCGCATCTCGGGCGGTGGCGGCGAGCGCGACATCCACCATACGCGCGATCCAGAGAAGAAGGGCGGCGGCAGCCGCCCGGCAGGAGGTTCGTCATGAGCAGGCACGCGAAGACGCGGCAGCCGAGCGACGCCGACCTGCGCGGCAATCCTCTGATCGGCGCCTCCAAGGGCGCGAACCGTGCCGGCGCGCGGGCGGAGGATTTCGAGGAGTTCGCCGGCGCCAACACGGTTGAGGGCGATCTCGAGAACGACGTCAACAGGCTGGGCGGTATCAGCAAGGCGGTGCGCAGCGGGCGTAACGCACCCAACAAGCGATAGGAGGCGAGCATGGCACAGGCCGGCAGGAAGCTCGGGCCGGGCACGCAGGGCAAGGGCGACGGCAGCGGCGCGAGGAGCACGCGGCCGCAATCCTTGCCCGACAACAAGGTGCTCTCCAACCGCGACAAGGCGCAGCACAATCGCGAGCGCGGCCGGGATGGCAAATGGATCGAAAGCGAGCAGCGCTACGAGACCGAGCACAACAGGCGTTCGGGGAGCTGATCCTATTTCAGCGCGATGATCAGCATCAGGAAGGCGAGCACGATCAGAACCTGTCTGAGGCTCCAGTTGATCCGCCTGAGCTGCTCGGCGACCGGGTCCTCCGGCGGCTCGGCCTCGGCAGACTGATCCGGTTGCCCCGCGAGAAAAGCGGGGTCGCCGGCAGACTCGGACGGTGCGGCTCGCCAGCTGAGGTTCTGCACCCGTCCATGCGCCTGCACCGGCCGGCCATCGGCTTCCGGCGCGAGATGGAAGACCGGCGGCTCATCGTCCGGGCCGCCCTCGCGCAGCCAGAGATTGGTCGTCGCGGCAAAGGAGAGGAGCCCGGCGCGGCCATCGGCGAGATCCTGCCGCAGCCCCGCGAACAGCGGTTGCGGCAGGAAGAGATCGGCAGCGAGCCGATCGTCGAGATCGCCCTGCGCTCCGGTGGGAAGGCTGAGGCGCAGCAGCGGCGCGCTCTCGCCGGGAAATGAGCGGATCGTCAGGGTGAGTTCCTGCGCAGGTCCGGGCTGGTCGATCCGGGCAAGCCGGGCACCGTCCGGCCGGGCGCGAGCCTCGATCCGCCCGGCGTCATGCAACGCGCCATCGTGCCAGTCGTGACCGGCGACCGGGATGAGCCCCTCCGCCGTGAAGGCAAGCAGTTTCGCGGGATTCTGGATGAAGGTGCCGCCCGCCACCGTCATCCGCCCGTCCACGATGCTGGCGCCGTCAGTCCTGTCGTTCATCCCGCCCCCACTTGAGTCGGCACGGACGATAGCAGGTCGGCAGGGCGATGCCAGATTGGCAGGTTGTTCTACGCTGGGGGTGGTATGGGCCGCGCTGGAAAAGAAAATTTCCTTCTCCGCCCGTTCGGCGAAAGGCTCTTCCCAATCGCCGTGTACCTTTAAAAGAACGTTTGGATTGACATGCAGAACGGTCTTTCCTAGATTGCGGGTGTCGTCGGGCCACCGATGGCCGCGGAGATTTGAGCGAGCAGCTTGCGCCGCGTCACCAAACGCTAAAGCGCCACGACGTGGTCGTGGGCTCCCCAGATCGAGGAGATGAACATGACCGGTTTCCCGCTCCGCCCAGTCGAAACGCTCCGCCTTTCGATGATGTGCTGTTGTCGCCGCTGATCCAGCATTGACGCCGTTCCCGGCATCACCTCCGACATCGCTACAGTACAGGGCGCCGCAACGCGGCGAAAATCGTCATGTCGTTCCAGTCCCACATCAACTCAAATGCACCCGCTCGTCAGGCCTATGTCATCGAGGTCGGCGAGACCCAGGCGGGCCTCGTCGCCCGCGGCGCCGATGAGCGCTTCTTCACCTTCATCTCCGCCTCGGCCGCCTTCGACCGGCTCGAGGGCCAGCGCTTCGCCACCCCGGTCGCGGCCGAACTCGCGGCGCGCCAGCTCGTCTCCTCGCGGCGCCATGGCGCTGCCCGGCTGGCGGCCTGAGGAGCGCGCCGGTGCACGTGTTCGAAACCCTGCGCGCGCTGGTCGCCTCCTGGTTCGCGCGGACGGTGCCCGCCGACCTCAGTGAGCCGCGCTGGCAGGAGCGCTCCTTCGCCGAACTTGGCGCCGAAGAGCGCCGTCGTTCGATCCGCGAGGTCACGCTCGAGCAATTGGGCATTGCGCACTGGTCGTGCCACACGCATTTCTGAGGTCATGATGAACGCCCCTGTGAAGCCCGGCGCCTTTCGCGTCGAGGCCCTCCTTCCAACGCCACCGTCCGAAGCGATCATCCGCTTCGAGGCGGTCGGAAAGACCTTTGCAGGTCGTGACAGCCAGGAGCCGGTGACGGCGCTCGCCGGCATCGACCTCGTCGTGCCGCGCGGCGCCATCGTCGGCGTGATCGGCCGCTCCGGCGCCGGCAAGTCGACGCTGATCCGCCTGGTCAACGGTCTGGAGCGCGCCACCTCCGGCCACATCCTGATCGAGGGCGAGGACGTCACCAATCTCACCGAGGCGGGCTGGCGCGAACGCCGGCGCGCCACCGGCATGATCTTCCAGCACTTCAACCTGCTCTCCTCGCGCACGGTGTTCGACAATGTCGCGCTGCCGCTGGAGATCGCCGGCGTGCCGAGGGCGAAGATCGAGGCGCAGGTCAGCCGCCTGCTGGACCTGGTCGGGCTCGCCGACAAGCGCGAGCGTTACCCGGCCGAGCTTTCGGGTGGCCAGAAGCAGCGCGTCGGCATCGCCCGGGCGCTGGCGACCGAACCGAAGGTGCTGCTCTGCGACGAGGCGACCTCGGCGCTCGATCCCGAGACGACCCGCGCGATCCTGGCCCTGCTCAAGCAGGTCAATCGCGAGCTCGGCATCACCATCCTGCTGATCACCCACGAGATCCCGGTGATCAAGGAGATCTGCGACCGGGTCGCGGTGATCGAGGGCGGCCACATTGTCGAGGAGGGCGAGACCTTCGAGGTGATGACCAAGCCGCGCCACCCGACCACGGCGAGCTTCGTCGAGGCGGTGACCGGCGTCGAGGTGCCCGAATACCTCGCCGGCCGCATCCATAAGCAGGCACTCGCCGGCGACAGCGCCGTGCTGCGCATCGCCTTCACCGGCGAGAATGCGACCACGCCGGTGATCAGCCGTCTCAGCGCCGTCATCGGCGTCGACGTCAACATCCTCGCCGGCCGCATCGATGCGATCGGCGACAAGCCCTTCGGCAGCCTCTTGGTCTCGGTGCCGGCGAGCGAACCCGAGCTTGCCGCCGTCTTCGGCGCGCTGAAATCCCTCGATCTCAAGGCGGAGCTGGTCGGCCATGTCTCCTGAACTCATCCGGCTGATCATCGAGGCGACCGGCGACACGCTGCTGATGGTCGCGATCGCGGCCGGCCTCGGCACCGCGCTCGGCCTGCCGCTCGGGGTCTTCCTGGCGACCAGCAAGAAGGGCGAGCTCTTCGCGGCTCCGGCGGTCAACGCTGTCCTCGGCGCGCTCGTCAACGCCACGCGCTCGACACCCTTCATTATCCTCGTCGTCGCGATCATCCCGTTCACGCGGCTGATCGCCGGCACCTCGATCGGCACCTTCGCCGCGACGGTGCCGCTGACGGTGGCGGCAACGCCCTTCATCGCCCGCCTGATCGAGGGCGCGATCCGCGAGGTCGACCAGGGGCTGGTCGAGGCTACCCGCTCGATGGGCGCAACCCCGCTGCAGATCGTTCGCAAGGTGCTGGTGCCCGAGGCGCTGCCGGCGATCGTGCTCGGCCTGACGCTCGCGCTGGTCAGCCTGCTCGGCTTCTCGGCCATGGTCGGCGCGGTCGGCGGCGGCGGGCTCGGCGATCTCGGCATCCGCTACGGCTATCAGCGCTTCATGCCGGATGTGATGGCGATCGTCGTCGCCGTGCTGATCGTCCTCGTCCAGACCGTGCAGAGCGTCGGCGACCGCCTCTCGCGCCGCCTCAACAAGCGCCTGCGCCACGCCTGATCGATTTTCGTTTCCAACCCGTTCAGTTCACCAAGGAGCCATCATGTCCGTTCTCTTCAGCCGCCGCCTCGCGCTCGGCCTTGCCGCTTCGCTCGTCCTTGCCGCCCCGGCGCTCGCCCAGCAGAACCAGGTCGTTCGCATCGGCGCCTCGCCTGGTCCGCATGCCGAGATCCTCGAGAAGGTGAAGCCGATCGCCGCCAAGAACGGGCTCGACCTCAAGATCATCGAGTTCTCCGATTATGTCGTGCCGAACCAGGCGCTGGCCGCCGGCGAGCTCGAGGCGAACTCGTTCCAGAACCAGCCCTATCTCGACAACCAGGTGAAGGATCGCGGCTTCAAGCTGGTCAGCGTCGGCCTGACCGTGAACTTCCCGCTCGGCATCTACTCGTCGAAGTACAAGAGCTGGACCGAGGTGCCGGATGGCGCCACCGTCGCGATCCAGAACGATCCGACCAATGGCGGCCGCTCGCTCCTCCTCCTGCAGGACAAGGGCGTGATCAAGCTCAAGGATGGCGTCGGCTTCAAGCCGACCGTCGCCGACATCGTCGGCAACCCGAAGAAGCTGAAGATCATCGAGATCGAGGCCGCCCAGACGCCGCGCTCGCTTCCCGACGTCGCTGCCGCCGCGATCAACACCAACTACGCCGTCGACGCCAAGATCGAGCCGACCTCGGCGATCCTGCGCGAGGATCCGAAGGGCCCCTATGTCAACCTGATCGCCGTGCGCGAGGTCGACAAGGACAAGCCCTGGGTCAAGGCGCTGCTGGCTTCGTACCACACCCCTGAGATCAAGGCCTTCGTCGCCGAGCGCTTCAAGGGCTCGATCCTCGCCGGCTGGTAAGGCTCCTCCCCCTGGCCGTGGTCACGGCCGGGCACCTGCCCCGGAAGCGCAAGCTTCCGGGGTTTTTCGTTTAAGCGCGCCCTTGCCGTCTTTCCGGGGCTTCGCGAAGCGAAGAGCCCGGAATCCAGAATCGGTGCGGCGGCTTAGTGAAGCTGGCGGCTGGATGCCCGTCCTGAGGCGGTATCGGTTCTGGGTTCCGGGCTCGCTGCTACGCAGCGCCCCGGAAAGACGACGCGGTTCCGCGATGGACCGTTCACACCGAGAGATACTGCGCTCGCACCGCCTCGTCGGCCTTGAGCTCGTCCATCGTGCCGGTGAAGCGGATCAGCCCTTTCTCGATGATGGTGGCGCGGTCGGCGACCGAGCCGGCGAAGTGCAGGTTCTGCTCGGAGATCAGCACCGAGAGCCCTTCGCTCTTCAGCGCCAGGATGGTCTTGGCCATCTCCTCGATGATGACCGGGGCGAGGCCTTCCGAGGGCTCGTCGAGGAGGACGAGCTTGGGATTGCCCATCAGCGTGCGGGCGATGGTCAGCATCTGCTGCTCGCCGCCGGACATCGCCCCGCCCGGCCGGTCGCGCATGCGGCCGAGATTGGGGAAGAGCTGGAACAAGCGCTCCGGCGTCCAGTGTGGTGCGTCCTCGCGTTTCGGCCGCTGCGCGACGGAGAGGTTCTCCATCACGCTGAGCTCGGAGAAGACCCGCCGTTCCTCCGGCACATAGCCGATGCCGAGGCGGGCGATCTCGAACGGCTCGCGCCCGACGATCGTGTGCCCCTCGAAGACGACGCGGCCTGCCTGCGGCGGCACCAGCCCCATCACCGCCTTCATCGTCGTCGACTTGCCGGCGCCGTTGCGGCCCATCAGCGCCAGCACCTCGCCGCGGCCCATCGAGAAGCCGACGCCGTGCAGGATATGGGCGCGGCCATAATAGGCGTTGAGCCCTTCGATATCGAGCATCAGTGGCCTCCCGAGGTCGCGCCGGAGCCGAGATAGACCGCGCGCACGGCTGGATCGTTGCGGACCTCCTCGGCCCGGCCCTTGGCGATCAGCTTGCCGCGGTCGAGCACCAGGATCGCGTCGGAATGGGCGAAGACCACGTCCATATCGTGCTCGGTGAACAGCACGGCGATGCCGCGCTCCCGGGCGATCTCGGCGGTCAGGGCCATCAGCGCGATGCGCTCGCGCGGCGCCATGCCGGCGGTCGGCTCGTCCATCAGCAGGAGTTTTGGCTTGTTGGCGATCGCGACCGCAAGCTCGACCCGCTTCAGGTCGCCATAGGCGAGCACGCCGCAGGCGCGCTCGGCCTGGTCGAGCATGCCGACGTGCTTCAGCAAGGCGTCGGCCTCGGCGACATGGCGGTCCTTGGCCCGGCCGAACAGCGTCCAGGTCTCGCCGGCATGCGAGATCAGCGCCATCTGCACGTTCTCGCGCACGCTCATCGAGGCGAAGGTCGCGGTGATCTGGAAGGTACGCCCAACGCCGAGCCGCCAGACCTCGCGTGGCTTCAGGCCGGTGATCGTCCTGCCGTCGAAGATCACCTCGCCGCGGTCGGAGGGGAGCTGGCCGTTCAGCATGTTGAAGCAGGTGGTCTTGCCGGCGCCATTGGGGCCGATCAGCGCCAGCAGCTTGCCGGCCTCGACCGAGAAGCTGACATCGTCGACGGCGCGGACGCCGCCGAAGGACTTGCCGAGATTGCGGACTTCCAGGACCGGGGTCATCGGGCAGGCTCCGGCGCAGCGGCGACGGGCGGAGCGGGCTCGGCCTCGCGGCGTCGTCCTGACAAGGCGAGCGCCGTGCCGACCAGGCCGCGGGGGAAGAGGATAACGAGCAGGACGATCGAAGCGCCGAGCACAAAGCGCCAGTACATCGTCGCCTTCATCAGCTGCTCCTGCAGGCCCATGAAGGCGAAGGCGCCGACAATCGGGCCCGAGACGGTCTGGACGCCGCCGAGCAGCACCATCAGGAGGCCGTCGACCGAGCGCGGGATCGCCATATAGGTCGGGAAGACCGAGCCCTTGAAGAAGGCGAAGAGGGCGCCGGCGATGCCGGCGGCGAAGGCGGCGATGATGAAGGCGATCCACTGGATCCGCATCACCGGCAGGCCGATCGCTTCGGCCCGGAGCGGGCTGTCGCGCCCGGCCCGCAAGGCATAGCCGAAGGGCGCGAAGACCACGACGCGAAGGCAGAGGATCGCGGCGACGCAGATCGCCAGCGCGAGATAGTAGTAGACCAGCTTCGAGCTTGCCCAGGCCGCCGGCCAGACGCCGAGAATGCCGTTGTCGCCGCCGGTGACGTCGACCCATTGGAAGGCGGTCGCCCAGGCAATCTGGGCAAAGGCGAGCGTCAGCATCGCCAGATAGACGCCGGACAGCCGCACGCAGAACCAGCCGAAGACGAAGCCGGCAATACCGGCGAGGAAGGGCGCAAAGGCGAGCGCCGGCAGCATCGGCATGCCCAGCCACTTCACCGCCAGGGCTGCGCCATAGGCGCCCAGCCCGAAATAGGCGGCGTGGCCGAAGGAGGCCATGCCGCCCGGGCCCATCATGAAGTGCAGCGATGCCGCAAAGAGCGCGAAGATCGAGAGCTCGGTCAGCGTCAGCAGCCAATGATCGGCGACGATGAAGGGCGCGAGCAGCAATACGGCAAGCGCCGCGAGCCCGATCAGCTTGACGTTCGCGCTCGCCGGCAGGAGCAGCGGCTCGACCGGGCCATGGGCATGGGCGCTGCCGACCGGGCGCTTGCCCATCAGCCCATAGGGCTTGATCACCAGCACCACCGCCATCACCAGGAAGACCAGCACCAGCGTGATCTTCGGGAAGACCAGGATGCCGAAGGCGTGGATGATGCCGATCAGCACGGCCGCGAGATAGGCGCCGGTGACGCTGCCGAGCCCGCCGACGACCACGACCACGAAGGCCTCCGAGATCATCGACAGGTCCATGTGCAGGTTCACCGCCTCGCGCGGGAGCTGAAGGGCGCCGCCGAGCGCGGCTAGCCCCGCGCCGAAGGCGAAGACCGAGGTGAAGAGCAGGCGCTGGTTGACCCCGAGTGCGCCGACCATCTCGCGGTCCTGCGTCGCGGCCCGCACCAGCGTGCCCCAGCGCGTCTTCTGGAACAGGAACCAGAGCAGGCCGAGCATGATCGGCCCGACCACGATCAGGAAGAGCTCGTAGCTCGGGAAGCGGCTACCCATCAGCACGACGAAGCTCTTGAAGCCGGGTGCGCGCGGGCCGAGCTTGTCCTCCGGCCCCCAGATACCGAGCGCGATGTCCTGCACCATCAACACCAGGCCGAAGGTCGCGAGCAGCTGGAATAGTTCTGGCGCCTGGTAGATCCGGCGCAGGATGACGATCTCGACGATGGCGCCGAGCGCCGCGACGATCAGCGCCGCCAAGAGCACGCCGCCCCAGAAGCCGAGCACGTCGGCCGGACCGAAGCGCGAGACCAGCGTGAAGGCGAGATAGGCGCCGAGCATGTAGAAGGAGCCATGCGCGAAGTTCACGATCCGCGTCACGCCGAAGATGATCGACAGCCCGCAGGCGACGAGGAAGAGCGACGAGGCCGAGGCCAGGCCGTTGAGCGTCTGCGCGAAGATCAGATCGATCATGCCGGGTTCCATCGAAACAGGCGAAAAAGGGCGCAATCCTCCCGCGGCCGCAGCGGCATGCCGCGGCCGGGTAGCTTAATCTAGATCAGGTCGAAGCCTGGCGCTTCAGCCCGCCGGGCGAAGCGTCTTCACCTCTGCATCGGACGGCAGGTACTTGGCGCCGTCGGCATAGCGCCAATCGACCATCACGCCCTTGCCGTCCTTGACCGCGGTCTTGCCGACATAGGCTCCGAGCGTCGACTGATGGTCGGAGGCGCGGAACTCGACCGGGCCGAAGGCCGAGGAGAATTTCAGCCCCTTCAGCGCATCGACCAGCTTCTCGGTGTCGGTCGTGCCCGCCTTGGCGAGGCCCGCGGCGATGGCGTTCATGGTGTCGTAGCCGACGACCGAGCCGAGGCGCGGATAGTCGTTGTACTTCGCCTTGTAGGCGTCGCGGAACTTGACGTGCTCGGGCGTCTGGATCTCGGCATGCGGATAGCCGGTGACGATCCAGCCGACCGGCGTCTCGGCGCCGAGCGGGTCGAGATATTCAGGCTCGCCAGTCAGCATCGAGACCACTGTCCGCCCTTCGAACAGCCCGCGGGTGTTGCCCTGGCGAACGAAATTCGAGAGGTCGGCGGCGAAGGTGACGTTGAAGATCGCGTCGGGCTTGGCCGCCTCAAGCGCCTGCACGGTCGCGCCCGCATCGATGCGGCCGAGCGCCGGGAACTGCTCGGCGACGAACTCGACGTCCGGCTTGGCCTTCTTCAAGAGCTCCTTGAACCACTTCACCGCCGACTGGCCGTATTCGTAGTTCGGCGCAACAAGCGCCCATTTCTTGGCCGGGAGCTTGGCCGCTTCCTCGACCAGCATCGCCGCCTGCATGTAGGTCGAGGGTCGCAGGCGGAAGGTGTAGCGGTTACCCTTGGCCCAGACGATCGCGTCCGAGAGCGGCTCGGAGGCGACGTAGAGCCGCTTGTTCTGCAGGGCGTAGTCGGCGATAGCGAGGCCGACATTGGAGAGAAAGCCGCCCGAGAGCAGATCGACCTTCTCGGCGTTGATCAGCTCGCCGGCGAGGCGCACCGAATCCTCGGGCTTGCCGGCATCGTCGCGGAACAGCGTCTCGATCTTGCGGCCGAGCACGCCGCCGCCGGCGTTGACCTGCTCCAGCGCCAGCTCCCAGCCCTGACGATAGGGCTTCAGGAAGGCGGGTTGCGAGGTATAGCTGTTGATCTCGCCGATCTTGATCGGCGCGCCTTGGGCGCGCAGCAGCGATGGCGTGGCCAGCGTGACGGCGCCGAGCGCAGCTCCGCTGACGAATTGGCGACGGTCCATTCGATGGCTCTCCCGTTGATCGCTCGACTTACGCATTCACAGCCCCTCGCTGCGCGATTTCCTACCGTAGGCCAGTGCAGTGCGATGCAACAAGCCAGGGTGAAAATTCGTTTGTATGCGTATGAAATCTCCGCTGCGTTTCGCAGTTTGTCAATCGTCGAAAAACAGGCGGCGCTGCCGCGGGATCGGGCAGCTGCGAAGTATCTCTGTCGATCAGGGGCGATGAAGGGCGTTCAGCCGAACATCTCCGCAATCGTTTCTTCGCCGATGGCGAAGGCGGTCGACGCTCCGGTTCCCGAGGTGACGATGACCAGGCTGATCCGATCGGCGATGCCCTCACGCAGCATCGGCCGGTCTGGCAGGCTGGCATAGGTGCCGAGCCAGCGCGCCTCGACCGGCGGGCGGTTGCCGAACACCGCCTCGTATTCGTCGAGCATCAGCTCGTCGACACCGGTATCGCCGAACGGGTCGGGCGTTGCGGCATAATGATGGGAATCGCCGACGACGCGTGTGCCATCGGTCGAGGCAACGACGATCAGGTGGATGCCGTTGGCGAGCTGCTCCGGCTGCTCGCGCTCGATCCGGGCGCGCAGGGCTGCAGATTCCGGCAGTTCGGCATAGCCGAGATAGCGCACCACCGAGAGGTCGGACATCACGGCGCAAGGCAGGTCCGGACCGGCGGCAGCGCTCCGCACCCGCAGCATCTGCAGCTTGCAGCGGGTCAGGGCCGGATAGGTGGCCTTGAGCTCATCGGCACAGAGACCGGTGAAATCGTCGCCCGGGCAGATGATCGCGGCGTCCGCCCGCAGGCGCCCCGCCGAAGTCTCGATCACCGGCAGCGCCACGCCGTGCACGTCGGTCCCGCGCAGGATGGTGACGCCCCAGTCGCGTTCGAGATGGGCGGCGAGCAGCGGGATCGCCTCTTGCGATTCGACGCGCAATTCATAGGGGCTCCACAGCGCCGCCTGCTGGCCGACGAGGAAGGGGAAGCGCGCGCCGAGCGCCGGGCCGGCGACCAGCTCGCAATCCTCGCCCATTTCGGTCGCGAGGAAGGCTTCGAGCGTCGCGACCGTCTCCGGCCGGCGAGCGGTGACGCAGACCCCCGCATGGCTGACGGCGATGCCGGCCTTCGGCGCGATCTCAGCCCAGATGTCGCGCGAGCGCCGCGCCCGCTGCCAGGTCTGGCCGGCCTGCTGGCCGGTCACCGAGACGAAACCGAAATTGCGGATCGAGGCGCCGTTCGCTTGGGCATCGCGGTCGACGACGACGACCTTCAGCCCGCGTCGCGCCGCCGCGAGCGCATGGGCCAGGCCGACGATACCGGCGCCGACAATGGCAAGATCGAAATTGCGCACCACTGATGCTCCTCCCGGCGCTGCGATTCATGTCGCAGTCGGCAATTCGCTTATTGCACGCGGAGGCTTGTTGCACGCCCAGACTCGCGTCGAGATGCGCTCAGGAGCGCCCGCCATCCACCGAGAGGATCTGGCCGGTCACCCAACCAGCCTGTTCGGAGAGGAAGAACAGGCTGGCATGGGCGATGTCCTCAGGCGTGCCGAGCTTGCGGGTGTGGATGCCCTCGATCAGGCGCTTCTGACCTTCGGGGCCATAGGATTCCCATTGCCGCTCGGTCGCCGGGTTGGAGCGGACGAAGCCGGGCGCGACCGAATTCACGGTGATGCCGTGCGGCCCGAACTCCCAGGCGAGCTGCCTGGTCAGGCCGACGAGCGCATGCTTGGCGCTGGCATAGGCCTGGATGCCGGTCAGGCTCGGCCGCAGGCCGGCACCGGAGGAGATGTTGACGATGCGGCCATATCCGGCCTGCTTCATCGCCGGTGCGGCCGCCTGCGACAGGAAGAAGGCGGCGTCGACATTGGCGGCGAAGACCGCACGCCAGTCGCCCTCGGAGATCTCCTCGATCGGCCGGCCGACCTGTCCGCGCACGCCGCCGGCGGCATTGACCAGCAGGTCGAGCCGGCCCTCGGCAGCGAGGATCGCGTCAACCAGCTCCCGCGTCGCCGCCGGGCTGCCGAGATCGGCGACATGGGCGCCCGCGCCGATCGCCCCGGCGCTGGCGGCGACGCCCTCGGCATCGAGATCGGCGAGATGAACGCGGGCGCCGGCCTCGACAAGTGCGGCAGCGATGGCGCGGCCGATACCTTGGGCGGCACCGGTGACGAGGGCTACGCGGCCGTCGAAGCGGATCTGCATTGGTCGATCAATACCTTCAGCGTGTCTGATGACATGGGGCGGTGTCCGTCCTCGATGTCGCGGATCAGGGCGACCAGCGTCTCGAGCGCCGGCGTCGCGACGCCGACCTCGCGACCGAGCGTCGAGATGATGCCGATCTGCGGCCCGCCTTCCGTCTTGCGCTTGCGCACGGCGAGGTCACGCCAGATGCCGGAATGGGTCTTGGCGGTCTTGGAGGTGTAGTCGGCGAGCCAGGCGATCGTCTCGATCTGCGGACCTTCGGGCGCGCCCGGCGCGAACACGTTGGGGTCGAAGCCGCCGAAGCCGAGCGATTTCACCCCGCGTGCCGCCGCGACCGCGCCGACCTCGCGCCCGAGCGCCAGCCAGACCGGCAGCCGCTCCGGATCGGCGAAGTTCGCCGACATCGAGTCATTGGTCAGGGCTGTCCCGAATAGCATCGCGCCATAGGCGAGCTTGCCCCAGAGATAGCCGTAAATGTTGTCGGTCAGGATGGCGTCCGGCTCGAACAGCGCGAGCAGTCGGTGCATCTCGCACGCGCGCGGGGTCTCGACACCGTTGAGCTCGCCGACGACCACGGCGCCGCGATTGCCGTAGAGGATCTCGCCCGGCCCGTGCCAGTCGGCGCCGAAATTGACGAAGCAGCCCATCGTCCGCTCCGCGCCGACCGCCTGGGCGATAGTGATCTCGTTGAGCCCGTTCTGGGCCGAGAGCACGAAGCCATCGGCAGCGAGATGCGGCTTCAGGGCGGCAAGTGCGGTTTCCGTGGCGCCGGCTTTCACCGCGAGCACGATGCGCGAATAGGTGCCGGTCAGTTCGCCTGGCGTCACCGCCGGCACGACCTGCCGGAATTCCTCGACGGGGCCAGTGATCGTAAGTCCCGATGTCCGGCAAGCCTCGACATGCTCGGGCACGATGTCGACCATCAGCACCGGCACCCCGGCCCGGACCCAGTAGGCGCCGAGCGTGCCGCCGATCGCGCCGGCGCCCCAGATCAGGATGGGTTCGCCGCTCATGCCTGCCCCATCACCTCGACATCGGCATGCGTTCCGACATGGACGAGCCCGTCCGGCGTCACCCAGCCGCGATACATACCATCGGTGTTGTGCGGCGCGACGATCGCGCCATCGGCATCGACCGCGACGAGGCCCGCCCCGATCTTGTGCGCGGTGAGCTCGGCAATGGCGCGATCGGATGCTTCCTTGAGGGAGAGGTCGGCATAGCCGATCAGCGACGCGATCTCGTGGCCGATGCAGTAGCGGATGAAGAACTCGCCCTTGCCGGTGCCCGAGACGGCGCAGCGCCCGTCGCGGGCATAGGTGCCGGCGCCGATGATCGGGGAATCGCCGACGCGTCCCGGGGGCTTGTTGGTGTAGCCGCCGGTCGAGGTCGCGGCGGCGAGATGGCCGTGGGAATCGAGCGCGACCGCGCCGACGGTGCCGTGCTTCTCGGCCTCGCTCGCCTCGTCCGCCGTGCCGACGAGCTCGCGGATCTTCATCGAGGCCAGGTTCTTGCGGCGCCGCTCGGTCGAGAAATACTCGTTCTCGACGATGTCGAGCCCTTCGGTCTGCGCGAAGGCGTCGGCTGCCGGCCCGGTCAGCAGCAGCGGATCGCCGCGATGCATCAGCGCCTTAGCGGCGCTGACCGGGTTGCGGATGCGCTTGACCGCGCAGAGCGCGCCGGCGGCCAGTGTCGAGCCATCCATGATCGAGGCGTCGAGCTCATGCTCGCCATCGGCATTGAAGGCAGCGCCATGGCCGGCGTTGAAATGGACCGAATCCTCCATCACCAGCACGGCGGCCTCGACCGCGTCGACCGCGCTGCCGCCCTTGGTCAGGATCGCCCAGCCGGCGCGCAGCGATTTGGCGAGATGGGCCTTGGCCTCGGCCCATTCGCCGTCAGTCATCTCGGCCTTGGGCAAGGTGCCGCAGCCGCCATGGATGGCGAGGGCAATGGTCATGATAAAATCCTCGACATGAATCCTTCTCCCCTCGGGGGAGAAGGTGTCTGCAAAGCAGACGGATGAGGGCGGTGCGGCTGGGTGAGAGCCGGGCAGGTCGAGCCTGCCTTTCCCTCATCCGTCAGCGCTTCGCGCTGCCACCTTCTCCCCCGGAGGGGAGAAGGAAAGGGAGCCTCACTTCACAGGCTTGATGTCCATCGCCAGCGTGTCCTCGTCGACGCGCGGGCGGATCGTCACCTTGGCCTTCTGCATCGCCCAGGCCGAGCCGACCGCGAGGATCGGCAGGCGCGGCCGGTCCTTGGCGACGATGGCGTTGGCCTGGGCCAGGAGGTCGTTGCGCTTGGCCTCGTTCATCTCGATCGCGGCGTCCTCGATCAGCTTGTCGAGTTCGGCGTTCTTGTAGCCGAGCACGTTGAAGGCGCCGAGCTTCTTGGCCGGGTCGTTCGAATGCACCACCGAGGAGAGCGTATAGTTCGCCTCGCCGGTCAGCGTGCCCCAGCCCGACATCGACAGCGAGAAGTCGCCGCGCAGGCGCGCCGGGAAGAAGACGGCGCCCGGCTGGGCGTTGGCGTTCACGTCGATGCCGATGCGCGCCAGCATCTGCGCGATCGAGGTGCCGACCTGACGGTCGCCCGGCAGGCGATCATTGGTGAAGGAGAACGAGACCTTGAAGCCATTGGGATAGCCGGCCTCCTCCATCAGCTTCTTCGCCTTGGCGAGATCCGGCTTCAGCGGCGGCAGGCTCTTGTTGTAGCCGGCGATATCGGGGGTCACCAACTGGCTGACGGCCGAGCCGAGCCCTTCCATCGCGATCTCCACCAGTGCCGGCCGGTCGATGGCGAGGTCGATCGCCTCGCGCACCTTGACGTCCTGCAGCGGGTTCTTCGGCAGGGCTGAGCCGTCCTTGGCGCTGACCTGCGGGGACTTGTCCCGCATGTCGAGTTCCATGTTGAAGACATAGACCGTGTCGACGGTGGTGACCGAAAGCTTGGCGTCGCGCTTCAGCGTCGGCACGTCTGAAGCCGGGGCGCGCACGATGATGTCGACCTGGCCGGCCTTGAGCTGGGCGACGCGGGCGGCGTCGTTCGGCAGTTCCTTGCGCAGCACCCGCTGCCACGGCTCCTTCTCGCCCCAGTAGCCGTCGAAGCGCTCGAGCACGAGCTGGTCCTTCGGCGTCCACGACACGAACTTGTAGGGACCGGTGCCGATCGCCGCCTTGCCGGTGTTGAAAGCGTCGTTGGCATTGTCCTTGGTCAGCCCGGCGGCGGCCTTGTGCGAGACGATGAACAGCCGGATGAAATCGTTCGGCAGGTTCGGCGCCGGGCCGTCGGTGACGACGTGGACGGTGAGCGGATCGACGATCTTCACCTCCTTGACGCGCCGGACATAGATCGTCGTCGGGTTCGGGCCGGCCACGACCGGGATGCGCTCGATCGAGAACTTGACGTCCTCGGCGGTGAAGTCGGAGCCGTCGTGGAACTTGACGCCGGGGCGCAGCTTGAACTCCCAGACGCTCGGCTCGATCGCCTTCCAGCTGGTAGCGAGGCGCGGCTCGATCTGCAGCTTGTCGCCCGACCAGGTCAGCGTGTCGAAGACATGCTTCAGCGCTTCGGCATGGGTGCCTGTCGCGGTGAAATGCGGGTCGATCGATTCAGGGCCCGCCCGGACCCCGATCGTCAGGGTCTGCGCCAGGGCGGCGCCGGAGAGCGGGAGTCCGATAAGGGCGGCGAGAGCGGCGGTGCGCCATAGCGGGGAGCGACGGGAGGGCGAGGTCATGACTGGGAACTTTCGGGTTCGAGGTCGGCAGGCCAGGTCGAGGAGGCGATCACCATCTTGTCCATCAGCTCGCAGAGCTGCTTCTGCTCGGCTTCCGTCAGGGCGGACAGCATCGTGGTCTGCTGGTCCACCATCATCGGCATGGTCTCGTCGAAGATGGCGCGCCCGGCCGGCGTCAGCGCCAGCACATAGCTGCGCAGGTCGTCCGGATCGGTCTCGCGCTTGAGCAGCCGCCGCTGCAGCAACTTCTGGATCGCCCGCGAGAGCGTGTTCTTCGGCAGGCCGGAAGAGGAGACGATGTTCTTGGCGGCGACGCCGCCCTTGAGTCCGACGGCGTAAAGCGCGACGAATTCCGGCCGCACCAGACCGTAGCGCGTCTCGATCCAGCGGTAGACCGGATCGTTGAAGCGGAAGGCGATGAAATTCAGCCGGAAGGACAGCCAGCAGGGATTGTCCCAGAGCTTGGTGACGATCAGCGGATCGAGCTCGCGCAGCGCCACCTCCCGGTCGCGATCGAGTTTGGACAAGGAAGTCGGGGCTCGTGCCATCTCTGACATCCTATTTAGTTCCATATGGAACTTGACGGTCTCTTATACCGCTGTCAAGGATGACGCGGTCTCGCCGAAACGCAAGGATCAGCACCGTGCTCGTCGCCCGGATGAACTGGATGCAGATCGAAGAGCAGGCAAAGCGCGACGATCGCTGCGTGCTGCCGCTCGGCTGCGTCGAACAGCACGCCTATTTGAGCCTCGCCACCGACGCGATCCTGTCCGAGCGGATCGCCGCCGAAGCGGCCGAGCCACTCGGCATCCCGGTCTTCCCGGTCCAGGCCTACGGCATGACGCCGGGCTTCACCGCCTATCCAGGCACGATCTCGCTCAGGATGACCACTTACATTGCCCTGATCGAGGATCTGCTCGAAGGCGTCTACCGTTCCGGCTTCCGCCGCATCGTGCTGGTCAACGGCCATGGCGGCAATTCGCCGGTGATGACGGCGGTGATCGAGTGGATGGGCAAGCGCCCCGACGCCAGCGTCAAGATGCACAATTGGTGGGCCGGGCCACGCTTCCAGGCGGCGGTGAAGACGGTCGACCCCGCCGCCTCGCATGCCTCCTGGATGGAGAACTTCCCCTGGACCCGGCTCGAGGGCGTGACCTTGCCGGATACGGTGAAGCCGCCTTTCGACGCTGCACTTTATCACGCCGCCAACCCGCAGCGGAAACGCGAGATCCTCGGCGACGGCAATTTCCATGGCCGCTATCAGCGCCCGGACGAGGAGATGCTGGCGCTCTGGGCCGTTGGAGTCGAGGAGACGCGCGCTGCCATGGTCGAGACCTGGCCGTGAGCGTCACTGGCGCTGCATCTTGGGCGATGGTCGGCGCGACAGGTCCTCTCTCCCCTTGTGGGGGAGAGTTAGAGAGGGGGGTAGCCAGCCGTGAGGCTGCGGGAGCAAGGTGCTCTCGACACCGGGCGAACAGAACCTTCCAATATATGACCCTCGATACCCCCCTCCCAACCCTCCCCCACAAGGGGGGAGGGTTTGCGCGCGGCGCGCCGGCATGCTGACCCACATCGCCGAGCGCATCTTGCAGGCGCTTGCCGTCATGCTGGTCATGTCGGCGCTGGTCTTCGTCGGGGTCTATGCGATCGGCAATCCGATCGACGTGCTGATCGGCCCCGATGTCAGCCAGGACATCCGGCTCGAGACCATCGCCCGCTACGGTCTGGATAGGCCGCTCTGGGAGCAGTATTTCACCTTTCTCGGCCGCGTCCTGCACGGTGATTTCGGTCGTTCCTTCGTCTTCGGTATGCCGGTACTCCAGCTCATCCTGTCGCGCCTGCCGGCGACGCTGGAGCTGACCCTCGCGGCCGTGCTGAGCGCGGCGCTGATCGGCATACCCGCTGGCATCTATGCCGGCTACCGGCCGGAAAGTCCGCTTTCCAAAGGAATCATGGCGCTCTCGATCCTCGGCTTTTCGGTGCCGACCTTCTGGATCGGCCTCGTCCTGATCATGACCTTCGCCGTCGAGCTGCAATGGCTGCCGGCCGGCGGACGCGGCGAGACCGCCGCGCTCTTCGGCGTCGAATGGAGCTTCCTGACGCTCAACGGTCTCTCGCACCTCTTCCTGCCGGCGCTGAACCTCGCTTTCTTCAAGCTCGCTCTGATGACGCGTCTGGCGCGGGCCGGCACGCGCGAGATCATGCTGACCGACACGGTGAAGTTCGCCCGCGCCGCCGGCATCCCGGAGAGCGTCATCCTGCGCCGGCATGTGCTGCGCCTGATCTCGATCCCGCTCGTCACCGTCTTCGGCCTCGAATTCGCTTCGACGCTCGCCTTCGCAGTGGTCACCGAGACGATCTTCTCGTGGCCCGGCATCGGCAAGCTGATCATCGATTCGATCCAGTCGCTCGACCGGCCGGTGATGGTCGCCTATCTGATGCTGGTCGCCTTCGTCTTCATCATGATCAACTTCCTGGTCGACCTGACCTATTTCGCGCTCGATCCGCGCCTGCGGAAAGGAAGGGCGTGATGCGAATGGAAACGCCCCTCGCCCGCTTCTGGAGCGAGTTCCGCGAGAGCCGGGTTGCGGTCGCGGCGCTCGTCATCGTCGTCCTGATGATCGGCCTTGCCCTGCTCGCCCCACTGATCGCGCCGCAGAACCCCTACGACCTCGCCAATCTCGTCCTCTCCGATGCGCGCCGCCCGCCCGGCTATGTCGGCTCCAGCGGCTACACCCATTGGCTCGGCACCGATGCCCAGGGACGCGATCTCCTCTCCGCCATCCTCTACGGCCTGCGCATCTCCCTGCAGATGGGGCTGGTCGCCGGCGCGATCGCCTTCACCATCGGCGTAACGCTCGGCATTTCCGCCGCCTATCTCGGCGGCCGGCGCGAGGCCTTCATTATGCGCGTCATCGATCTGCAGCTCGCTTTCCCGGCGATCCTGCTCGCGCTGGTGATTTCGGCGCTGCTCGGCCAGGGCAAGGCGCAGCTCATCACCGCGCTGGTTGCGGCACAATACGCCTATTTCGCCCGCACCGCCCATGGCGCGGCCTCGGCCGAGCGCGGCAAGGACTATGTCGAGGCGGCGCTCTCGACGCCGCTGCCGGCGCGGCAGGTGATCTGGCGCCACATCCTGCCGAATTGCCTGCCGCCTTTGATCGTGGTCGCAACCGTGCAGGTCGCCAGCGCCATCGCGCTCGAGGCGACGCTCTCCTTCCTCGGCGTCGGCCTGCCGGTGACCGAGCCCTCGCTGGGATCGCTGATCGCCAATGGCTTCCAGTACATGCTGTCCGGCCGCTACTGGATCTCGATCTATCCCGGCCTTGCCCTGATCCTGCTGATCGTCGCGATCAACCTGGTCGGCGACCAGATCCGCGACCAGGTCAATCCGAGGCTGAAGCGATGAGGGCTGTCTCGCCAGGACCGGCCGTCGCCCTTCCCCCTCTCCCCCTGCGGGAGAGGGCCGGGGTGAGGGGTCGCGCGACGCTGACCGATTGGCGTTTTGAGGGGGCGATGGCGTTAGGCAATGTCGCGCGACCCCTCATCCGCCTGCCGGCACCTTCTCCCGCATCAAAGTCGGCTGTTGCCGACTTTGACACTTTGAGCTGCCCATCTCGGGCAAGCCCGGGATGGGTGGGAGAAGGGAGCAAGCCATGACCGACGCCCCCCTTCTTGAGATCAGCGACCTCACCACGCAGTTCTTCACCCGTGCCGGCGTGGTCAAGGCGGTCGACGGTGTCTCCTTCTCGCTGCGCCGCGGCGAGGTGATGGGGCTCGTCGGCGAATCCGGCTCGGGCAAGAGCGTCACCGGCTTCTCGATCATCGGCCTGATCGACCCGCCCGGCCGCGTCGCCAGCGGTTCAGTGAAGCTCGAGGGCCGCGAGTTGGTCGGCCTGGCGCCGGACGAATTGCGCAACTTACGCGGCCGCGTCGTCTCGATGGTCTTCCAGGACCCGTTGATGACGCTGAACCCGGTTTTGACCATCGGCGAGCAGATCAGGCTGGCGCTGGAGGCGCATGAGAAGGTTTCGGCTGCTGAGGCGCGCCGGCGCGCCATTGCCGGCCTTGCCCAGGTCCGCATTCCGCGCCCGGAGGCGACGGTCGATTTTTATCCACACCAGCTCTCCGGCGGCATGCGCCAGCGCGTCGCGATCGCGATCGCGCTGCTGCACCACCCCAAGCTGATCATCTGCGATGAGCCGACGACGGCGCTCGATGTCTCGATCCAGGCCGAGATCCTCGTCGAGATGAAGGAACTCGTCGCCGAGCTCGGCACCGCGCTGATCTGGATCAGCCACGACCTCGCCACCGTCGCCTCGATCGCCCAGCACGTCGCGGTGATGCGGCTCGGCAAGATCGTCGAGGCGGGGCCGGTGCTGGACGTGCTGACGCGTCCGCGGCACGCCTATACCCGCGCTCTGCTCGACGCCCTGCCCTCGCGCGCCAAGCCGGGCGAATTCCTGCTGCGTGGCGGCGGCGTGCCCGATGCCGCGCCGCCTGCGCGCAGCCTCGCATCGGCCACTGCCGCTCCGGTGCCTGGCGCGCCCTATTTCATCGCCGATCGCGTCAGCAAACGCTTCGAGTCACGGCCCGGCGCCCTGCGCGCACTCGGCCAGCGGCTCGGCATGCTGCAGCCGCCATCGGCGGTGATGGCCGTTGATGAGGTCAGCCTGACCGTGCCGCGCGGCGAGGCGCTCGGGCTCGTCGGTGAATCCGGCTCCGGCAAGTCGACGCTCGGACGCATGGCCGCCGGCATCTACGCGCCGTCATCGGGCACGATCCGTTTCGAGGGCTGGCCGGTGATGAGCGAGGGGCAAGGCGCGCGCAAGCTCACCACCCGCATCCAGACCATCTTCCAGGACCCGTTCGCCTCGCTCAACCCGCGCATGCGCATCGGCGACGGCATCGCCGAAGGCCCGCTGGCCCATGGGCTGATCGACAAGGCCAGCGCTCGCGACTATGTCCGCGACTGGCTCGCGGCGGTCGGACTCGATCCGGCCTTCGCCGACCGCTATCCGCACCAGTTCTCCGGGGGCCAGCGCCAGCGCGTCGCCATCGCCCGCGCGCTCGCCATGCAGCCCGACCTCGTCGTCTGTGACGAGCCGGTCGCCTCGCTCGACGTCTCGATCCAGGCCCAGATCATCAACCTCTTGATGCGCCTGCGGGCCGAGCTAGGCCTGACCCTGATCTTCATCTCGCACGACCTCTCGGTTGTCCGGCATCTCTGCGACCGGGTTGCGGTGATGTATCGCGGCCGCATCGTCGAGGAAGGGCCGGCGGGCGAGGTCTACGACAATCCGCAACATGACTACACCAAGCGGCTGCTCGCGGCGGTGCCGGTGCTGCCCGAAGCGGCGGCCTGAGCATAGATCATCGCGCGTCCGAACGGACGCGATCACGATGATCCATCACATTGTTATCGCATCGGATTCTTCCGAAAGGTGGATTCCACTTTTCGGTCCGATGCTAGAGGAGGAACGCCATGACCGAACTGAAACCCTGGCAATGGCCGGAGGAGACCTGGCGCGGCAAGGTCGAGCAGGTCCGTGCCGGTCGCAATCTGAAGCCGAAGAGCTGGCCGGGCGGGGCGCGCTGCGCCGTGGCGCTCTCCTTCGACGTCGACCACGAGACCAACGAATTGCGCGACGGCGGCAAGTCGGTCGGCCGCCTGTCCTGGGGCCAGTACGGCAACCGTGTCGGCATGCCGCGCATCCTGTCGATGCTGGCGCGCGAGGAGATCAAGGCGAGCTTCTTCGTGCCGGCGGTGACCGCGCTGCTCTACCCCGACGAGCAGCGCCGCGTCGTTGCGGAAGGCCATGAGATCGGCCTGCATGGCTGGATCCACGAGGTCAACACGGCAGTGCCGCCGGAGGCGGAGCGAGAGCTGCATCTGCGCTCGGCCGATACGCTCGAGAAGGTCACGGGCGTCAGGCCGGTCGGCATGCGCACGCCGTCCTGGGATTTTTCCGAGGTGACGCTCGCCATCGAGCGCGAGCTCGGCCTCATCTACGATTCATCGCTCTTCGCCGATGACGATCCCTACGAGTTGATCGACAAGGGCGAGCCTACCGGCATGGTCGAATTGCCGGTCGAGTGGATCCGCGACGACGCGGTCTACTTCAACATGAACCGCTTTCAGGCCCTGCGACCCTATACGGCGCCCGAGGCCGTGTTCGACATCTTCAAGCGCGAATTCGACGGCGCTTACGCCGAAGGCGGGCTTTTCCTGCTCACCATGCATCCGCACATCATCACCTATCGCTCGCGCTTCTGGCTGCTCGAGGAACTGGTACGCCACGCCAAGGCCAAGGGCGATGTCTGGTTTGCGACGCATGCCGAGATCGCGGCCTATGTGAAGGCGCAGGCGGGGCTCTAGCCCCGCGTAAATTTGGGTCGGATACCGCTGGATCAGCGGAACCTTGCCCGATTTCGGCCGTTTTCGGTTCATTCGGAATTCAGGGCGCGAGGGCGTTCATATCCGGAAGAACAACTGGAAACGGATGTCATGACGCGCACGAAAAACCTGCTCCTGCTCGGCACCCTCATCCCCGCCATCGTGCTGTCGCAGGGTAGTTTCGCCGCTCCATCGCTCCAGCTCGCCCAGGCCCAGTCGGGTGATGACGACCGGCCGGACCAGCGCCGCCAGCGGCCCGGTGGGCAGGAGCGCCCCGCCCCCGGTGGGCAGGAACGCCCCGGCCCACGGCCGGCGCCCGGCCAGCCGCCGGCGGCCCGCCCTGCTGCGCCGGAGCGTCCGGCCGGGGTGGCCCCGAGCGCCCCGCGTCCGCCGTCCGCGCCGCAAGCAGCACCTCCTGCCGGCCGGGCCGAACCCGAACAGCCCCGTCGTCCCGCACCGCCTGCGGCGCCTGCACCTGGCCAGGTCGCGCCGCCCGCTCCGCAAGGCGCGCCGCGCGCCCCTTCGGCCGCACCGACCACACCGCCGCGACCGGCGCCAGGCCAGATCGCGCCGCAGCCTTCGCCCGCCCGGCCAGGTGTGCCGCCGGCCCAGCCCAACGCCTCGGGAGCGCCATCGGGTGACGGCGCTCAGCGCCGGCCGGCGCCCGCGCAAACGGCCCCGGGCCAGCCGCCCGCAGCTGCTCCCTCGGCGCCGGCGGCGCCCGCTCGCCCCGTGCCAGGTCCGGCGGCCCCGGGTAGCAGCGCTCAGCCCCCGTCGGGCCAGCCCTCCGCTGCGCCGCCTGCGGGCCGCGCGCCTGGGGCTCTGTCGCAGCCTGGTACGGCTCCATTGCAGCCAGTTCCGTCGCAACAGCCGGGCTTGAGCCGTCAACCCGGCCAGGCAGCCCCGGCTCAGCCCGCGCCTGGGCAGGCAGCCCCCACGCCGGGCTCGGCGCCCAGGGCCGGCCAACCTCAGCCCGGGCAGCCAGCTGCCGCGCCGCCCGCTGGTCGCGCGCCCGGAGCTCTGTCGCAGCCCGGCAGCGCGCCAGCACCGACAGCTCCGCCCCAGCAGCCTTCAGGCCTGAGCCGCCAGCCTGGGCAGACCGCGCCGGGTCAGGCGGCACCTGCGCAGCCCGCACCTGCACAGCCCGCACCCGGTCAAGGTGCGCTCGGCGGCACTGGTCAGCCTGCGACCGGCCAGCCTGCCCCCGCTCCGAACACCGGCCGTACGCCTGGCACTCTGTCGCAGCCTGGAACGGCGCCGTCGCAAACCGCGCCGGTCCCGGGCCAGCAGCCCGGAGCCCTGTCACAGCCGGCGCAACCTGGGATTCCGGGCCAGCCCGTGCCTGACCGTCAGGGCCGCCGTGGCGGCATCGGGCTCGGCGGCGCCGCTGCGATCGGTCTCGGTGCCGCTGCGATCGGCGGCATCATGGCGACGCAAGGCGCGACGCGGCTCGACGACGTCCGCGGCCGGCGCGAGGAGCGCCGCGAGGGCGATGTCACCATCATCCGCGAGCCCGGCCGCACCATCATCCGCGGCGACGACGACCGGGCCGTCATCCGCTACGACGAGACCCAGCGCTTCCGCGATCTCGGCCTCGACACCCGCAGCGAGCGTCGCGGCGAGGAGAATGTGACAGTCTATAATCGTCCCGATGGCACGCAGATCGTCACGGTGACCGATAGCGAAGGCCGGCTGCTGCGCCGCTCGCGGCGCGAGCGCGACGGCGCCGAGTTCGTGATGATCGACAATGTCCGCCGCGATGGGCCGCAGGCCCGCTTCGCCGAGGAGGTGGTGGTGCTGCCACCGCCGCCGCTGCGGATCCCGCGCGAGCGCTACATCGTCGATGCCGAGCGCGCCGACGAGCGGCTGATCTACGAGACGATCACCGCCCCGCCGGTCGCCCCGGTGCCACGCCGTTACACACTCGACGAGGTCCGCTACTCGCCCGATCTGCGCGCCCATATGCGCAGCGTCGACGTCGACACGATCAACTTCGAGTCCGGTTCCTGGACCATCACGCCGGACCAGGGCGGGCGCCTCAGGGTGATCGCGCAGGCGGTGCGCCAGGCGGTCGAGCGCGCACCGAACGAGGTCTTCATGGTCGAGGGCCATACCGATGCGGTCGGCTCCGACATCGACAACCTGTCGCTCTCGGATCGTCGCGCCCAGTCGGTCGCCGAGATCCTGACCCGCGATTTCGGTATCCCCGCCGAGAACCTGACAACGCAGGGCTATGGCGAGCAGTATCCCAAGGTCCAGACGCAAGGCGATTCGCGTGAGAACCGCCGCGTGACGCTGCGCCGGATCACGCCGCTGCTCACCGGCCAGAACCAGCAGTGAGGTGAAGCGGGGCGGCGCGACGGCGCCGCCCCGTTTTGCTCAAGCCGCTCGATCCAGGCGCGCGACGACTGAGCGCTTGCGGCCGACGTCAAAGCTGGCGGCGTTGAGGTCAATTCCGGAGCCGCGCTGGAACCAGCCCGGCCCTTGCTGGTTATTCCATCGGGCCGGTCATGGCTGCCGGCTGGACTGGAGGGGGTGCCATGCGCAAGACCCATTGGTTCCTGATCGGGCTGATTTTCCTAGGTCTCGTTGCGGCCGAGGCCGTCGCGGCGCAATCGTCGCCACCTCAGCGCGCGCCCGGCGTGCCGATGGCGCCCAATGCCGGCGAACTGCAAAAGAGCGAGCCGCAATCCGAGCGGTTGCGTGTCCTGCGCGAGCGCGAGCGGCTGGCGCGAGACCGTTCGGGACCGCCGGAGCCAAACCGCGACATCCCGATGCCTAAGCCGGTGCCGTCGATCATCGCGCCCACCCGCTAGAGCTCGCGGGTTCGGATTTAGATTTGGGTAAGGCTCGCTGCCTATGTTCGCGGCGAGGAGCCTGCCATGAGCGAAATGTCGGTCGCGATCGCACAAAGCCTGGTCAGCATGAAGTCGGCTGCCACGCAGCAGGCGCTCCAGCTTGAGATGGTCAAGCAGAACGCCGATTCCGATCAGGCGCTGGTCACGATGCTCCAGCAGGCGTCCGAGCAGCAGCAGGCAACGCTCCCCGCCGGGCAGGGCGGCAATCTCGACATCACCGCCTGATTTTCCGACGTCTCCGCGTGTAATGCTCGCCGCGCATGGCCGCGCGGCGCAAAGGCGTAGTCCTTTGCCAGTTGCGCGCAGATCACGACGGTTCTAACCTCCGCCTCGTTCCGAGGGGTGCTCGATAAGAGCTGAGATGGCCTGACGGCCGAACCCATCGAACCTGATCCGGGTCATACCGGCGGAGGGACTGGAACGCGGCTGCGCCACAAGTGCATCCGCAGACAGCGACTGGACCGTCAGACGCCCCGGATCTCCTGAACCTGAGAGGGAGGAGATCCTGACATGAACGCCCACACCAAGCCCCAGAAGAACAGCGTCAAAACCGCGCCGCAGAGCGTGACGACAGGGCCGATCATCGGCTCGCGCAAGATCTATGTCGCAGCGCCCGAGCATCCCGAGATGCGCGTGCCCTTCCGCGAGGTCGTCCTGACCACCGACGCCGAGCCGCCGGTGCGGATCTACGATCCGTCCGGCCCCTATACCGAGACCGATGCGAAGATCGACCTCAATGCCGGCCTGGTGCAGCCGCGCCGGGCCTGGCTCGATGCGCGCGGCTTCGAGACGGTGCCCGGCCGCATGGTCACGGCCGCCGACAACGGCCATATCAGCGAAGCGCAACTCGTCCCGGCCTGCCCGGCGCAGCGCGCGATCCTCGAGGCGAAGCCCGGCCAGATGGCGACGCAATACGAGTTCGCCAAAGCCGGCATCATCACGCCCGAGATGACCTATGTCGCGCATCGCGAGAATCTCGGCCGCGCCGCCATGCTGGAGGGCGCGCGCGAGCGCCATGCCGATGGCGAGAGCTTCGGCGCCTCGGTGCCCGAATTCGTCACGCCCGAATTCGTCCGCGAGGAGATCGCTCTGGGCCGCGCCATCATCCCGGCCAACATCAACCATCCCGAGCTCGAGCCGATGGCGATCGGCCGCAACTTCCTGGTCAAGATCAACGCCAATATCGGCAACTCGGCCGTGACCTCCGGCGCCGCCGAGGAGGTCGAGAAGCTGGTCTGGGCGATCCGCTGGGGCGCCGACACGGTGATGGACCTCTCGACCGGCCGCAACATCCACAACATCCGTTCCTGGATCCTGCGCAACTCGCCGGTGCCGATCGGCACCGTGCCGATCTACCAGGCGCTGGAGAAGGTCGGCGGCGACCCGATCAAGCTCGACTGGGAGGTGTTCAAGGACACGCTGATCGAGCAGGCCGAGCAGGGTGTCGACTATTTCACCATCCACGCCGGCGTCAGGCTTCCCTACGTGCCGCTGACGGCCTCGCGCGTCACCGGCATCGTCTCGCGCGGCGGCTCGATCATGGCGCGCTGGTGCCTGGCGCATCACAAGGAGAGCTTCCTCTACGAGCGCTTCGACGAGATCTGCGAGATCATGCGCAAGTACGACGTCTCCTTCTCGCTCGGCGACGGCCTGCGTCCAGGCTCGATCGCCGACGCCAACGACCGCGCCCAGTTCGCCGAGCTGGAGACCTTGGGCGAGCTCACCAAGACCGCCTGGGACAAGGGCTGCCAGGTGATGATCGAGGGCCCCGGCCATGTGCCGATGCACAAGATCAAGGAGAATATGGACAAGCAGCTGCGCGAATGCGGCGAAGCCCCGTTCTATACGCTCGGACCCCTGACCACCGACATCGCGCCGGGCTATGACCACATCACCTCAGGCATCGGCGCGGCGATGATCGGCTGGTTCGGCTGCGCCATGCTCTGCTACGTCACGCCGAAGGAGCATCTCGGCCTGCCGGACCGCGACGACGTCAAGACCGGCGTCATCACCTACCGGATCGCGGCCCACGCCGCCGACCTCGCCAAGGGCCATCCTGCCGCGAAGATCCGCGATGACGCGGTATCGCGCGCCCGTTTCGACTTCCGCTGGGAGGACCAGTTCAACCTGGCGCTCGATCCGGACACGGCACGCGCCTTCCACGACGAGACCCTGCCGAAGGATGCCCACAAGGTCGCGCATTTCTGCTCGATGTGCGGACCCAAGTTCTGCTCGATGAAAATCACCCAGGACCTGCGCGCCGAAGTGCTGGCGATGGGCGACAATGAGCGTGCGGCGCTCGAAGCGATGGCCTCTCAGGGCATGGCGGAGAAGTCGGAGGAGTTCCTCAAGAAGGGCGGCAATCTCTATCTGCCGGCGGCGGAGTAGGGGCCATGCGCGTCGCTGTGATCGGGGCCGGCGTCGCCGGCCTCGTGACGGCGCTCGAACTGGCCGAGCGCGGCGTCGCGGTCGAGCTGTTCGAGCGCGCTGCCGCGCTCGGCGAGCAAGCGTGCTCCTGGTCCGCCGGCGGCATGCTGGCGCCCTGGTGCGAAGGCGAGAGCGCCGAGGAGGTGGTCGTAACCCTGGGCCAGCAAGCGCTCGACTGGTGGCCGCGCCATTATCCCGGCACGCTTGCGCATGGCACGCTCGTGCTCGCCCCGGCGCGCGACGCCAGCGAGCTGACGCGCTTTGCTGCACGCACGGACGGCTTCGAGCGGCTCGATGCCGATAGCGTTGCCGCGCTGGAGCCCGATCTCGCCGGCCGCTTCCGCCAAGGCCTGTTCTTCGCGCAGGAGGCTCATCTCGACCCGCGCCCGGCCATGGCGGCACTGGCGCAGGCGCTTCGGGCGACCGGTGTGCCGATCCATTATGGCGTGGCGGTCGAGGAGGCGGGGCTCGACGCCGATCGCATCGTCGATTGCCGTGGCCTGTCCGCTCGCGACCGACTGAGCGCGCTGCGCGGCGTGCGCGGCGAGATGCTGGTGCTGCGTACGAACGAGATCAGCCTGAGCCGCCCGGTCCGGCTGCTGCATCCGCGGATTCCGCTCTATGTCGTGCCACGCTCCGACGGGCACTTCATGATCGGTGCGACGATGATCGAGAGTGATGATCGCCGTCGCGTCAGCGCACGCTCGGCAATCGAATTGCTCAGTGCCGCCTACGCGCTGCATCCAGCCTTCGGCGAGGCCGAGATCGTCGAATTGCGCGCCGATGTCCGCCCCGCCTTTCCCGACAACCTGCCCCGCATCGTCGAGGACGGCCGGGTGCTCCGTTTCAACGGCCTTTTCCGCCACGGCTTCCTGCTCTCGCCGGCACTGGCCCGGCAGGCGGCCGATCGTCTCATCGCATCCAAGGAGCTGTCCGATGCAGATCATCGTCAACGGCGACACGCGTGAGGTCGCCGCCCCGGTCCTGGCCGAGGCGCTGGCCGAGCTGGGCTATGCCGGGGCGGTCGTCGCGACTGCCGTGAACGAGACTTTCGTATCCGCCGCCGCGCGGGCGCAGACCGTTCTCGCAGAAGGCGATCGGCTTGAGATCCTCGCGCCGATGCAGGGAGGCTGAGGCGATGGACTTTTACGGCTTCACCCCGCGCTCGCGCCTTTTTCTCGGCACGGCACAATACCCGTCGCCGGCCGTGCTGCAGCGGGCGGTCGAAGCGGCCGGCGTCGATGTCGTCACGGTCTCGCTGCGCCGCGAAGCCGGGCGTCTCGGTGGCGGCCAGGATTTCTGGGCGCTGATCCGCGGGCTCGGCGTGAAAGTGCTGCCGAACACGGCCGGCTGCCATTCGGTCAAGGAGGCGGTGACGACGGCGCAGATGGCGCGCGAGGTCTTCGGCACGCCCTGGATCAAGTTGGAGGTGATCGGCGAGGCCGACACGCTCCAGCCCGATGTGTTCGGCCTCACCGAGGCGGCGCGCATCCTCTGCGCCGACGGCTTCGAGGTCTTCCCCTATATGACCGAGGACCTCGTCGTGGCCGAGCGGCTGGTCGAGGCCGGCTGCCGGGTGCTGATGCCCTGGGGCGCGCCGATCGGCACCGGCAAGGGCCTGAACAACCCTTACGGCCTGCGGGCGCTGCGGGCGCATTTCCCCGATATCCCGCTCGTCGTCGACGCCGGCATCGGTCTGCCCTCGCATGCGGCCGCGGCGATGGAGCTCGGCTACGACGCCGTCCTGCTCAACACCGCGGTCGCGAAAGCCGGCGATCCCGCAGCGATGGCGGCCGCCTTCGCCCGCGCGGTCGAGGCCGGGCGCCTCGCCTTCGAGGCCGGGCCGATGGAGCCGCGCGACATGGCCGCGCCGTCGACCCCGGTGCTCGGCCGAGCCCTGCTTGGCTAACGTGGAGGGAGCCATGAGCGATCGCTATGCCCGCCAGCTCGTGCTGCCGGAGGTCGGTCCCGAGGGGCAGGCGCGGCTGGCCCGAGCGAGCGTCCTCGTCGTCGGTGCCGGCGGGCTGGGCGGTCCGGTACTGCAATATCTGGTTGGTGCCGGCATCGGCCGGATCGTGCTGGTCGATCCCGACCGGGTCGAGGAAAGCAATCTGCATCGTCAGCCGCTCTACCGGATGGGCGATGTCGGGCGGCTGAAAGTCGAGGCGGCGCGCGAGGCGCTCGCCGCCTATAATCCCGGCGTGGAGATCGAGGCGTTAGCGCTCAGGCTCGCGCCCGACAATGTCGCGGAGCTGGTGGCGCGGGCCGATATCGTCGTCGACGCCGCCGACAGTTTCGCCGCGACCTACGTCCTGAGCGACGCTTGCCGCGATGCCGGCAAGCCGCTGGTCAGCGCCTCGATCGTCGGCCTCGCCGGCTATGTCGGCGCCTTCTGTGGCGGCGGACCGAGCTATCGCGCGGTCTTCCCCGAGATGCCGGCGCGCGCCGCCGATTGCGCTACGGCCGGCGTGCTCGGTCCGGCGGTCGCCACCCTCGGCCTGCTGCAGGCGCAGATGGCCTTGCTGCTGGCGCTGGGCCTGTCGCCTTCGCCGCTCGGCCGGGTGATCAGCTTCGACGCGCGCCGCCTCGGTTTCGGCGGCTTCTCCTTCACCGGGGCGCAGGAACCGCTCGCCGGCTCCTTCCCGTTCATCGCGCCGTCGCAGCTTTCAGCCGGTGACATCGTGGTCGAGCTGCGCGGGGTCGAGGAGGCGCCGGTGGCAGCTGCGCCCGATGCCGTCAGGCTCAGCGTCGAGGAGATAGATCGGCTGTCGCTGGATGACGCCGATGGCCGGCGCGTCGTGCTCTGCTGTCGCAGCGGTATCAGGGCTGCGCGCGCCGCTGGCCGGCTTGCAGAGCGCGGCGTTACCGATCTCGCCCTGATGGCACTGGGTTAAACCCGTTCCCATATCCTTTGGCGAAACCGACGGAAACGAGATGACGAGCAGCACCACCTTGAAAGCACCGACGCGGGCCCTGGGGCCTAAGGAGGTCGCCGATATCCTCGCCCGCGTCGCGCAGAGCCGTCCGCGGGTGCAGTGCCTGACCAACACGGTGGCGCAGAACATCACCGCCAACATGCTGCTCGCTTTCGGCGCGATCCCCTCGATGGCGATCCATGTCGACGAGGTCGCGGCGATGGCTGAAGGCGCCGGCGCGATCCTGATCAATATCGGCACGATCAACGCCGAGAGCGAGCTCGCTATCCCCAAGCTGCTCGAAGTGGCGCGCGACCGTGGTAAGCCGCTCGTCTTCGATCCGGTCTTCGTCGAGCTCTCGCCGCTGCGCCGGCACATCGCTGGTGAGGTGCTGCGCCTGCCTGATATCCTGGTGCGTGGCAACGCCACCGAGATGGCGGCGCTCGCCTTCGATCTTGCCGCCGCGCAAGGCATCACCCGCGTCACCACCGGCAAGGTCGACCGCATCGAGAATGCCGAGGCGAACTTCTCCGTCGCGCACGGCCATCCGCTGATGACCAGGGTCACCGGCATCGGCTGCGCCGCCGGTGCGCTGATCGCCGCCTGCTGCGCCGTCGAGGCCGACAAGGCAGTCGCTGCAGCGGCGGCCTTGACCGCCTATGGCATTGCCGGCGAAATCGCAGCCGAGCGATGCCGCGGCCCAGGCAGTTTCGAGGCGGAACTGATCGATGCGGTCGCGGCGATGGACGCGGCGACGCTGGCTGCACGAATGGAAACCGGACGATGAGCGTCGACATCACCCTCTACGGCATCGTCGATCCGCAGATCGCCAATGGCCGCTCCATGGCCGACATGGCGCGCGCTGCGGTCGAGGGCGGCGCGACGCTGATCCAGCTGCGAGCCAAGACCGAGACGACGCGCGAGATGGTACGCGAGGCGCGCGCCATCCGCTCGGCCCTGCACGGCACCAATGTGCCGCTGCTGATCAACGACCGCGTCGACGTCGCGCTCGCCTCCGGCGCCGACGGCGTCCATCTCGGTGCCGACGACATGAAGCTCGTCGATGCCCGCCGCCTGCTCGGCCCGCGCGCTATCATCGGCGCGACGCTGAAACATGCGGGCGAGCTACCGGAGCTCGCCGCCGCGAAGATCGACTATGCCTGTATCGGCGGCGTCTTCCCGACAGCGCACAAGGACAATGCCGACGCACCGCTCGGACTGGACGGGCTCTCGAGTTTGCGCCAGGCGGCCGCGCGCGTGCTCGGTGCCTTGCCGGTCGGCGCCATCGCCGGCATCACCGCTGCCAATGCCGGCTCGGTCATTGCGGCGGGGGCCGATGGCGTCGCCGTGATCGGCGCGCTGTTCGGCGGTGACGACATCGCGGCCGCGGCGCGAGACCTCCGACTTTCTGTCGAGACCGCCCTGTCGCAGCGGGTCGCCGAGAGCGCCTGATCAGGGCTTCACGTACAGGTCCCAGCAAGGCGCCAGTGCGACCTTGCTGCGGCCCTCGAGCGCTCCGGCGAAATGCTTGAAGATCGCCGCGCGGATCGAGGTCAGCGGACATTTTGGCGCCAGGATCGCGTCGGTCTGATGCAAGCTCTCGATCATTTCCGCATCGAGCTTCGGATTGCTCCGTGTCGGATCGATGCCGATCGGGACATGGCGCGGCGGCCGACGGTCGAGAAGGTAATTGAGCACATCGACGAAATCGAGCGTGAAGATGCCGTTGAACATGCGCTTGTTGGCATGCTCCCAGGCTTCGATCGCGACAATGGCCTGCTCGATCTCGAGCAGCCAGATCGCGTGGTGGTCGATCTCCGAATAGAGGGTCAGCGATGGCTGCTGGCCCGTCGCGGCGAGATCGGCATAGGCCGATTGATGGCTGGCGTAATGCTGCAGCATGATCGGCGCCCGCTCGGCGATATCGGGCTTGACGCTGACCCGTCCGAGCTTGCCGACATCGTCGACTTCGAGCGGGAGATAGGTCGGCGCGGCGAACGTGGCGCGCGCGCTGCGTTCGATGAAGTTCACGGCCGCGGGCGCCGCGATGACGCAGATCAGAAGCAGCACGGCGCGCCGCAGACTGTCGCCACGCCGGCGCCAGTCGAGCAGGAGTGCGAGCAGGATCGGCCAGAGCCCGATGAATTCGAGGCTGCCGGTGTTCTGCGTCTCGAAGAAGGTGAGCGCCAGCAAGGCAATGGCGAGCCAGCCCGCCGGTGAGATCGCGAACTCCCGCAGCCAGGCTGCAAGGCCCGCCGGCCTCGTCCGCCAGGCCGCATAGGCGAGCAGACAGATCAGGACCAGCGTCGGCGCGATCACCTCGAACTTGAACGAAGCGACGGTGAGGAAGCGCGGCAGCAATGCGTCCGTGTTGAGCTTCAGCAGGGTCAGGATGTCGTCGACATAGGCCCGGGTCAGTCCACCACTGGCAAGATCGATGACGGCGAGGGCTCCGATCGTTGCGGCGGTGGCAAGGCAGGCGTCGCGCAGGCGCATCCGCCCGGTCAGGACGGCATAGCCGACCAGCATCGCCCCGGTGACGGCGCCGGTGACCTTGACCAGGAACAGCGTCAGCATCAGCGCCGCCACCAGCCAGATAGTCAGCGGCCGATCGCGCACGAACATCAGCACGGCGACGAGGACGTAGAGCAGCAGCGCGATATGCCGGTTGTAATGGCCGTAGCCGTCGAAGCCCGGCAGCGGATAGACTTCGTGCAGGTTGATCGGCAGCGAGGCGAAGAGCAGGAAGGGCAGCAGCAGCGCCAGCGCGAGCCCGCGTGAGGACCGCGCGACATGGAAGACGAGGATCGCCAGCAGCGGCAGCGTGATCGGCAGCAGACCCCAGTTCGCGGTCAGCAGCGGATGGGCGTCCGGGAACAGCCGGTCGAGACCGGCGACGAGATAATAGCCGAGCGGGCCGACCGGGGCGAAGAAGTCGATGTTCGGGACCTGGCCCTCGCGAATGCGCTGGGCGGCGTCGAAATAGACCGCCGTGTCCCAGTAATACGAGCCGAGCGGCAGGCGCAGCGGCAGCAGTAGGCCAGCGAGGACGAAGGCGAGGAAGGCCGCGAGCCAGATCGCGGGACTGGCCCAAGGGCGCGTGGCGACGAGCACCTTCGCGGCTCCCGTGGCGACCGGCTGGTCCGTACTCGCGCTCATGGTCGTTCCACCGTCACGCACGGCAAGGTAACGACAAAATCTTACCACGCTCCTTCCCGACAAGATGAAAACCGGGTTTACCTCCAACGGGCAGACTGTTTCGGGGGGGTTGCGAGGTCATTCGGTGGCAAGACAGTTCGTACGCTCGCTGCTATTCCGGACCATGCTCCTTGGCTTTGCCTTGGTGTTGGCCGCAACGAGGCCCGTCGTGGCGCAGGACCGCGCCTTTGCGGATGCCGTTCGTTACGTGCACGACAAGGTCACCGCGTGCTGGAACGTTCCCCCGGCAGCAGCGCCGGCGGGCACGATCGTGCGTATCCGGCTCGAGCTCGATCGCGACGGCGGGGTGACCGGCGAGCCCATCGTTCTCGATCAGCCCTTGGCCCTGGGCATCGCTCGGTTGGCTGAAAGCGCACGCCGCGCCGTGATCCGCTGCGCGCCTTATGACGGGCTGAAGCGCTATGGCGCGCTCTATCCGCGTTGGCGCGAGATCATCCTGAACTTCCGCCAGCCGGATTGAGCCGGCTCAGGAATTACCGATCTCTGCGAAACGCTTCGGCAAGGCAAAGCCGTGGCCAAGCGGATCGTCCGCCTCGATGACGAAGCTGCCCTCGCCAGAAAGGTACCCGCGTCCGCCGACCTCGACCGTGACGGCGCCGGCGGCCGGGAAATCGACCAGGCCGACGACCCGGCCGGTGAAGCTGCCGCCGGTGATGCTGCGGATCCTGCGGCTCTGGCCGGCAGGGACCAGCCCCTTGGCATGGTCGAGCGCCATCCGGGCGGTGACGCCCGAACCGGTCGGCGAACGGTCGATCTGGCGCTCGGCGAAGACGCAGAGATTGAAGCTGTCCTGATCCGGACCAGCCTCGTCGGTGACGATCGTGCCATAGAGGAAGCCAAGATCGGGCTCGGTCGGATGCGTGATCGTGCGGCTCGCCCGGACCTGGTCGGTCAGCGCACCGGCCGCCGCGACGATCTCATCGACGGGTGTCTGCATCAGGTCGAGCCCGAAGCGTGAGGCCGGCAGGATGCAGTAATAGGCGCCGCCATAGGCGATGTCGGTGGTGACATCGCCGTAGCCGGGCACCGGGACCACGAGATCGCGCCCCTCGACGAAGGCCGGCACGCTCTCGAAACTGACCGCGCCAACCTTGCTATCCACGACCTCGCAGGAAAGCCGCACCAGCCCGCAGGGCGCCTCGATGGCAAAGCGCGTCACCGGCTCGGTTGCCGGCACAAGACCTTGCTCGATCGCATAGCGACCGAGCGCGATGGTCGCGTGGCCGCACATGGTCGAATAGCCCTCATTATGCGTGAACAGCACGCCGAAGACTGCTTCGGGGTGGCTCGCCGCCACCGGGATGACGCCGTACATGCCGTCATGCCCGCGCGGCTCCAGCATCATCGCGCGGCGCAAGTGGTCGTAGCGCTCGCGGGCCTGCCGGCGCTTGTCGAGGATGGTCGCACCGGTGAGCGTGGGATAGCCTGACGTGACGATGCGCACCGGCTCGCCGCAGGTGTGGTAGTCGATGTAGGACAGGCGCATGATTCCTCGTCAGTCAGTCGTAGGCTGAAGGCGGGTCGAGCCGCGGCGGGTTGCAACCTCGCTCGGCGCAGGTTTCGGCCGCCACCACGGCGGCGAAGCCAAGAGCGGCGGCGCAGAGTTCGTCCGGCAGGTCGCGCAGCACCGGACCGAGACCGCCATTCCGCCAGAGCGAAGCAAGGAAGGCGCCCATGAAACTGTCGCCGGCGCCAATCGTGTCGACGACCTCCTGCGCGAGGGAAGGGAACGGCATCGGCTCGCGGCGGAAGGGCAGGAGGTAGCCGCCTTTCTCGCCATTGGTGACCAGCAGCAGTCGGCCTCCCTGGGCAAACCAGCGCGCAAAGGCGTAGCCGAACTCGGCGCCATGAACTGCTCGCGCATCATCGTTGCTGCATTTCAGGAGATCGCACAGGATGGCCCGCTCCTCGATGGCGCGATGCGCCTCTGCAAGCGCCGGCAGCACGGCCGGCCTGATGTTGAGATCATAGCTGACGCTGAGCCCGGCCTCTCGCGCTCGGCGCATCAACGCCAGCGCCGCCTCGCCCGACGCGCCGATCGTCGCGCCGAAGGAGGTGACGTGCAGATGCGCGAAACCGTCGAGATCCGTCGGCATGGCCGGTGCGATATCGAAGGCCGTTCCGTTCAGCGAGAAATGGTAGGTCGCGGCACCTTCGGCGTCGATCGATGTGACCGTGGCGGAGGGTGTCGGTGCATCGCAGACCTCGACGAAGCGCCGGTCGATGCCCTCTTCCGTCAGGCGCCGGAGGAAAGTCTGGCCGAGCGTATCCTGCGAGAGGCTCACATTAAAGGCTACCGGCGCGCCGCAGCGGGCCAGCGCCAGCGCCGTGTTGAAACCCGAGCCACCGAGCACGGCCTCGCGCTTGCGCCCGGCACTGCCCGGCACGATGTCAACGAGCGCCTCGCCATAGACGAGAACGCCCCTGCCCGTCACAGCAGCCCGCGCTTGGCGAGATTGCGCATCAGATGCGAGGCGCCGAAGCGCCAGGGCTCGCATTCGTCGGTTCGGCGCATCCGGTTGACCAGGGCGCCGAGTTCGGGCGCGGCGATGGTGACGACGTCGCCGTATTTGTGGGTGAAGCCGCCACCCGGCGCGTCGCGATCCTTGATCGGCGCGAACATGGTGCCGAGATAGAGCACCGCCCCGTCCGGATATTGATGATGCGGGCCGATCATCTGCGCGGCGAGGTCGGCCGGATCGCGGCTGATCTTGGCGATCGAGGACGAGCCTTCGAGCGTGAAGCCGTCCTCGCCCTCGACGGTGAGGCTCACCGTCGTCTTGCGGACATGGTCGAGCGAGAAATCGCCGTCGAAGAAGCGGATGAACGGGCCGATCGCCGCGGCCGCATTATTGTCCTTGGCCTTGCCGAGCAGCAGCGCCGAGCGGCCCTCGACATCGCGCAGGTTGACGTCGTTGCCGAGGCTGGCGCCGACGATCCGCCCATCCGAGGCGACGACGAGCACGATCTCGGGCTCGGGATTGTTCCAGCTCGAGGCCGGATGCAGGCCGGCATCAGCGCCGGTGCCGACTGCCGACATCGGCGGCGCCTTGGTGAAGATCTCGGCGTCCGGCCCGATGCCCACCTCGAGATACTGGCTCCAGCTGTTCTGGGCGATCAGCACCTCCTTCAGCCGCATCGCCTCAGGCGAGCCGGGCTTGAGCTTGGAGAGGTCGTCGCCGATGAGCTTTTCGATCTCGGTCCGGATCGCTGCAGCCGCCGCGGGATTGCCGCGCGCCTTCTCCTCGATGACGCGCTCCAGCATCGAGACGGCGAAGGTGACGCCGGCCGCTTTGACCGCCTGCAGATCGACCGGGGCGAGCAGCCAGGGTTTGCCGTCATTGCGGGCGGCGACAGAGCTGTTGGCGAGGAGATCGGCGAGCGCGCCGAGGTTCTCGCCATTGGCTGCGCGCAGCGCCGTCGCCGGGTCGGCGGTCTCGCAGAGATCGCGCATGGTCGGGAAGGCTGCGGTGACGTCGATGACCTCGTCGCCCTGGAGCTTGACCACCGACGGCCCGGCGAGGTCGGGCCGCCAGACCCGGCCAGCCAGCGTGGCGCGGTCGGCATCTGCCGGCAGAGTGTTGGCGGGCGTGAGCGAGAGCGAGGGCATGGCTGATCCGGCTGTGTGCAGTGTGCAGGAAGGCTGAGGAGAACAGCCGCTTCCGCGGAAAATCGCAAGTGCGCGGATGTGCGTCCACAGCGGGGCGGAAATGTCATCGTTTTGTCATTGAACTGTCGCCCCGGCTTCATGCTAGCTTGCGCACCAACGACAAGAACGCCCGCGCATACCGGGGGCTTAGAGGGAGCTGATCATGACCTTCAAATTGAAGACCCTGACCGCCGTCGGCGCATTCGCGCTGGCCGCCGCTTCGCCGGCTCTGGCGCAGACCGAAATCCAGTGGTGGCACGCCATGACCGGCGCCAACAACGACGTCGTCGTCAAGCTGGCCGAGGAGTTCAACGCCTCGCAGAAGGACTACAAGGTCGTCGTCGCCTATAAGGGTTCCTACCCCGACACGCTGAACGCCGGCATCGCCGCCTTCCGTGCCGGCAATGCCCCGCACATCATGCAGGTCTTCGAGGTCGGCACCGCGACGATGATGTCGGCTAAGGGTGCGATCAAGCCCGTCGCCGACGTGATGAAAGACGCCGGCGAGAAGTTCGACCCGAAGAGCTATCTGCCGGCGATCACCGGCTATTATTCGACGACGAAGGGCGAGATGCTCTCCTTCCCGTTCAACTCGTCCTCGATGGTGATGTGGTACAACAAGGACGCGCTGAAGAAGGCCGGCCTGCCGGAAGCGCCGCCGAAGACCTGGCCGGAAGCGTTCGAGGCCGCCAAGAAGCTGAAGGCGGCCGGCTGGGACAAGTGCGGCATCTCCACCGCTTGGACGACCTGGGCCAATATCGAGCAGCTCGGCGCCTGGCACAACGTGCCGGTCGGCACCAAGGCCAACGGCTTCGACGGCTTCGACACCGAGTTCCGCATCAATAGCGATCTCTTCGTCAAGCACCTGACCAATCTCGCCAACCTGCAGAAGGAAGGCGTGTTCTCCTATTCGGGACGCACCAACACCGGCGAGGGCCGCTTCACCTCGGGCGAATGCCCGCTCTTCCTGACCTCCTCGGCCTTCTTCGGCAACGTCAAGGCCAACGCCAAGTTCGACTGGTCGAACGCGCCGATGCCGTATTATCCGGATGTCGCCGGCGCGCCGCAGAACTCGATCATCGGTGGTGCCTCGCTCTGGGTCATGGGCGGCAAGAAGGCCGACGAGTACAAGGGCGTCGCCAAGTTCTTCACCTTCCTCTCGGATGTCGACCGGCAGGTGAAGCTGCACACCGAGTCGGGCTATCTGCCGATCACCAAGGCGGCCTATGAGAAGGTCAAGGCGTCGGGCTTCTACAAGCAGAACCCTTATCTCGAGACCCCGCTGCTCGAGCTCAACAACAAGGAGCCGACCGAAAACTCGCGTGGCGTGCGCTTCGGCGGCCTCGTCCAGATCCGCGACATCTGGTCGGAGGAGATCGAGGCGGCCCTGAACGGCCAGAAGACGCCGAAAGCGGCGCTCGACGCGGCTAATGAGCGCGGCAACCAGGCGCTGCGCCAGTTCGAGCGCACCGCGAAGTAAAAGAGACGATCGAGGGCCGGGACGTTTCGTCCCGGCCTTTCTTTCCCGCCGGGCTGGCCGATGCAGAAATACGCTCACTTCAAGGGGCTGACGATCCCGCTGCTGCTACTCCTGCCGCAGCTCGCGATCACGGTCGTCTTCTTCTATTGGCCGGCGAGCCAGGCCGTCTGGCAGAGCTTCCTGCTGCAGGACGCCTTCGGCATCTCGACCGAATTCGTCTGGCTCGAGAACTATCGCGACCTGTTCGCCAAGCCGGAATATTACAAGGCGCTGATCAACACCGGCATCTTCTCGGTCTTCGTCGCGCTGCTCTCGCTCTCGCTGGCGCTGCTCTTCGCGGTGATGGCCGACCGGCAGATCCGCGGCGCCGAGATCTACAAGACGCTGCTGATCTGGCCCTATGCCGTCGCGCCGGCCATCGCCGGCGTGCTCTGGATCTTCATGTTCGATCCCTCGCTCGGCATGCTCGCCCGCGGGCTGCAATCGCTCGGCGTCGCCTGGAATCCGCGGCTCAACGGCAATGACGCGATGACGCTGGTCATCCTGGCCGCGACCTGGAAGCAGATCTCCTACAATTTCCTGTTCTTCCTCGCCGGTTTGCAGTCGATCCCGAAGAGCGTGATCGAGGCGGCGGTGATCGACGGCGCCCGGCCAATGCGGCGCTTCTGGACCATCGTCTTCCCGCTGCTCTCGCCGACGACCTTCTTCCTGCTCGTCGTCAACCTCGTCTACGTCTTCTTCGACACCTTCGGCATCATCGACACGATCAGCGGCGGCGGCCCTTCGGGCGCAACCGAGACGCTGGTCTACAAGGTCTATTCCGACGGCAAGGGCGGCACCAATCTCGGCGGCTCGGCGGCGCAATCGGTGATCCTGCTGATCATGGTGATCGGCATGACCGCCTTCCAGTTCCGCTTCATCGAGCGCAAGGTGAACTACTGATGCGGCCGGTGCTCACCCTTTCGTCATGGTCGGGCTTGTCCCGGCCATCCACGCCTTCCGTGGTCGAGCGCGGTGTTCAAGACGTGGATGCTCGCCACAAGGGCGAGCATGACGGCTGGACGAGCGGAGGCGCAAGCTGATGGGCTCCGTACTCTGGCAGGAGCTCACCGCCGAGGAATTGCGCGAGAAGGCGGCGAAGGACGCCGTCGTCGTGCTGCCGGTCGCCTCGATGGAGCAGCACGGCCCGCATCTGCCTGTCGGCGTCGATACCATCCTGTGCGGCGGCGTCTGCAAGCTTGCGGCCGAGCGCGCCGGGGATGTCGATGTCGTCGTCGCGCCGACCTTGTGGTGCGGCATGGCCGAGCATCACATGGCCTTCGGCGGCACCTTCACCTTCGACATCCCGACCTACCGGGCCGTCCTGCTCGCCTTGCTGAAGAGCCTCGAGCGCCACGGCTTCCACCGCGTCGTCATCGTCAACGGCCATGGCGGCAATATCGCCGCGCTCGCCGCCTTCCTGCCGGACTTCGCCCGCGAGACCTCGCTCCAGGTCCGCGCCACCACCTATTTCCTGCTGGCGCAGGAGGCGATGGCGCCCTTCATGGACGATCAGGTCAGCGTGCTCCATGCCTGCGAGGTCGAGACCTCGATGATGATGGTGCTGGCACCGGAGACGATCAGGCGAGAGCGGCTCGCCGAGGCGTTCGGCATGCTGGATGCCGACCTGACAGCGCTGACCCGCCCGACCGTCGGCCGCTACCAGCCCTTCCGCCAGATGACCGAGACCGGCGTGATCGGCGATGCCCGCAAGGCGACGCCGGAGAAGGGCACAGCCTTCCTCGACGCTGCCGCGGATGCGCTGGCGATGCTTCTGAGTGACCGCGGAGGACAAGGCTGATGGTCGAGGACCGCCGCCTCGGCGATGCGATCGCCTATGTGATCCTGACGATCGGCGTGTTCATCTGCGCCTTTCCGGTCTGGCTGACCTTCGTCGCCTCGACCTGGGACAACGCCACCATCATCAACGGGCAGTTGCCGCTCTATCCCGGGCCGCACTTCTTCGAGAACTACTACCGCATCCTCTTCGTCGGCACCTCCGGCTCGACCCGCGAGCCGGTGGCGAGCATGATGTTCAACTCCTTCGTGATGGCGATGGCGATCGCGCTCGGGAAGATCTTCATCTCGGTGCTCTCGGCCTACGCCATCGTCTATTACCGCTTCCCGTTCCGGATGGCGGCGTTCTGGATCATCTTCGTCACGCTGATGCTGCCGGTCGAGGTCCGCATCTTCCCGACCTTCAAGGTCGTCTCCGATCTCGGCATGCTCGACAGCTATCAGGGCCTGGCCGTGCCGCTGATCGCCTCGGCCACCGGCACGCTGCTGTTCCGGCAGTTCTTCATGACCATCCCGGACGAACTGCTCGAGGCGTCGAAGATCGATGGCGCCGGCCCGTTCAAGTTCTTCAAGGATACGGTGCTGCCGCTGTCGCTGACCACGATCGCGGCGCTGTTCGTCATCCAGTTCATCTATGGCTGGAACCAGTATCTCTGGCCGCTGCTGATCACGACCAAGGACTCGATGCAGACCATCGTCATCGGCATCCGCAAGATGATCACCACCTCCGACGCCCTGACCGAATGGCAGATGGCCATGGCGACCGCCATGCTCGCCATGCTGCCACCGGTCCTCGTCGTCATCGCCATGCAGAGGCTCTTCGTGAAGGGCCTCGTCGAGACAGAGAAGTAGCCCGCTTATGGCTCAGGTCACGCTCAACAACGTCAAGAAGATCTATGCCGGCGGCGTCGAGGCGGTGAAGGGCGTCTCCTTCGACATTCCCGATGGCGGCTTCTGCGTCCTCGTCGGTCCGTCCGGCTGCGGCAAGTCGACCCTGCTGCGCATGGTCGCCGGGCTCGAGACGATCTCGGAAGGCGAGGTCGCGATCGGCAGCCGCGTCGTCAACCAGGTCGAGCCGGCCGACCGCGATATCGCCATGGTCTTCCAGAACTACGCGCTCTATCCGCATATGAGCGTCTACGACAACATGGCCTATGGCCTGCGCAACCGTGGCACGCCCAAGGACGAGATCGACAAGCGCGTGCAGGAAGCCGCGCGCATCCTCGCGATCGAGCCCTTCCTGCAGCGCCGCCCGCGCCAGCTCTCCGGTGGCCAGCGCCAGCGTGTCGCCATGGGCCGCGCCATCGTCCGCAAGCCGCAGGTCTTCCTATTCGACGAGCCGCTCTCCAATCTCGACGCCAAATTGCGCGTGCAGATGCGCGTCGAGATCAAGAAGCTGCAGCGCGCGCTCGGCGTCACCGCGATCTATGTCACCCACGACCAGGTCGAGGCGATGACGCTCTCGGACAAGCTCGTGGTGATGAATGGCGGCCAGGTCGAGCAGATCGGCGTGCCCTCGGAGGTCTATCGCAAGCCGGCGAGCCGCTTCGTCGCCACCTTCATCGGCTCGCCGCCGATGAACCTGCTGCCGGGCCAGGTCGACGGTGCCGGCATCATCGCGCTCGGCGATGCCCTCCTGCAGGCGCGCGATCTGCGCGAGGACTTGGCCAGCGGCACCGCGGTCGAGGTTGGCCTCAGGCCTGAGGACATCGAGATCGCTTCGGAGGGCGCCGCCGGCTCGCTGCCCTTCGACGTCGAGTTCATCGAGGAACTCGGTGCGACCCAGCTCTTCCACGGCCAGCTCGCCGGCAAGCCCTTCGTGATGCAGGCGGCGACCGGCGAGGTTGCGGCGCAGGCCGGACGGCTCTGGATCTCCGTCGACCCCGACAAGGTCCACGTCTTCGACGCGGAAAGCGGCGTCAAGCTCGGGCGGAGCTGAGAGCGGGCACGGGAGCCTCCTTTCCGATTAGCCTCCTTCTCCCCCCGGGGGAGAAGGTCCGGCAGGGGATGAGGGCGGGTCGACTGGGTGAGCCGCTTCTGAGCGCAACGCCATCCTTCCCTCATCCGTCAGCGCTTCGCGCTGCCACCTTCTCCCCACCAATGTCGGCTGTTGCCGACTTTGGCACTTTGAGTTGCCCATCTCGGGCAGGCCCGAGATGGGTGGGAGAAGGAAGATCGCGCCCAAGCGTCGTCCCCGCCCGCAGGATCATCCAGCGGGCGTTGTCGCAATCGAGGGGCAGCGGAGCGCCGCGAGGCGCGGTTTGGTATCCGCTTCCGTTGAGCCAGGAAGCGGCGCGAAGGGGTTGAGCCACCCCCCGCACGCCCCGTGGCGCTCCGCCATCGGCGATTTTAAAGCTCCGGGCCGCGCTTCATTCGGATCGCCCGCCGATCCCGCCCGCCGCCTTCACCAGTGCCCCTCATCGGGCCGTCGCGTCGGCATTCGAGCGGTGTGTCATCGGCGGGCCATCCAGCTAGCGAGCTCCTCGCGCAGGGGCCGTAGTACCCCCAGGTCGGTTCCCGAAGCCTCCCGAGTCCGGGGTGCAAACCCGGCCGCAGGCGCCGCACCCACCCCGCCAAACGACATGCCTCCGGATGGCCGCCCCCCCGGGGATGGGATGCGGCGGAGTATACGGGAGGTTCGGAGGGCGGGGATAAATCGCCATTCTGTCCCCGCCACCTCCGTCATGGTCGGGCTTGTCCCGACCATCCACGTCTTGACGTCGACGACGTGCCGCGACCTGCCTTGCGAGGGGGCCCAGCCTTCCACCGCCTTCTCCAAGCCGAACCGGCGCAAGACGTGGATGGTCGCCACAAGGGCGACCATGACGGGAGAGGCATTCGCGCCCTTGTCGGTAGCTGGGCTGCCCGCCATCCTGCCGGCATGAAGCGCAAGGGTGGCTGGGTCTACATCATGACCAACCGGCCGAATGGCACGCTCTATCTCGGCGTGACGAGCGATCTGGCGCGCCGCGTCCATGAGCATCGCGAGGGGCTGGTGACCGGCTTCACCAAAACCCACGGCCTCAAGCGGCTCGTCTGGTATGAATGGCATGACGAGATCGAGGCTGCGATCCAGCGCGAGACCTCGATGAAGCGCTGGTACCGCGCCTGGAAGACCCGCACGATCATGGCGCACAACCCGGACTGGAACGACCTCCACGACGAATTGGCGTGAGCGCGCCGAGCGCGATCCCGCGCTCATCCCGTCATGGTCGCCCTTGTGGCGACCATCCACGTCTTGCGCCAGCCGGGGCCGGGCGAAGCAGCTGTCAGAACCGCGTCATGGTCGGGCCTGTCTCGACCATCCACGTCTTTGCTCGGTGGAGGGTGGTCACAGCTTTCGTTGCGAGTAGCCCGTCAGCAGCGTCGCAAGACGTGGATGCTCGGCACAAGGCCGAGCATGACGGGGAGAAGCGTCAGAACCTCAACCCTGCCTTCTCCCGGATGGGAGAAGGTGGCGCGGAGCGCCGGATGGGCTGGCAAAGTCTGCACGCCGCAGCAGCCGGGTCGCAGCAGCGTCAGCGTCAGATGTCCAGCTCTTGCCAATACTTCTCTACCCCGGCGGAGAAAGATTTCCTACACCCTCGTCAATTCACCGCCCCTATAGAAATAATAAGCTCTCCATATGATGGTATAGATTCTAAAAAATTATTATTATTCAAACGCGTCATAAAAAGCAAATATTACATGCCTAGCGTATCGGTGCGTATTTATAGCCTCTTCAATAGTTGTATTTTTTTGGCCAGCATGAGCGTATGCATGTCGCCAATCAAGTATCTGTTCGTAGCATTTTTCTATATCCTTGCCGAGAAGTCGATTAACTTTCGATTGTCTATATCTAAGTTTATCTTTGAATCTCTTCGGCGCTTTGTCGCAGAACGAATTTGCGTACTTATGTAAATCTCGGGGCGAAACGCGGCTGTTCAATTTTGAGTATTGTTGAGATGTGTATCGTGCAAAAACGTCTCCATTCTTTGATGCAAAATTAATCAACGTTTCCTTAACGCAGGCTTCATAATTTGCAGCAATAGCTACAACAAGCAATCCAGCCAAGTCTGACCTGAAGTCGATAACTCCCAACTCCGAATTAGGAACGCGAACATTAATCTCTTTTGCGAGACTATCAATTCGATCCAAATGGGGGAGCAGGTCTGAGCGCATGCTAAGTCAAAAACAGCTTCGCTCGCCGAATACGATTCTGCAAAACAGCCGTATCGGTCGTTCCACCCGTTACATTATTCTGAAACTCACCGTCCTGTAACAACGACGTATAACCGGATTTTAGTTTAGCTACTGTAATTGTAGGATTTTCTAAAACACAGATCATTACCGCTTCAAGAACTGCGGAATTAATTACACCCTTTGGCCGAAAAGGACGAACTAGATTATTATTCACAAATTTTACAGCAACAGGAAATTGCCGCTTGAATTCTACTGCCTTTGTAGATTCAAATGATCTATTTGTATTCATAAAGTTATTTAGGTAGGTAAGCATAGGCTTTTCATAAGAGCCCCACGACTTGTAAAGAGAGAATAATCTCAAAACAAGCTCAACATCCTTCTGGCTTTTATCGGGCTTAGATAAGCCCAAAATATTTTGCCATTCTGGAAGTATATTGAGAGATCTTAGTTCTCCAACTATATTTCCTCGGTAAACTGCGTTCCTAATCTCTTGTGGCTTCAGGCGAGTTCCACCCGTATTCAATCTTTGAAATATATGAAAAACGCTTTCGCTGCTTTCGGTTGGCTTGATCTGCTTAATATTGATAGTTCGCAAAGTTGAATTTCTGATTTTCCGCTGATCTCGCGGAGGAAGATCAGCGAACGACTTCCCGTTATGTTCAGATCTCTCGGAGAGGCCCTTTAATTTAAAAACTTGACGACGGCCCTTATTGTCTTCTTCACCAAAAAACCCATCAAGGAAGTACTTGACCGAGAGTAATCTCTGTTGTCCATCGATTACCTCAAGCTGATCTTCATTATTTACGTAAAGAAATACCTGCGGAACGGGAAGTCCCATCAGAAATGACTCTACGAGCCGCGATGCTTGTTCAATCTTCCATACATATCGCCTTTGATAAAAAGGAATAATTATATCATTCCTAGCAATCTGATTAGACAACAACTCTAACGTCGGATCAGACGGAGAAACAGAGATGTCAAACTCAACGTACGGAACTTCGTCGAGTTCATCCTCTGTGTCAAAATCGTCACTATCCTGTTCTTCGATCAATTTACACCTCAATACTCTCAATCATTGCGAGCATTATCGTCGGCGATTTACTCTCAGCATGTCAACGGCCAATCGGATCCGCTACCTCCGCCTTCCCCTTCTCTCCCCCGCCCCCTTCGGCCGGGCCTCCGGCACCGGGCCCATCTCGTCGAGCGTCGGCTTGCGCGGCCGTGCCACGCTCGCTTTCGGGCGGCCCTCGCCGCCGCCCCAGTTGTGCGGGCCCATGTCGGCGTCGGTCGGCTTGCGGGCCCGCGTCGGCAGATTGGCCGAGGCGCCATAGCTGCGCTCGCCGCGATACTTGCCGGCCGAGGACTCGACATCGCTTTGGCGGGCGAGCGGGTCGTCGGCGATGGCGAGCTCGGTCGCCTGCAGGCGCTTGATCTCGTCGCGCATCCGGGCGGCGGTCTCGAATTCGAGATCGGCGGCGGCCTCGCGCATGCGCTTTTCGAGATCGGCGATCGCGGCCTTGAGGTTGTGGCCGCTGGTCGGGCCTTCGATCAGGCCCTTGTCGACGGTGACATGGTCGCGCTCATAGACCGAGCCGAGGATGTCGCCGATGGCGCGCTTGATCGTCTGCGGCGTGATGCCGTGCTCGGCGTTATAGGCCTCCTGCTTCTCGCGGCGGCGATTGGTCTCGGCCATCGCCCGCTCCATCGAGCCGGTGATGTGGTCGGCATAGAGCACGACCTTGCCGTCGACATTGCGGGCGGCGCGGCCGATGGTCTGGATCAATGAGGTCTCGGAGCGCAGGAAGCCCTCCTTGTCGGCGTCGAGAATGGCGACGAAGCCGCATTCGGGGATGTCGAGCCCCTCGCGCAGCAGGTTGATGCCGACGAGGACGTCGAAGGCGCCGAGGCGCAGATCGCGCAGGATCTCGATGCGCTCGATCGTGTCGATGTCGGAGTGCATGTAGCGCACGCGCACGCCGTTCTCGTGCAGGTACTCGGTCAGGTCCTCGGCCATGCGCTTGGTCAGCACGGTGACAAGGGTGCGGTAGCCCTTGGCCGCGACCTCCTTGACCTCGTCGAGGAGGTCGGCGACCTGGTGCTTGGCCGGGCGGATCTCGACCGGCGGGTCGATCAGCCCGGTCGGGCGGATGACTTGCTCGGTGAAGACGCCGCCGGTCTGGTCCATCTCCCAACCGCCGGGCGTGGCCGAAACATGGACCGAGGACGGGCGCATCGCATCCCATTCCTCGAAGCGCAGCGGCCGGTTGTCCATGCAGGAGGGCAGGCGGAAGCCGTATTCCGCCAGCGTCGCCTTGCGGCGGAAGTCGCCTTTGTACATGGCGCCGATCTGCGGCACGGTGACATGGCTCTCATCGGTGAAGACGAGGGCGTTGTCGGGCAGATATTCGAACAAGGTCGGCGGCGGCTCGCCCGGCTTGCGGCCGGTGAGATAGCGCGAATAGTTCTCGATGCCGTTGCAGGAGCCGGTCGCCTCGATCATCTCGATGTCGAAGGTGCAGCGCTGGTCAAGCCGTTGCGCCTCCAGATAGCGGCCCATGCGGTTGAGCTCGTCGAGCCGGCCCTTGAGCTCCTGCTTGATCGACTTCACCGCCTGGTTCAGCGTCGGCCGCGGCGTGGTGTAGTGCGAATTGCCGTAGACCTTGATGAATTCGAGCTCGCCGGTCTTCTGGCCGGTCAGCGGGTCGAACTCGGAGATCGACTCGACCTCGTCGCCGAACAGGCCGATGCGCCAGGCGCGATCCTCATAGTGGGCCGGGAAGAGCTCGACCGTGTCGCCGCGCACGCGGAACGAGCCGCGGGCGAAATCATGCTGGGTGCGCTTGTATTGCAGCGCGACGAGGTCGGCGATCAATTGGCGCTGCTCGATGCGCTCGCCGAGCTTCAGCGAGAAGGTCATCGCCGTATAGGTCTCGACCGAGCCGATACCGTAGATGCACGAGACCGAGGCGACGATGATGACGTCGTCGCGCTCGAGCAGCGAGCGCGTCGCCGAATGGCGCATGCGGTCGATCTGCTCGTTGATCGAGGATTCCTTCTCGATATAGGTGTCCGAGCGCGGGACGTAGGCCTCCGGCTGGTAGTAGTCGTAATAGGAGACGAAGTACTCGACCGCGTTGTCGGGGAAGAAGCTCTTGAACTCCCCGTAGAGCTGGGCCGCCAAGGTCTTGTTCGGCGCCAGGATCAGCGCCGGGCGCTGCGTCTCCTCGATCACCTTGGCCATGGTGAATGTCTTGCCGGAGCCGGTGACGCCGAGCAGGACCTGGTCGCGCTCCTGCCGCCTGATGCCGTCGACGAGATCGGCGATCGCGGTCGGCTGGTCGCCGGCCGGCTCGAAATCCGATTTCATCTGGAAGCGGACGCCGCCTTCCGATTTCTCGGGACGATCGGGCCGGTGCGGCGTCCAGGGCTTGCCCGGCTCGATGAACGGGCTGCCGGTCTCGAGCAGCGCCTGCAGCGATTTCGCCGTCATCGATGCGGCGCTGTCGCTGTCCGGGTCGAAGGCGGCATCGGCTTTTTTGGAGAGTTTTCGCGGCTTGCTCTCGCCCGGCGCGCCCGGCCGCGCCTCGTAGCCGGCTTGCGGCGCGTCGCTGAAGCCGGAGGCGCCGCCCGGAACCGCCTTGCCGCGGTTGATCGCCGGGTTGAGCAGGTCGGCGAGATAGCCTTCGAGCGGCTTGAGGTCCGGCTTGGTCGCCTTGGAATTAGGCGTGCGGGCACTGGCGGGCTTCTTGGCCGCCTTTGCCTTGCTGGGCGATTGGGCCTTGCCCGCGGCGGGCGGCGAGGCGGTGTCGGAGCTGGCATTGGGACGCTTGGGCATGGCGGCAATATGGGCGCAGTTCGCCACCGATGCGAGAGGGTCGGGCGCATTCCCGGCCCGGTTGATGACAGGAGTTGACAGGAGTCGATACGCGACCCTTGGCTGGATCATCGGGGAGGCCCCGTAACAATCACCCCCACCAGAAGATGCTTGCGATGATGACGTAGAGGCCAATGAGAGCGACGCCGTCGACAATGTCGGCGCGTCCATCCACTGTCACGACGGTTACCACCAGGACCGATGCAAAGAGGGCGACAGCGAGAATTGGTGGTACTGCCAACGTGAACGGCGCCCCGCCAAGCGCAAAGCTGATGAGGATCAGGACCGGGATCAAGACAACCGCGACTTGCAGCGCGCTATTGAGCACGACGCTGACTGCAAGGTCGGCTTTGCCTTGGGCCGCAAGGCGGATGCCTACGACATTCTCAACCGCGTTTCCAGCTATCGCGACGACGACCAGCCCTGCGAACGCCTGGCTCAGACCCATCGTCTCGATCGCCGGCCCAAGAGCGTCGACGAACCAGTCCGAGACCAGAGCAGCCACCACGCCACAAAGTGTCAGGACACCGACAGCCAATGCCGGGGGCCAGGCTCGAAGGCGTCCGCGCGCCTCGGATGGCACGGTTCGTTGGCCATGAACCAGCATGACCCGCGTCTGGACCAAGAAGACGACCAGAAGAACGATCGCGCACACCACTGACAGAGACTGCTCGTGCTCGCCCGCCGGAAGATGTAGCTCGTGCGCGAGGGTGGGCAGCACCAGGGCGCATACCGCCAGCAAGAGCAGCGTGGCGATCATTCTCGAAGCCTGGCGCTCGAACGTCAGGACGCCGTGCCTTGCGCCGCCAACCACGAAGGAAATCCCGAGGACCAGGAGTGCGTTACTCAAGATCGAGCCGATCAGCGACGCCTGGACCACGACGACGAGACCCGCCTGGAGCGCGAAGATGGCAACGAACAATTCAGGAAGGTTGCCGACTGCCGACTGCACTATGCCGGTCGCTGCCGGCCCCAGATAGTTGCCCAGATGATCCGTTGCCTCCCCGATGAGATGTGCGACGGCTCCGAGCGCCAACGCGCAGGCGGCAAAACTCGGGAGCGATCCGGCTCCAGCGAAATGCAACGCCGCGGCCAACCCCACCAGGCCCGCAGAAGCGGCCATGACCAATCGGTCCTTGCGTTCTACCATGCCCAGCATTTCGAATGCCTTCTCCCATGTGAAGAGGCGAGCGCTCCGACCGGAGTATGAAATCAAACGGTAGCCGGCTCTGTTTGCTGTCCCAATCAAGAATATCTCGCACAAGGTGCAGGCTGTGGCCTTGGCTCGTGCTCGCGCCTGCTGGGAAGACGTGATGCTCGTGCCCCTGAACAGAGCCACACCATGCCCGCCGACATCGGTCGATGAAAGTTCCGGTGCGCTCGATCTCAACCAGACAAATCGTCGACGAGCCGTCCTGAACGGCATGCTCGGTCCGGTTTAATTCCGGATAGGAGCGCTAGACGACGTAGCAGATTACTCTCGGCGTCCTCGCAAGTCTCCCGGTGGATTTGGACCGGGTCTCGAAGCCGCGGCAACGAAGGGAGCGGACGATTGCCGGCTCGAAGCAGGCTAGCTGCCGTCGCTGACCTCGCACGCCTTCGCATGATGGCACCTATCCGCTCTGCGATCAGGAACATTCTCGTGGAAGCTTCGGTTGAGCCATTCGCAGAGGGTCCGAAGGCGGATTTCGTTCAATGCTGCCCCCGAGGCAGGGGGCGTCCCGCGACTGACGGCCCCGAATGACCAAAAAGAAGCCACATGACACCGATCCGAGGAACGAAAGCCACGTCGCTGGTCGACGGCCGCTCCCGGACATAAGCTCTACTGTCATGAAAGCGCCCCATGATCGCCTGCCGGCCGAAATCCAGGCAGCGTGTCCGGTTCGGCAAGAAGCAGATGGAGAGAGGCGGCTATGCGGCTGTTCGGCCTTGTTGGCGGCGCGCTGACGCTGCTGCTTTCGATGGGCGCGGCACAGGCGGTCGGCCCCGACTGGACCATGCTCGACGAGGATCCGGACTATCGCCAGGCGCGACGCTGGATCGAGGAGAAGAACTACCAGCCAGCGATCGACAAGTTGATGGGCCTGCTTGTCCGGCAGCCGAACTCGCCGGAGCTGTTGAATTGGATCGCCTTCTCGCAGCGCAAATTGAAGAACTATCCGGTCTCGAAGCAGTTCTACGATGCCGCGCTGCTGCGCGACCCGACCTATCTGCCGGCGCTGGAATACCAGGGCGAATGGTTCATCGAGACCGGCGACATGGCCTCGGCCAAGGCCAATCTCGAAAAGCTCGCCAAGCTCTGCGGGCGCTGCCACGAATGGCAGGATCTCGATCAGGCGATCCGGGCGGCGGAGGCGAAGTAAGCGCCGTCACGCAAGCGTCACGACGTTGTCGCGCGACTGCAAGATGCGGACGCGAAGCGGGGCCGTCCCGCTTTTCCGCAACCGGAGCTTCACGCCATGCGCCTGCGCCTCGCCGCCGCCCTGCTTCTGTCGTCCACCATGCTCGCCGGCGCGCAGGATGCGCCGCAAGGAGCGCCGAAAGAGTTTCCGGCCAAGCTGGTCGGCCATGCCCTGCTGCCCGCCAACACCATCATCCCGGCCCCGGCCGATGCGCCGGCCGACCTCAAGATCTCCGGCAAGTTCACGACGCCGGGCAAGCGCATCGAGCAGGTCGGCACGGTGATGGGTACCTCGGGCGGCCGCCCGACCGGTCTCTCCACCCCCTTCGCCGGCCAGCCCGTGCAGGGCTTTTCCGGCATCCGCTCGCTGGGCAATGGCGAGTTCCTGGTGCTGACCGACAACGGCTTCGGCGCCAAGGCGAACTCGCCGGACGCGATGCTGTTCTTCCATAAGCTCAAGGCCGATTTCGAAGGCGGCAAGATCGAGCGCACCGCGACCACCTTCCTGCACGATCCCGACAAGAAGGTGCCGTTCCGCATCGCCAACGAAGGCACAGAGAAGCGCTACCTGACCGGCGCGGATTTCGACCCGGAATCGATCCAGCCGATCGGTGGGAAGATCTGGATCGGCGACGAGTTCGGCCCGTATCTGATCCGCGTCGACGCCAGCGGCAAGGTCGAGGCGGTGTTCGAGACCACGGTCGACGGCAAGCCGGCCCGCTCGCCCGACCATTACGCCGTGACCACGCCGGGCGCGCCGAACTTGGCCGTAGAGTTCAATGTCCGCCGCTCCAAGGGCTATGAGGGCATGGCGCAGTCGCCGGACGGCCGCTTCCTCTACCCGCTGCTCGAAGGCCCGCTCTGGAACGCCGAAACCAAGGGCAATGAAGAGGTCGACGGCAAGGAAGTGCTGCGCATCCTCGAATTCGACGTCCAGAACGAGAAGTGGACCGGCCGCTCCTGGTTCTTCCCGCTCGAGCAGAAGGGCCTCGCCATCGGCGACTTCAACATGATCGACGGCACCACGGCGCTGATCATCGAGCGCGATAATGGCGAGGGCACTGCCGACCGCGCCTGCACGGCCGGCCAGAAGGGCCCGGACTGCTTCCACGACCTCGCCAAGTTCAAGCGCATTGTCAAAATCGAGATGACCGACGCCAATGTCGGCAAGCCCGTGCGCAAGGTCGGCTATATCGACTTGATGAAGATCGCCGATCCCGACAGACGAGCGAAGCAGGGAGCCATCGACGGCGTGCTGCCCTTCCCGTTCTTCACCATCGAGAATGTCGACGTGGTCGATCTCGCTGAAGGCATCATCGTCGTCGGCAACGACAACAACCTGCCCTTCTCCTCCTCGCGCGATCCGAAGAAGGCCGACGACAACGAGCTGGTGTTGCTCTCGGTGAAGGAGCTGCTCGCGGCCAAGTGAGTCGCTCGGCTCGCCAAAGTCACGGCGAAGTCGAACATCGCCTACGCCAAGCTGTCAGGTGTCGTCATGGCCGGTTCACGCCGGCCATGACTGTTTATCGGCTAGTCCTTGAGCTGTTTCAGCGGCAAGCGTATAATGATTATGACCAAGCGCCTCGTGCGCGAGGCGTAGTGGTTGGATGATCTTCACTCACGGAGGTGATCATGTTAACCGCGAATATGGGTGGAAAACGGCCGCAGGACTGGCTCAACCTGATCCTCGGCGCACTCCTGTTCATCTCGCCCTGGATGATGGGCTTCCTGGCCGACACCACACCGACCCGCAATGCCTGGCTGGTCGGTGCTGTTCTCGCCGTGATCGCGATCGCAGCGCTCGCCGCCTTCGCCGAATGGGAAGAATGGGTGAACCTGGCGCTCGGCCTCTGGCTGATCGCCGCGCCCTGGATTCTCGGCTTCACCGGCAATGTCAGCGCGTTCCAGACACATCTGGTGCTCGGCGTGCTGACGGCCGCCGTCTCGGCCTGGGCAGTCTGGGACTACCGGCACGAGCCGCATGCCACGGCCTGAACGGCCGGCCGGGTCCGCCAGGCCCGCGGACCCGGCCACACGATCCTAATTCCGTAGCGCCCGGCCCGGCGACCGCGCCGGGCGGGCCTTTGCCTGAAATGATCATGCCCAGCACCTCGTCCGGGGCGGCGTCGCGGACATGGATGATGCGGCCACCTTGCCGTTCTTCATCACCCCGATCCGGTCGGCGAGGTCGAAGACACCGTGCAGGTCATGGCGATCTGCCGGAAAGCGCCTGGTTCCGGATGGAATTTGGTCGCAGACTTTCCTAGCGACACACCGCCGTGCGCAGCGCCGGCAGGCGCAGGAGTTCGGCCGCCGTTCCGCTGCGCTGCCAGGTCGAGGGCACGCCGTCTTCCGCCGGCGGCTCGATCTTCAGCGACATCGACGTCCTGTCGGTCAAGCCGCACAAGGTCTCGCGCAGGACATCGACGGTCATCGGCGCGTCGGGATCGCTGCCATCGTCGTTGCGCGCGACGATCGGCGGGCCGTTCGGAAAGGTCAGCGTGACCGTGCGCAGCCGCGTCGGGATCGGAGCGTCGCCGAACAGGAGCCGCATCTGCAGGACGGTCGTCTGCTGGTAGCGCCCCTCGCCGATGGACAGCGCCAGGCGCAGCTTGCCGCCACGGTGCGGGCCGAGCTCGACCGAGCCGATCGGGGTGGCCGGCGCGACCAGTGTCGCTGGAATCACCGGCGCCGCCGCGCTCAAGCCCGCAGATCTGCCCGGCGGCAGCCCCGTCCGCAGGCTGGAGAAGGCGAGCGCGGCCGAGCCGAGCTCCGTCGCGATCGTCGTCGCGAGCATCTCGTCGGGCTTGAGATAGCGCATCGTGTCGGCTGGCGTCGACACCGTTGTCTCCAGGAAGGACCGGTCGAGCCCCATCGCATTGAGATAGCGCCTCATCTTGGCGTCGATTTCGCCGGTCGCCTGCTCCTGCTTGACCGTCCGCGTCTCCGTTCTCTCGTCGACCAGCTCCCTGCGCCCGCGCACGATCTTGTAGTCGCGCACCGTCGTCGTCTCGGTCTCGACGATGGTCTGCTGGTGCACGCCGATGCGCGATTGCGGCGGGATGATCCGCCGTTGTCCCCCGGCGAGGAAAAGCGTGCAGGCCGAGGCGCAGAGCGGGCTGCGCTCGTCGATCGTACCGAGCGCCGGGTCGCGCTGGGTGAAGACGGTGCGGGCGACCGCGATGTCGAGGCCGCTCTTGCGGACGAGCTCGCCCATGGCGATAGCAGCCTCGACCGTGCCGCCGGTCGAATAGACCAGCAGCGGCAGCTTGCGCCCGTTCAATTCGGCGAGCGCACGGCGCAGTTCGGCGAGCGTCTCATTGCTGATCGCGCCCTGGGCCGCGAGCCATTCACGACAATCGGGCTCGCAGGGCTCGGCGCTGCGGGTCAGCACGATACGCATCGGTTCCGGCTGCGGCGCCGGAACAGGCTTGTCCTGCGCCACCGCCGGCAGGGCGAGCAGCGAAAAAGCCAGAGCCAGGAGGGAAACGATACGCATCACGAAACCAGCGTTCTCCGCCGCAGTCGGCGCAAGGAAGCCCCAGGCGCGAGGATTTGACAACAGGCTCCCTGCCCCGTCGCATGGGCAGGGGATAGGGTTAACGATCTCGCTTGGCCGTTGGGCTTCTTTGAGGCGCTCTCGCGGCGGATTTCAGCGCGTGATCGCGTCGATCTCGGCCAGCTCCTCCGGGGTCAGCGCCCAGTCCGCAGCCTTGACGTTGGCGGCGATCTGCTCGGGCCTGGTCGCACCGGCGATGACGCTGGAGACGACGGGCTGGGCGGCGAGCCAGGAGAAGGCGAGCTCCAGCAGCGTCCTGCCGCGCGCCTCGCAGAAAGCGGCAAGCTTCTCGGTCTTGCCCCAGTTCGCCTCGGTCAGCACCTCGCCGGCGCGCTGCGCCTCCCGCGTCATGCGGGCGCCTTCCGGCATCGGGGCACCGCGCTGGTACTTGCCGGTGAGGAGGCCGTTGGCGAGCGGGAAATAGGGCAGCAGGCCCATGCCGAAATGCTGCGCGGACGGGATCAGCTCCTTCTCGGCGCCGCGAACCAGCAAGCTGTATTCGTCCTGAGCCGAGGCGAAGGCCTCGATGCCGAGCGTCTTCGCCGTCCAGTGCGCATCGGCGACCTGCCAGGACGGCAGGTTCGAGCAGCCGATATAGCGGACCTTGCCCTGGCGGATCAGATCCTCGAGCGCCCGCAGCGTCTCGGCGATCGGGGTCAGCGGGTCGGGCCGGTGGAGCTGATAGAGATCGATCCAGTCGGTCTTGAGCCGCTTCAGCGAGGCTTCGACCGCCTCGACGATATAGCGCCGCGAGCCACCCTTCTTCACGCCCTCCTCGTCCATGTTCATGCCGAACTTGCTGGCGAGCACGATGTCCTTGCGGCGGGCACCGAGCAGCTCGCCGAGCGCGAGCTCCGAGCCGCCGCGATTGCCGTAGATGTCGGCGGTGTCGAAGAGCGTGGTGCCATGCTCGATCGCGGCGTCGACGACCTTGCGCGCCGCCTCCAGATCGATCCGGCCGCCGAAATTGTTGCAGCCGAGGCCGACGAGCGAGACGCGCAGGCCGGAGCGGCCGAGATTGCGGAACTGCATGGAAAACCCCTTTTGGAAGGCTGCTCAGGCGAGATCGAGATCGGTGCGGGAGAAATCGCGCCCCTTGAACAGGATCGGGGCTCCCGCAGCCCGGGCGCAAGCATAGGACATGCAGTCGGCGAGATTGAGCTGTGCCGGCGCACCCCGGCCCTTCCCGTAACGCTGGAAGGCGGCGACAGCTTCGCATGCGATTGCGTCGGTGATCGGGACGACCGAGACATCGGCGATTTGGAGAAAAGCATCGAAATCGGCTTCGACATCCACGGGGTCGCGTCCCATGCGCGTCGCCAGTACCATGCAGGCTTCGAGACGCACCAATGGCGAGGTGAAACGTGTCTCGGCCCGCTCCAGCTTGGCCGCGAACAGTCCAGCCTCCGGCTCCTTGCACAGGATTGCGACGAAGACGGAGGTATCAACGAACATCAGCGCGTCCAGAGCGCATCGCGCTCCTCTTCGCGGACTTCGCGGGCGCCTTTCCCAGCCTTGGCGAGTGCCTGGTCCGCCAGTGCTTCCAATCGCTCGGCCAGCGGGATCTGCCTTTGCTCACGCCGCAGCTCGGCCTCCAGCGCGCCGACGACAGCCTCGGTGATCGAGATCTTCCGCAAGTCGGCGAGCTTGCTGGCGAGAGCGTGGGCTCTCGGATTGCGAATGTTGAGGGGGGAGGTCATCGGCGCCTCACGTCTTTACAAGATAGTAAAGATGCAAAGGCAATTATGTCAATGCGATCTATGCGTCAGAGCGCGTCCAACCGATCGTGCCGAGCACTTCGCGCGCCAGCTCGGCGGGCGTGCGTCCATCGGTATCGACGACGATGAACCCGTTCGCCGCCTCGTTCGCCAGCCGGCGTGCCTGCCGCAACGAGCGCTCGATCTGGGCGTCACGCCCCGCGCCCGTCTCGCGGCGGTCGAGCCGTTCGCGCAAGCTATCGTCGTTACCCAGCAAACGCACCACGGTGATGCGCGCCTCCGGGATGGCGGCGAGGATCCAGCTTTTGTCGAAATCGACATGGAGCATCACGCCCGACATGATCAGGCGGGTATGGCCGAGGGCGCGATAAGTGCCCCAGAGCGCGGCGAGGTTGAGCTGGCTGACGTCGCGGGCGCCGGGCGCCAGCGGGGCCAGCTCCTCGGCGCCGGGCTTGGGGAAGACCCGGTCGAGCTCATCGCTCTCGATCGCGACATGGGCGATGCCGGCCTCGGCCAGCACTGCGCCCATCTCCCAGCACAGGGTCGACTTGCCAATCCCGGCCGGGCCGGTGACCAGCAGAATCTCGACCGAAGCGTCAGCCTCGGCCAAGCTCAGGCCACTTCGGCCTTCTGCTTCTGCGAGCGCTTGCGCTCGTTCGGGTCGAGGATGCCCTTGCGCAGGCGGATCGACTTCGGGGTGACCTCGACGAGCTCGTCATCGTCGATCCAGGCGAGCGAGCGCTCCAGCGTCATCCGGATTGGCGGCGTCAGGCGCACGGCCTCGTCCTTCGACGTCGTGCGGATATTGGTGAGCTTCTTGCCCTTGAGCACGTTCACCTCGAGATCGTTCTCGCGGGTGTGCTCGCCGACGATCATGCCCTGATAGACCTTCCAGCCCGGCTCGATCATCATCGGGCCGCGGTCTTCGAGGTTCCAGAGCGCGTAGGCCACGGCCTCGCCGGTCTCCATCGCGATCAGCACGCCGTTGCGACGCCCGCCGATCTCGCCCTTATAGGGGAGATAGTCGTGGAACAGCCGGTTCATGATCGCCGTACCGCGCGTGTCGGTGAGCAATTCGCCCTGATAGCCGATCAAGCCGCGTGTCGGGGCGTGGAAGACCAGCCGCAGGCGATTGCCGCCGGAGGGACGCATCTCCAGCATGTCGGCCTTGCGCTCGGACATTTTCTGCACGACGACGCCGGAATGCTCCTCGTCGACGTCGATGATGACCTCCTCGATCGGCTCGAGCAGCTGGCCGGCCTCATCGCGCTTCAGCACGACGCGCGGACGCGAGACGCCGAGCTCGAAGCCCTCGCGCCGCATCTGCTCGATCAGGATGGCGAGCTGCAGTTCGCCGCGGCCGGAGACGATATAGGAGTCCTTGTCCTTGGCCTCCTCGATCTTCAGCGCGACATTGCCCTCGGCCTCCTTGAACAGGCGGTCGCGGATGACGCGGGTGGTGACCTTGTCGCCCTCGGTGCCGGCGAGCGGTGAGTCGTTGACCATGAAGGTCATCGACACCGTCGGCGGGTCGATCGGCTGGGCCTTGATCGGGGTCTCGACCGACGGGTCGCAGAAGGTGTCGGCGACCGAACCCTTCACCAGACCGGCGATCGAGACGATGTCGCCGGGAATGGCTTCCTCGATCGGCGTGCGCTCGAGGCCACGGAAGGCGAGGATCTTGGTGATGCGGCCGTTCTCGACCAGAGTGCCGTCGCCCGACAGCACCTTGATCTGCTGGTTCGGCTTGGCCGAGCCCGAAACGACGCGACCGGTGATGATGCGGCCGAGATAGGGATTGGCCTCGAGCAGCGTGCCAAGCATGCGGAACGGGCCTTCCTCGATGCGCGGCTCCGGCACATGCTTCAGGATCAGGTCGTACATCGGGGCGAGGCCCTGATCCTGCGGACCTTCCGGCGAGGGCGCCATCCAGCCCTGCTTGCCTGAACCGTAGAGGATCGGGAAATCGAGCTGCTCGTCGCTGGCGTCGAGCGCGGCGAAGAGGTCGAAGACCTCGTTGATCACCTCGGTGACGCGGGCGTCGGGCTTGTCGACCTTGTTGATCGCGACGATGGGCTTCAGCCCGAGCTTCAGCGCCTTCGAGACCACGAACTTGGTCTGCGGCATCGGGCCTTCGGCCGCGTCGACCAGCACGATCGCCGAGTCGACCATGTTCAGGATGCGCTCGACCTCGCCGCCGAAATCGGCGTGGCCGGGGGTGTCGACGATGTTGATGCGGACGTCCTTCCAGACCACCGAGGTGGCCTTGGCCAGGATGGTGATGCCGCGCTCCTTCTCCAGCTCGTTGGAGTCCATCACGCGCTCGATCACGCGCTGGTTGTCGCGGTAGGTGCCGGACTGCTGCAGCAGCTTGTCGACCAGCGTGGTTTTGCCATGGTCGACGTGGGCGATGATGGCGATATTGCGCATGGACATGCGATCGGGGCCTTGTTTCATGACCGCGAGCCGGCAGGGAGACCCCGGCCGGCACAGCCATCTGTCTGAGTGAATCTGGAATTCGTTGCGCTGCACATAGACGCTTGATGGCGTTTGGGCAACCGCAATGGGGCGACGCCCGCTCTCCGGGAGGCGCTTGACAGGCGCCATATCACGTAACATGCATAGTTACATGAAACAGGACAGCCGCCTTTCCGCCACCCTGCACGTGCTGCTGCACATGGCCGATCGCGGCACAGCGATGACCTCGGAAGAGCTCGCCGCCTGCCTCGGCACCAACCCGGTGGTGATCCGCCGAACCATGGCGGGCCTGCGCGAAACCGGGCTGGTGCACTCCGAAAAGGGCCATGGCGGCGGCTGGACGCTGGCACGCGCCCTTGAGGCGATCACGCTCGGCGATGTTCATCGCGCGCTCGGCGAACCCGCTTTGCTCGCGCTGGGCCATCGCAGCGAGAACCCGCAATGCCTGGTCGAGCAGGCGGTCAACGCGGCGCTGGGCGAGGCGTTCGTCGAGGCCGAGGCGCTGCTCGCCAGCCGTTTCGACCAGGTGCGGCTGTCCGATCTCGCGGCGGATTTCAGCCGCCGCTTCGACGAACGGAGACAGATCCATGCCAAGCACGACCACACCCTATGACGCCATCATCGTCGGCGGCAGCTTCGCCGGCCTTTCCGCCGGGCTGCAGCTGGCGCGGGCGCGCCGCAGCGTCCTGGTGATCGACGAGGGCCAGCGGCGCAATCGCTTCTCCAGCCATTCGCATGGCTTCCTCGGCCAGGATGGCCGTGAGCCGGCGGCGATCGTCGCGGAGGCGAAGGCGCAGCTCCTCGCCTATCCGACCGTCGCCTGGCGGGACGGCAGGGCGGCCGAGGCCGAACCTTCAGACAATGGCTTCAGCATCACCGATTCCACCGGCGACGAGCACCAGGCGCGGCGCCTGCTGCTGGCAACCGGCGTGCGCGACGAGTTGCCCGCGATCCCGGGCCTCAAGGAACGCTGGGGCAAGAGCGTGCTGCACTGCCCCTACTGCGACGGCTACGAGCTCGGCGGCGGCAAGCTCGGCGTGCTGGCGAGCGGCTCGTTCTCGGCGCTGAAGGCGGCGCTCGTGGCCGATTGGGGCGAGGTCACGCTGTTCCTGAACGGCGAAGCCGAGCCCGATGCCGAGGCAGCCGCCCTGCTGGCGCGCCGCGGTGTCACGGTCGAGCGCGTGCCGGTCGCGGCGGCCGAGGGCGAGGGGACGGCGATGGCGGGCCTGCGTCTCGCCGATGGCCGGCTGGCGCCGGTCAAGGCACTGTTCGTCGCGGCCGGCATCTGCCCGGCGAGCCCGCTCGCGGAAGAGCTCGGCTGTGTCTTCGACAATGGCCCCTTCGGCCCGCTGCTGCGCGTCGACGGGATGAAGCAGACCAGTGTCGCCGGCGTTTATGCGGCGGGCGATGCCGCGACCGGCCGGCACAGCGTCGCACTCGCCGTCGCCGATGGCGTGCTTGCCGGGACCGGCCTGCACATCTCGCTGCTTTAGATCAGGATTTCCGGCAGGCGTAGGGCATGAAGGTCGAGGCGATTCCGGCGTTCATGCCAGCCATCACCATGACATTGGCGAAGTTGAGCTCTTCAGCCGTGCGCGGGCAGACGTCGGGTGGCGTCTGGCAGCCGGAGGCCATGAAGGCCTCGTTGCGGGCGAGGAATTCATCGCCCAGACCCTTCTTGCCGAAGCGCTTGAGCGCCTCGTCATAGGCGCCGCGCCAGCGCTCGCATTTTACCTGCGGCCAGTTTTCGGGTGCCTGAGCCTGCAGCGGTGCGGTGGCGGAGAGCGCAAGCAACGCCCCGAGTGCGAATGATACGAAAGTGGACGTCATGGAGATGTTCCGAAAGCCGCCAGAGCCGCAGTGTCGCCCGCATGACCGGCGTTTGCGGCAGGAATGAAGCTGTTCACTCCGCCGCCGCTTCCGCCAGGACGATGCGGCGCTCGGTCGCGGCGCGGCCGAGTTGGTCCATGGCGAAGCGATAGGCGCCGATCCCGCCGGAATCGATGTCGCCGCGCGCATAGCTTTCGAGGACCCCGGCGAGGACGGCATCGGCCTCGCGCTCCATCGCCGCCAGTGCCGGCTCGTCCGTCGCGGTCCGCATCGCGCCAAGCAGGACAATGAGGCGGCTCAAGTCAGCCATTGCGCGCTTGCGGCGCGCTACGCTCTCGACACCGAACAACCCGGCCGCGCCGGAGCCGACCAGCGAGAGCGCCATCACGCCGAGATAGAACCAGTCGCCATAGCGCTCGAAAAAGCTCTCCTGCTCGCCGTCGATGAAGGCAGCGGCGCCGGAATGCACCGCGAGCGGCGCGTCCTTGTCGGTCTCGGGCGCCTCCAGCCCCTGGATCGCCGGCAGCTCGGTTGCGAGCGTGACGCGGAGCGACAGGATCGCGCCGACGAGTTCGCCGACCCTGGCATCGTCGAGCGACTGCGCCGCCATCAGGCGCGAGGTGATCGAGATGCTCGGCAGGTTCTCGGCCGGAAGCGGCGGATCGCCGCCGAGCGCGCCGCGGACGATCTCGCCGCTCTCGATCGCCCGGTTACGGGCGGCGAGGGCATCGGCCTCGCGGATCGGGATGATGGTCGGGGTTTCGCCGAAGGCTCGGTGCAGGCGCGAGCCCACCTCGGTGACGACGCGGGCGTTCAGCACGTTGACGGCGAAGAGCACATCGATATGTCCATCGGCGATGGCGGCGGAGACGTCTTCGGGCCCGAGCGGGACGATCGTCACGGCGTCCGGCGAGACCTCGTATTGCGAGAGCACCAGCTTCAAGAGGTCGAGATTGCCTGATGGCGCACGCACCACGCCGATGCGCTTGCCGCGCAGGCCGGAGATGCGGTCGGTGCCCAGATCCTTGGAGCCGATGAAAAACGGGAAGGAGCGGCGGGTGATCAGCGCCGTATCGGCCTTGGTCGGCAGCGCGACATCGGGGCGGACGATGGCGAGGTCGACCTTGCCGGCGTCGATCTTCAGCGCGCTCTCGGCCGAGCCCTCGGTCAGGACGAGGCGCAGGCGCACCGGCTTCTTCTCACGACTGAGGCCCTGGACGAGAGCGGCGGCGAGCCGGGCATCGTCGGAGCCGAGCGGGCCGACCGCGAGCTTCAGCGTCCTGGGCTGGCTCCACATGTAGACGCCGAGCGAGACGAGGCCGGCCATCAGCAGAAACGCAGCCAGACCTGCAAAGAAACGCCGCCCCATTCGTCGCCCGCTCTCGCCCCGGACTCCCGGTTTCGATCGGCATCATGTCACGAGTGCGGCAGGAAGGGCTATGTGCTAGAGCGCCCAGATGACACGCGACCACGCCTTTCTCATCAAGATCTGCGGCCTCTCGACCCCGGAGACGCTGGAGGCGGCACTCGCCGCCGGCGCCGGGATGATCGGTCTCAACTTCCATCCGAAGAGCCCGCGCTATGTCACGCCCGAGCGTGCGGCCGAGCTCGCCGCCCAGGCGCGCGGCAGGACGGAGATCGTCGCGCTGATCGTCGATTACGCGCCGCAGCAGGCGGCCGAACTCGCTGAGATCGTACGGCCGGACTGGATGCAACTGCATGGCAAGGAGACGCCGGAGCAGGTCGCCGCGATCAAGGCCGCGACCGGCCTGCCGGTGATGAAGGCGCTCGGCATCGCCAGCGCTGCCGATCTGGCTGAGGTCGCGCTGTATCACGGTGCCGCCGACCGCATCCTGCTCGACGCCAAGCCGCCGAAGGACGCCGCCTATCCGGGCGGGCATGGAAGGCCCTTCGACTGGGGCTTGCTCGCCGGTCTCGACCCGGCTTTCCGCTTCATGCTATCGGGCGGGCTCGATCCGGCAAATGTCGCGGACGCCATCCGCATCACCAGGCCGGCCGGCGTCGATGTCTCCTCCGGGGTCGAAAGTGCACCGGGCATCAAGGATGTCGAGAAGATCGCGGACTTCGTCAGGGCCGCCCGCTCGGCGGCAGAAGAATTGAAGAAGGCAGGCCAGGCATGAACGCGCCGCACGCTCCGAACAGCTTCCGCAACGGCCCCGACGAGAACGGCCGCTTCGGCCAGTTCGGCGGCCGCTTCGTCGCCGAGACGCTGATGCCGCTGATCCTCGAGCTGGAGCAGGCCTACAACGCCGCCAAGGCCGACCCGGCCTATCATGCCGAGACCGCCTACGGGCTGAAGCATTATGTCGGCCGGCCCTCGCCGCTCTATTTCGCCGAACGTCTCACGGAGCATTTCGGCGGCGCCAAGGTCTACCTGAAGCGCGAGGAACTGAACCACACCGGCTCGCACAAGGTGAACAATGTGCTCGGCCAGATCCTGCTCGCCCGGCGCATGGGCAAGAAAAGGATCATCGCCGAGACCGGCGCCGGCCAGCACGGCGTCGCCACCGCGACGCTCTGCGCCCGCTACGGCCTCGAATGCATCGTCTATATGGGCGCGGTCGACGTCGCCCGGCAGGCGCCGAACGTCTTCCGCATGCAGATGCTCGGCGCGACCGTCGTGCCGGTCGAATCCGGCACCAAGACGCTGAAGGACGCGATGAACGAGGCGCTGCGCGACTGGGTGACCAATGTCGCGTCGACCTTCTACTGCATCGGCACGGTCGCAGGCCCGCATCCCTATCCGGCGATGGTGCGCGACTTCCAGTGCGTCATCGGCAACGAGACCCGCACGCAGATGCAGGAGCTCGAGGGCCGCCTGCCGGATTCGCTCGTCGCCTGCATCGGCGGCGGCTCGAATGCGATGGGGCTGTTCCACCCCTTCCTCGACGACAAGAGCGTCGAGATCTACGGCGTCGAGGCCGCCGGCCACGGCATTCCGTCGGGCCTGCACGCGGCTTCGCTGACCGGCGGGCGCCCCGGCGTGCTGCACGGCAACCGGACCTACCTCCTGATGAACGAGGACGGGCAGATCAACGACGCCCACTCGATCTCGGCCGGGCTCGACTATCCCGGCATCGGCCCGGAGCATTCCTGGCTGCACGAGACCGGCCGCGCCACCTATCTCTCGGCGACGGACGAGGAGGCGCTCGAGGCCTTCCAGCTGATCTCCAAGCTCGAAGGCATCATCCCGGCGCTGGAATCGGCGCATGCGCTGGCCCGCGTCGCCGAGCTCGCCCCGAAGAAGCCGAAGGACCATCTGATGGTCGTCAACCTCTCCGGCCGCGGCGACAAGGACATCCCGCAGGTCGCGGAGATTCTGGCGGCGCGGTGACACGAATCGTCCTGATGCTGCCCCAATAGGTTGCGCATGGTCGCGGCGCGGAAGCGGTGCATGCTTCTGCGGACCATGCCCAGCGAAGGACGATCATGTCGAAGACCAAGAAGGCCCTCATCATTGCCGCGCTCGCGGCGCTTTCCGCCCCGGTCCAGGCACAGGCCCAGACTCCGGGCCCGCTCGCCCCGGCGGAAGGCATCGTGATCCAGACCACGGGCGAAGTCCGGGTGAAGCCCGATCTCGCCACCGTCCAGGCCGGCGTGGTGAGCGAGGGCAAGACCGCCGCGGAAGCGCTGTCGAAGAACACTCCGGCACTGGCCAAGCTGATCGAGGCGGTCAAGAGCGCCGGCGTCACCCTGGGCGATCTCTCGACCTCGCAGATCGCGCTGACGCCGCGGATGACGCAGCCTTCGGCCTCGTCCTCACCGCAGGCGCGCGCGCCGAAGATCGACGGCTACGAGGCCCGCACCGGCATCACCGTGATCGTGCGCGACATCGCCAAGGCCGGCCCGCTGATCGACGCGCTGGTCGCCGCCGGCGCCAACGACATGTCCGGCATCAGCTTCGGCCTCGCCGACGAGGACAAGGCCAAGGACCAGGCCCGCGACAAGGCGGCGGAAGCGGCGCGCACCCGGGCCGAGATCTATGCCAAGCGCCTCGGCGTCAAGGTCGGCGAGCTCGTCTCGATCGTCGAGGCGGAAGCCGAGCCACCGGTGCGACCGATGGGCGATACACGCGCCTATCGCATGGCGGCCGGCGCCGCGCCGGTTCAGGTCGAGCCGGGCGAGGTCACCGTCAGCGCCGCGCTGCGCACGGTTTGGCGGATCGAGAAGTAATCCGTCTCAATCGCGCTGTCGCAACGCATCGACCAAGAGCGGATGCAGCGGCTCAGAGAAGGGATTGGCGACCGTCACGCCGCGATGGACAAAACCGTCCTGCATGTCCTCGGACAGGAGCAGGGCGCAGCCGGCTTCCGCGGCGGTGGCGAGGATGAGCGCGTCCCAGAACTGCAGAGCATGGCTGGCGGCGAGTTCGAGCGCGCCGTCCCAGCAGGCGGCATCGACCAGCCGAAAGCCGGTCGTGGCGCGCCATTCCAGGCAAATGTCCCTGGCCCGAAGACGCGGCAGGCCGAGCTTGCGCGTCAGGGCATTGAAGAGCTCGCCGATGACCTGCGACGGCAGCACGATTTGATCTTCGCCCAAGGTCTCCCTGATCTGCCGTGCTCGCTTTACGCGCGGCAGATCGTTGAAGCCTTCAGCGTAGATCAGGATGTTGGTGTCGAAGCCGACCCGCATCGCTTCAATCGTAGAAGTCGTCGCGGGTCAGGCGCGGCAGGTTCTGGACAGGTTGGGAATTTAGACGTTCCGTCAGCCGGTCGAACGCCTCGCGCCGCCGCGCCTTTTCGGCTTCGGCTTCCTCGACGCGCGTGATCTGCACCTTCGGCTGGCCACGCGATGTCACGACGACACGCTCGCCGCTCGCAGCGAGCTTCATCAGCTTCGAGAATTCACGATTGGCCTGCGCGGCCGAAACCGTCTTCACCATGACGGCGCCCCGATGTAGTGATATCACTACATTTATGGATATCGCGCGGTGGGAATGCAAGCGCGATCTAGCGAAAGGACAGACGTATGAGCCTTCGCATCGTCCGCCTCGGTAGTCCGCGCCATCCGGCAGAGGGCACGCGTATCGGCACGGTCCGGCGCGTGCCGCGCGGCGTGCTGAAGGAGCGCTATGCCGCCGAAGACTGGTTCGACGTCTGGTTTCCGGTGCTGTCGCCGACGCCGGAGCTGATGGCGCAGGCCAAGGCGGCCGAGAGCGAGAAGGACTGGGCCGGCTTCACCCGCGCCTTCAAGGCCGAGATGGCCGAGCCGGCACCGCGCCACGCGCTCGACCTGCTGGCGACCCTATCACATGGCAGCGACGTCTCGGTCGGCTGCTATTGCGAGGATGAGGCGCGCTGCCACCGCTCGGTGCTGCGGGTGCTATTGACCGAACGCGGCGCCAAGTTCGCCTAGTCGGCAAGGACGCGCCCTCTCGCCAGCCGGGCGCGGCCATGCTAACCGCTCCGGCATGATCGAGACCGGACAAGCCCGCATCGAAGCCCGCTTTGCCGCCTGCGCCGCCGCGGGTCGCGCTGCGCTGGTGACCTATGTCACCGCGGGCGATCCTGATTTCGACACCGGCAGCGCGATCCTGAACGCCTTGCCCGCAGCCGGCGCCGACATCATCGAGCTCGGCGTGCCCTTCACCGACCCGATGGCCGACGGCGTGCCGGTCCAGCTCGCTGGCCAGCGCGCGCTCAAGGCGGGGCAGACGCTGAAGAAGACGCTCGCCATGGTCGCGGCCTTCCGCAAGGCCGGAAACGACACGCCGATCGTGCTGATGGGCTACTACAACCCGATCTGGGCCTATGGCGTCGACGCCTTCCTGAGGGATGCCCGGACAGCCGGGATCGACGGCCTGATCGTCGTCGACCTGCCGCCCGAGGAAGATCAGGAACTCTGCCTGCCGGCGCTCGCCGCGGGCGTGAGCTTCATCCGCCTGGCGACGCCGACCACCGATGACAAGCGCCTGCCGCGCGTGCTGCAGAACACCTCCGGCTTTGTCTATTACGTCTCGATGACCGGCGTGACCGGCGGGGCGATCGCGAATTATGACGCGGTCGGCGCGGCAGTCGGCCGGATCAAGCAGCACACGAAACTCCCAGTCGCGGTCGGCTTCGGCGTCAAGACGCCGGAAGATGCGATCGCGATCGCCAAGGGCGCCGACGGCGTCGTCGTCGGCTCGGCCCTGGTCGAGCGCGTCCGGCTCTCGCTCGATGCCGACGGCAAGGCCACGGAAAAGACGGTTTCGGCTGTCACCTCGCTGGTTGCCGAACTCGCGGCCGGCGTCCGCTCGGTCGCGAAAGCGGCTGCCTGAGCCCATCGCGCCAGCCTATTTCAAGGATGATCCGATGAACTGGATTTCCGAAGTCGTCCGTCCGCGCATCAAGACGCTGTTCAAGCGCGAGACCCCGGAGAACCTCTGGATCAAGTGCCCGGATTCCGGGCAGATGGTCTTCCACAAGGACGTCGAGGCCAACGGCTTCGTCATCCCCGGCTCCGACCATCATATGCGTGTCACCGCGCAGGATCGGCTGCGGCTGACCTTCGACGAGGGCAAATGGGTCGACGTGCCGCTGCCGGAGGCGGTGGCCGATCCGCTCAAGTTCCGCGACGAGAAGCGCTATGTCGACCGGCTCAAGGACGCCCGCGCCAAGACCGGGGCCGCCGACGCCTTCAAGGTCGGCTATGGCCGCGTCCAAGGCCTGCCGATGACGATCGCGGTGCAGGATTTCCACTTCATGGGCGGCTCGCTCGGCATGGCCGCCGGCGAAGCCTTCATCAAGGGCGCCGAGACGGCGATCGAGAAGAAGACCCCCTATGTCGTCTTCGCCGCCTCGGGTGGCGCACGCATGCAGGAGGGCATCCTCTCGCTGATGCAATTGCCGCGCACCACCGTCGCGACCCGGATGCTGCGCAAGGCCGGCCTGCCCTATTTCGTCGTGCTGACCAATCCGACCACCGGCGGCGTCACCGCCTCCTACGCCATGCTAGGTGATGTCCACATCGCCGAGCCCGGCGCGCTGATCGGCTTCGCCGGACCGCGCGTGATCGAACAGACCATCCGCGAGAAGCTACCCGAGGGCTTCCAGCGCTCGGAATATCTCAAGGACCACGGCATGGTCGACATGGTCGTGCATCGCCACCAGATCCCGGCGACGCTGGCCAGGCTCGGCCGGCTGCTGACCAAGCAGAAGCTGCCGGTCGCCATCCCCCCGGATCCCGAGCCGCTGCCGGCCGCTGCCGTCTGATAACTCGCCGGCCGGAGCCGGTCCCGCATGAGCACATCCGACCTCCTGCTGGCGCGCTTCCTCGCGCTGCATCCCAAGCTGATCGATCTCTCGCTCGGGCGCATCCTGCGCCTGCTCGAACGGCTCGGCGATCCGCAGAAGAAGCTGCCGCCGGTGATCCATGTCGCCGGCACCAATGGCAAGGGCTCGACCATCGCCTTCATGCGGGCGATCCTCGAAGCGGCCGGGCTATCGGTCCACGTCTACACCTCGCCGCATCTGGTGCGCTTCCATGAGCGCATCCGGCTCGGCCAGCCGGGCGGTGGGCGCTTCGTCGACGAAGCCGTGCTGGTCGAGGCGCTGGAGCGCTGCGAGCGGGTGAACGCCGGCGAGCCGATCACCTTCTTCGAGATCACCAACGCCGCCACCTTCCTGCTCTTCTCCGAGCACAAGGCCGATGTCGTGCTGCTCGAGGTCGGTCTTGGCGGACGCTTTGACGCGACGAACGTGATCGACCACCCCGCCTGCACGGTGGTGACGCCGATCTCGCTCGACCATTCCGAGTATCTCGGCGACACCATCACCAAGATCGCCGGCGAGAAGGCCGGCATCTTCAAGCGCGGCGCCCCGGCGGTGATCGCGCCGCAGGAGCCGGAGCCGACCGCCGTGCTCGAAGCCGCAGCCGAACGCGTCGGCGCCTCGAAGATCCTGGTCGGCATGCAGGACTTCAACGTCCACGAGGACAGCGGGCGACTGGTCTATGAAGACAGCGACGGTTTGCTCGATCTGCCGCTGCCGCGCCTGGCCGGGCGCCATCAGCACACCAATGCCGGCACCGCGATCGCGGCCTTGCGCGCCGCCGGCTATGGCGGCCTGCCGGCCTCGGCCTTCGAGCGCGGCATGACCGAGGCGGAGTGGCCGGCGCGCCTGCAGCGGCTGGCACGCGGTAGGCTCGCCGAGCTCGCGCCGACCGGCGCCGAACTCTGGCTCGACGGTGGCCATAATCCCGATGGCGGTCGCGTCCTCGCCCAGGCGATGGCCGATCTTGAGGAGAAGAACCCGGCGCCGCTCGTGATGATCGCCGGCCTGCTCGCGACCAAGGATGCGCGCGCCACGCTCGGCCATTTCAAGGGGCTGGCGCAGGGCCTCTTTGCCGTATCGATGCAGAACCAGCTCGCGGCGCGCTCAGCCGAAGAGATCGCGACGCTGGCGCGCGAAGCGGGCTTGAAGGCCGAGGTCGCCGGCTCGGTCGAGCAGGCGCTGCGCGAGATCGCGTCGCGGGACTGGCCGGCGCCGCCGCGCATCCTGATCTGCGGCTCGCTCTATCTCGCCGGAGAGGTTTTGGCTGCCAACGGCACGCCACCGGTGTGATCGGCCGGGCGCAGCGAGGAGAGCCATGCCCGTTCCCGGAATGATGACGCTGGGCCTGATCCTGCTCTGCAGTGCGCTCGGCGGCTGCATGACCTCGGGCGACAAAGGCGCTGACGGCATCGACCGCGCCGCCGGCGGCGAGCCGACCTTCATGCAGCAGACCTACATGACGATGGACACGCGTTGTCGGCAGGTGAAGCGGCCGACCGCCGTGCTGACGCAGAAGCCGCAGCACGGCACGGTCCGGATGCTGACGCGCAAGGCCAAGGCGGTCTATGGCCCTGGCCCCCATCAGCATTGCGACGGCAAGATCGGCAACGCGCTCGCCTTCGAATACACCTCGAACTCCGACTATCGCGGCCGCGACAGCTTCGAGGTGCGCGTGCGCTATTCCGACGGCGAGATCCGTCATGGCCGCTATGAGGTCGAGGTCCGCTGAACGGCAGGATGAGCGAATGACACAGGCTTTCGGCAAGGATGGTCCAGCGGTCTCGCGGATCGGTCAGGGCACCTGGAATATCGAACGCGCCACGCGCGGCGAGGCAATCGCGGCGCTGCGGCGCGGGCTCGATCTCAGGCTCTCGCATATCGACAGTGCCGAGATGTATGGCGATGGCCGCGCCGAGGAGATCACCGGCGAAGCCATCGCCGGACGGCGCGACGAGGTCTTCCTGGTCTCGAAGGTGCTGCCGCACAACGCCTCGAAGGCCGGGACGCGCAAGGCCTGCGAGCAATCGCTGCGCCGGCTCAGGACCGACCGGCTCGACTGCTACCTGCTGCACTGGCGCGGTTCATATCCGCTGGCCGAGACCTTCGCGGCGTTCGAGGACCTCAAAGCCGAGGGCAAGATCCTGTCCTGGGGCGTCAGCAATTTCGACGTCGCCGATCTCGACGAGGCACTGAAGCTCGCCGGGCCCGGCAAGATCGCCTGCAATCAGGTGCTCTACCATCTGCGCGAACGGGCGATCGAGCATGCGGTGATCCCGTGGTGCGAGAGGAACGGCGTCGCCGTCACCGCCTACAGCCCGTTCGGGCAGGATGATTTTCCGACGACCTCCTCGGCGCAGGGCAAGGTATTGGCCGAGATCGCTGCGGCCCATGGCGCGAGCCCGCGCCAGATCGCGCTCGCCTTCCTGACGCGCAAGCCTTGCGTTTTCGCCATCCCGAAAGCGGCAAAGGCTGGTCATGCGCAGGACAATGCCGGTTCGCTCGGGCTGCAGCTCGGTGATGCCGACATCACCCGGCTCGACGCCGCCTTCCCGCGCGGGCCGAAGCCGCGCGGCCTGCCGATGCTGTAAGGCGCGCCACATCCCCTCTCCCCCTGCGGGAGAGGGTTAGGGTGAGGGGTCTCGCGACTCCGATCATGAGCCCGGCGCAGTGTTTTCGAAACCTTCAAGACCTGCGCGCCCCCTCATCCGACCGCTACGCGGCCACCTTCTCCCGCAAGGAGAGAAGGGAAGAGCGGCAGACCGAGAATTCAATCGCACAGCCTCGGGTCAAGCCCGAGCATGACGGATGGGTATTAGGCCACCAGGCTCTTCGGCAGCATGCAATGAATGCCCTTGGAGCCGTTGACCGTCTGGGTCACCCGCAGATCGGCGGCGAGGCTGCAGAGCATATAGGCCTCCTCGCGCGTCAGCTTCGTCCGCGAGGTGATCAGGCCGATCATCTCCCTCAACGCATCTTTCGCACAGATGTCGAGGTCGGGATCGATGCCCATGGTGATGTGGTGGGTCCTGGTCTCAGCCCGTGGCATCGCGAAGGAGAGGTCCTCGCGCAGATGGAATTCGAAGGTGCCTTCCAGCGCCGTCTCGATCGCGGTGATGCAGACCTCGCCATCGCCTTGCGCGCCATGGCCGTCGCCGCAGGAGAACAACGCGCCCTCGACGAAAACAGGCAGATACAGCGTCGCGCCGGCACCGAGCTCCTTGTTGTCGATGTTGCCGCCAAAGGCGCGCGGAATCAGCGAGGTCACCCGGCCCCAATGTGCCGGCGGCGCCGTCCCCATCACGCCGAAGAAAGGCGAAAGCGGCAACTCCATGCCCCAGGGCAGATTGGCGATATTCCGCTCGCGGTCGAGATGGATGTAGCGGAAGGCGTGATAATCGAACTCGTCCGGCAGCGTGCCGCCGAGCGGGCGGAACATGGTGTAGCCGAAATCGGTGCGCGGCTTGATGCTCCTGATCTGTACCTCCAGCACCTGGCCGGGCTTGGCGCCCCTGACCGCAATCGGCCCGGTGAGGATGTGGCCGGGCACCATGCGCTCGGCCTTGGCGTGTATCTCGTGGATCTCCGGCGGGATCGTCGCATTGCCATCGGGCAAATGGGCGGGGCCGCCGGTGACGGTGCGGATGGTGACGCTGTCGCCGCTCTCGATCTCCAGCACCGGCTTCAGCCCGGCATCGAAATAGCCCCAGTGGCAGGTGGCGAGGGAGGCATCGAGCTGGTGATGCGTCATGGGCGTCTCGTGGCTTGAGCGTCAGGGCGGGGTGGAAAGATCGGCGCCGAGCCGGCCGCGGGCATTGCGGCGCATGGTGTAGAGCGTCGCGCCGATGACGATGGCCGCACCAATGAGCGTCGTCAGCGTCGGGATCTCGGCGAAGAAAACGAAACCGGTGAAGCCCGCCAGGATCAGGCGACTGAAATCGAGCGGCGCCAGCGCCGACGCCTCGCCGACCTGATAGGCCTTGGTGATCAGCCATTGCCCGGCGGTGCCGAACAGGCTGAGCAGCACGAGCCAGAACCATTGCTCGGCCGTCGGCCAGACCCAGAGCGCCCAGGCCGGCCAGGCGAGGACGACCATCAGGACGAGGCCCTGATAGATCAGGATCGTCTCGGTCCGCTCGCTGGTGCCGAGGATGCGCACGCTGATGGTGATGCCGGCCCCGAACAGCGCACCGACAAGCGACATCAGCGCCCAGAAGTTCAACCCGTCGGCCGACGGGTTGAGCATGATCAGCACGCCGACGAAGCCGAGGGCGGTCGCGATCCAGCGCGCCGTGTCGACGCGCTCCTTCAGGATCAGCACGGCGGCGATGGTGACGAACAGCACCTGGCTGAAGCTGATCGAGGTCGCCTGGGCCAGCGGAATGTGGATGAGAGCACTGAAGCCGCAGAGCATGGAGGCCAGCGTGATCAGGCCGCGGAATATCTGCAGGCCCGGCCGGTCCGTCTTCAGCGCCTGCTTCAGGCTGCGGCCCGCGATGGCGACGACCACGGCGCTCATGATGATCTGGCGGATCATCAGCGTCTCGACCAGCGGGATCGCCGTGCCGAGATGTTTGAAGGCGCCGACCATCACCGCGTAAACCAAGAGCGCGGTGATCATATAGACGGTGCCGCGCAGGTTTGGGCTCGCCCGGCGCCACCACAGGCCGGCGCGATTGCGGCGGGTCGCCAGCCAGCCCTCGCGAGACGGGGTGGAGAGAACCGGCGGCAGCGGCCGTTCAGGCCGACGCGATTCGGGAGGCTCTGTCGGACTGCCGTCCTCATCGGCCGAAACAGGCAGCGCTTCGGCCAAGCCGATGCTTTCGCTGCCGCGACCGGTCGCTTCCGAAAGGCGGTCTTCGCTCATGGCTGCCTCGAGCCGGGCGGAAGACGCCGACGGCCTATCAGATATCTGCAGGACTCGACTGTCGCTGATTTTCTGCCCGTTCGTCAGCGACTTGCGAGCATGGCGGGGTTGCCGCCACGTCCGCTCGCCCCGCCGCAAGGGCAAGGCCGTCATTCCGACAAAGCCCTGTCATCGCCATGCCGATGGCGTATAGCAGCGCCGTGGCGCCGCCGGACAGGATGCGAAAAAGTGGGAACCGGTTTTTCGCATGAATCCTGCCCAGTTTCTTGGATGAGAGCCGGATTCAGCTTTCAGTTGGAAACGCAAAGCGCTTCCGACTGAAAGCATCCGGCTCTCGGGCATGCGCCTGGAGAGGTGATCAGGGCGATGCGGGAATTGCTGCGGGATGCGGTCAACGGCGTGCGCGAATTGTCGCCGCGACGCTTTCCCTGGCGCCGTTTCCTGTTTGCCCTCGCGCTCGGCACGCTCGGCGGCTGGCTCTTCGCATATTACCGCCTGCCGCTGCCCTGGATGCTGGGCTCGATGGTGTTCTGCACCGCCGCCGCGATCGCCCGCACGCCGGTGGCGGCGCCGTCGGTGATCCGCCCGCCGATGTCGGCGGTGATCGGCGTGTTGCTCGGCTCCGGCTTCAAGCCGGAGATCGTCGCGCAGATGCCGAACTGGCTGCCGACGCTCGGCGGGCTCGTGCTGTTCATGGTCGCCTGCGGCCTGTGCTGCGTCACCTATTTCCGCCGCGTCGCCGGCTACGACCCTGTGACCGCCTTCTTCTCCGGCATGCCGGGCGGCCTCGTCGAGATGGTGATCACCGGCGAGGAGAAGGGCGGCGATGCCCGCACCATCGCGTTGATCCATTCCGCCCGCATCCTGCTGGTGGTGATGACGCTGCCCTTCATCGTGCAATGGCTCGAGGGGATCTCGCTCGGCATCAACCGCAACCAGGGCCCGTCGATGTTCCAGACATCGGCGCTGGGCTGGTTCTGGCTGGTCGCCAGCGCGATCGTCGGCGTGATGCTCGCCCATGCGCTGCGCCTGCCGGCGAAGCAGTTGCTCGGGCCGATGCTGGTCTCGGCCGTCGTGCATCTCGTCGGCCTCAGCGATTCCGTGCCGCCCTACGAGATCGTCAACGTCGCCCAGCTGATCCTCGGCGTCACCATCGGCTGCCGCTTCGTCGGCACGCCGCCGCAGGCGATCCTGCGCATCCTCCTGCTTTCGCTCGGCTCGACCGTGATCCTGGTGGTGCTGACGCTGGTCTTCGCCTTCGCGGTGGCGCATGTCTCAAGCTACCAGCCGGTGCCGCTGATCCTGGCCTATTCGCCCGGCGGCCTTGCCGAGATGAGCCTGATCGCGCTGGCGCTGCACACCGAGGTCGCCTTCGTCGCGGCCCATCACATCATCAGGGTCTTCCTGGTGATGATCGGTGCCGGCCCGCTCTTCGGCGTCATCGTCGGGAAGAAAGCGTAGAGCCCCTCAGGCGCCGCGCCCGGCCAGCTTCTGGCGCAGCACGCGCATCAGGAAGGCGGGATTGCCGACGACATAGCGCCGCCACAGCCGTCGCGGCTCGAGCCAGAGCCGATAGATCCATTCCAGCCGCAGGGCGCGCACCGTTTCCGGCGCCCGAGTCACCTCGCCGGCGAGGAAGTCGAACAGCGCACCGATGCCGGCCGCGACCGCGCAGTGGCGGGCATCGAGCCGGTCGGCGATCCACTGCTCCTGCCGCGGATTGCCGAAGGCGACCAGCAGCAGGTCAGGCCGCTCGTGCGCGAGCCGCGCCAGCAGGGCTGTCTCAACTTCCGATTCGAAATAGCCATGGCTTAGCACTGCGAAGCGATGCTGCGGGTAGTCGGCGCGCAGCCTCGCCGCGGCGCGCTCGGCGACGCCCGGCTTGCCGCCGAGCAGCATCACCGAGAGCGGCCGCTTCCTGGCGGCGAGGATCGCCGGCGTGAAGTCGGTGCCGTTGAGATTGGCCGGGAATGTCGTGCCGTAGAGCAGGCGCGAGGCGATATCGACGCCGATCCCGTCGGGCAGGACCAGGAAGCGGGCGAGGCGCTCGCGCAAGCCGGTATCGCGCGCGGCGATATTGACGAGGTTCGCATTGCAGTAGGCCAGATGCAGATGGCCGCCGCCGTCGAAAGCATGACCGACCAGTGCGAGCGCCTCGTCGTGCGTCAGCGCCGCGACCGGAACGCCGGCGATGTCGCGGCGTGGCGGTTCGGGCGGAGCGAAATGGGCAGCCCGCCGCTGCGAAGATTGGAGGAGAACGACGTTCATCTCGATCGCTGCTGACGCACACGTCGCCATGCTGGCGGCGTAGGCCATTGTCTTCGTTGCGTTTCTTGCCAGGGTCAAGCGGAACCCCATCATAGGATGAACGCCGTCTTTCGCTGATCCGATAGCCGATACTGCCGGTCTGGCGACCCTCTGTCCCGCCGGCTGTCCCGTAATGGGACGCGCTCCGCTCATGCTGCGCCCGACTCTGGTTCAACCGGACCGATTCCAGCGCATTTCCCGCGAAACCAGCTTCATGCCTCCACGGCATCGCCCTTGCCACTTCGACGGGTGAGGCGGCCTTTCGGCGCATCCCCTGTGCCGAATCCGGACCGTCCATGACCGAGCGAGCGCGGCATGATGAGCGTCAACGACCTGAACTACGAAGTCACCACCGCAGCCGACCAGCGCGCCAATGTGCTGCGCCACTGGATTGGCCTGATCACCGCGCTGGTCGATGCGGTGACCGTCCTGACCGTGGTCGGCGGCACCTCGATCGTCTACCACTTCGTCGCCTATCGCCATCTCGGCAACGACAAGGTCACCGTCGAGCTCGCCTCGATGATCGCCGCGATCTTCGTCTTCACCAACCTGATGCGCGGCCGTTACCGGCTGGAGAACTACCTCTCGACCAAGGGCCAGATCACCTCTGCCTTCGCGGTCTGGAACCTGGCGATGATCGCCTTCGTCGCCATCGTCTTCATGGCCAAGGTCAACGACCAGTATTCGCGCGCCGTCGTCCTCGTCACCTATGTCGCCGGCGTGCCGCTGATCGCGCTCGCCCGCTCGGCGATCGTGCGCACCATCTCGATGGCCTCGAAGACCGGCAGGATCACCTCCGAGCGGGTGTTCCTGATCGGCCGCGAGAGCGAGGTGATGTCCTTCGTCTCGCGCCACCAGCCCTGGAACATCGGCTTCTCGATCGTCGACGTCGCCTTTCTGCGCAGCAACGATTCGCGCCGGATCAACGATCCTGCCGCGGCGCTCGCCGCCGACCTCGCGACCGCCTCGGCCAGGGCCCGCGACCTCAAGCCGGACGCGGTCTTCATCGCCCTGCCCTGGTCGGACCATGAGACGATCGACGCCTGCATCGACGCCTTCATGAACCTGCCGGTCGCGATCCACCTGACGCCGGAGCGCGTCATGGACCGCTTCGACAATCCCCATATCGTGCGGATCGGCTCGCTCGCCTCGCTCAGGCTGACGCGCCCGGCCCTGTCCTTCGTCCAGATCCTGTTCAAGCGCGTCTTCGACGTTCTCGCCGCGAGCGCGATCCTGACGCTGAGCCTACCCCTGCTCCTTCTGGTCGCGCTTGCGATCAAGCTCGATTCGCAGGGTCCGGTGCTGTTCCTGCAGCGCCGCTTCGGCTTCAACCAGGAGCCGTTCCGGATCTTCAAGTTCCGTACGATGACGACGACGGACGATGGCGAAGTCGTCAGGCAGGCAACGCGCAACGATCCGCGCATCACCCGGATTGGCGGTTTCCTGCGGCGCTATAATCTCGACGAGCTGCCGCAGCTCCTGAACGTCATCGCCGGGCAGATGTCGCTCGTCGGCCCGCGTCCGCACGCGCTTGCCCATGACCGCGAGTTCCAGCGCAAGATCGCGCTCTATGCGCGGCGCCACAACGTCAAGCCCGGCATCACCGGCTGGGCCCAGGTCAACGGTCTGCGGGGCGAGACCGACACCGACGAGAAGATGGCCCGGCGCATCGCCTATGATCACTGGTACATCGACAACTGGTCGTTCTGGCTCGACCTCGGCATCCTGCTGCGTACCGTGTTCAGCCCGAGCGCCTTCCGCAATGCGCGCTGAGCAGCCAGCCTGACGCAACCCTCCCTTGAGCCATCGCGGCTTTGCGGCGGATGGCATTGCGCTAAAGTCCGCGCACGGTTCCAGGGAGGGGCATCATTTCAATGAATCAAATCGATTTGAACGGCAGGGTCGCCATCATCACCGGCGGCGCGCAGGGTATCGGCCGTGCCGTTGCCGAACGGCTCGCCGCCAGCGGCGCCAAGATCGCGATCTGGGACCTCGACGGCAAGCTCGCCAATGAGGCGGCGGCGGCGATCGGGCCGGCCGCGAGCGGGCTTGCGATCGACGTGACCGACGCCAAGGCGGTGAATGCGGCCGCGGCCGAGCTGGAGCAGCGCCATGGCAGCGTCGACATCCTCGTCACCAGCGCCGGCATTGCCGGGCCGAACCTGAAGACCTGGGAATACCCGCTCGACGAATGGGCGAAGATCATGCGCCTCAATCTCGACGGCACGCTGCATTGCTGCCAGGCGGTGATCCCCGGCATGATCAAGCGCAATTACGGGCGGCTCGTGCTGGTCGCCTCGATCGCCGGCAAGGAAGGCAACCCGAACGCCTCGGCCTATTCGGCCTCGAAGGCAGCGGTGATCGCGCTGACCAAGTCGCTCGGCAAGGAGCTGGCCCAGCAGGACATCGCGGTTAACTGCATCACCCCGGCCGCCGCGCGCACTCGCATCTTCGATCAGATGAGCGAGGAGCATATCGGCTACATGCTGGCCAAGATCCCGCGCGGCCGCTTCCTGCAGCCTGACGAAGTCGCCTCGATGGTCGCCTTCCTCGCCTCGGCCGAGAACAGCTTCACCACCGGCGCCGTCTTCGACCTGTCGGGTGGGCGCGCGACCTACTGACAGCCAAATCGATCCTGCCGCGCTAAAGCGGGCTGGCCACGCCTATGACCAGCCCGCTAGATTGACCTCATGACCACGCCCCTGCCATCACCCGCCGTCCTAGGCGCCCGCGCCTTCGCCGCCCTCGCCGGCCTCAACCGGTTCACGGACGAGCCGGGCAAGCTGACGCGGCTCTATCTCTCGCCGTCGCACCGGCAGGGCGCGGAATACGTCAAGGGCGCGATGGAGGTTGCCGGCCTGACCGCCTTCATCGATGCCGCCGGCTCGGTGCAGGGCCGACGCGAAGGTGTTACGCCCGGGCTGCCGGCGGTGCTGATCGGCTCGCATATCGACACGGTCCGCGATGGCGGGCGCTTTGACGGCAATCTCGGCGTCGTTGCCGGCATCCTGGCGGTGCAGGCGATCCGCGATGCCGGCGTCACCCTGCCCTTCGCGCTCGAGGTCGTCGCTTTCGGCGACGAGGAGACCGTGCGTTTCCCGACCTCGCTCTCGACGTCGGCAGCGCTGACCGGCCGCTATGACCAGGGCTGGCTCGCGGCCCGCGATGCCGACGGCGTCGTGCTGCGTGACGCGCTCGTCGCCTTCGGCGGCGATCCGGCGGGGATCGCGGCGCTCGCCCGCAAGCCGGGCTCAGTAAAGGCCTATCTCGAGGTCCATATCGAGCAGGGTCCGGTGCTCGAAGCCGAGAATGAAGCGGTCGGCATCGTCACCGCCATCGCCGCGCAGGGACGCGCCGGTGTCCGCGTCACCGGCGAGGCCGGCCATGCCGGGACGGTGCCGATGGCGCTGCGCAAGGATGCGCTGACGGCGGCGGCCGAGATGGCGCTGGCGTTGGAGGTGATCGCCCAGGAACATGACCGCGCGGTCGGCACGGTCGGCGTGTTCCGGGCCGATCCCGGCGCCACCAATGTCGTGCCGGGCGCGGTCGACTTCACCATCGACTTCCGGGCGCCGGATGGTGAGACCGTCGCCAGCATGGACGAGGAGATCAATCGCCGTTTCGCCGAGATCGCGGCGCGGCGCGGTGTCGGGCTGACGATCACGCCCTATTCACGCGGCAATGCCGTGCCGATGGACGAGGGCCTGCAGGAGGCTTTCGCCACTGGAATCGCCCGTACCGGCTCGAACCTGACGGCGCGGCGCTTGGCCTCGGGCGCTGGTCACGACGCCATGGAAATGGCCAAGCTCTGCCCCTCGGCCATGCTGTTCGTGCGCTGCGAGAAGGGCATCAGCCATTCGCCGCTGGAGAACATGACCGAGCTCGATGCCGGCATCGCCATCCGCGTCCTGATCGAGACCATATTGGAGCTGGCGCGGCGCGAGGGCTGAGGATCAGCCGCCCGCGGCCTCGGAGGCCATTGCCGGCCGGCGCTCGCGTCTCGCCGGCCTCTGCGCTGGCTTGCGGAAAAGATGCAGCACCGCGAGTGCGAGCCCGACCAGCGCGACCCAATGGCCCGGCCGCACCGCCGTCCAGTCCTGATAGACGACGATGTCGGCATTGGCCTGGAAGATCAGCCAGGCCGAGGCGCCGGTGGCGAAGGCGTACCAGGCGGTTTCGGCCAATGCGGTGGCGAGGCCGACGGCAAGCGCCGTCAGCGCGAGCGAGCCGAAGCTCAGCGGAATGCTGAGGCGACCCAGCCCGCGATAGGCCAGCAGCAGCGCGAACAGGCCGGTCAGCAGCACTGGCTGGGTGACGTCGATCTTCGACTGCAGCGCGAAGTGGAACAGGCCGAGGCAGGCGATCAGGTAGACGAGGTTGTGCAGGCGCTGCCAACGCCCCGAACCGAGACGGCGGATCATGCCGTCGGTCGAGGTGATGCCGAGCACGACGAGGCCAATGAGCGCGGTGATGCCGACAACGAGATAGAAGCGCTTGACGATCTCGGAGACGATCAGACCCCAGTCGAAGGCGAGGTCGATGCTGTAGAGCGCGAGATGGCCGAGCGCGTAGGTCATGGCCGACAGGCCGAGCATGCGGCGGATGCCGATCAGCTTGTTCCAGTCGAGGATGCGGCGTAGCGGCGTCACCGCGAGGGTGATCACGAGGATGCGCAGGGCCCAGGTGCCGGTGTCGTGCACGGCTTGCGTCCAGGGTTTGGAGCCGAGCTGGTGCGTCCAGGCCTGCCAGGCGAGGATCAAGGCAGGGATGAGCACGAGCGCGAAGCAGCCGGCCCGCAGCGCCGAGAAGCGCCCCTGCCGGTCGTTCCAGGGCCAGTAGCTACCTATCGCTGCCGAAGCCATCCGTCGCGCCTTTGCTGATCCTTTACGCGAATACGCCAAAAGCCTTGTGAAGGTTACGCGCGTCCGTGCACAAGGGCGTGAGTTGCATCAACCACGTCGATGCACGCCTGACTGGAGAAGCCTACCGATGCCTGCAAATCGCAAGGTCGTGTTCGATGTCGGCAATGTCCTGTTGCGCTGGGACCCGTTCCATCTCTATCACGACCTGATTCCTGATGATGCCAAGCGCGGCTGGTTCCTGCAGAACGTCTGCACATCGGCCTGGAACCTGGAGCAGGATCGCGGCCGGCCCTGGACCGAGGCAGTGGCCACACTGGTTGCCAGCCATCCGGAATGGGAGGCCGAGATCAAGGCCTTCGACGAGCGCTGGCACGAGACAGTTCCGGGCACGATCGAGGACAGCGTCGCGGTGCTGGCCGACCTCAAGGCCAAGGGCGAGCATGTCTACGCCATCACCAATTTCTCGCGCGAGAAATGGGCGGAGTGCCTGATCCGCTTCCCGTTCCTGCAGAGCTTCGACGGCGTGATCGTCTCGGCGCATGAACGCCTGCTCAAGCCCGATCCAGCGATCTACAACGTGCTGCTGGAGCGGTACGGGCTCAGCGCCGGCGAGTGCATCTTCGTCGACGACAGCGAGAGGAACGTCGAGGGTGCCCGCTCGGTCGGCATGCAGGGCCTGCATTTCGTCGAGCCGATCGATCTGCGCGCCGAATTGCGCGGGCTCGGCGCCAATCTCTGACGCGTCCGCTCATGGCCTGCGCAGGCTACGGCCCGCGCAAGCTCGATACGGACCTCAGCCGAGGCCGCTACCAGTAATAGTCCGGGCCTCCGTAAAAGCGGCGATACGGCCGATAGCCATAAGGCCGGTAATACGGGTAGGGCCGATAGTAACGGGGGCCCACATAGAAGTGGAAGCGCGGACCGTAATAGCGCCTGCGCCAGTAGCGCCGACGCGGCCCGTAGTAGTAATACTGGGCGTAGTCGGCGTCGGTCTTGTCGAGGGCCTCAGGGTCGACCTTGGAGGCGTCGTCAGGCCGGCGCCGGTCTCCCGGCTGTAGCGCTCTCTGCGGTTGCGCCGCCAATCCCGCCGAGGCGAAGCTTGCGGCAGCCAGGCCGCCGATCAGGCTCGCGATGAAAGAACGTCTGTCCACGGTGCTGTCCTCCCTTTGAGTGCAGGGTTGTGGATCAACACCGTGATTGCCGGGATGGTTCCCGGGAGATGTGTACGCTGGAGCTGAGCCTCCAGGCTCAGCTGTCCATCTTCAGCGCGGCGATGAAGGCTTCCTGCGGTATCTCGACGCGGCCGAACTGCCGCATCTTCTTCTTGCCTTCCTTCTGCTTGTCCAGGAGCTTGCGCTTGCGCGAGGCGTCGCCGCCATAGCACTTCGCGGTCACGTCCTTGCGCAGCGCCCGGATCGTCTCGCGGGCGATGATCTTGCCCCCAATGGCGGCCTGGACAGGAATCTGGAACATGTGCGGCGGGATCAGCTCCTTGAGCTTCTCGCACATCGCCCGGCCGCGGGCGTCGGCACGCGAGCGATGGACGAGCATGGAGAGCGCGTCGACCGGCTCGGCATTGACCAGGATCGACATGCGGACGAGGTCGCCCTCGCGATAGTCGGTGATGGCGTAGTCGAAGGAGGCATAGCCCTTCGAGATCGACTTCAGCCGGTCGTAGAAATCGAATACCACCTCGTTCAGCGGCAGATCGTAGACCACCTTGGCGCGCGAGCCGACATAGTTGAGGTCGATCTGCAGGCCGCGCCGGTCCTGGCAGAGCTTCAGCACCGAGCCGAGATACTCGTCCGGGGTGAAGATCGTGGCGCGGATCCAGGGCTCTTCGATGGTCTCGATCTTCATCACGTCCGGCATGTCCGCCGGGTTGTGCAATTCGAGCGTCGTGCCGTCGCGCAGTTTGAGATGGTAGACGACCGAAGGGGCGGTCGAGATCAGGTTGAGGTTGAACTCGCGCTCGAGCCGCTCCTGGATGATCTCGAGATGCAGCAGCCCGAGGAAGCCGCAGCGGAAGCCGAAGCCGAGCGCCGCCGAGGTCTCCATTTCGTAGGAAAACGAGGCGTCGTTCAGGCGCAGCCGCGACATGGCGCTGCGCAGCACCTCGAAATCGGCGGCGTCGACCGGGAAGATGCCGCAGAACACCACCGGCTGTACCGGCTTGAAGCCCGGCAGCGGCTCGGCGATCGGCTTCTTGTCGTCGGTGATGGTGTCGCCGACGGCGGTGTCGGCGACTTCCTTGATCGAGGCGGTGAAGAAGCCGACCTCGCCGGGGCCGAGCTCCTTCACTTCGAGCATCTTCGGCTTGAACACGCCGACGCGATCGACGCCATAGACGGCGTTGGCGCGCATCATCCGGATGGTCATGTTCTTCTTCAGCACGCCGTCGATGATGCGCACCAGCACGACGACGCCGAGATAGGCGTCGTACCAGCTATCGACCAGCAGAGCCTTGAGCGGGGCTTCGAGATCGCCCTTGGGCGCCGGCAGCTTCTTGACGATGGCTTCGAGCACGCCCTCGATGTTGAGGCCGGTCTTGGCCGAGATCGGCACGGCCTCGGAGGCATCGAGGCCGATCACGTCCTCGATCTGCTGCTTGATCCGCTCCGGCTCGGCCGCCGGCAGATCGATCTTGTTGAGGACGGTGACGATCTCGTGGTTGGCGTCGAGCGCCTGGTAGACGTTGGCGAGCGTCTGCGCCTCGACGCCCTGCGAGGCGTCGACCACCAGCAGCGAGCCCTCGCAGGCCGCGAGCGAACGCGAGACCTCGTAGGCGAAGTCGACGTGCCCAGGCGTGTCCATCAGGTTAAGAATGTAGGTCTTCCCATCCTCGGCGAGATAATCCAGCCGGACGGTCTGCGCCTTGATGGTGATGCCGCGTTCCTTCTCGATATCCATCGAGTCGAGGATCTGCTCGCTCATGTCGCGCGCCGCGACCGTGCCGGTCTGCTGGATCAGCCGGTCGGCAAGCGTCGACTTGCCGTGGTCGATATGCGCCACGATCGAGAAATTGCGGATGTTGTCGAAACTGCGGGTGCTCATGCGCGCGCCATAGCAGTGCGCGCCCCTTGCGCCAAGGGTGTGGGGCAGATCGGCCGCCGTTTCACTCTGCTGCGAGCAGGCGCTCCTGCGCCCAATTCAGCCGCTTATAGTCGAAACCGGCCTCCAGGGTCGGCTTCACCACGGAGAAATAGGGCGAGATGTCGAAATCGCGCGGCATATAGAGCGAATGGTGCCGGATGTGCAGGATCTCCTCGAAATCCTGCTCGTCCATCGCGCTGGCATATTCGACCGTCGGCAACACCGGATAGCGCGCCGCCTCGAAGGCCTGGGCGATCAGGGTCGAACAGATCGCCCGCGTCGGGTCGCCGGAGCCGAGCGCGATCATGCGTCGGCGGAAGCCGGCTGGCGCCCAGGGAATCGGGATCAGCCAGCGCGCCAGGTCGAGGATGTTCTTGAGGTCGTACTGCGTGCCGAGCCGCTCGAGCACATAGTCGACGGCGATCTGGCGGCCTTCCCGGTCGAGCGCCTGGGGCCGGCAGATCCGGGTGCCGAAGGCGCCATATTTCGACAGGGGTGACAGCACGCAGCCGACATCCATCTCGACTTCGGCGAGGACGAGCGGTTCGCCCTCGGGGCTGAACCGGCCGGTGTCGCCGACATAGAGCGCCGCATGCGACCAGGTCGACTGGGTCAGGTATTTGATCGCCGCCGAGACCTTCATATGGCCTTCGACCAGCAGCACGTCGCCGGGCCTCAGCGCGGCCTTCAGGCGGGCCAGCGCCTTGTCGTCGACCGGCCCGCTCTGCGGCTTGCCGCGCGTGATGAAACGCACGACCGAGCGCCCGAGGAATTCCAGCCCCCTGTTCATCGACGCCTCCCCTGCGCCGGCGCCGTTCCCGGCGTCTCCGGCCGACAGCAAAGCGCGACCCCGTGACTTTTTCGGAAATCGCCTGCTGGATTTGGGCCGGCGAGACCGGAATTCGCCAAACGTCGTAAAGTCCGGGTTGACGACAACATCCCGGCGCTCTTGCGAAGTGTAGTCCACTATGTTGGAATTAATCTTGCATAATGGAAACACCGCTATTTGGCGGCTTACTGACGAACCGAGGAAGCCGGCGCATGACCATCGAACAGCTCGACGCCGAGGGGACGCAGGCCGCAATTCCCGCGCTCACCGGAATCCTGCGCGACGCGGTCGCCAATGGCGCCTCGGTCGGCTTCATGGAGTGGAACTCGGACGCCGACTATGACCGCTTCTGGCAGGGTATCGCCGCCGATGTCGCAGCCGGCCGCGTTCTGCTGTTCGTCGCCAGCGACGAAACCGGCATCGTCGGCACAGCTCAGCTCCATCCGGTCGGGAAGCCAAATCAGCCGCACCGGGCCGAGATCGCCAAGATGCTGGTGCATTCGCGCGCGCGGCGACGCGGCATCGGCGAGGCGCTGATGCGGGCGGCGGAGGCTGCCGCGCTGAGACTGGGGCGCGACCTGCTCGTGCTCGACACCGACGAGGCCGGTGCGGCGCGGCGGCTCTACAACCGTCTCGGCTGGACCGAGGTCGGCACGATCCCGCGCTATGCGCTGATGCCGGATGGGCGCGATTGCGGCTCGACCTTCTTCTACAAGGCGCTTTCGTGAGAAGCATGCTAGCTATGGTTGCACGCTCTGCGAGAGGGAGACCCGATTGCCATTCGGCGATGGATACGAAGCGCTGATCGACGGTCTCTATGAGGCCGCCGTGATTCCCGAGCGATGGCAGGGCTGGCTCGAGGGGCTGGCACGCGATTGTGACGCAACGGCTGCGCTGTTCTCCCGGATCGGCGAGGCGCGCTTGTCGGTCGTGAGCACGAGCGACGGGTTCAAGGAGATGTGGGACGAGATCTGGCTCGCCCAGGGCGGCGCGCAGAACGAGCGCACCAAGCGGGCCGTCGCCTACCAGCACGCCGGCTTCATCACCGACGGCGACGTCTTTGCGCCCGGCGAGGCCGAGCAATTGCCCCTCTATCGCGACTTTCTGATTCCACGCGGCTACGGCTCCGGTGTCGCGACCGCGATCACCATTCCCTCCGGCGATTTCGCGATGGTCAATCTCGAGAAGCCTATCGCGGCGGGACCTTTCCCCCGGACGATCGTCGCGGCGCTCGACCGGGTTCGGCCCCATCTGGCGCGGGCGGCCTTGATCGCCAATCACCTGGAGGTCGAACGCGCCCGCAGCGCCACAGCGGCACTGGAACTCATGCGGCTGGCAGCAGCCGTGCTCGGCAAGGGCGGCCGGATCCTTGCCGCCAACAGCCTTCTCACGCGGCTGATGCCGTCTGCGATCGAGGACCTGCCCTCCCGCCTGAAGCTGACCGATGCCGGCGCCGATGCGCTGTTCGCGACAGCGCTGGAGGCACTGGGCCGGGGCGGGCAGATGGCTGCGGTCCGTTCGATCCCGATGCGGGCGCGCAATGACCAGCCGCCGATCATCTTTCATCTGGTCCCGATCAAGGGGGCGGCCCACGACCTGTTCAGCCAGGCGACCGCGATCCTCGTCGCGACGCCGCTGGTCCAGGCCAAGGCACCGTCAGCCGACCTCGTCGCCGGCCTCTTCGACCTCAGCCCGTCGGAAGCGCGGCTCGCCGCGCTGATCGCGGGCGGACACGCCCCGCGCGAGGCGGCCGTCATGCTCGGCTGGACCGAAGGGACGGCCCGCTCCACGCTGAGGCAAGTCTTCGCCAAGACAGGCGTGACCCGCCAGGCCGACCTCGTGGGATTGCTGCGCGGCGCCGTGCCGAATTGACGTCGACCGGCACCGCCGCTCGTTGCGGACGCTGACCTAGCCGAGCTCCGCGCTGCGCGAGAGCGCGCCGACAATGCGGCGCAAGCCGGAGAGAACAGACTCACGCTCAGCATCGGAGAAACCGGCCAATGCCCGCGCGTTGACGCCCTTAGCGGCAGCGAGTGCCGGCTCCTGCAGCGCCCGCGCCCGTGGTGTGAGCTGAATGCGGCGGGCGCGGGCATCGGCCTGGTCGGGGCGGCGCTCGATCAGCCCGTCACGCTCCATACGGGCGAGCGTCGCCGCCATCGTCGCCTGCTCGACATCGAGCCGGCCGACCAGATCCTTCTGCATCAGTCCCTCCTCGCGCCAGAGTTCGAGCAGAACCATGAACTGCGCCGGGGCAAGGCCGAGCGGGCGCACCGCCTCGGCCAGCTCGCGGGCGAACAGGCGGGCGACATGGTTGGCGAGATAGCCGGCGGAGCTGATCTTGAAGCTGGTCATGCAGGACTCGATTCGACGAGATTGCAATCGGATAGCATGCTATGCAATAATGGATAGCATGCTGTTTATTTTGAGGAAGTGGCCATGCCTGACTCCAATCCCGCTGCGATCACGCAGCGCCACGGCGTTTCCGCCATAGGCCTCGTCGCGCTGATCCTGACGACGCTGTTCGCTGGTGCTGCGCTCTACATCCTCGTCGCCGAGCAGCCGGCCCGGCTCGCGCTCGCCGACGCTCCGTTGCTGCGGCAGTGGCAGGAGAGCTATCCGCGCGCGGCGCGGATGCAGGCCGGGCTCGCGGTGCTGGCGAGCCTTGCCGGCGCATTCTCCTTCTGGCGCCGGCGAAACCCGCTCTGGCTGGTCGGCGCGGCATTGATGCTCGCCAATCTGCCCTTCACGTTGATCGTGATCGCGCCCGTGAACGATGCGCTGCTGGCGTTAAGCGCCGAGCAGGCAGGAGCGGCGAGCCGGGCGCTGATCGAGCGCTGGGGCGCACTGCACGCCGTGCGCGCTGGTCTTTCAGTGTTGGCGACCGCTGCCTTCGCGCTGGCGATCGCCCGCCGCGGCGGGTCTCACTCGGCCTTGCGGAAATAAGGCTCGACCGTGCCCTTGAGCTTGATCGTCATCGGGTTGCCATGGCGGTCCTTGGCATTGCCGGCGGTCAGGCGGACCCAGCCCTCGCTGACGCAGTATTCCTCGACATTGGTCTTCTCGACGCCCTTGAAGCGGACGCCGATATCCCGCGCCAGCAGCTCCTCGTTGTAGAACGGACTGTTGGGGTTGGAGGACAGCCGGTCGGGCAAGGTGTCGGTCATGGCGCTACTCGTCGGGTCGATGTGATTTGCCGGACAGGTAGCAGGCCGTGACGCGTTCGGCAAAAAGCCTAACGCCGTCCGTCATTGCGAGCGCAGCGAAGCAATCCAGGAGGACTCGCTCGGCGGCTCCTGGCGACTGTGTTGTTGGTCAAGGAGCTTGGCTGGGATCTGGTATCCAGGGCCTGTTGTGTTTGGCCATGGCGGCGAGGGCGACGAGGAGTTTTCTGGCGATGGCGATGAGGGCGACCTTGGCCGGTTTTCCGGCCTGGCGCATGGCGAGGTAGTCGCGTTTGTAGCCGTGGTCGAGGCGGGCTGCGCTGAGCGCTGCGAGGTAGAGTGCGCTGCGCAGGCAGGGCCGCCCTCCGGCGATATGGGCTTTGGCTGGCGCGGTGCCGCTCTGGCTGATCTGAGGGGCAAGGCCGGCCAGGCTGGCCAGGGCGCGCCGGTCGAGGCGGTCGAGCTCGGGCAGGTCGGCCATCAAGGTGATGGCGACGGCCGGGCCGACGCCGGGGGCGCTCTGCAGCAGGGCGAAGCGTTGCTCGTTCTGCTCATCATGGCACAGCCTGGCCCGCAGCTCGGCCTCGATGCGCGCGCGCTCCTCGCAAAGCCGCGCGATCATGCCCCTGTGGCTGTCGGCGATGGTGGGCTCGAGCGCCTGTTTCAGCCGCGTCTTCTCTTGTCCGATCATCTCGACGATCTGGCGCCGGCGCGTCGACAGGGCGCGGATCGCCCGGCTCTCGCGATCGGGGACGGGGCGCACGATATCGGGCATGAGCAGAGCAAAGCGCGCGATCAGGGCGGCGTCCAGCCGATCGTTCTTGGCCCGGCCACCCTCGGCGATGCGCCAGGCCTTGATCCGACGCGGATCGACCGCGCCAACCGCGATGCCTGCCGCCGACAGAGCCTGGAGCAAGGCCTCCGCATAAGGCCCGATCGCCTCCAGCGCGACCCGCACCACCCCCTCGCGGCGCAACCGCCCGATCAGCGCCGCTATCCCTGCAGGCCCATTGCGCACCCGCCCGCCGCCGCCCCGCGGCACGATCGCAAAGTCAAGATGATCGCGGCCGACATCGATCCCGGCCGCACAAGCCAAGCCCGCCATGGCACCTCTCCTGTATCCGGGATCGCACCGCAAGGCGCCTCCCCAGCGACTGTTCGGCAACGACGACAGGATCGGGGGATGCGCCAGCCAGAAGACGGCGATCAACCAGGATTGCTTACGCGCCAAACCCCGACCAGCTCCTCAGCAAAGGAACCAGCCTCAACATACAGGATTGCTTCGTCGCTACGCTCCTCGCAATGACGGAAGGTGCACTCCTGAGCCTCAGCGCTCGACGAAGGCGCGCTCGATCACGTAATCGCCGGCTTCGCCGTGATTGCCTTCCTCGAGGCCGCGATCGTCGAAAATCTTCTTGAGGTCGACCAGCATCTGCGGACTGCCGCAGAGCATGAAGCGGTCGCCGGTGGGGTCGAACGGACCCATGCCGGTGTCCTCGAAGATCTGGCCGGAGGTCAGCAGGTCGGTGATGCGGCCGCGGTTGCGGAACGGCTCGCGCGTCACCGTCGGGTAGTAGACGAGTTGCTCGCGGATCATCTCGCCCAAAAACTCGTCGTTCGGCAGTTCCTGCTGGATGCGCTCGCCATAGGCGAGCTCGGAGACCTGGCGGCAGCCATGGACGAGCACGACCTTCTCATAGCGCTCATAGGTCTCGGGATCGCGGATCAGCGACAGGAAGGGCGCGAGGCCCGTGCCGGTGCCGAGCAGGAACAGGCGCTTGCCGTCCTTGAGGTTGTCGAGCACCAGCGTGCCCGTCGCCTTCTTGCCGATGATGATGGGGTCACCGACCTGGAGGTTCTGCAGGCGCGAGGTGAGCGGGCCATCCGGCACCTTGATCGAGAAGAATTCGAGGTTCTCGTCGTAATTGGTGCTAGCGACGCTGTATGCGCGCAGCAGCGGCTTCTCGCCGACCTTGATCCCGATCATCGTGAACTGGCCGTTCTTGAAGCGGAAGGTCGTGTCGCGGGTCGTCGTGAAGCTGAAGAGCGTATCGGTCCAGTGATGGACTGAGAGCACGCGCTCCTCGTAGAAATTGCTCATCTCATCGATCCTCAGATAGTCTAGCGATTTAGCAGATTATCGGATACAGGCCACCCAATATCACATTGCCGGACGTTCGGAAAGCAGGTCGATCTTGTCCGGTATTCCCTTCCAGTCGTCGGCATCGGCCGGCGGCTCACTCTTCTGCCTGATGTTCGGCCAGAGCGGCGCCAGGCGAGCGTTCAGGGTCAGCCACTGCTCGGCTCCGTCGGCGCTGTCGGCGACGATCGCCTCGGCCGGGCATTCCGGCTCGCAGACGCCGCAGTCGATGCATTCGTCCGGGTGGATGACGAGCATGTTCTCGCCCTCATAGAAGCAGTCGACCGGACAGACCTCGACGCAATCCATGTATTTGCAGCGGATGCAGGCGCTGGTGACGGCGTAAGGCATGCGCGATCCTTGCTGCTTGACAGCCGGGTTCGAACGAGGCAGAAATTCATTCGTATACAAACAATATGTCGCGCCTCGCCGCGCTTGTCAATCGGGCTTCCGGCGATGAGGATGACGTAAGATTTCGGCAATGGACGACAGGGCGGATACGATGGCGGAACAGCAGGCGACGACGGTCAGCAGCACCCACAAGCTGGTGGTGAAGAATATCGGCCTGATGCTCTCCGGCGACATCGAGCGCCCGATCCTGGAGGCCGACACGCTCGTCGCCATCGGTGGCCGGATCGCCGCGGTCGGCCGTTTCAAGGATCTCGACACCGACCAGGCCGACACCGTCATCGACGCCAACGGCACGGTGCTCTCGCCCGGACTGATCGACAGCCATGTCCATCCGGTGGCCGGCGACTGGACGCCGCGCCAGAACCAGTTCGGCTGGATCGACTCGACCATGCATGGCGGCGTCACCACCATGATCTCGGCCGGCGAGGTCCACACCCCCGGCCGGCCGAAAGACATTGTCGGCCTGAAGGCCATGGCCATCTATGCGCAGCGCGCCTTCACCGCCTTCCGTCCCGGCGGCGTCAAGGTCCATGCCGGCGCGCCGGTGATCGAGCCCGGCATGGTCGAGCAGGACTTCAAGGACCTGGCCGACGCCGGCGTGAAGCTGCTCGGCGAAGTCGGGCTCGGCGGCGTCAAGGACGGCGCGCGGGCCAGGGAGATGGTGGCCTGGGCCCGCAAATACGGGATCCAGTCGACCATCCACACGGGCGGTCCCTCGATTCCCGGCTCGGGGCTGATCGGCGCCGATGTCGTGCTCGAAGCCGATACCGACGTCGTCGGCCACATCAATGGCGGCCATACCGCCCTGCCCGACAAGGAGATCCGCTGCATCTGCGAGGGCTGCAAGCGCGGCCTCGAACTGGTGCATAACGGCAATGAGCGCGCCGCGCTCTACACCCTGCGTGTCGCCCGCGAGATGGACGAGTTGCAGCGCGTCATTCTCGGCACCGACGGGCCGGCCGGCTCCGGCGTGCAGCCGCTCGGTATCATCAGAATGGTCTCGATGCTGTCCTCGCTCGGGGATGTTCCTGCGGAGATCGCGTTCTGCTTCGCCACCGGCAACACCGCCCGGATGCGCAGCCTCGATTGCGGCCTGATCGAGGTCGGCCGCGCCGCCGATTTCGTCTTCATGGACAAGGCCCAGCATTCGGCTGGAAAAAACTTCCTCGACTCGATCCAGCTCGGCGATTTACCCGGCATCGGCATGATCGTGATCGACGGCATCGTCCGCAGCGGCATCAGCCGCAACACCCCGCCGGCGGAGAAGATCCCGTCGGTGGGGCACTAGGTTCGGCTGGCTCCGGCGTCATTCTCGGGCGAAGCGAAGCGCAGACCCGAGAATCTCAGGACAAGAAGGCGCCGATCGGAGCCTCCTCCGGCCTGAGATGCTCGGGACAAGCCCGAGCATGACGGAGTGCGCCTCCCCGTAGAAATCCCGCTTGCAGCCTACTTCGATTTATCATTATTCTCATTCGTATACGAATGATCTCGGTGGCCGTGACGATCAGACCGATCAGGCGCGCCTCGCCCCGCCTGGGCGAGCCATGAGGACGACGCGGCGCTTTGCGCTTCGCGTCAACGGCGCGAGCCATGAGGTCGAGGGCGAAGCCCAGACGCCGCTGCTGTTCTTCCTGCGCAACGACCTCGCGCTCAACAGCCCGAAATTCGGCTGCGGCCTCGGCGAGTGCGGCGCCTGCACGGTGCTGGTCGACGGGCAGGCGGCGCGCGCCTGCGCCCTGCCGGTGCGACTGGCGGAAAGCCGCGAGATCGTCACCCTCGAAGGGCTCGGCAGCCTCAACGCGCCGCATCCGCTGCAGCAGGCTTTCATCGACGCGCAAGCGGCGCAATGCGGCTACTGCATCGCCGGCATGGTGATGACGGCGAAGGCCTTCCTGAATGTTCGCCCCGACCCTAGCGAGGCCGAGGTGCGCGAGGCGCTGCGCCATAACCTCTGCCGCTGCGGCACCCATGTCGAGATCGTCAGGGCGGTGATGCTCGCGGCCGAGCGCGGTCGGCAGGAGGCGGCGTCATGACTCGGGCCTCCATGCTTCCGATCAAGCGCCGCCGCGCTCCCTCTCCCCTTGTGGGGGAGGGTTGGGGAGGGGGGTATGCCATCCGCGACGCTTCTCCCGTCGACCATCGCGTCCTGCCAATCCAGCAACTTCACGGCTGGCTACCCCCCTCTCCAGCTCTCCCCCACAAGGGGGGAGAGGGTAGCGCGCGGTTCCCGCTCGCTACCTGCTGGCCCCGGCAGAGGTCACCATGAGCGGGCCGGCCGCCCCCCTCTCGCGCAAGACTCTGTTGAAGCGCGGCGGCGTGATCGGCGTGGTGGCGCCGCGCAAGGGCACAGCTGCCGGCGCCGCGCCGGAGGACGGGCTCGACCTGCATGTCTGCCTGACGGCGGAAGGCCGCGTCTTCGCCTTCAATGGCCATGTCGATCTCGGCACCGGTATCCGTACCGCGCTGGCGCAGATGGTGGCGGAGGAGCTGGATTTTCCGTTCGAAGCGGTCGAGATGGTGCTCGGTGACACCGCCGAGACGCCCGATCAGGGCCCGACCATCGCCAGCGAGACGATCCAGGTCACCTCGCTGGCGATACGCATCGCGGCGACGCAGATCCGCGCCAGACTGATCGCGCTCGCGGCCGCCGCGCTGAGCTGCGGCGAGGACGAGCTCACGCTCAGCGTCGGCGTGATCGCGCGCAAGGGCGAAACGGACCCGGCCATCGCCCTCGACACGCTGCTCGCCAATGAGCGTATCCTGCTGCCGCTGGCCGAGAGCGCCGAGTTCAAGCAGGTCGACCAGCACAAGCTCGTCGGCCGCCCGGTCGCCCGCGTCGACATCCCGGCCAAGGTCACCGGTAGCTTCGCCTATGTCCACGATGTCCGCGTGCCCAGCATGCTGCATGGCCGCGTCGTGCGCCCGCCCTATGCCGGCATGGACGCCGGCGACTTCGTCGGCAAGAGCCTGATCTCGGTCGATCGCGACTCGATCGCAGACGTGCCCGGCATCCGCACCGTGGTGGTCGAGGGCGACTTCATCGGCATCGTCGCCGAGCGCGAGGAGCAGGCGGCGGAAGCGGCGCTGAAGCTTCGGGCGCAATGGCGCGATTTCACGCCGCCCGACCTCTCCGATCTCGGCCAGGCGCTGCGCACGCATCCGTCGACGCCGCGTCTGCTCGCCGAGGAGGGCGATGTCGAAACGGCGCTGGGGAGCCTCGAGGCGAGGCTCGACCGCACCTATGTCTGGCCTTACCACATGCACGGCTCGATCGGCCCGTCCTGCGCGGTCGCCGATGTGCGCGAGAACGGGATCACAGTCTGGACCGGCAGCCAGAACCCCTATCCGCTGCAGAACGATCTCGCGCTGCTCACCGGCCTGCCGAAGGAGCGGATCGACGTTGTCCGCTTCGAGGCCGCCGGCTGCTATGGCCGCAACTGCGCCGACGACGTCGCCGCCGATGCGGTCTTGCTGTCGCGCGCGGTCGGCATGCCGGTGCGGGTTCAGCTCACCCGCGAGCAGGAGCATCTCTGGGAGCCGAAGGGCGCAGCCCAGCTGATCGACATCAAGGGCGGGCTCGGCCCCAGCGGCTCGCTCAAGGCCTACGACTTCCATACCTGGTATCCGTCGAACGCCGCACCGACCCTGGCGCTGCTGCTGACCGGGCGCATCCCGAACCAGCCGGCGGCGCTCCGGATGGGCGATCGCACCGCGGCGCCGTCCTACAATTACGAGAACATGCGGCTGACCGCCTATGACATGCCGCCAATCGTGCGGGCGTCCTGGCTGCGCGGCGTCTCGGCCATGCCGAACGTCTTCGCGCATGAGAGCTATATCGACGAGCTCGCGCATGAAGCCGGCGTCGATCCTGTCGAGTTCCGCCTGCGCCACATCAACGACGAGCGCGCCGCCGAACTGACGCGTGCGACCGCGGAGCGGGCCAACTGGCAGCCGCATGTCGGCCCACGCATGCAAGCCGATGGCGAAGTGCTGCGCGGGCGCGGCTTCGCCCAGGCGCGCTATGTCCATGGCAGCTGGCCGGGCGTCGGCGCGGCCTGGGCGGCCTGGGTCGCCGATGTCGCGGTCAACCGCACGACCGGCGAGGTCACCGTCTCCCGCGTCACCGTCGGCCAGGACACCGGCATGATGGTCAACCCTGTCGGGGTGACACACCAGATCCACGGCAATGTCCTGCAATCGACCAGCCGGGTGCTGCGCGAGGAGGTGACGTTCTCGCAGACCACCACCGTCGCCAGCCGCGACTGGGGCTCCTATCCGGTGCTGACCTTCCCGGAATTGCCGGCAATCGACGTCATGCTGATGGACCGCCAGCATCTGCCGCCGATGGGCGCGGGCGAGTCGGCCTCGGTCCCGAGCGCGGCGGCGATCGTCAATGCCGTCTACGACGCGACCGGGGTGCGCTTCCGCGAATTGCCGCTGACGCCGGAGCGGGTGCTCGCCGGCCTCAACGGCACGCTGCTATTGAAGTCGCCGCTCCGCGAGCCGGCCGGGCGCCTGCCCTGGTGGAGCAAGCTCGGCGCGGCCGTGGCGGGCGCCGCGACCTTCGCGGCCGTTTCGCTGGCAATGGCTCCGTCGATCGCGCCGATTGCGCGGCCGGACCCGTCGACCTGGTCGACGACGACGATCGAGCGCGGTCGCCAACTCGCGGCGCTCGGCGCCTGCGCCGTCTGCCATACCGGCAAGGACGGCGTGCGCTATGCCGGCGGGCTCGCCTTGCCGACGCCGTTCGGCACGGTGATGACCACCAACATCACGCCTGATGCCGAGACCGGCATCGGCAGCTGGTCCTACGCCGCCTTCGAGCGGGCGATGCGCGCCGGCGTGCATCGCGATGGCCGCCAGCTCTACCCGGCCTTCCCCTATCCGAGCTTCGCCAAGACGAGCGAGGCCGACCTGCAGGCGCTCTACGCCTTTCTGATGTCGCAACCGGCGGTGCGCCGGGAGAACGAGCAGAGCCGGCTCACCTTCCCGTTCAACCTGCGCCCGCTGATGGCTGGCTGGAACCAGCTGTTCAACCGCGGGAGCGAGCTGAAGCCCGATCCGGCGCGTTCGGCTGAGTGGAATCGCGGGCGCTATCTCGTCGACGGGCTCGGCCATTGCGGCGCCTGCCACACGCCGCGCAACGCGCTCGGCGCCGAGAAGGGCGGCAGCGCCTATCTTACTGGCGGCGAGGCTGAGGGCTGGGAGGCACCGGCACTGACGAAGCTCTCGGCCGGACCGATCCCGTGGAGCGAGGCCGAGCTTTACGCCTACCTGAAGACCGGCACCTCGCAGCACCATGGCGCAGCCGCTGGCCCGATGGCGCCTGTGATCGCCGAGCTCAGGGAATTGCCCGACGCCGATATCCGGGCGATGGCGAGCTATCTCGCCTCCTTGAACGAACCTCTCCCCGCAGCTGAAGCCGAAGCGCTGGTAGCGCGGATCGGGCAGCAGACGGAGCGGGCCACCAATCCTGCGACCTCAGCCGTAGCGCGGCTCTACGAGGGCGCCTGCGCCGCCTGCCACGAGACCGGCCGCGCCGCACCATTGCTCAATGCCGGACCGGCGCTCGGCTTGTCGTCAAAGCTGCATGCGGCGACGCCGACCAATCTCGTCAACATGCTCCTCGAAGGCGGCCAGCACGGCATCGGTTCGATGCCTTCCTTCGCGACCGCGCTCGACGATCGCCAACTGGTGGGGTTGGCAGCCCATCTGCGCGGGCGCTTCGCTCCGGGGAAACCGGGCTGGGAAGGGATCGAAGCGGCGGTGGCGAGGGCGCGTAAGGCGGGGCATTGAGGCGCGGGAGCCGCAACGGAGAACCCCTCTCCCGGATGGGAGAAGGGTAGGGGTGAGGGACCGCCGCTGATTGTTGTGGCGCAACGGCACTGCTGCGGCCTTGTTCGGGTCTGGCAGGCCCTCATCCCTGCCCTTCTCCCAGACGGGAGAAGGGTTCCCCGCGCCTGTCCGTCTTAGTCGGACGGAGTGCGGAAACGCCCTACCGCAGCCCGTCCTCGCCCTTGGCCGCGGCATGAGTCAGGCCGCCGACGCGCGGCAATGGCCGGCCGCCGCTGGTGAGGGCCACCGCGACGACGATCTCGCCGGCGCGCGGCGCGTCCGAAATCCGGACTTCCATGCCGTCGAAATGGCTGCGGACATAGGCGGCCGCCTTATGGCCGAGCGGCACGTCGAGGACGACGCCGAGCGAGCCGCGCTTCTTCGAGGACGGGATCAGCGCCGGCGCCTTGCCCAGCAGCTTGCGCAGGGGCGCGCCAAGCTTGGGATGCAGGATCGCGGCGGCGTGCTCGAGCTCGCCATCCTCGCCGACAGCGGCGGCCTTGCCATAGCCCTCGACCGCCTCGCCCTCGATGCCGAGCGCCTTCAGCGCATGGCGGCCGAGCAGGTCGCCGAGCTCCTCACCGATATCGATCAGCTCGGAGAGATCATCCTGATATTTGCCGGCAAATGGATTGGCGATCACCGCAACCGCGGCGGCACGCCGGATCGGCGGCGAGACCGGCCGGCCGAGCTCGGTATGGGTCTCGTCGACGACCGTGACGATCTTTCGGATCCGCGCCTTCATCGCAGGCCGTCCTCGCCCTTGATCTCGCTTGCCTTGAGCCCGCCGACGCGGGCGTGGATGCGCGAGCCTGTCGTCATCACCAGCGCGAACAGCAATTCGTCGGCTCGGGGCGCATCGGTGATGCCGATCTCGAAAGCGTCGAAATGGCTGCGGACATAGGAGGCGTTGACATGGGTGACGGGGATGTCGAGCCGCGTGCCGGGACCGCCGACCTTCTTGGTCGAGGGCACGATCGCCTTGGCGTCCCCCAGCAGTTCGCGCATGGCGTAGCCGCCGGGCACATGCCAGAGCGCGCCATGCTCGAGCTCGCCGGCAGCGCCAACGATGGCACCCTTGCCATAGCCCTGGATCATCCTGGCATCGCCGCCCATCGCCGCAAGCAGGCGCTGCGCCATGGCCAAACCGAAGGGCTTGAGATCATCCATGAAGCCCTGGATCTCCTCGACATAGCGGCCGGCATAGGGGTTGGCGATCACCGCCAGCGCCGCACCGCGCTTCAGCGGCACCGAAGCGGCCGGGCCGCCCTCGTGATAGATCTCCTCGACGGTCACGGCGTATTTTCGCACGGCGATCTCAGGCACGGGCAAGTCTCCTCTCAGGGTCTTCTTGAACGATCATAGGCGTGGCGAGCGCGCGGCTCTCGCCCTGCAGATGCATGGCGGCCGAGACGATCAGGCCGGCCGCGCGCAGGCGCTCCGCCTCAACGAGGCCGGCGGCGAGCGCGGTTTCGATCTCGCCCGCGGCAAGAGGTCCGACATGGCGGGTGACCAGCCGCCCGCCGAGATCACTGTCGCTCTGGATGGAACTGGCCGGCAGGCGCTCGATCGCGGGATGGCCGGGCAGGTCGATCGCATTGGCGATCACGGTCGCGGCGGCGTCGGCCATGGCGGCGGTCGCCGCGAGCACGGTCACGGCCTCGGCGATCCCCAACGAGAAGCTGCGGCCGGGATAGCCTGAGGTCGCGATGCCGGCGACGCCATCCTCGGGCCGGATCGTCGCGGTGGCGAAGAACTCCGGCCGGTCGGGACGCTTCACCAGCCCGATGCGGAACTGCTCGCCGGCTGCGAGGTGCAGGGCGATGTCACCGCCATTATTGACATAGGCTCGCGTGAGCGGCGCGGCCGCGCACATCGCGCCCAGAATCTCCTGCGCCACCGAGCCGGCGACGGCGGCCATCGGCGTGATGAAGCAGCACTCGGCGAAACGCGCCACGGCAGCGTGCATGCGGCGGGCGACCGGGCCGAGCGGCAGCGGGCTCGTCCTGCTCACCGCCGTGCGTAGCAGCTTCAATTCATCGCAGAGCTCAGCGAGCAGGCCGCCGAAGCGGCTAATGGCCACCTCATGCGCGGCCTTCACAGCATCCTGCTGCCCAATGGCCTCGATGACGAGATCGATCGGCCCCTGCTGCAGTAGCAGGCGCCTGCCATCCGGCAGAAAGCGTGCGGAGGGCTTTTCCCACATCGCCCTAGCCGAGCGAGCGGCGCGGCTGCTCGGGCGCCAGCGGCCACGGATTGTCCGGGCGCTGCGGCAGGCGCAGCTGGCTACCGCCCTTGAGCGAAGCCAGCGGCTGGATCGCGTCCATATGGCCGCCGAGCGCCTCGTAATCGGTCCGGCTCATGGTGAATTCGAGCGGCGCGACCAGCGCCGGCGTCGGCACATAGCCGAAGGCGTTCTCGGGCAGGCGGGTGACGTCGACCATGAAGGTGATGCCGCCGCCCGGCCAGATATAGACCGGCGCGCCGCCACAGGTGACATAGGTCAGCGCATCCTTGACCGAACGGGTCAGCCGCACCGGATTCTCGGTGACGCCGGCGCGCAACGAGCCGCCGGCGCCGCCGATGAACAGCACGGTCGAGAGCGCCGGCTCGCAATTCTCGGCGATGCGCTCGACCGGCTCGACCAGCGGCTGCGGCATCTGCGTCTCGACCGGCACGAGGTTCTCGTCGAGTTCGTAATAGGCGGCGTGCTCGCCGGTGGTCGAGACCATCAGCAGGCGCAGGCCGGGATAGGCGACCTTGGGGTCGAACGGGCCGAGAACGGTGAGCGGATCGCTGATATTGGTGCCGCCCCAGCCGGTGCCGGGCTGCGCCACCTGGAAGTAGCGGCCGGGCGTCGAGCGACGGCCCTTCAGCTTGATGCCGGTCCCCGCCATGCCGAGCAGCTTGCCGGCCTGGTGCTCGGAGAGCACGCCGGTGATGTGATCGTCGACGACGACGACCTCGTCGACCTTGCCGTGCCATTGCTTGGCGAAGATGCCGATCGTCGCCGAGCCGCAGCCGACGCGCATGCGGCTCTCCTGGATGCCGTTGACGATCGGCGGCTTGCCGGCCTGGACGATCACCGTCTCGCCCTCGTCGATGGTGAGCTCGACCGCCTTGCCGTTGCTGAGCTGCAGCAGCGCGTCGCAGGTGACGCGGCCCTCCTTCTTCGAGCCGCCGGTGAGATGATGGACGCCGCCGAGCGAGAGCATCTGCGAGCCGTATTCGCCGGTGGTGACGTGGCCGATCGCCTCGCCCTCGACCCGCACCGTCGCCTGCTCGGGGCCGAGGAAGCGGTCAGTGTCGATCTTCACCTTGACGCCGCAATAGCTGAAGATGCCCTCGGTCACGACGGTGACCATGTCGACGCCATCGACCTCGGAGGAGACGATGAACGGGGCCGGCTTGTAGTCGGGATAGGTGGTGCCGGCGCCGATCGCGGTGATGAACGTGCCCTGCTGGTGCACGATCTCGCCTTCCCATTCGCGGCTGCCCGCGAAAGGCACGACCTCGCCGCCGTGCTCCAGCGTGCGCTCGAGCACGACATGCGGCTCCATCCGCACCAGCTCGCCCTCGACATTGCCGTAGCGATCGCAGGCGCCGACGGCGCCGGGCTTGATGAAGCACATCACCGGGCAGGCATCACAGCGGATCTTGTCGTCCGCGACCGGGCTCGCTTCGTCCAGCGCCATGCTTGATCCTCCCGCAAAGCGGGCTTCGGATTTTGTTTGTGTACAAACGATACTGGCGCGCCTCTTAGACCAAGTCAAGACAAGGCGAGGCTCTGGATGGCGGCCCAACCTACCCCGGATCCCGTGGTTGTCCCATCTTCTTGGTGGTCTTTTCGATCAACCTCGCGCCGTCATTCCGGCCGCAGCGAAGCGGAGCGCCGGAATCCATCGTAGGGAACCGCGCTCTACGATGGATTCCGGAGCTGCACCGCTAGCGCGGCTTGCCCGGAATGACGGCGCGAGGTTGATCGAAGGCTCTAACCATCACCGCCAGGCTGGCGCTGGTTACTCCGGCAAAAACAGGCCTCGGTCAGCAATTCTTGCATGCAAGATTATTTACGGCGCTGCCAAACGCGGTTCCTACCTCGCGGAGATGACCTCGCCATGACGCGATTGCTGGTTGCAAGCACGGCTTCGATGGCGCATTGACAGCCAAATTTTCCCGCTGCTATTGTTTGCATACAAACATGTTTCGAGCGGCGTCGCCGCGGGAGAGAGGGCCTGCCATGTATGACAGCTTCGCCACGGATCGCCTGATCGACCATTGGCTGATCGAGGATATCGGTGCCTGCGACCTCACCGTCCAGGTGATGATCGAGCCCGGCGAGACCGGCAAGTTCCAGATGAACGCCCGCGAGCCGATGATCGTCGCCGGCGTCGAGATCGCAGCCCGGGTGTTCAAGCGCTACGACCCCGAGCTCAAGGTGACCCTCCTGGTCAAGGACGGCGACAAGGTCGAGAAAGGCGCGATCCTGGTCGAGATCGAGGGCGCTGCCCGCAGCGTGCTCACCGCCGAGCGTACCGCGCTCAACATCGCCCAGCGCCTCTCCGGCATCGCCAACGAGACCGCCCGCTATGCCGCCGCCATGGCCGGCAGCGAGGCGCGCCTGATCGACACCCGCAAGACCACGCCGGGCCTGCGCATGATGGAAAAGCACGCCGTGACTTGCGGTGGCGGCCTCAACCACCGCCTCGGCCTCGATAACGGCGTGATGATCAAGGACAACCACATCGCCGTCTGCGGCAGCATCACCGCCGCCGTCGAGCGCGCCCGCAAGAAGCTGCCGGTGCTGACCAAGCTCGAAGTCGAATGCGACCGGCTCGAGCAGGTCGAGGAAGCCGCCAGGGCCGGCGCCGACGTGATCATGCTCGACAACATGTCGGTCGCCGACATGACTGAAGCCGTGAAATTGATCGCCGGCCGCGCCAAGGTCGAGGCCTCCGGCGGCATCAACATCGACACGATCGGCCCGATCTCGAAGACCGGCGTCGACTATATCTCGACCAGCAAGATCACCCAGTCGGCGCCGGCGGTGGACATCGGCCTCGACGAAGCCTGAGCAAAGATGCGGCCCGGTACCTTCTTCCTCGTCGTCGGCCCGAGCGGGGCCGGCAAGGACTCGCTGATCGACGGCGCCCGCACCTTGCTGGAGCCGACCGGCCGCTATGTCTTCGCGCGGCGTGTCGTCACCCGCCCGGCCGGCTCGCCGGGCGAGGATCACGATGCGGCGACGGACGAGGCCTTCGACGCGCGCGAGGCCAGGGGCGACTTCCTGATCACCTGGGGCGCTCATGGCCTGCGCTACGGCCTGCCGGCCGAGCTGAAACGCCTGGTCGAAGCCGGCCGCAATGTCATCGCCAACGGCTCGCGCGCCACGATCGCGGCGCTCGCGGGCCGCCTGCCGCGCTTCGTCGTCGTCGAGGTGATCGCGCCGCCCGAGGTGCTCGCCGCCCGGATCGCCGGGCGCGGACGCGAGAGCGGCGAAGCCATTGAGAAGCGCCTGTCGCGCACGGTCGAGCCCCGGCCGGAAGGGATCAGGGCGGCGACGATCTGCAATGATCAGAGCGTCGAGATCGGTGTCGAGCGCTTCATCGCCGCGGTCGAGGCCGCCACCAATACGATGCGGCTGCGCCGGCTGCCGCTCTTCGCCGGCCGGGCGCATTGCGCCTACCTCCCGGCCAAGGGCGAGATCGTCAACGGTTTCGACTATCTCGGGCCGGGCCGGATCGAGATTTCGGGAGCAACGGCCAGCACGCGCTCGGACGTGCAGGTGATCGACCTGCCCTCGCTGCTCGCCGGTGACGAAATCGGCCTGTCGGCCGAGGCCTTCGACGAACTCGGCCTGCCCGAGGGCAGCGAGGTCACGCTCAGGCGCACGCCCACGCCCGAGAGCCGCGCCGCGCTGACCCGCAAGATCCAGGGCGGCGAGCTCTCGGAAGAGCAGTACCACACGCTGATCCGAGACATCGTCGAGGCCCGCTATCCCGATGGCGAGGTCGCGGCCTTCCTGGTCGCGGCGACGCAGAAGCTGAGCGATGACGAAGTCGTTTCACTGGCGCGGGTGCGCTCCCGCTTCGCCCAGACGATCACCTGGCCCGACAGAATCGTCGTCGACAAGCATTCGATGGGCGGGATTCCCGGCAGCCGGATCACGCTGATCGTGGTGCCGATCGTCGCCGCGCACGGCGCCTTCCTGATGCCGAAAACCTCGTCGCGCGCCATCACCTCGGCGGCCGGCACGGCGGATGCGATGGAGGCGCTCGCCCGCGTCGAGCTCAACCCGGCCGAGCTGCGCGCCTGCGTGGAAAAGGCGCGCGGCTGCATCGCCTGGAACGGGCGATTGAACCATTCCGTCGTCGACGACGTGATGAACGCGATCACGCGGCCGCTCGGGATCGATTCGAATCGCTGGTCGGTCGCCTCGATCCTGTCGAAGAAGCTCACGGCCGGCTCGACCCATGTCATCGTCGATCTGCCCTACGGCCCGCGTGCCAAGCTGAAGAGCGAGGCCGAGGCCGCCGAACTCGCACTATTGTTCGAGACGGTCGGAACCGGGCTCGGCCTCGTGGTCGAGGCCTTCCCGACCGATGGCAGTCGCCCGATCGGACGCGGGATCGGTGCGGCACTGGAGTGCCGCGATGTCAGCTGGGTACTCGACAACGATCCGCAGGCACCGGCCGACCTGGTCGAGAAGGCACTGTTCTTCGCCAGCCGCATCCTCGCCTGGGATCCGGCGCTCGGCTCGGCCGCAGCCGGGCGGACACGCGCCGAGGAGCTGCTCCGCTCCGGCGCGGCGCGCGCCGCCTTCGAGCGCATCATCGATGCGCAAGGCCGGCGCGAACCGCCGGTCGCGCCCGGGCTGCTGGTCCATACGGTGCGCGCGCCCAAGGCCGGCACGATCATGGAAATCGATGGCTGGGCGGTCGCCGGGGTCGCCAGGCGCGCCGGCGCGCCGTTCGACAAGGCGGCCGGTATCGACCTGCGCCGCCATGTCGGCGACACCGTCGCCGCGGGTGATCCGCTCTTCGCCATCCACGCCAGCGCCGCGAGCGATCTCGACGAAGCGAAGGCGATGGCGGAAGCCTGCGACTGCTACGTGGTCAGTTAGTCGCGCGGCGCACACTTTCGTCATTGCGAGGAGCGTAGCGACGAAGCAATCCAGGAAGGCTCGCTCGACGCCTCTGGATTGCTTCGCTGCGCTCGCAATGACGGAGAGCTCAGCGCAATTGCTTCAACAACGCGATCAGCGTCGCGCGCTGGTTGGTGGCGAGCGGAGCCAACGTCACCTTGGTGACCGTCTCCGCCTTTGGTAGCAGCTCACGGGTGTAGTCGATGCCGGCCGGGCTGAGCTCGACGATGAGCCGGCGGCCATCCTCGGGATCGGGCTTGGTCTGCACCAGCTTGCGCTTGAGCAGCCGGTCGACCACGCCCTTGATCGTGGCGGCGTCCATTGCGGTCTGGCGGCCGAGCAGGTTCTGCGAGGAGCCGCCATCCTGATAGAGCCGCGCCAGCACCGCCCATTGTGTCGGCGTCAGGTCGCTGCCCATGATCTCGTTGAAGATCGAGACATGGCGCTGCGCCGCCTGGCGCATGATGAAGCCGACCTGCTCGGCGAGATCGTAGCTCTCCTGCGCAGGCTCGGGCGTCTCGGCCGCACTACTCGGTCGCGCCATCGCTGATCCTCGTTCGTATACGAACGATATCCCTAACCGTTTTCGTTGTCGCGTCCAACGCTACACGACGCGCGGCCACTCACACCGTTGTCCAACGACCCTCGCGGAAGCTCCTGGCCGCGGCCTCGACCGTGCGCTCGATGCGCAGGCCGGCTTCGAAATCAAGGAGATGTGCCGGCTCGCCTGCAATGGCGCGCAGCAATTCCCGGCATTCGATGATCTTGAGTTCGTTGAAGCCGAGGCCGTGGCCGGGCGCCGGGATGAAGCGGCCATAAGGCTCGTGCGCCGGCGCAGTCAGGATGCGGCGGAAGCCCTGGAGATCGCCGGCGCCCTCTGCGGTGTAGAGCTCGATCTCGTTCATCCGCTCCTGATCATAGGCGATCGTGCCTCTCGCGCCGAAGATCTGCAGGGCGATCCGGCCCTTGCGACCCCAGGCCGAGCGATTGAGCGCGACGAGCCCGGATGCACCGGAGGACAGACGCAGCAGCACGGTGGCAATGTCATGGGTCTCGACCGCACGGCTGCCACCGGCGGCCAGCGGCCGTTCCGCATAGGGCCTAGCCATGTCGGCCATCACCGCCTCGACCTCGCCGACCAGCACCTTGAGCAGCGAGAAGGCATGCACGCCGAAATCGTCGAGCGCGCCATGCCCCGAGGCGGCCTCGCTCTTCCAGGAGAAGATCGCGCCGGCATCGGCCATGAAATCCTCGTCCATCTCGACACGGGCATGGTTGACCTCGCCGATCATACCATCCGCGATCAGGCGCCTGGCCAAACGGATCGCCGGATTCTGGATGTAGTTGTAGCCGAGGGCCGCGACCGTACCGGCCGCCTTCGCCGCCGCCAGCATGGCCTCGGCATCGCCAAGACTCGTCGCCATCGGCTTCTCGCACCAGACATGCTTGCCGGCGGCGAGCGCGGCGATCGCCATCTCGGCATGAAAGGCATTTGGCGTGGTGATCGAGACGACGTCGACATCGGGATGGACAATGAGCGCCTTCCAGTCGGCGGTCGCATCAGTGAAGCCGAACTCGCCGGCGCGTTGCGTGGCCAGGGCTTCATCGACCTCGCAGAGCACTGCCAGCTTCGGACGGGGCACATCGCCGAAGACCGGAGCGACGGCGTTCCAGGCGAGCGCATGGCACTTGCCCATATAGCCGGTGCCGATCAGGCCAACGCCGAGCGCGCGCATGAGCAATCTCCGTAGCGAAGAAGAAAAGAGGAGCGGATGATTTCCCGGGCGTCAGACCGTGCCGCCGAGATCGGCCGAGAGCGCCTGCAGCTCCTTGCCGCCGGCCATCAGGTTCTGCAGTTCGTCCATGGCGATGCCAGACTTGGCGTAGGTGCCAAGCGTCTTGCCACGGTTGAGCACGGTGAAGCGATCGCCGACAGCATAGGCGTGGCGGACGTTGTGGGTGATGAAGATCACGCCCAGCCCCTTGGCCCGCACGAGGTTGATGTATTTCAGCACCATCGAGGTCTGGGCGACGCCGAGCGCCGAGGTCGGCTCGTCGAGGATCAGCACCTTGGCGCCGAAATAGACGGCGCGGGCGATGGCGACGCATTGGCGCTCGCCGCCGGAGAGCGTGCCGACCGCCTGGTGCGGGTCGCGGATATCGATGCCGATCCTGTGCATCTCGTCGCGTGTCACCGCATGGGCGAGGTCGAAATCGATCCATTTCAGCGGGCCAAAACCGCGGATCGGCTCGCGTCCCATGAAGAAGTTCCGCGTGATCGACATCAGCGGGATCATCGCCAGGTCCTGATAGACCGTGGCGATGCCGGCATCGAGCGCATCGCGCGGGCTCGAAAAGGCGACCGGCCGGCCCTCGACCAGGAACTCGCCCGAGCTCGGCTTATGACAGCCCGACAGCGTCTTGATCAGCGTCGACTTGCCGGCGCCGTTGTCGCCGAGCAGGCAGAGCACCTCGCCGGCCGAGACCTTGAGCGAGACGCCAGAGAGCGCGATCACCGAGCCGAAATGCTTGGCGATGTCGCGGACCTCGATGAGCGGCGCTTGTTCCGGAGCTGCGGTGGTCATGCTCAGCGCTCCCCTGTCGCCTTGCGGCGGATGTAGTTGTTGAACAGCACGGCGAGCAGCAGCATGCCGCCGAGGAAGACCTGGAACCAGTCGCTGTCGAAGCTGGTGTAGGTCAGGCCGATCGAGACCATGCCGAAGATGATCGCGCCGAAGAAGGCGCCGATCGCCGAGCCATAGCCGCCGGTCAGCAGGCAGCCGCCGATCACCGCGGCGATGATCGCCTCGAACTCCTTCTGGAAGCCGCGGCGGGCATCGGTCGAGCCGGCATCGAGCACGGTCAGGATGGCGACGAGCGTGGCGGCGCAGGCAGTCAGCACGAACAGGATCGTCTTGACCAGGTTCACCGGCACGCCGGAATTGCGGGCCGCGTTGGCATCGCCGCCGGCCGCGAAGATCCAGTTTCCGAAGCGAGTGCGCAGCAGGACATAGGTCGCAAGAGCCGCGATGGCGAGGAACCAGAGGATCGAGACGGGAACGCCGGTCACGGTCGGCGTGCCGTTCGGGAACTTGGCGATCCAGTCGGCCTTGGCGAGCCAGGCGAAGAGCGGCTCAAGCGCCTGACCCGAGAAAAGCTCGCGGATCAGGCCCTCACCCGCCTTGTCGCCGATCCCGCGCAACTGCGTCGAGCCGCCCGTCGCCCATTTCAGTCCGACCAGCGAGAGCCCGCGCAGGATGAAGAGGAAGGCGAGCGTGACGATGAAGGAAGGCAGGCGCGTGCGGATGACGATCTGGCCGTTCACCGCGCCCATCAGCCCGGCGAAGACGAAGGTCGCGACGATCGCCGCCAGGAGCGGCAGGTCGCCGACGACGATCAGCGCGCCGAAGACCAGGCCAGCGAAGGCGATCATCGAGCCGATCGAAAGGTCGAATTCGCCGCCGATCATCAAGAGCGCAGCGGCAATGGCGAGGATGCCAAGCTGGCCCGCCGGCGAGAGCACCGTCATGAGGCCGGCAAGGGTGAACATCGCCGGATTGGCGGTCAGCGCAAAGAAGATCGTCACCAGCACAAGCCCGGCGACGGCGCCGAGCTCTGGCCTGCGCATCAGCCGGGCGATGAGCGAGACGCGGCGCAGCCGCTCATCGCGAGCCGTGGCGGCCGGGTCATTGGGCCGGGACGGGCCCGCAGCGAGATCGGCGGTCGGCATGGCCATGGCGCGCCTCGTTGGATTCTGAAACTGCCCGGGAGGCAGCGGCGGCGCTTATCGCGCCGCCGCTGAACACTCAGCGGATGCCCTTGGCCGAGAGGTCGACGACCTGAGCCGCCTTCTCCTTGGTGACCAGGTTCGGGCCGGACGGGACATTGCCGCCGGGGACGAGCCCGTATTGGGCATTGAGCGCCAGGAAGGCGACCGGCAGATAGCCCTGCAGGAACTGCTGCTGGTCGATGCCGAAGGCCGCTTCGCCGGCCGCGATCGCCTTGAGGAAGTTGGCGGAGAGATCGAAGGTGGCGACGCGGACGGAGCTGATCTTGCCGGCCTCCTTGACACCAGCCAGGGTCGGCTCGCCGCCAAGCGAAGCGCTCAGCGCCATCACCGTGTCGACACTGGCATCGGAGAGCGCCGCCTTGACCTTGGAGCGGATCTCGGACGGGTCGTTCGAGACCGGCAGGGTCGTGACCTTGCCCTTGAAGCCTTCAGCAAAGCCCTTGCAGCGCAGGTCGAGCGCGACATTGCCGACCTCGTGATTGACGCAGACGCCGACCTTGCCGCCCATGCTGGCGAGCTTCTCGCCGGCGGCTTTGCCGGCGTCGAACTCGTCCTGGCCGACATGCAGGAGGGCGCCGAGCTTCTTCGAGACGTCGGAGCCGGAGTTCATCGAGATCACCGGGATGCCGGCGGCGACCGCTTTCTGGATCGCCGGGCCGAGCGCCGAGGCGTCGGGAATCGAGACGATGAGACCGGCCGGCTTCTGGTTCACCGCGGCGTCGATCAACTGGCTCATCGCGACCATGTCGAAGGTCTCGGGCGCCCGGTAATCCACGGCGACCTTGAGATCGGCGGCGGCCTTGGCGACACCGTTCTTGACCACCGACCAGAACGGGTCCGCGGCCTGGCCATGGCTGACGACGATGATCCTGGTGTTCTGGGCGACGCTCGGCGTCGCACCGGTGACCGCGATGGCGGCGACAGCAATCATTCCTGCGAGAAACCGCTTCATCTCATCCTCCCTTGCGGGGATGTTCCCCGCTTTCGTTGTCGGTCCGATCGGGTCCGATCGGCCGGTTTTCGGGCGACATGGCGGGGCGCGAAGCGTCGCGACCAGCCTAGATGGCACAGTAGGGAGGGCGCGCCCGAGCGCGGCCGTCGACTCTGCGCTTCATTCAAAACGAAACAAAAAAACCGTTTTCAATATTCAGTGGAATAATCATTCCATCGCTCATGCGCAGCTGTCAAGTGCCAGTTGCGGCGCTGACATACCGGAGCGTGTGTCTGTCCGTTCCACCCGAACCGAACTCGCAACCGCCAGATCGCCCGTGCTCCTCCCTTCCCCCTTGTGGGGAAGGGTATGGGTATGGGGATGGGGGTAGTGCCGCTTGGTGACCGAAGGCAGGAAACGGGCTGGCAAGAGCGACAGCGCTGTCAGCTTCGACCGATCGTTCCGGCTTTGCGACCCCCACCCCTGCCCCTCCCCACAAGGGGGAGGGGTTCCTCGCGCGCCTTTAGCGGAGAAACCCATCACCAATATCGATTTGCCAGGAGCGGGCCGCTGCCTCGATTGTGGCTCTCGAAGCGGCGCCCTCAGCGTCCGGGATCGAGGGACATTCATGGGCCTGCCAGCGACCGCGCGCATCGATATCGGGCGCTTCTGGACGACGATCGAACGCTCGGCCGAGATCGGCACCGGCCGGCCGGGCGGGCTGTCGCGGCTGGCGCTCGGCGATGCCGACAGAGAGATGCGCGACGTCTTCATCGACTGGTGCCGTCAGGCGGGACTGAGCGTGCGCGTCGACGGCATCGGCAACATCTTCGCGCGCCGCGCCGGCCAGGACGACAGCTTGCCGCCGGTGGTGATGGGCAGCCATCTCGACACGCAGGTGAATGGCGGGCGCTTCGACGGTATCGCCGGCGTGCTCGGCGGCCTCGAGGTCTGCCGCACGCTCGACCAGCTCGGTCACCGCACGAGGCGGCCGATCGAGGTGGTCAACTGGACCAATGAGGAGGGCGGGCGCTTCTCGCCGCCGATGGTCGGTTCGGGCTGCTTCACCGGCGCCTATGCGCTCGACTGGACGCTCGGCCGGCGCGACGACGACGGCAAAACGATCGGCGAGGAGCTCGACCGCATCGGCTATCGCGGCGAGATGGAGGCGACTCCCCACCCCTTCGACGCCTATGTCGAGTTCCATATCGAGCAGGGGCCGATCCTCGACCGCGAGGGCATGCAGGTCGGCGTCGTCACCGGCGGTTTTTCCAGCACCGGCATGCTGGTCGAGTTCCGCGGCGAAACCGCCCATACCGGCCCTTGGCCGATGGAGCGGCGCAGGAACGCGCTGATCGCCGGCGCACGCCTGCTCACCGCGGTCGACGATCTCGGCTGGGAGCATGCCGGCAGCGGCGGCAAGGCGACGGCCTCGCGGCTGGTGGCCTGGCCGAACAAGCCGGGCATCCTGTCCGACTGGGCGCAGGCGACCTGCGATGTCCGCCATGCCGACCCGGAGACCGCGGCAGTCATGGCCGAGCGCGTGCGCCGCGCGGTGCACGAGGCCGCGGCGCGGGCCGATTGCACGGCCGAGATCCTCGATGTCTGGAACTGGGGCGGCAAGGTCTTCGCGGACGAGCTGATCGAGCAGGTCCGGTCGACCTCGCTCGACCTCGGCTACCGCACGCAGGGTATCCTGAGCCAGGCCGGGCACGACGCCTATTTCGTCGCCCGCCACGCGCCGACGACCATGATCTTCGCGCCCTGCAAGGGCGGCATCACCCACAACAACGGGGAATTGTGCACGCCGGATGACCTCGAGCCCGGCCTCAACGTGCTGCTGCACACGGTGGTGGCGCGGGCGGACCGCTAGCACGCCGTCTTTCCGGGACTTCGCGCAGCGAAGGGCCCGGAACCCAGAACCGATGTCGGTCGCGAGATGGCGCACCGGGCAACGCGCTTCTGCGGGCAGGACATCGGCTCTGGATTCCGGGCTCAGCCCTGCGGGCTGCCCCGGAAAGACGGCACCACCAGGCCAAAACGTCAGCCAATCGCGACGACGCATTCGATCTCGATGTCGAACGGCAATGGCCAGGGCCGGATCGCGGCGCTGCTCCAGGCCGGAAAGCCCGCGGTGAAATAGGCGGCCGGATAAACCGGCTCAGCGGCCTTTCAGCAAACCATTGATGCCGGCAGCGCAGAAACCCGTCAGGCGCTGCAGCAGGAGATCGGCGTTCTCGGCCACCGGGACGGAGTCGCGCTGCTGATCGAGCCGCATGGCGCGGTCGCCGGCCGCCATGGTCATGACCAGTGCGCCGACCATGAAGAGATAGGCGTCGACCAGAGCGCCCTCCGGCGCCTGCGGATAGAGCTTGCCGAGCGCGGCCAGGAACCGCCGCGCGGTCGGGTCGAAATGCTCGGCGAGGACGCCGCGTGCCGCCTCGCGCGGATCGACCGCCTCGCGGGCGGTCATCAACGCGAAAGCCGCGCCCTGCACGCCTTCGCTGAAACGCTGGCGCACGGACGGGCCGATGAAGGCGGCGACAATCTCGCCGATGTCGAGCGCCGGCCGGGCCAGGGCCTCGCCGAGCGCCTGGGCGCGCGCCAGCGCCAAAGCATGCGCCCGGCGGGCGAAGACGGCGCGATAGAGCGCTTCCTTCGAGCCGAAATGATAGCTCAGCTGCGAGAGCCGCACGCCCGCCGCAGCCGCAAGATCGCGCATGGACGCGCCGTCGGCGCCGCCGCGCTCGGCGAAGAGCCGCTCGGCAGCGTCGAGAATGCGGTCGCGCGTCGGCATCGCGGACATCTTGCCCCTCCGGATATCAGGCGAATCGCTCTTACCAGAAAGCAGCGGGCTTGCTATAGGTCGGACGTTCGTCCAAATTCGAACCACAGAGAACACACGTCAAGGGAGGACACACCGGCATGCTGCCAGGCCGCCTCGTCGACCTGTCGATTCCGCTCGAGAACGATGTCCCCGCCGACCCGCCCTTCCAGAAGGTCAGGATCGACTACCGCACGCATGAGACGACGGCGAAGGACATCGCGGCGGCGTTTCCGGGCCTGAAGCCCGAGCAGCTCCCGGACGGCATGGGCTGGGCGGTCGAGCTCGCGACGATCTCGACCCATAACGGCACCCATGTCGATGCGCCCTGGCATTATCATCCGACGCAGGATGGCGGCGCGCCGGCGCTCAGGATCGACGAATGCCCGCTCGACTGGTTCCTGCAGCCGGGCGTGAAGCTGGATTTCCGCCATCTGCCTGACGGCCATGTCGTCATCCCGGCCGAGATCGATGCCGAGCTAAAGCGGATCGGCCACAGGCTCAGCCCGCTGGAGATCGTCGTCGCCAATACGCGGGCTGGCGCGCGCTATGGTGAGGCCGACTATGTCGATTCCGGCTGCGGTTTTGGCCGCGAGGCGACGCTGCATCTGGTGCGGCAGGGCATCAAGGTCGTCGGCACCGATGGCTGGAGCTGGGACGCGCCGTTCAGCCACACCGCCCGCCGCTTCGCCGAGACTGGCGACGCCTCGCTGATCTGGGAAGGCCACAAGGCCGGGCGCGAGGCCGGCTATTGCCAGATCGAGAAGCTGCACAATCTCGAAGCGCTGCCGGCGACCGGCTTCACCATCAGCTGCCTGCCGGTGAAGGTCCGCAACGGCTCGGCCGGCTGGACGCGCGCCGTGGCAATCCTGCCGGCCTGAGCGTTGCGACGAAGGAGAATTCGATGAGCAAGGTCATCATCACCTGCGCCGTCACCGGCGGCATCCATACGCCGACCATGTCGGACCATCTGCCGATCACGCCGGACGAGATCGCGAACCAGGCGATCGCAGCGGCGGAAGCCGGAGCGGCGATCCTGCATCTGCACGCGCGCGACCCGAAAGATGGCCGCCCGACACCGGATCCCGCGGTATTCATGGAGTTCCTGCCGCGGATCAAGCAGGCAACCGATGCGATCGTGAACATCACCACCGGCGGCGGCCTGACCATGACCGTCGAGGAGCGCCTCGCCGCACCGCTCAAGGCCGCGCCGGAGATGTGCTCGCTCAATATGGGCTCGATGAACTTCGCGCTGCACCCGCTGGCCGAGAAGTACAGCAACTGGAAGCATCCCTGGGAGCAGCCCTATCTCGCCAACACCAAGGACTTCATCTTCCGCAACACCTTCGGCGACATCGAGCGCATCTACAAGCTGCTCGGCGAGGGGCACGGCACCAAGTTCGAGCATGAATGCTACGATGTCGGCCATCTCTACAATCTCGCCCATTGCCTCGATCGCGGCTGGTTCCGACCGCCGGTCTTCCTGCAGTTGATCTTCGGCATCCTGGGCGGCATCGGCGCCGATCTCGACAATCTGATGTTCATGAAGCGCACCGCCGACAAGCTGTTCGGCAAAGACTATCACTGGTCAGTGCTCGCCGCCGGGCGGCACCAGATGGCCTTCTGCACGCAGGCGGCGATGCTCGGCGGCAATGTCCGCGTCGGGCTGGAGGACAGCCTGTTCATCGGCAAGGGCAAGCTCGCGACGTCCAATGCCGAGCAGGTCGCCAAGATCCGCCGCATCGTCGAGGAGCTCGGCTACGAGATCGCCACACCCGAGGAGGCGCGCGCCACGCTCGGCCTCAAGGGCGGCGACCGCGTGAACTTCTAGGGCTCAGATGTCTCATCGCCCGAACCCGCTCGACGGCTTCGTCATCGATCCGGCTGCGATCGCTTATGTCGGCGAGGGGCTGCAGCGGCCGGAATGCATCCTCGCCGAGCGCGACGGCTCGCTCTGGAGCGCTGATGCGCGCGGCGGTGTCGTCCATATCAGGCCTGATGGCACACAGGAGCTGATCACGCAGACGACGAGCCACGGCTTCGCCGAGGCGGCCGATGAGGAGGCGCGCTTCGTCTCCGGCACCTTGCCGAACGGCCTCGCCTTCGCCGGCAATGGCGATGTGCTGATCTCGAATTTCGGCACCGACCGGCTGGAAGTGATGACGCGCTCCGGCGAGACGCGCGTGCTGGTCGATCGCGTCGACGGGCAAGCGATCGGCAAGGTCAATTTCGTGCTGCGCGACAGCAAGGGCCGGATCTGGCTGACGATCTCGACACGGACGACAAACTGGATGCGGGCGATGAGCCCTGATGTCCGCGACGGCTATGTCGCGCTCTATGATGGCGGGCGGCTGCGCATCGTCGCTGATGGCTTCGCCTTCACCAACGAGACCCGCCTCGATGCCAGCGAGGAATGGCTTTACGTCGCCGAGACCTGCGCCTGCCGGGTGACGCGGCTGCGCGTTGGGCCCGATGGCAGCCTGAGCGATCGCGAGATTTTCGGCCCGAGCGATCATGGCGCCTTCATCGACGGCATCGCTTTCGACGCCCATGGCAATCTCTGGGGCACGCACGTGATGCTCGACCGGATCTTCGCGATCACGCCGGAGGGGAGCTTACGCATCCTGCTCGACGACGATCGCGGCAGCGCCGCCGGCAAGGCGCTGATGGCTGCCTTCACCCGGGACGAGGTGACGCCCGAACTGATGCTCGCCTGCGGCGGGACAATCGCGCCCTGGTTCGCCAGCATCACCTTCGGCGGGCCCGATCTTCGTACCGCCCATATCGGCAGCCTGCGCGGCAGCCGCATCCCCTGCTTCAGATCGCCGGTAGCAGGCCTGCCGATGGCGCACTGGCACGATCGCTAGCAACGACAAACGACAATCACGGGAGGATTTCACATGAAGGGACTGGCCTCGGCGCTCACCATCGCCACCGCATTGCTCGGCAGCCTGCCTGCTGCCGCCGAAATCTCGGACGGCGCCGTCAAGATCGGTGTGCTCACCGACATGTCCGGCGTCTATTCCGACATCACCGGCAAGGGCTCGATCACGGCTGCCCGCATGGCGGTCGAGGACTGCCTGAAGGCCGAATGCTCGGGCATGAAGATCGAAGTGATCTCGGCCGACCACCAGAACAAGGCGGATGTCGGCTCGGCGATCGCGCGCGAATGGATCGACCGGCAGGGCGTCGACGTGCTCGCCGACATGTCGAACGCCTCGCTGCAGCTCGCCATCCCGCCCTTGCTGAAGGACAAGAACCGGGTCGGCCTGTTCCCCGGCGGCACAGCGCGCCTGACCGGCGACGCCTGCCAGCCCGACCATATCGTGCAGTGGATGTGGGACACCTATGTCCAGGTCGCCGGGATCGCCAACCACCTGACCAAGCCCGGCACCAAATGGTATCTGGTCACTGCCGACTACGCGCTCGGGCACCAGCTCGAGGCAGACGCCAAGGCCCTGGTCGCCGCCAAGGGTGGCACCTATGCCGGCTCGGTCCGGCATGCCTTCCCAGCCGTCGACCTGTCCTCGCAGCTCCTGACCGCGCAGGGCTCCGGCGCCGATCTGATCGCGCTCGCCAATGCCGGCGGCGACACCGTCGCTGGGATCAAGACGGCGCGCGATTTTGGCATTGGCCAGGACAAGCAGAAGCTGGTCGCCTTCTTCCTCACCGCGATGGATGTGAAGAGCGTCGGCCTTGCTGCCGCGCAAGGCACGATCCTGACCGAAGGCTTCTACTGGAACCTCGACGAGCGTACCCGCGCCTTTTCGGAGCGCTTCAAGGCGGCCCATGGCGCGGTGCCCTCGGCAATCCAGGCCGGCATCTATTCCTCGGTCCGGCACTACCTCAAGGCGGTGGCCGCGGCGAAGTCGGACGAGGCCAAGACCGTGATCGCCAGGATGCGCGAGGTCCCGATCGAGGACGAGGTCGTGCGCAACGCCAAGCTCCGTGAGGACGGGCGCATGGTGCACGATTTCTACGTCTTCCAGGTCAAGAAGCCGGCCGAATCGAAGAGCGAATGGGACCTCTACGACCTCGTCGCCACCATCCCCGGCGACCAAGCCTTCCGCCCGCTCGCGCAGAGCACCTGCCCGGCGATCAAGCGCTAGCAGAAAGTCGGGGAGTGCAGCCGCATCGCCTCAGGCGACGCGGCGCAACTCCTCTCCCGTGACGCCGAGACTGCTCAGCAATTGGCTGCGTACCTCGGCGAAGCGCCTCTGCCGTGCCCCGGCTTCGGCCGGTAGATCGACATCGAGGTCGACGATGAAGCGCCCCTCGTCGAGCACCAGCACGCGCTTGGCGAGGTGGATCGCCTCGTCGACGTCATGGGTGACGAGCAGCACGGCGGGGCGATGGCGGGCGCAAAGATCGAGCAGCAGCGCCTGCATGCGCAGGCGGGTCAGCGCATCGAGCGCGCCGAAGGGCTCGTCGAGCAGCAGGAGCTGCGGCTCGCGCACCAGCGAGCGCGCCAGCGCGGCGCGCTGCTGCTCGCCGCCGGAGAGCTGCGTCGGCCAGGCCTGCGCCCGCGCCGTCAGCTCGACCTCGGCAAGGGCGTGCAAGGCACGCTCGCGTGGCGTTTCGCCCTTCAGCCCGAGCGTGACGTTGTCGACAACCTTCTTCCAGGGCAGCAGGCGCGCATCCTGGAAGACGACCGAGACCGCATCGGGTGTACCGAGCCGACCTGAACCCGGCACGCCGTGGTCGAGCCCGGCGAGCGCGCGCAGGAAGGTGCTCTTGCCGGAACCGGAGCGGCCGAGCAAAGCGACGAACTCGCCGCGGCCGATATCGAGATCGACGCCGTCGATGATGGTGCGTTCGCCATAGCGGCGCGTGAGACCGCGCACCGAGACGACCGGCGGCTGGTTCAGTCGGCCAGAATCTTGCGCCATGGCAGAGCCTTTCGGGTGATGAAGCGCACCAGCCAATCCGAGCTCAGGCCGAGCGCGGCATAGACGGCGAGGCAGAGGATGATGACCTCGGTCTGGCCATAGGTGCGGGCGAGGTTGATCATGTAGCCGAGGCCGCTGGTGGCGTTGACCTGCTCGACCACGACCAGCGCCAGCCAGGAATAGGTCACGCCGAAGCGCAGACCGAGCAGGAAGCCGGGCAACGCCGCCGGCAGCACGACATGGCACAGGAACTGCGCATTGCTGAGATCGAGCGTCTCGGCGAGCTCGATGAAGCGGGCATCGGTGGAGCGCAGGCCGTCATGGGTCTGGATATAGATCGGCGCGAAGGTGATCAGCGCGATCGTCAGGACCTTCATGCCCTCGCCGATGCCGAACCAGAGCATCAGCAGCGGGATCAGCGCCAGCGCCGGAATGGCGCGCTTGATCTGGATTGGGCCGTCGACGAGGTATTCGCCGATGCGGCTGAGGCCGGCGATGACGCCGAGCGTGGCGCCGGCGACGATGCCCCAGAAGGAGCGCTGGAACGAGGTCCAGAGGTTCTCCTGCAGGCGTCCGTCCTGAATCAGCTCCCAGCCGGTCGTCGCCACCGTCCAGGGCGCCGAGAGGATGCGGTCGTCGATGATGCCCGTCGCCGAGCCGATGCTCCAGAGGGCGAGCAGCAAGGCCGGCCCGAGAGCGGCACCATACGGTATCGGCAGGCCCGGGCCGAGCTTGCGCCGGCGACGAGGCCTGTCAACCGTGCCGACAGGGTGGTTGCGGGCAAGCTTGAGCCAGCTGGGATCGGTTGCGCCATGCGCCCCGGAGAGCGAGATGTCCGCCATGGCTCACTCTCCCTGATAGGCCGCGCCGGCGACCTGCTCGAAGCGCCGGTCGAACAGTGTCTGTGCCTTCAGCACCGGCTTCTTCAGCTCGGCCGCGAGGAGGTCGATGGTTTCCTGCTGGCGCTCGATCGCCCCGCTCCAGTCGAGCGGCACGTCGGGATCACCGTTCGATTCGACCAGGAAGCGGCCGGCATCGGGCTTCAGGCCCTGGTCCTTGACGTAATAGCCCTTAATCCACTCCTCGGGATGGGTCTCGATCCACTTCGCCGCACGTCCCCAGGCCTGGACATAGGCGCGGATCGCCGCCGCCTTGCCCGGATCCTCCAGCGCGGCCTTCACGACGTAGAGATAAGCCGGATCGTCGCGTAAGCCATGCGGCAGCGCCTTGGCGCCGTCGCGCGCATAATTCTGAACGAAGCGCTGCTTGTTCGCCTCTGCGATCGGGGCGGCGTCGACGAGCTTGCTCGCCAGCGCGTTGACATAGGCATCGCCGACGCTCGGCAATTCGACGAGCTGGACCTCGTCATGCCTGAGATTCAGCTTCTTCAGCACGCGCAGCACCAGCGCGCCCTGCGCCTGGCCGGGGCTGAAGGCGATCTTGCGGCCCTTGATGTCCTCGAGCTTGGTGATGCCGGAGCCCGGGGCGGTGGCGATCACATAGATCGGATGACCGATCGGATCGCGCCGGAACTTGGCGCCGACGATCCTGACCTCGAGCCCGGTCCATTGCGCATGGATCGGCGGGATGTCGGCGACGGCGCCGACGTCCAGCGCCTTGGCCCGAAAGGCCTCGATCGTCTGCGGGCCGCCGGAGATGTTGGCCCATTCGACCTTGAACGGCAGCCTGGCGAGCTCTCCCGACAGGGCGAGTGCAACCCTGGTCTGCGGATCGCCGATCACCAAGGTCGTGCCCGGCGGGACGCGCTCGGGAATCGGCGCGGTCTCCGGCAAGGATTGAGCTGCAGCGGGGCTGGCCAACAGGGCGACTGCAAGTGGCAGGAGATAGGTCAGCTTCATGGGAAGTCCTCGATGGGCATGCGTCGCCTGGCGGGCTAGGCCCGCACCGCGTCGCGCATGGGGAAGGTCGTCGACGAAGCCGAGCGCTTCAGGCGCTCTTGCGCTGCTCCGCGGCGAAGACGCTGTCCGGGCGCGGCAGCCCGTAATGGTCGCGCAGCGTCGAGCCGGAATACTCCTGCCGGAACAGGCCGCGCTGGCGCAGAATCGGCACCACCTCCGCGACGAAGACCTCGAAGCCGCCATGGATCCAGGGCGGCATCACATTGAAGCCGTCGGCGGCACCTTGCTCGAACCAGGTCTGGATCTCGTCAGCAACATGCTCCGGCGTGCCGACGACGACGCGATGTCCACGCGCCCCGGCAAGGCGCTGGATCAGCTGACGGATCGTCGGGTTCTCGCGGTCGACGATGTCGACGACGAGCTGGAAGCGGCTCGCCAGCCCTTTCGGCCCGTTGGTATCGATGATGTGGCGCGGCACGGGGCCGTCGAGGTCGTAACCGCTGAGGTCGACGCCGATCATGCGCTTGAGCTGGTCCAGCGAGGCGGCCGGCTGGATCAGGTCGTTGATTTCCTCCTCGAGCCGATCGGCTTCCGCCTGTGTTGAACCAAGGAAAGGGCTGATCCCGGGCAGGATGCGTAAGTGATCCGGCCGGCGGCCGAGAGCGGCAGCACGGGCCTTGATGTCGGAATAGAACTCCTGCGCGCTGGCGAGCGTCTGATGCGCCGTGAAGATCGCTTCGGCGAACTGCGCCGCGAAGGAGCGACCGTCTTCCGAAGAGCCAGCCTGGACATAGACCGGCCGCCCCTGCGGCGAGCGCGAGACGTTGAGGGGGCCGCGCACCCGGTAGTGCTTGCCGACATGGTCGATGCGATGGACCTTGTCGGCATCGGCGAAGACGCCGCTCTGCGGATCGGCGACGAGGGCATCGTCCTCCCAGCTGTCCCAGAGCTTGGTGACGACGTCGAGGAACTCGCGTGCCTTCTCGTAGCGCTCGCCATGAGGCGGATGCTCAGGCAGGCCGAAATTATGGGCGGCGCCGGCATCGCTGGTGGTGACGATATTCCAGCCGGCGCGGCCGCCGCTGATATGGTCGAGCGAGGCGAAGAGACGGGCGAGGTTGTAGGGCTCGTTATAGGTCGTCGAGGCCGTGCCGATCAGGCCGATCTTCTCGGTTGCGGCGGCGATCGCGGTCAGCCAGGTGACCGGCTCGAAGCGCACCCGCGACGAATAGCGCACATTCTCCGGAAGCGACGGCCCGTCGGCGAAGAAGATCGCGTCGAACTTCGCAGCTTCGGCCTTCTGCGCCAGCTCCTGATAGTAGCGGATGTCGAGCACCCGCGCCGGCTCGGAGTTCTTGTAGCGCCAGGCGGCCTCGTGATGGCCGCCGGGATAGATGAACAGGTTGAGCGTGAGCTGGCGGCCGGCATTGGACATCGCGCACCTCGCATAAAGCGAATGTTGTGACAGGGCGCGGACCTCGCGACCTCTTCCAACAACGATGACGACCAGCACTGTCCATGGTCAAGAGAAGTGTTTTTTAAAAAGAATGGCTACGGAAGGAGATTATTACAGATCCATTCCAAGGTCTGATCGATGTCTCGGCATCTTCAATCAGAATAAAACACTCAATATAGTTTCTGTCATGGGACGGCCGCCCCTCGCAGAAGCGGCATGCCGAAAGAACTTTCCCATCTCAGCCCGACAAGCTGCGAAGGGTCTTCGATAAGCCCTTCGCAGCATGATGCAGATCGCACGCGGCAACCGACAGGTGCCGGTTGCCGTGCGCGATGGGCTCACTCGATGACGTCGACGACCTCGCGGCTCTTGGGATCGACGATCAGGACGTCGTCGCCAACCAGCGCGTATTGGTAGCCGCGCAGCTGCTGGTCCTGCTGCTCGACCTCGGCCGGAAGCGGCCGCAGGACGACCTGCGTCGGCAGGACCGCTCCCTTCAAGCCGTCGACACCCTGGATCTCTCCAGGTTTGGCATCAGCCAGGATCATCCGCGCGAGCTCATGCCGGTCCGCCAGGCCGTTCGACGGTGGCGGGCTGGAGATCGCGCCCGTGCTGGCAGGGGCCGCAGAGGCCGACCTAGGCGCGTTCTTGTCGACGACCTCGACGATGCGGCGCGACCGCGGCTCGACGATGGCGACCTCCTCGCTCTCCGTCATGACGTATTGATAGCCGCGCCAATCGGGATGGCGTTCGATCACCTCGTCCGGAAGGTCGTAATAGGGCGCGCCGGCAGGCAGGACGACGCCTTCGCGGAAGACGATCGTATCCGGCCGCTGCCAACGCCTGACATCGCGCCGATGCTCGAAAGCAGCGTAGATATCGACGCCACCCGCCTTGCCGCCGCGATCGATGACTTCGACGATGCGCCGACTGCGCGGATCGACGATGACGATCTCCCGATCCGAGACCGTGTAGCGATAGTCGCGATATTGCGGCCGGATCGCGCCGATCTCGCTCGGCAAGGGCTGGAGCTGAACGCGCGACGGCAACTCGGCGCCGACCGAGACGGCGACCCCGAGATTCTGGACAGGCCGAACCTCGTTGCGTTCCACGCGCTGACGGACGGTGTCGGCAATACGCTGGTTATCGGTGTCAGCCCGGGCTCTGTCGCTACTCTGCCCACTCGGCGAGGTGCGGTTCTCGGCCGGCTGAGGAGTTGTCGGCCCGGGCTGCGCCGTGTCAGGGCGCTGAGCGGCGCCGGGCCGCTGCTGGTCGTCCGGCCTTGGGGCCGGCTGTGCCGTACTCGGAGCGCTTGGTCTGTTGTCCGGCCGCTGCGGCTGCGCGGTTTCGGGGGAGCGGGGTGCACGGCTGTCCGGCTGAGCCTGATCAGGAGACCTGCGGCCGTTCCGATCGTCCTGCCGTTCGCGCTGCGCCTGTTCGCGTTGCTGCGGCCGCTCCCGCGGCTGCTCTTGCTGTGCGCGCGGGCCCGGAGCCTGGTCCAGGCGCTCCCGTTGCGCCTGCTCGCGCTCGCGACGCTGGATCTGCCCACGTTGCGGTTCCTCGCCGCGAAGGTCCTCCGTCTGGGCGCCGCGCGGCGCTCCCGATGGCCGCTCGAGGCGCTGCTGCGGGCCGCCACGCTCGCCCGAGCCTGGAGCCAGATCGTCCGGCGCCGATCGCTCGGCGCGACTGCGAGGCCTGTCTTCCGGGCCGCCGATTGCGGGCTGCGCCCATGCCAGTCCTGACTGGGCAGCAAAGGCGATGGCTGCGATTCCTGTGAGCCGTCTCATGGGGATTGTCTCCCTGCTGCTGCGGATGATTAACAACCCGGCAAGCGCGAGAGGGGTTCCGCCCATGGGGCGTTCGCTGAGGAAGTGTGCGGTCCCGCATCTTCCGATCAGAAGCCGGCCGGCGGCAACACTGCAGAGAGCTGCGGTGCATCGACTGCCCAGCCGTACCGGAGAAGAGCGAGCTTCAGAAGATCAGGGATCGGGGAGATTTGGTGGAGCCAGGCGGAATCGAACCGCCGACCTCTTGAATGCCATTCAAGCGCTCTCCCAACTGAGCTATGGCCCCACTCTGCCGGCCTTCTTGGGGAAAGGCCGGGAAATCGTCGCGGTCCTGAAGGCTCTCAGAGCCGGTCCGCGCCCGCCGCCGCAGCGACGAAGCGCTCTATAGGCAAGCTTGCGCCGAGACACAAGCACTGATGTCACGTTCCCGTCGCGCTTTTTCCAAAGCCGCGACTTTGGCGCGATCGTGACGCGACTCAGACGTCCTCGTCGCCCTCGATGTCACCATCGATCAGGTCGGCAACATCATCGTCGCCTTCCTCGTCCTCCTCCAGGAAGGTGTCGTCATCGGTGGCGGCGCCGTCATCCTCGATCTCGATGTCGTCGTCGCTGGTGACCACCGGCTCCTTCTCGGCGGCTTCCGCGTCGGCATCGTCGAGCGAGACGAGCTCGACCGCGCCGTCGGCGGGATCGGCCTCTTCCTCGTCATCGGCCGGCTTCGGCGCGACCACCGCCGCTGCCTTGGCCTGCGGCTCGAACAACGAGCGCGGATAGGACTGGCCGGTATAGGGCGAAACGATCGGATCCTTGTCTAGATCGTAGAATTTGCGCCCCGTGACCGGGCAAACGCGCTTGGTGCCAAGTTCCGGTTTCGCCACTGCGTCGGACCTTCAAGTTCGTGCTGAGTTTGGAAAAAGCAGGGGCGTCCGTTAGTCGGGCCAAGCGTCCCTGTCAAATCCTGATTGAGTCAAGGCGCAAGTCCACGACACCGGCTGCAAAACCGCTTCGCATCATTGCCCCTGGTGATTTAGAAATCTGCCCGACTTCTCACCACATGAAAGACGATGCCGTGCCCGACGCCCAGCCGCCCGCTTCCGCGACTCAGGCCGACCGGCTGGTCATCGCCGTCGATGGGCCGGCGGCCTCCGGCAAGGGCACATTGGCACGCCGGCTCGCAGCCCACTACGCCCTGCCCTATCTCGATACCGGCCTGCTCTACCGCATGGTCGCCCGCACCATGCTCGATGCCGGCGAGCCGCTCGACGACGTTGAAGCCGCCGCCACCACGGCCGCAGGCTTCGACGATACTGCGATCGACGAGGCCCGGCTGCGCGGCCGCGAGATCGGCGAGGCCGCCTCGGTCGTGGCGGCGATTCCGGCGGTCCGGCGCGCCTTGATCGACCGGCAGCGCCGCTTCGCCGCGGCCGGCGCGGGGGCGGTGCTCGATGGGCGCGACATCGGCACGGTGATCTGCCCGGACGCGACGGTGAAGCTCTTCGTCACCGCGACCCCGGAGGTCCGCGCCGCACGTCGGCACAAGGAGCTGGCCGGACGCGGCGAGGCCGCGACGCTCGACGGCATCCTGGTCGATATCCGCCGCCGCGACGCCAGGGACTCAGGCCGTGGCGACGCTCCGCTGAAGGCTGCGGAGGACGCTGTCCTGCTCGATACCTCGGCGCTCGGCGTCGAGGAGGCCTTCCAGGCCGCCCTCGCCATCGTGGAGAACCGCAGGCACGGCTAGCCTTGCCGGAAGACCGGCTCGCTCGAAAGCGTTGCCCAGTTTTCAGGCTGGTACTCTCGCTTTCGTGTGCTTTCGTGCTTGGTGCGAATCGAAACTGGGCGCAGACTTCGGCGACATTCGTTTGAAGCCTGCCTTCGTCCGAAACCATCCTCCTTTCGGCGTCACGCTTCGACGGACAGATGACGGAGGTTTCGATGCGGCGCTGGCTGTTCGGTCTCTTTTGTCTTGCGGCAGTCGGGCTCTGGCCGGCATCGGCGCTCAATGCGCAGCAAGCGGCTCAGCCCCCCGAGGAAGTCGACGTCGCGCTGGTGCTGGCGGTCGACGTCTCCTACTCGATGGATCTCGACGAGCTCGCCTTGCAGCGCAACGGCTACATCGAGGCCTTCCGCTCGAAAGAGCTGCACGAAGCCATCGCCAAGGGCGCGATCGGCAAGATCGCCGTGACCTATTTCGAATGGGCGGGCGGCGACTTCCAGCACATCGTCAAGCCCTGGACCATCATCGAAAGCCCGCAATCGGCCATCGCCTTCGCCGAGGAGCTCGGCGAGGCGCAGACGCGGCGCGGGCGGCGCACCTCGATCTCCGGCGCGATCGATCTCGCTGTCTCGCTGCTCGAGACGAGCAATGTCGCGGCGCTGCGCCGCGTCATCGACATCTCCGGCGACGGCGCCAACAATGACGGGCGCCCGGTGACGCAAGCCCGCGACGCCGCCCGCGACAAGGGCATCGCCATCAACGGCCTGCCGGTGATGCTGAAGCAGGCGAGCTATTTCGACATCGACAACCTCGACGTCTACTACGAGGAATGCGTCATCACCGGCATCGGTGCCTTCGTCATCCCTATCCGCGAGCGCAAGCAGTTCGCCGATGCGACCCGGACCAAGCTGGTGCGCGAGATCGCGGAAATGCCGGCCTCAGGATCTGAAGCCCTCGTCCAGAAGGCGCAGCAGGCCCCAGCATCGCGCCTCTCCTGCCTGCAGGGCGAGCGGCAATGGCGCGACCGGATGGGGAACTGAGCCTCAGGCCTTGCCGGCGCGGATTCCGACGCTGGCGTGGAAGAGAATGAGCGTCGCCACGCCGATCACCGACATCACGACGGGCAAGGGCAGCGCGCTGCCTTTCAGCAGATGGCCAACGAGCAGGCCGACGCAGGCTGCGAACAGCATCTGGCACAGACCGGTCAGGGACGAGGCCGCGCCTGCCCGCTCGGGGAAGGGCATCATCGCCGCAGCCTGGGCCTGCGGCATGGTCAGGCCGATGCCGCAGGCATAGAGCGCCATCGGGCCAATGACGCCGAACGGTCCGCCAAAGCCGGTCGCAACGCAGACCAGCATGGCGAGCCCGCCGCCGGCAAGGCAGGCGACGCCGAGCGCGATCACGCCATCGAGTCCCTGCTGCCCGACCAGGCGCTGGGCGATGATGGTGCCGAGGATGAAGCCGAGCACGGCACAGCCGAAGGAAAGCCCGTAGACCGGCGCCGACAGGCCGTAGACGCCCATCAGCACGAAGGAGGAGCCCGAGATGAAGGCGAACAGGCCGGCATAAGCGAGCGCGGTCAAGGCGACATAGACCCGGTAGGGCCGGCTCTGCAGCAGCAACCGATAGCCGCGGATGATCGCGGGCAGCGAGAGACGATCGGGCGAGCGCTGGCGCAGCGTCTCCGGCATGATCGTCACGATGATCGCGAGCATGGCCAGCGCGAAGACGAGCGAGGCGAGGAAAGTCGAGCGCCAACCAAAGGCGTTCTGCAGCACACCGCCGATGACGGGCGCGATCGCCGGGACGAGGCCCATGATCATGCCCATGCGGGCGAGTTCGCGGCCGGCGCGCGGGCCTTCATAGAGGTCGCGCACCATGGCCCGTCCGAGCACGATCGGGCCCGACGCGCCGAGCGCCTGGGCGAAGCGGGCGCCGACCAGCGCCTCGATCGATGGCGCGAAGGCGCAGGCGAGCGTGGTGGCGATGAACAGGCCAAGGCCGATCATCAGCACCGGCCGGCGGCCGAGACGGTCGGAGAGCGGACCCCAGATGACCTGGCCGGCAGCATAACCGAACAGGAAGGCCGAGAGCGTCGCCTGCGCGCCGGCAAAATCGGTTCCCATCACCCGCGCGATCTCGGGCAGCGAGGGCAAATAGAAGTCGGTCGAGAGTGGGCCGAGCGCCGTTAGCATGGCGAGGACGGCGGTCATCGCCAGCGTGTCGGGGCGCAGGGGCATCAAGGGCTCTCTGATCGGTCCGCCGCGGTTTAGACGATGTCGGAGCGAGGCGGAACCACATCGTCATTCCGGGGCGGTCGAAGACCGAGCCCGGAACCCATGACCACGAGGGTGCCCGGGCAGGCGGCGGTCGTCACGCATCATTCGGCAGCTTCGGCGGATATGGGTTCCGGGCCCGCCGCTGCGCGGCGTCCCGGAATGACAACCGTCCGCTAGTACCTCAGAAGAAGATCAGCGTCTGCAGCAGGAAGAGCGGGATCAGGATCGCGCCCGACCAGAGCATGTAGCCGAAGAAGCTCGGCATCGCGACCTTCCGGTCCTTGGCGATGGCATAGACCATGAAGTTCGGCGCATTGCCGATATAGGAGTTGGCGCCCATGAAGACGGCCCCGGCCGAGATCGCGGTCAGTGTCAGTGCCCCGGTCGTCATCAGCGCCTTGGGATCGCCGCCGGCGAGCTCGAAGAAGACGAGATAGGTCGGAGCGTTGTCGAGGAAGGAGGAGAGCGCGCCGGTCAGCCAGAAATAGGCGGCATTGTCGGCGCTGCCATCGGCGTTGCTGACGAGCGCGACCAAAGGCGCGAAGGCACCGTTCCGGCCGGCCTGCAGCATGGCCAGCACCGGAATGATGCAGGCGAAGATGCCGGCGAAGAGCTTGGCGACCTCCTTGATCGGACCCCAGCTGAACTCGTTGCCGGCGCGCACCGGCTTCGGCGTCAGGACGAGCGACAGGCCTGCGAGCACGAGCAGGACAAGGTCGCGCGCCAGGTTCTGCCATTCGACGGCGACGCCATGGATGGTGAAGGCAAGGCCAGGCTTCCAGCTCGCCGACATCAGGATGGCGAGGATGACGCCGCCGAGCAGGAGGATGTTGATCTTGCCGAACAGCTTGATGGCGCGGTCCGGCGTCGGGTCGCGCAGTGGCGGGTAGGTCTCCTCCTTGCGGAAGAACCAGCTGTCGAGCGCAAAAAAAAGCGCGAGCAGGACGGCGACCGCGAACAGCGTCTCCGGCAGCAGGTGCGTGGTCGTCCAGAAGAAGGAGACGCCGCGCAGGAAGCCGAGGAAGAGTGGCGGGTCGCCGAGCGGCGTCAGCGAGCCGCCGATGTTCGAAACCAGGAAGATGAAGAAGACGACGACATGGACGTTGAAGCGCCGGGCGTCATTGGCCCGCAGCACCGGGCGGATCATGATGATCGAGGCCCCGGTCGTGCCGACGAAGCTCGCCATCAGCGTGCCGATCGCGAGCAGTACCGTATTGGTCGCCGGCGTGCCGTGCAGGTTGCCGGTGATCAGGATGCCGCCGGCGATGGTGAAGAGCGCGAAGAGCAGGATGATGAAGGGAACGTATTCGAGCAGCGCGGTATGCAGCAGCGCGCCCAGCGCCGGATCGAAGCCGCGGAACAGCAGCAGCGGCACGACGACCAGCACCGCCCAGAAGGCGGCGAACTTGCCGTAGTTCAGCTCCCAGAAATGCGGGAACAGCACCGGGCCGAGCGCGATCGAGAGCAGCATCCCGGCGAAAGGCAGCGCCCAGGTGACGCCCATGGTCGCGCCGCCGATGTCACCGGCGGCAAAGGCGGCCTGAGGAGCGAGAGAAAACAGGAGCGCCGCGCCGGCGAGCTTCGTCAGCATGAAAATCGGCCCCTTCCCTGCCCGCTTGCCGCGGGACGTCGTCGTCACCCCATCGTGGCGACGGTTATAGCAAGGCCATGCGGCTCGCAATCGTGCCGGCATTCACTTCCCGGTCGTCCCGGGCGACCCATCGGGTCCGACCTCCGGTCGGCCCGACGGCAGGCTCCGGGAGACCCGGGACCCATTCCGGAACGGGTCAGGAATGGATCCCGGATCGGCGCGGCTTCGCCGCTTGTCCGGGATGACCATGTCGCGGGAGATGAATCGCTATGCCGGCATTCATTCTCGTGGAATAATCTTCTCCTGCGGCGTCCTGCCCGCACCTGATTCGGGACCATCATGTGCCGTTTCCTCGCCTATGCCGGCGCCCCCGTCTTCCTCGATGACTTCATCGCCTCGCCCTGCCATTCGCTAATCCACCAGTCGCTGCACGCCGAGGAGGCCAAGACCGGCACCAATGGCGACGGCTTCGGCGTCGGCTGGTATGGCGAGCGGGAGGAGCCTGGCCAGTACCGCGAGATCAGGCCGGCCTGGTCGGACGAGAATTTGCTCTCGATCGCGCGTCTGGTGCGCTCGCATCTGTTCTTCGCGCATGTGCGCGCCGCGACCGGCACGGCGACGACGCGGGCGAACTGCCATCCCTTCGTCCATGGCCGATATCTGTTCATGCATAACGGCCAGGTCGGCGGCTATGCCCTGATCAGGCGCAGGCTCGAGAGCCTGATCCCGGACGGCCTCTACGGAGCCCGTGTCGGCACCACCGATTCCGAGGCACTGTTCCTGCTGGCGCTGGCGCGCATCGCCGAGGGCGCAGCGCCCAGCGATGCGCTTGCGGGAGCCTTGGGCGACGCGCTGGCGCTGATGCAGGAGGCCGGCGTGCGCGAGCCCCTGCGCTGTGCCGCCGCACTCGCCGATGGCGAGACGATCCATGCCGTGCGCTGGTCCTCCGACTCAAAGCCGCCGACGCTTTATCTCTGCGATCGCGGCGATGCCGTGATCATCGCCTCCGAGCCGGTCGATGCCGCGCGCGAGTGCTGGCAGGCGCTGCCCTGCAACACGCTGGTTTCGGCAAAGGCCGGCGCTGTCAGCATGACACCGTTCGAGGTTGGGCTGAAACAGGCCGCCGCCTGACGCAGCTTGCACACGCGCACCACCTGCGCCACATCGCAGGCCCATGCGCGCCTTCGACACAGCCTTACCGATCGACGCGATTCTCGACGCTCTCGCCGGCTCCCTGTGCGAGCGACCGAACGCCGTGCTCGTCGCGCCGCCCGGCGCCGGCAAGACCACGCGCGTGCCGCTCGCCCTGCTCGACGAGCCTTGGACCAAAGGTAACGGCAAGCCCGGCAAGCTGATCGTGCTGGAGCCGCGGCGCCTCGCGGCGCGCGGCGCGGCCAATCGCATGGCGCAGACGCTCGGCGAGCGTGTCGGCGAGACGGTGGGCCTGCGCGTCCGACTCGGCTCCAAGGTCGGGCCGAAGACGCGGATCGAGGTCGTCACCGAAGGCGTCTTCGCCCGGATGATCCTCGACGATCCCACGCTCGACGGCGTCGCCGCCGTGCTGTTCGACGAATTCCACGAGCGCTCGCTCGATGCCGATTTCGGACTGGCGCTGGCGCTCGATGCCCAAGCCGGCTTGCGCGAGGACCTGCGCATCCTGGTGATGTCGGCGACGCTCGACGGCGCGCGGGTCGCGCGGCTTCTCGACGATGCACCAGTGATCGAGAGCGAGGGCCGCGCCTATCCGGTCGAGACGCGCTATCTCGGCCGAGACCCGCTGAAACGGATCGAGGACCAGGTCACCGAGGCCGTCCTTCGGGCGCTGAACGAGCAGGCAGGCTCGCTGCTCGTCTTCCTGCCGGGCCAGGGCGAGATCAGGCGCGTCGAGGAACGCCTGCGCGAGAAGCTCCGCGATCCCTCAGTCGAGATCGCACCACTCTATGGCGCGCTCGACCAGGCCGAGCAGGACCGCGCCGTGCTGCCGGCGCCCAAGGCCAAGCGCAAGGTCGTGCTCGCCACCTCGATCGCCGAGACCTCGTTGACGATCGAGGGCGTGCGTGTCGTCATCGATTCCGGCCTCGCCCGCGTACCGCTCTACGAGCCCGATATCGGCGTGACCCGCCTCGTCACCCAGCGCGCCAGCCGCGCGGCGTCCGACCAGCGCCGTGGCCGCGCCGGCCGCACCGAGCCCGGCATCTGCTACCGGCTCTGGGAAGAGGCCGCGAACGGCTCACTCGAAGCCTTCGCCCGGCCGGAGATCCTGTCGGCCGACCTCGCCCCGCTCCTGCTCGACTGCGCCGCCTGGGGCGTCACAGATCCGACTCAGCTCGCCTTCCTCGACCCGCCGCCGGCACCGGCGCTGAAGGAGGCGCGGGCGCTGCTCAATGATCTCGATGCCCTCGATCCAGATGGCCGCATCACCGAAAGCGGCAAGGCGCTGCAGGCGCTGCCGCTGCCGCCGCGGCTCGCGCATATGGTGGTCGGCGCGGCACATCATCGCCAAGGCGAGCCGGCCGCTCTGCTAGCCGCGCTGCTGGTCGAACGCGGGCTCGGCGGCGATGCGATCGATCTCGCCGAGCGGCTGGAGCGCTTCGGGCGCGAGCACGGCGGCCGTGCCGGCGACATGCGCCGCCTCGCCGAGGGTTGGGCGCGGCAGGCGGCGAGCAAGGTCCCGGCCGGCGCGGAGCAGGTGCTCTCGCCCGGGCTCCTGCTGGCGCTCGCTTTTCCCGATCGCGTCGCCAAGGCGCGCCAGCTCGGTTCCGGGCAATACCTGCTCGCCAATGGCCGGGGCGCGGCGCTTGAGCCCGGCCAGAGGCTGGCGCGCGAACCCTATCTCGTGGTCGGCGAGATGACGGGAAGCGCGCAGCAGGCCCGCATCCTCAGCGCCGCCGCGATCAGCGAGGCCGAGATCGCCGCGCTCGCCGGCTCCGGTCTGATCCGAATCGCCCTGTCGGAGCGCAACGAGACCGTGTTCGACCGGCAGGCACAGGCGCTGCGGGCGCGCGCCGCCCGCAAATACGGCGCGCTGGTATTGGCCGAGCGGCCTTTGCCGGTCGAGACTTCGGCGGAGAATGCCGAGGTACTGGCGAAGGGTATCGCCGCTCTCGGGATCGACGCGCTGCCTTGGGGTAAAGCGCAGGCGCAATTGCGCGAGCGTGTCGCCTTCCTGCGGGTGGCCGAAGGGGAGGATACCGGCTGGCCCGACCTCTCCGATAGCGGGCTCGCCGACAACGTCTCAGACTGGCTGGCGCCGAACATCGTCGGCCGAAGCTCGCTCTCGGCAATCACCGCAAGTGATCTCGACACCGCGCTCTCGACCCTGCTGCCCTGGGAGCTGAAGCGGCGGCTCGACGCGGAGGCGCCGACGCATTTTGCGGCGCCGACCGGCTCGCAGCTCGCGGTCGACTATGGCGCCGAGGCCGGCCCGACGATCTCGGTCCGGGTGCAGGAATTGTATGGGCTGGCGCAGCACCCTTCGCTCGCCGGCGGGCGCGTGCCGCTCGTGCTGGAGCTGCTCTCGCCTGCGCATCGGCCGATCCAGGTGACGCGCGACCTGCCGGGCTTCTGGCGCGGCTCCTGGGCGGCGGTGAAAGCCGAGATGAAGGGGCGCTATCCGCGCCATCCCTGGCCGGACGAACCGGCGGCAGCCGCGCCGACGACTCGCGCCAAGCCACGCGGAACCTGACGTCGCGCCTCCGTCTTTCCGGGGCAGGCCGACAGGCCTGAGCCCGGAATCCAGAGCCGATGCCGTTTGCAGAAGAACGCGACGCTCGTAGCGCCCTATCGACCGCTCGCATCGGTTCTGGGTTCCGGGCTCGCCGCTGCGCGGCGCCCCGGAATGACGGCGGGCTACCCGCCGAACAGGCGCTCGAAGAAATTCTTCTCCTGCGGCGCCGGCGGCGTCCAGGCGCGATCGCCGGTGGCGGCCTGCTGGGTCCGCGGCGACGGCGCGACGCCGGCGACCGGCTCGCCGGTGTCGAAGATCGACTTCGGCGCCGACTGCCAGAGCCCGCCCGGCAACTGCACCGGCTGCTGGCCGGCATGGGCTGCCTTCATGTACTTGCCCCAGATCTCGGCCGGCAGGCCGGCGCCGGTGACGCGCTTCATCGTCGAGTTGTCGTCGTTGCCGACCCAGACGGCCGTGACGAGTCGCCCGGTGAAGCCGACGAACCAGGCGTCGCGATAATCCTGCGTCGTGCCCGACTTGCCGCCGACCTCCCAGCCGGGAAGGTTGACCTTGCTGCCGGTGCCGCCCGTCATCACCGCGTGGAACATGGAGTTCATCATCGAAAGCGTCTGCGGCTGGATCACCGGGCCGAAATTATTCGCCTTGCGGGCATAGACGACCTTGCCGCTCGTCGACCTGACCTCGCGGATCACATAGGGCAGCACCGATTGGCCGCCATTGGCGAAGCTGGCATAGGCGGCGGTCATCTCAAGCGGCGTCACTTCCGAGGTGCCGAGGGACAGCGACGGATTGGCCTGCAATGACGAGTTGATGCCGAGGCGCTGGGCCGTGCGCACGACCTCGCGCGGCGTCACCTCCTGGATCAGGCGCGCCACGACCGTGTTGAGCGAATGGGCGAAGGCGGTTTGCAGCGTGACCGGGCCGCGGAAGTTGCGGGAGTAGTTCTCCGGCTCCCAGCCCTTGATCGAGACCGGGGAATCGTCACGGATCGTATCCGGCGTCATGCCCTTCTCGATCGCGGTGAGATAGACGAACGGCTTGAAGGACGAGCCCGGCTGGCGATGCGCCGCCGTGGCGCGGTTGAACTGGCTCTTGGTGTAGTCGCGCCCGCCGATCAGCGCGCGGATCGCGCCGTCCGGCGCCAGCGAGACCACCGCGCCCTGCGAGGCGTTGAGCTTGCTCCCCTGCGCCGAGAGCGCATCGACCAGGATCGTCTCAGCCGAGCTCTGCAGCTTGGTGTCGACCGTGGTCAGCACGGTGACGTCGCCCTCGATCGCGCCAATGAAGTCGTCGAGCACGTCCATGACGTAGTCGGCGGCGTAGTTGACCGAGCCGGCCCCGACGCGCTCGGGCACCTCGGCCGGGGCGACGAGCGCCGTCTTGGCCGAGGCCTGCGAGATCAGGCCCTGATCGGCCATGGCGGTGATGACGAGCTGGGCACGCTTCTCGGCCGCTTCGGGGTTGCGGTTGGGTGCAAGCCGCGACGGCGCCTGGACGAGGCCGGCAAGCATGGCGGCTTCGGCGATCGAGACCGAGCGCGCCGACTTGTTGAAATAGCGCTGCGCCGCCGCCTCGACGCCATAGGCGCCCGAGCCGAAATAGACGCGGTTGAGATAGAGCTCGAGGATCTGGTCCTTGGTGTAGGTCCGCTCCAGCCAGAGCGACAGGATTGCTTCCTGGATCTTGCGGGCGGCGGTACGCTCCTGGGTCAGGAACAGGTTCTTGGCGAGCTGCTGGGTCAGGGTCGAGCCGCCCTGCATGCCGCCACGCTTCGTCAGGTTGTTGACGACAGCGCGGCTGAGGCCGATCGGATCGATGCCGAAATGCTCATAGAAGCGCTTGTCCTCGATCGCGACGAAGGCCTTGGGCAGATAGGGCGGCACCTCGCCGATCGTGATCGTGCGCCCACCCGTCTCGCCGCGATTGGCGAGGAGCGAGCCGTCAGCCGCCAGAATGGCGATGTTGGGCGGCCGCTTCGGCACGGTGAGCTGATCGATCGGCGGCAATTGCGCGGCGTGATAGGCGACCAGGCCGCCAAGCCCGAGCACGACCCAGAGGCCGAGCACGAAGCCCCAATAGACAATGCGACCGAAGAAGGAGCCGCGCTTGCGGCGCTGCTTGCGGCCGCCACGCGGTGGGGTCTTCTGGCGGCTCGGTTGCTGGCGCGGTGCCACCGGGTTCCTTCCTCCGCGATAGGGGCGATCCTCGGCCGACAGGCGCAAATCTCCGTCGTCGCGCTCGTAATCGTCGCGCGCACGCTCGAACGACGGCTCGCGCCGCTCTCCGCCTCGTTTCGACCGGTCGTTCATCCCGCCCCGTTCAGGCCCCACCGCCGCGCCGCAGTACACAGCCCGGTGATTACCAGACAGGATTCAAACATGGCGCTTTTAAGAGGTGGTTAAGCCCGATTCCGGCGATTTTTCTGCAATGGTGAACGGAGCTTACCGCTGTTGCCGATTTACCGCTCACCGGTTTTGCTGCGCTGCAAACGAAAACGTGACTTGATCGGCCATTGCCGGCCGAAGACAAGCGCCGAGCGGCAGAAGGGCTTCTTCGCCAGCAAACACAATTGCTTAGACCAATTCAAATCGGACGGAAGGTGCCCCGCCCCATGCAGGCTCTCAACTCATTGAATCGCTATGCGCCGCAGGCGCTCGCGCTGCTGCGCATCGCGGCGGCGCTGATCTTCATCGCCCATGGCACGCAGAAGCTGTTCGGCTTCCCGGCTCCGCCGGCCAACGGTCTCCCGGCGATGTTCACGCTGTTCTGGTTCGGCGCCGTCCTCGAAACCTTCGGCGGCCTGCTGATCCTGATCGGCCTGTGTACCCGCCCCGTCGCCTTCATCCTCGCGGGCGAGATGGCCTATGCCTACTGGATGTTCCATGCGCCGCGCAGCGTCTATCCGCTCCTGAATGGCGGCGACGCCGCGATCCTCTACTGCTTCGTCTTCTTCTATCTGGTCTTCGCCGGCGCCGGCGCCTGGGCGCTCGACAACCGCTCGAAGTGACCGAAGCGAGAGGCTGAAATGACGAAGGCCCGCCCTCGTCGAGGGCGGGCCTTTTTTATTACATCAGCTCCAGGTCAGACCGCAGCCGAAATCCAGCGCGACAGATCGCTCTTCGGGGCGGCGCCGACCTTCTGCGAGGCCAGCTTACCGTCCTTGAACAGCATCAGCGTCGGGATCGAACGGATGCCGAACTGAGCCGGGATCTGCTGGTTCTCATCGACGTTCATCTTGACGATCTTGACCTTACCGTTCATCTCGCCGGCGATCTCCTCGAGCGCCGGGCCGATCATCCGGCAGGGGCCGCACCACTCAGCCCAGAAATCCACAACCACCGGCTCGCTCGACTTCAGCACATCGGCCTCGAAGCTCGCATCGGTCACTTTGGTCGTCGCCATGGCTCATCGCCTTTCGATTCGCGCGCGGCAACAACGCCGCCATTCACCGCTGAAGCTATGAACGGGCGGGCACAGGGTCAAGGCTGGCTCACCTGCCGGTGAAGCGGGGCTGATCCGTCATATTCGCCAGGGTAGCGTCGAGCAGTTCGGCACCGGGCTCCAGCGGCTTCAGGCTCGCCGTGTAGATCGCAATCGCCCTGACCCGGCGGTCGGGATAGATCTCGCCGATGAGCCGCCGATAGACCGCAAGCTGCGCCAGCGTCGATGCGGGCAATGCAGCTGCGTTCTCGGGCGGGCGCGCGGCCGTCTTGAAATCGGCGATCAGCACCTCGTCATCGCTGACAGCGAGCCGATCGATCCGGCCCTGTACTGGCCGCCTCATGCCATCAGCCATGGTGATCTCGCCCGCGAGCGGCACCTCGGCGAGGCTGCCCGGCCCGAACAGTCCGCCGAATTCCGGTGCGGCAATGAGCGCGAGCGCGTCTTCGACGATTCCGGTGCGTCGCTCCTTCGGCAGCGAGCCGCCACGCGCCTCCGCCAGCGCATGGGCCGTGCTGGCGCGCCGTTCCGGCGGCACCTCCGGCAGAACCTGTAGCAGCAGATGCGCGAGTCGGCCGGCCGCTGCGGCTCCGGCGAGGAAAGGCCCGTCATGCGGGCGCTCCTGCGCGTCGGCAGCGGCGAGCGCGCTCGACGGGCGCAGCGGCGGCGCGGGCTCAGCCTCTTCCGCTGCAGCACGCGTCAGCCAGTCCGGCGGCGTAGTCGCGGCCGCGGCCGCAACGCCCTCCTCGGCCGCTACGTCTCCCGGCCGGGAGACCATGAAGCGGCGGACCTCGCCGTCGCCATCGGGGGCCGGCACGTCCCGCAGCCAGGGCTCGGAGCCGGCGAGGCCAATGCCGGCCATGGCGTACCAGGAGCCCTCCGGCGCCTCGCCCTTGGCTTGCGTACCGCAGAGGATCAACCGCTCCTCGGCGCGGGTCAGCGCGACATAGAGCAGGCGGTGATGCTCTTCGACCATCTGCGCGACGATCGCGTCCTTGGCGCGCCGCATCGCGGCGGGATCGTCGGCCCGCTTCGTCGGCCAGACCGGCACCTGCGCGCCGCGCGGCGGCGCGACCGCCATCAGCTTCGGCAGCCGCCGCTCGCCCGGCGCGACGCCGAGATCGGCGAGGATGACGACCGGCGCCTCCAGCCCTTTCGAGCCGTGCACGGTCATGACCCGGACTTCGCCGGCGCTGGCTGAGAGATCACGTTTCACCTGCGTCGCCACCGCGCCGATATGGTGCAGGAAGCCGGCAAGCGAGGGGCCATAGCGGCGCTCATGATCGAGCGCGGCACTGAGGAAAGCGTCTAGCGCGTCGGCGGCCTCCGGGCCGAGCCGGGCGAGCGCGAGATTGCGACCGCCGCCTGGCCCAAGCAGCCCCGCAAAGAAGCGGAACGGGCCGCAGCGCCCGGCCTCTTCGGCGAGCTCGGTCAACCGTGCCTCGATCGCGGCATAACGCGGCTCGGTCTGCGCTGCCTGGCGGAAAGCCTCGCGCAATGAGCCCTTCCGCTCCGGCGCGAGGCGCATCAGATCATCGTCGTCGAGGCCGAAGAGCGGCGTCTTCAGCGTGATCGCCAGCGAAAGATCGTCCTGCGGCAGCAGGATGGTGCGCCCGAGCGCGACCAGATCCTCGACCGCCGGATGGTCGGCCAGGGTCAGCCGGTCGCGGCCGGCAACGGGCACGCCGCGATCCTTCAGCGCCTTGACGATCGCCTCGAACAGCGCGCCGCGCTGGCGCAGCAGGATCATCACATCGCCGGGCTTGAATGGCCGCCCGATATCGTCGCGGCCGGCATCGCTCCAGCGCTTCAGCACATCGGCGATGCGGGCGGCGAGCTTGACCAGGCCCGAGCGCCGCTCGGGCGCATCGACCGGTGCGGTCCAAGCGTCGGGCTTGTCGCCGGCATCGTCGGCGGAGACCGGCCAGAGATCGACAGCCCCGATCGCCGCGCGCTTGACCGTGTCGTGCCGCTCCGGCCCGGCGCCGCCGTCGAAGACGAGGCCGCGCCAATGCTCCCGCGGCGCGAACACCGCATCGACCGCGCGCATGATGTCAGGCGCCGAACGGAAGGAGGTGGTGAGGCTGATCGGCTCGAACCGCTGGCCCGCCTCCTGGAGGCGCCGGCCGAGCAGCCGCCTTTCCTCGCTGAAATGGGCGGGCGCCGCGCCCTGGAAGCCGTAGATCGACTGCTTCTCGTCGCCGACGACGAAGACGGTGCGCGGCCGCACCAGCTCACGCGCGCCCTCTCCGGCCGAGAACTCCTCGGCGAGACGGCGCAGGATCGCCCATTGCGCCTCGCTGGTGTCCTGGGCTTCGTCGAGCAGGATGTGGTCGATGCCGGCATCGAGCTTGTAGAGCGCCCAGGCCGGATCGACCCGGTCGAGCAGTGAGCGCGTCTTGGCGATCAGATCGTCATAGTCGAGCAGCGAGCGCTGCGCCTTCAGCTTGCGATAGGCGGCGAGGATATGCGTCACCAGCACAGACAGCGCCGCGCTGCGCTCGCGCACCGTGATGGCATTGAGCTGCTCGATGGCTTCGCTCAGGCAGGTGGCGACGGCGTCGAGCGCCGCGTCGAGATGATCGGACAGGACGCTCTTGCCCTTGCCGCGGACATGTTGGCTGACAGTGCCTTCCAGGGTCAGCAGCCCGGCGCGGCAGGCGGCGATCAGATCGCGGCCTTGCTCCTGCGCCAGTGCCGATCGCAGTGCCGCTGCCGCGCGCTGCCTCGTCTCGCTCGCGGAGCCGAAGGCGTCGATCAGTCCGGTGAGGTCGGGAATCTCGCCGAGCTCGGCACAAAAGCGCGCCCTGACCTCATCCGCCGTCAACTCCGGCGCAATGCCGAGGAAGGCGGAGAGTCCTGTAACGATCTCCTCCGGCCGCCGCGCCCGCCCTTGCGCATCGCTGAACACGGCGCGCTGATGCAGTGCCTCGCGCATGATCTGGTCAAAGGTGTCCTGCGCCGCGTGCTCGGCCATGAAGCTGAGCGCCCGGGCCTGCGGGCCGTCCGGATCGGCTTCGGCCGCAGCGAGCAGGTCGCGCCTTGCATCGCGCATCAGCTCGGCCTGGGCGAGATCGTCGGCGACCTCGAACCGCGGCGGGACGTTGGCCTCGAAGGGCGCGCTCTGCAGCACGCGGGTGCAGAAGGCGTGGATCGTCTCGATCTTGAGGCCGCCCGGCGTCTCCAGCGCCTGCGCGAACAGCCGCCGCGCCCGGCTGATGTCGCTCGCTGCCGGGAGCTTTCCCGTCAGCGCCGACAGCGCCGCCCACAGCACCGAGTCGGACGCCACCGCCCAGACCGAAAGCGCCCGGAAGACCCGGTTCGACATGTTGGCGGCTGCGGCCTTGGTATAGGTGATGCAGAGCATGCGGCCGGGCGCGACGCCGTCGAGCAACAGCCTGAGTACGCGGTTGACCAGCACATGGGTCTTGCCCGAACCGGCATTGGCCGAGACCCAGGCGCTGAGATCGGGCTCGGCCGCGAGCGACTGATTGCGGCGCGTCTGCTCGGGAATGGTCCAGCCGGCGGGCGTCATGGCAGAGCGCTCGCTTGCGAGAGCTGCCGTCGATATCCGACGTCGCCAATGAGGCGCGGGAGCCCTCCCCCCTTGTGGGGGAGGGTTGGGAGGGGGGTGACTAGGTGAGCGGCATCGAGACTTCGTCGATGATCAGCCTCACGGCTGGCTACCCCCCTCTCCAGCTCTCCCCCACAAGGGGGGAGAGGGCCGGTTGCGGTTCCGCCATCTCGCCAGAACATCGCCCTCATGCCTCGTCTCCGGCATCGCCGCCGAGATCGGGCGCTGCCGACCACTCCTTGACCCGGGCGAGCTGGTCATAGGGGCTGGCGTATTTGATGTAGGCCGGCGCACGGCGCGACAGCCAGGGCTCGCGGCCGGCGCGCAGCACGGAAAGATGATCGAGCAGTTGCACGAGATGACGGGCCGTGACGTCGGCCTGCGTTTCGTCCTTGAACGACAGCTTCTTGTCCTTCTCCCAGCTCTTGGGATCGTGGTTGAGCCTGAGGTACAGCAGGGCCTCGACCGGGCCGGGCAGGATGTCGGGGGAAAAGCCGTGGCGCTGGGCGAGCTCGGCTTCCAGCGTCAATTGCGGGGCGAAGCCGAGGCGGACCTGCTCCTCGCTCGGCGGCGCGCCGGTCTTGAAGTCGATGATGCGTAACGACCCCTCGCGCGTGATCTCGACCCGGTCTGCCCGGCCGGTCAGCAGGATCGAGGTGCCGTCCGCCAGTGGAAATTCGCCTTGCGTGTCGCGCTCGACCGCGATGCGGGCGAGCCGGGGCCGCCGCCTTTCCTCCCAGCCGAGAAAGTTCTGCGCGATCAGCAGGAAGCGTGGCCACCAGAAGGCGCGGACCTCGGGCGTCTCCTCATAGGCGCGGAAGAACCGCTCGCCGATCTCGATCAAGCTGCCGAGGGCGCCGGCCGGAACCTGCTCCGGATAGGTCTCGGCGAAGGTTCCGACGATGTCGTGCAGCAGCGAGCCGCGATCGGTCGCGCCGGGGTCCTCGACCAGCTCCGGCAGGGCGTCGAGCCTGAGGATCTTGCGAGCATAGACCGCATAGGGATCGCGATAGAGCGTCTCGACCTCGGTGACGCTGAACCGCTTCGGCTGCAGATGCGGTGCCGGGTGAGGCTTCGGCCGCGCTACCGGCAGAAGATCGGCCGGCCCGCTCAGCAACCCCGCCCACGTCACCAGCTCGCGCCCGCGCGCCTCGGCGTCGGCCCAGGCGTCGGCCGGCGCGACCGCCTTGAGCCGCTGCCAGAAGCGCGAGGGGATCGTCTCGGCCTCGCCGGCCTTGCGGGCCCGGGTCAGTGTCACCTTGCCTGCGAGCGCCGCCGCGACGAAGTCATGCGCGGTCTGGCCGATGCGGCGCTCGGGCGGGGAGAGGCCCAGTTCCGCCCGCATCGGCCGGTTGATGAAGGAATCGGTTTCGGTCGCCGGTGGCCAGACGCTCTCGATCAGCCCGCCGAGCACGACATGCTCGGCCTCGAGCAGGCGGGCTTCGAGCAGGCCCCAGATCTTGACGCGGGGATGGCCGGGGTCGCTGCGGTGCACGACGCGCTCGCCGATCAGACCTTCGAGGATCGCGATCCAGTCGCGGGCCCGGCCCTCGCCCGGCGCCTCCGGCAGCGCTGCGTCAAGATCGTCGAACAGGGCGGCCAGCGCCTCGCCATCCGGCCCGTGCCAGGCGAGGACGGCGCCATCATCGTCACCGCTCAGTTTCTCGACCGCACGGCGGGCCTGCGCCGCGATCTCGCGCAATCCCGGTGAGGGACCCGCCAGCGCCGCCACGAGCGGGGCGAACGCGTCTTCCAGCGCGGCGAGCACCTCTTCGGCCGCGCCGATATCCTCGCCCGTCAGCCGGCGACGCGGGCGCGGTGCATAGGTCGCTTCCCGCAGCTCTGGCATCGCCTCGAAGGCGCGGCGCAGGCCGGCGAAACCGAGGCCGACGGCCTCGCCGCGCCAGCAGCCGATCTCCAGCGCCGCCGCGCCCTGCCGCAAGCGCACTTCCGGCAAGCCGAGCCGGCAGAGCGGGTGAGCAAGCAGCGCCACGAGGCTCGCCGGCGAGAGATTGCCATCGACCGCATCGAGCGCCAGCCGGAGCAGAGCACCGGCCGGCCAGCGGCCAAGCGGCATTCCGGCGGAATCATCGGCCTGGATGCCCCAGCGCCGGAGCTCGACGGCGACGCGCTCGGCAAGGCCGCGATCGGGCGTGATCAGGGCAGCGCGGGCATCCGGCTCCTCCAGAGCCTCGCGCAAAGCCAGCGCTGCAACCAGCGCCTCCTCGCGCTCATCCGCGGCTTCGACGATGCGCAGGCCGTCGAGCGCCCCGGCGGCGATCGGCGCAGCACCGGCCCAGTCATCGGTGACCGACGCGGGCAGGAGGGCCCGGCGCAACAGGTCGCGGCGAGTGCCCAGAGCAAGCGAGGGCTCGGCAAGGGTGACGACTTCGTCCCGGCTCGCGCCGATCTCGTCGAGCAGGCGATGCAGCGCCGCCTGCGGATGCGAGGGCGCCGGCTCCTGGACAATGGCGCGCCAGCCCTGCTCGGAGAGCGCTTCGTCAAGATCGGGCAAGATGACGGCGCCGTTTGGCGCGCGAGCGAGTGCGGCGAGCAGGCGGGCCGTCGCCGGGACCGTACCGGTCGAGCCCGCCGCGATCACCGGCCCGAGGAAGTCGCCGGCAAGTAGTCTGTCGCGCTCGGCGGCGAGCATGCGGTTGCGGAACTCGGCCGGGTCGCATTCGCCGCGCTGTTCGAGGATCGCCGGCCAGGCCTCGGCGATGATGTCGAGGAAACGGGCGTTGAACTGCCAGATCTCGTCGAAGCGGGCGGCATCGAGACCCTTCAGCCGCGTCGGCGAGACGCCTTCGGTCTGCAACTGGTCGAGCAGATGAGCGAGATCGCCGCCGAGGCCCCAGGCCTCGGCCAGCGTCGCCGGCATCAATGCAGGCTCGGCCGGGTCGAGCCTGAGATGCTGGCGGTTCGCGGTGCGGCCCCAGGCCGAGATCAGCGTCGTCAGGATGAAGCGGCGGCGCAAGGGATCGATCGGCGCGGTCCGCTCCAGCGCCAACGCATCGCTCGCGCCGGCGATCAGCGCCGTCTCGGCCTCGTCAACATCCCCCAGCGGCACGATCCGCGGCAGCAGCAGCGGCCGGCCGCCGAGTTTTTCCGCGAGCACCGCGGAAAAAGCGCGAGCGGCACGGCGCGTCGGCAGATAGAGCGTGGTGCGCGAGAGGGCAGTGGGATCGATCGGGTCGAAAGCCCTGCCGAAGCGGCCTGCGATCAGCGCCTCGGCGAGCACGGAGAGGAAGGGCGCGCCGGCCGGGATGCTGAACAGGTTGAGCCCGGCCATCGCGTCAGCTGCCCTGATGGGCGGCGTAGGCCTGCTCCGCCAGCGGGATCGCCTCGGGCGTGCCGACATGGAGCCAGCGACCGTCGAGCAGATGGCCGAAGAGGGTTCCCGCGGCGATGCAGCGATCGAATAGCAGGTTCAGCGAGAACGGCCCGTCCGGGGTATCCGCGAACAGCTCCGGCTTGATGATCGCGACGCCGGCATAGACGTAAGGCGCACTCGCCGCCTTTCCGCGCCGCGTCAGCCTGCCGGCCTCGTCCCGAAAGAAGTCGCCGGCACCGTCGAAGCCGACGCTGCTCTCACGCTCGGCGAGCAGGAGCAGCATGTCCATGCGCCCCGCATCCCAGGCAGCGGCCATGGCGGCGACATTGGACGCCCCGCGCTCGCTCCAGAGCGAATCCGAGTTGATATGGAAGAAGGGCTCATTGCCGAGCAGCGGCAGCGCCTTCTTCACGCCGCCGCCGGTTTCGAGCAGGACGTCGCGCTCATCAGAGATGACGATCTTCGGGCGAGAGCGACCGGCGACGCGCGCCTCGATCTGCTCGGCGAGATAATGGACATTGACCACGGCGTCCGCGACGCCGGCTTCGGCGAGGCGATCGAGCGCATGGTCGAGCATGGTCTTGCCGGCGATCGCGACCAGCGGCTTCGGCAGCGTATCGGTGATCGGGCGCATGCGCTTGCCGAGCCCGGCGGCGAGCACCATGGCCCGGCGGATCGGCGGCGAACCGGTCTGCATGACGTGAACGAATCTCCTGCCGGCCAAGACTGCTACATCAGCCATGGCCGGCGCGATTGCTCAAGTGCCCCAGGCCGATCGCCTGGGCTCCTCCCTTCCCCCTTGTGGGGAAGGGTATGGGGATGGGGGTGGTTCCACCTGGTGAGCGTTGGCAAAATTCGGGTCTGGCAGCGACGGCAGCGCCTTCGGGTTCGAGCCGATCGCTCGGGCTTTGCGACCCCCACCCCTGCCCCTCCCCACAAGGGGGAGGGGTTCCCCGCGCCCTTCGCGCCTTCCATACAGCCCCCTCACAGGAAGCTCGCGATCTCCTCCAGCGGCTTCTTGCCAATGGCAGGCACGACGCAGCCTTCGGCGGGATAGCCGACCACCAGCAGGATCAGCGCCTTTTCATTGTCGGGCCGGCCGCAGAGTTCGTTGAGGAAGTTCATCGGCGCCGGCGTATGGGTCAGCGTCGCCAAGCCGGCCTGATGCAGCGAGGCGATCAGGAAGCCGGCGGCGATGCCGACCGATTCCGGCACGTAATAATGCTTCACCTTGCGGCCTTCGGCATCGTAGCCCCAGCGCTGGGCGAAGATCGCGATCAGCCAGGGCGCGGTGTCGAGGAAGGGCTTGTGCTCGTCGGTGCCGAGATGGGCGAGCGCACCCAGCCACTCCTCGCCGGCGCGGCCGGCATAGAAGACGCGCTCCTCTTCCTCGGCGCCCTCGCGGATCTTCCGCTTGAGTTCCGGATCGGAGATGCAGACGAAGGTCCAGGGCTGCTGGTTGGCGCCCGACGGTGCGGTCCCGGCGGTCGCGACCGCCGCCTCGATGATCTCGCGCGGCACCGGCTTGTCGGAATAGTCGCGCACGGTGCGGCGCTTGCGCATCGTCTCGAGGAATTCCAGCGCCCGCGCCTTCATCTCCGCCTCAGGCAGCCCCTCGAAGGCGAGCGGCATGGTGACATAGGCATTCATCACGTTTCCTCCTGACAGCTTCTTGCGAGCTTGCCTGCTTGCACAATAGACCATCCCGGTTTGCAGCCCTATGGTCCCGGCCATGACGAACGACAGCCCCCAGCTCAAGCCCGGCGACCACCTCTTCCTGGTCGATGGCTCGAACTTCATTTTCCGCGCCTATTTCCAGTCGATCAACCAGGACCGGAAATACAATGCCCGCTCCGACGGGCTGCCCTCGGGCGCGGTCCGGCTGTTCGCGACCAAGCTGTTCCAGTTCGTGCGCGAGGGCGTGCTCGGGGTGAAGCCGACCCATCTCGCCATCGTCTTCGACAAGAGCGAGAACTCCTTCCGCAAGGAGATCTACCCAGCCTACAAGGGCAACCGCTCCGACCCGCCGCCGGATCTGATCCCGCAATTCCCGCTGATGCGCGATGCGGTGCGCGCCTTCGGGCTGATCCCGGTCGAGCAGGACATCTACGAGGCCGACGACCTGATCGCGACCTATGCGCGCCAGGCGCGCGAGGCGGGCGCCGACGTGCTGATCGTCTCGGCCGACAAGGATTTGATGCAGCTCGTGCGGCCGGGCGTCGCCATGTACGACCCGGCCTCGGGCGACGCCAAGAAGGGCGGCGCCGGCTTCCGGCCTGAGCGGCGCATCGGCGAGCCCGAGGTGGTCGAGTATTTCGGCGTCACGCCGGACAAGGTCACCGATGTCCAGGCACTGGCGGGCGACGCCACCGACAATGTCCCGGGTGCGCCCGGGATCGGCATCAAGACGGCGGCGCAGTTGATCGGCGAGTATGGCGACCTGGAAACGCTTCTGAAGCGTGCCGGCGAGATCAAGCAGCCCAAGCGCCGGGAGACGCTGACCAATCCCGAGGTGATCGAGAGGGTCCGCATCTCGCACAGGCTGGTGACGCTGGTCGAGGACGTGCCGGTCGAGACGCCGGTCGGCGAGCTCACGCTGAATCAGCCCGATCCGGCCAAGCTCATCGCCTTCCTCAAGGCGATGGAATTCACCACCATCACCAAGCGCGCGGCCGAGGCCTACGAGGCCGATGTCGCCGCGATCGATGCCGATCCCGACCTCGCGCCTGGCGGCGCCCGCGCTGCGGCGTTGAAGGCGCTCTATGCCGAGACCGATGTGCCGGTCACTGGGGCGGCCGTTGCGGTCGCGACCGATGGCACGACGACAACCGTGGTCGCTGCCGCTGTCGTCGAAGGCAAGGTTACGCCGGAGGCCGATGGCTGGCTGCGGCCGGCCGATCTCGCTGCCGCGCGCAAGGACGCAGCGATCACGGTCAAGATCGACCACGGCGCCTATGAGTGCGTGCGCAACGTGGCCGACCTCTCGCGCTGGATCGGCTGGGCCTATGAGGCGGGTTTCGTCGCGCTCGATACCGAGACCAACTCGCTCGACGTGATGCAGGCCGATCTGATCGGCATCTCGCTCGCGGTCGCGCCGGGCAAGGCCTGCTATATCCCGCTGCAGCATCGCTCCGGCGACGGGCTGTTCGATTCCGGCCTGCTCGAAGGCCAGATCCCGCTCGACCAGGCGCTGGCCGAGCTGAAGCCGCTGCTCGTCGATCCCGGCGTTCTGAAGATCGGCCAGAACCTCAAATACGACATCGCCGTGTTCAACCGGCATGGGGTCGAGGTCGCGCCTTTCGACGATACAATGCTGGTCTCCTATGCGCTCGATGCCGGCAATGGCAGCCATGGCATGGACCGGCTCTCGGAGATCCATCTCGGCCATAAGCCGATCCCCTATTCCGAGGTCGCCGGCACCGGCAAGAGCCAGGTCACCTTCGACAAGGTGCCGCTCGACCGGGCGACCGCCTATGCCGCCGAGGATGCCGACGTTACGCTCAGGCTCTGGCTCGCGCTGAAGCCGCGGCTCGTGCCGGAGCGCAAGACCACGATCTACGAGACGCTGGAGCGCCCGCTCGTGCCGGTTCTGGTGCGGATGGAGCGCCGCGGCATTTCGATCGACCGGCAGATCCTGTCGCGGCTTTCGGGTGAGTTCGCCCAATCGCTGGCGCGGCTGGAGGACGAGATCCACTCGCTCGCCGGCGAGAAATTCACCATCGGCAGCCCCAAGCAGCTCGGCGACATCCTGTTCGGCAAGATGGGCCTGCCCGGCGCCAAGAAGACCGCGACCGGACAATGGGCGACCGGCGCCGGCGTGCTCGAGGAACTGGCCGAGCAGGGCCAGGAGCTGCCGGCCCGCATCCTCGACTGGCGCCAGCTCGCCAAGCTGAAATCGACCTATACCGACTCGCTGCCGACTTACGTGAATCCGCAGACCCACCGGGTCCATACGTCTTACGCTTTGGCTGCGACCACCACCGGCCGGCTCTCCTCCTCCGAGCCGAACCTGCAGAACATCCCGATCCGCACCGAGGCCGGCCGCAAGATCAGGACCGCCTTCGTCGCCGAGAAGGGCTACAAGCTGGTCTCGGCCGACTACAGCCAGATCGAACTGCGCATCCTCGCCCATATCGCGGATATCCCGCAGCTCCGGCAGGCCTTCGCCGATAGCGTCGACATCCATGCGATGACGGCATCCGAGATGTTCGGCGTCCCCGTCGCGGGCATGCCGAGCGAGGTGCGCCGGCGCGCCAAGGCGATCAATTTCGGCATCATCTACGGTATCTCGGCCTTCGGCCTCGCCAACCAGCTCGGCATCTCCCGCGAGGAGGCCAGCGCCTATATCCGCAAATACTTCGAGCGCTTCCCCGGCATCCGCGACTACATGGACCAGGCCCGCACCACGGTGCGCGCCAAGGGCGCGGTCGAGACGATTTTCGGCCGGGTCTGCCATTTCCCCGCGGTCGCCTCGAAGAACCCGTCCGAGCGCGCCTTCGTCGAGCGCCAGGCGATCAACGCGCCGATCCAGGGCTCGGCTTCCGACATCATCCGCCGCGCCATGATCCGGATGGAGGATGCGCTGGCGGAAGCCAAGCTCGACGTGCGCATGCTGCTGCAGGTGCATGACGAGCTGGTCTTCGAGGTGCCGGAGGCGCAGGTCGAGGCGGCGCTGCCGGTGATCCGCAAGGTCATGGTCGAGGCACCGCAGCCGGCGGTCGCGCTCAAGGTGCCGCTCGTCGTCGACGCGCGCGCCGCCGACAACTGGGACGAAGCGCACTGAGAGCCAGCTTCGGACCTCCGGAACCTTCGCCGCAACCGCCGCGTTGAGCAGGCGAAGTGCGCCGGGGAGCGCCATTTGCGCGCTGGATTCGACGACATGCTCAACGCATCCGCCTGGAAGCCGTTTCCGCGCTACATGACCGAGCCGGAGGACGATGCGCCCTCCAGCGAAATCACGCCCCAGGACCATGACCTCATCGTCCGCTACTGCATCGTCGGCATTTTCGTCATCCTCGCCACCGCCTCGCTCTACCTGACCCGGGTCATCGCGCTGCCGATAACCGCCGGCGTGATCTTCGGCCTGGTGCTCGGGCCGCCGGTCGACGCAATGGCGCGGCGCGGCATGCCGCAACACCTCGCCGCCGGTCTCGTCGTCTTCGTCGGGGTCGTGCTGCTGCTCGTGCTGATCGGCACGCTGACCGTCCCGATTGCCGCCTGGAGCGACCAGGTCCCCAAGATGGCGGCTGCGCTGAAGTTCAAGCTCGTCGGCGTGCTCGCCTTCATGGAGGACTTCAAGAAGTTCGCCGAGAATTTCTCCGGCGGCGACGGCGCCAAAGTCAGCGTCTCCGACAGCAATCCATTGGTCTCGATCGCGGTCACCTCAACCGCAGCCGCCGGCAGCCTCCTGATCTTCGTCGCGACCGTCTATTTCTGGCTGGCGACGCGGCGCCACCTCAAGGCCCGCGCCCTTCGGCTCTGCCTTGGCCACGGCGCTCGCAAATCCGCCGGCAGCTTCTTCCAGGAGGTCGAGACCCGCACGGCCCGCTATTTCGGCCTGGTGACGCTGATCAATCTTGGCATGGGCGTGATCAGCTTGCTGATCGCATGGACGGCCGGGCTGCCCTATCCGGTATTCTGGGGGGCGCTCGCCTTCTTCCTCAACTATCTCGCCTTCATCGGGCCGGTCATGGTCGCGGTCGCGTTCTTCGCCGCCGGCCTGCTGTCCTCGCCGCATGTCCTCGTCGCGGTCTGGCCGGCGGCAGCCTACTATGTCGTGCATCTCTTCGAGAGCAATCTGGTGACGCCGCTCGTCATCGGCCGCAAGCTGACGATTTCCCCCTTCCTCGTCTTCATCTCCTTCATCTTCTGGCTCTGGCTGTGGGGGCCGATCGGCGCAGTGCTCTCGACCCCGATCCTGCTCGTCGCTCTCGTCGCCCGTGAGGAAGTCGCCAACTATCGGCAGGCACTGCAGGGCGCCGATCAGGCCGTGAGCGAAACCGCGCCCACCACCTCGACCGGAACTGCGCCGGCGCTCGTGCGTTGAGCTTTGCGCCACGCCAGCGCGCATGGCATCGTCACCATTCCAACATCAAGGGAGCCGTTTGATGGCCGCAACCAGCAGCACCGCAAAGCGACAAGCCGCGGCCTCGGTCAAACGCGCCAAGGACGAGGTTTCCGACGCCGCATCCGACACGGCTGAGCGCGCCCGCCGCGCCGGCCGCCGCGTAAAGGGCGAGGCGGAGGAAATCGAAGCCAGTCTCACGCGCGGGGCCGAAGACCTCGCCGCAACCGTCAGCAGCAAGCTTAAGGCTGTCGGCGTCGACACCGACCGCATGGTCGAGGTCGCCCGCGAGCAGGCTGGCGACCTGGAAGAGCTGATCATCCGCGAGATCCGCGAGCGGCCATTGCGGGCGCTGGGACTGGCGGCCGCGGTCGGGCTGTTCGTCGGCTTCCTCTCGGCGCGCTAAGACCATGCTTGGGGGGCTGACCGGTCTGGTCACGCGCGAGATCGGCGGCGCCGTGCGCCGCAACGTCACGGTCATCGTGCTCTATTTGCTGGCGGGCGTGCTAGCGACTGCTGCGGTCGGCTACGCCCTCAATGCGCTGCACACGGTGCTGACGCTGCATTACGGGGCGATCACCGCCAGCCTATCGATCGCCGGCGGGCTGCTCGCTGCTTCGCTGCTCATGCTCGGCATTGCGCTTTATGTGAAGAGCCGGCCGCGCCCGGATCGACGCCTGGCTGCCGCTGTCGCCGCAGCCCCGATCGCGGCATCGCTTGTCGGCAGCCGCAAACTCGGCTGGCGCGCCGGGCTCGTCGGCGGCGTTGTGCTGCTCGGCCTCATTCTGGGCCGGCAATTTGCACAGGGCGATGACGCTGAAAAATAAGACGGATCGCCTCTGAAAAGGTCGCCTTTTGCAGAGCCCGCCTGGGAGCGGTCTGTCTTTTTACCTTTGGCGATCCGCCGCCAGCGTCTATTCAAGGCATTAATGAATGCCCAGCTGAACCTCCGTCCACGCTGGCTGATGCCGGGACTGCCCTTGCTCGGTACACGCCTCTACACCGCTTCCTCGGCGGCGATCGCAATCGTCGTGGTTGCTGCCGCCGTCCTCATCGCCGGCTGGATCAACATGCAGGCCGATGAGGCCTCGCGACTGGTTGCGCGCTCAATCGACATCCGTGAACGCAGCGAACGCTTTCTGAGCAATATGCTCGACGCGGAAACCGGGCAGCGCGGCTTCCTGCTCACCGGCGACGAACATTATCTCGAACCCTATAACGAGCGGCGGGCGGAGCTGCTCCCAAGCCTGGACGTGATAGAGCGCCTCGTCGCCTACAGCCCGACCCAGATCCAGCGCATTCAGCACGCCCGCAGCATCACCAATCGCAAGCTCGCCGAGATGGCCGAGAGCATCGCGCTGATGCGCGCCGACAAGCGCGGCGACGTCGCCACCCTGGTGACGCAGGGAACGGGCAACCGACTCACCCAGGAACTGCGGGAGGTCGTGAGCGCGATCCAGCTCGAAGAGAACCTTCGCCTGAGCGCCAGCAGTCGCCGCGAGGCCCGCCGCCGCGTCCTTTCCAGCGTCGGCATCCTCGTTGCCCTGACCGGCCTGTGCTTCGCGGCCTGGCTGCAATTGCGGGTTCGGCATCGGCGAACGGTTTCGTTGTCCAGCTCCAATGCCGAGCTGGAACGGAAGGTCAGCGAACGAACGCTCCAGCTCGAGAATGAGCGGCTGCGCATCGAGGCGCTGCTCCGCGACGTCAACCATCGCGTCGGCAACAATCTGGCGATGGTCTCCGCGCTCCTCAACGTCCAGAGCCGGCAGACGCGTGAGCCGGCCGTCAAGCAGGCGCTCGCCCAGGCGCAGTCCCGCATCCAGGCGATCGCGGCGGGGCAACGCCGCCTGCGGCTCGACATCGAGGCCGACGAGATCGAGGCCCAGCCCTATCTGGAAGACTTGCTGGCCGAGATCGGCAAGGCCGCGGAGGGTCGGCCGATCGAGATCGACCTGGCGATGGATGCGATCCGCCTGCCGGGCCGCGACGCCGTCTCTTTCGTCGTTGTCATCAATGAGCTGGTGACCAACGCGATCAAGCATGCGTTTCCCGATGGTGCCGCGGGGAAGATCACCATCCGCCTCGGCCGCACGCTCGAAGACGATCTGGTCCTTTCGGTCGAGGATGACGGCGTTGGAATGCCGGAGGATCAGGAGACGGCAGGGTTGGGTAAGTCGGTGATCAACAGCCTGCTGCGCAGCATGCGAGCCAGCATGGAGGTCAAACCACTCTACCCGAACACCGCCGCCCGCCCCGGCACGCGTGTCGCCGTCACCTTCCCGAAACGAGAGCAACCGGCCGAAGAAGAGGCTGCGGAGTAGCCGCTCGACCTCAGACCTTGTTCACGGCCTTTGAAACGAAACGGCTGAGCTCGTCAGCGGAGAAGGGCTTGCGCACGAAGCGGACGTCGCGCAGCTCTGGCGGCACCTCGCTCGGCGCCGAGCCTGAAACGAACGCCAGCGGCGTTCCCTTGGCGCGCAGACTGGCGGCGATGCCGAAGGTGTTGCCGCCGACGACGTCGATGTCGAGCAAAGCGCATGAGAGCGGCAGATCGGCTGCGCGGCGCGCCTGCGATATCGATTCGACCACGATCAGCTCGGCGTCGTCACCGAGCTCTTCGCTCACGGCGCTCTCGATATCCATCGCGATAAAGGGATCGTCCTCGACGATGAGGATCCGAATACCGGACATGAGCCCCAGATAACCTTCTAATTTCACAATACGCCCCAAGCTGATTTACCTGCTTGTGAGCTTCATGAACGCCCGCTCGATCAGCCTTGTTCCGCTCTGGGCCGGATTCTCCGCTGTAAACCCTTCAAATTCAATTCAAATTGCTAGGATATGGTTAGGAAAGCGTAAGCATCGACGATCAGCGCTTGCGCGGCGACCGGACCAGGTTGAGCTCGAAGGCGGTGACGCCGAGCGCGACATTGGCGCCGCGCTGCAGCGGCAGAGCCCGCGGCACCAGCCGGACATCGTTGTCGACGCTGCCGGTCAGGGCAACCTCGCCCTGCTTGCGAGCATAAGGACCGTTGAGGACACCGAGCGGCGCACGCGCATAGGGACCGTAGACCCGCCAGGCGAGCAGGCTGCGCCCGACCGTCCTGGCATCGAGCGCGAAGCCGCGAATCACACCTGAATAAGTCTGCAGGGGCCCGCGCCGCGGCCGGAAGCGGCAGTCGAGTGGCTTCTGGGTCGCGACGACCTGCGCGAGACCCGCGCCGATTGTGCAGGTCAGGCGCCCGGCCGGCGCACCGCTCTGCGCCAGGGCCGGAGCCGCGGACAGGCTCGATCCGGCGGCCAGGAGGATCAGTCCGATCAAACGTCTCATTCACTCTCTCCTGAGCCCTGTCCCGGAAGCATCTCGCCCTCGATCCGGCCCGGTTCTACCATCCGCACCGTGCCTCGAAACCGCACCAAAGCGCCCCAATCGCTCCATAGTTCCCAAATAATCCGGAACCTCAATCCGGTGCTTGCGTTGACGGGAACAGAACAGTGGACGCGCAAATGCCAAAGCAAGGACGGGCCGACCCGGTGCGGATATTCCCAACGCCCACGCTGGCGCGCGATCTTCCGCCATTCTGGGAGCTCGAACAACTTCTGCGCGAGGGTTTCGATCATGATTCGGCGCTGGCGGAACTCGCGCGCCGGCGTGAGAGCTGGTCGAGCGGCAGATGCCCGCCGCCGACGGCCGCGCAGTCCGACGTGCCGGACAGCATCTTCACGATCGCGTCATAGAGCTGAGCCGAGATCATTGGCAGAAGCGGCTCGATGCCGCGCGGCGCTGCTGAATATCGACATGCAGATGATTGGCGTGGGCTGTGTCCGAGCCGGGGCCAAGGACCGTCATGAAGGCGCCGCAGGCCGATTGGCGCACCGCATCTAAGAAGCGGACCTGTTCCAGACCGTTCGGCCGCTCGACTGATACCACCGTCCCACCCTGCTTCTCGTCGCCGAGCTGAAAGGCGAAGATGTCGAGCGCCCGCCCCGTGGCGTGCTCGCTCAGCTGATCTTGCGTCTGGCGATTGCGCCTGCGGCACTCATGCCCGCCACCGACGCGAAGTCCCGTCAGCTCGCGCGCGAACGCCCCACGCGCCAAAGGTTGCAGGCTGGTGTCGAGCCAGAGCGAAACCGCGCGCGCCAGCTCGCAGCTCACTGTCGGCGGAGGAAGCAGCCTGACCTGCGCCGGTCCCGACGGGGTGCGGACCGCCATCGCCTCGACCACTACCGGATCGACCACCCGGCAATCCTCCGTTTCCGGTTTTGCTGCCGGCGTTGCCGGGCGGATTTGGTTTCCAGCCACAGCAGTCAGAATCCGGAGGCAAGCGCTGCCTTCTGCAACAGCGGCAGGTTCGGCATTGCCCGGCGCAACTGGCGGCGCCGGAGCGGGTATCGGAGCTGCAGCCGGTAAAGAGGTGGGCCGCGGCGGGGGCAAAAGCGTGTTTGCCGGGCGGGATTCACGGCCCCATGCGAGGCCCACGCCGGCAAGACCGGCCAGCGCGATCACGACTGCATAGCCGCCTTGCCTGACGAGCGAGCGCTTTGGCATGCCGTCAGCCGACGGCCGAGAACAGGACCGTCAGCGAGGCTGCGACGATCAACGCTGCCAGCAAAGCCATGGACATGACCGATTTCCTTCGCATCGCCCGGGTCGGGGCAACGCGAGGGCCGGCCGGTTTGTTCCCAGTCACCTCGGCTGGTGGTCAGGCGGCTTTGCGGCCGGCACGGCGGTCGAAGAACAGCGCCTGGCTGATCGCGGCCTTCACCGCTTCCGGCTGAAACGGCTTGGTGATCAGGAAGGCCGGCTCCGGCCGGTCGCCGGTCAGCAGGCGCTCCGGATAGGCGGTGATGAAGATCACCGGCACCTCGATCGCGCTGAGGATCTCGTTGACCGCCTCGAGGCCGGAGCTGCCATCCGCCAGCTGGATGTCGGCGAGCACCAGGCCGGGGCGCTTCTTGGCGGCGAGTGCGATCGCCTCGCGATGCGTCCTGGCGACACCGGTGACCCTGTGGCCGAGCTCCTCGACCATGGTCTCGATGTCGAGGGCGATGATCGGCTCGTCCTCGATGATCAGCACGTCGGTGGCGACCTGCTCGGCAATTTCCTGACCGGCGGATTGTACCAGGCCGGCGGCGTCGCTTGTGGTGACATTCATGATCTGGGCGACCTCCTCGATCGGGAACCCTTCGACCGTCCGCAGCAGGAAGGCCTGGCGCGAACGCGGTGTCAGCGCATCGAGATTGCGCTCTGCGGCCGAGCGGTCCGCCTCTGGCGCCGCAGCCTGCGTGTTGAGGCCCACGGACGACCACATCTGCAGGAACAGACGATAGAGGCCGACTCGCGGGCCGAATTCACGCGGGAAGGTGCCGGGGTCGGCGATCAGCGCTTCCAACGTGGCGACGACATAAGCGTCGCCGCTTGCCTGGGTGCCGCTCAACGCCCGGGCGAAACGGCGCAAATACGGCAAATGCGGCGCGATTTCAGTGGCGATGGACATCATGCTATCCCCCGAAGCCCGCGCCGATCAGCTTCCAGTGCAAGCAGATCGGCATGGGCTCCAACCAAAAGTGAGAGACGGATTCACCGATCGGATTGGTTCAACCTGATCGGATCCGGCTCTAGACAAAGTTGGCGGAGAAGAGCACCCAAGTCACTGTTATGACAAGAAAAATATTTTTTGTTCTCAGCGGAACCTTTTTCATTCGGCCTCGTTATTGGGCCGAATGAAGGTGCGTTTCGGGGCAGTCGCGCGCAAGCGTGTCAACGAGCGTGCGATGCGTGGACAGGCGTGATCGACGGAATGTCGGCGCGCCGATGGAGCGAGGGATCATGAATCTGATGAATGCCGATCCGCCCGAAGCGGCCCGAGCCGAAATCGACGAGGAGGTGGTGCTCGATCCGAGGGTGCAAGAATCGATCGGTCGATCCCTCAAGGCTCATTACGAGGACCTCGTCACGGCGCCGATCCCGGATCGGTTCCTGGTCTTGCTAGCCCAGCTCGAGGCGACCGAGCGACGCCTGAGCACCGAGGATGGTGCCAATGAGCACAGCTGACTTCAAGGAAGGGCTGATCGCCGAAATCCCGAATCTGCGCGCCTTCGCAGCGTCGCTGTCGGGATCGATGCAGCTTGCCGACGATCTGGTCCAGGACACCCTGCTCAAGGCCTGGGGCAACGCCGACAAGTTCCAGCCCGGCACGAGCCTGCGGGCCTGGCTCTTCACCATCCTGCGCAACACCTATTATTCGCTCTATCGCAAGCGCGGACGCGAGGTGCAGGACAGCGACGGCACCTATGCCGACCGGCTCGCCACCCATGGCAACCAGGAGAGCCACCTCGACCTCGCCGATTTCCGCAAGGCGCTGGCGAAGCTGCCTGAAGAACAGCGCGAGGTGCTGATCATGGTCGGCGCCACCGGGCTTTCCTATGAGGAGACGGCCGAGATCTGCGGCGTCGCCATCGGCACGATCAAGAGTCGCGTCAACCGCGCGCGCGCCAAGCTGGCGGAGCTTTTGTCCATCGGCGGCGTCGACGATCTCGGCCCCGATCGCCGGATCACCGCAGCAGTCCAGCGCGCCGGGCCCGAAACCGTCAGCAGCTGATGGCGCTCTCGCTGTTCAGGACGGTCCGTGGCCGCCTGCTGGCACTGATGGTCGCGATCGTCCTGCCTATAGCCTGCCTCACGGCGGCGGCGGCGGTCGCGACCTACCGGACCGTTTTCGAGGCGATCCAGACGTCGCACACGCGGGCGGCGGATGATTTCGCCGTGCGCACCCGCGTCTGGTATCGCGGCGCTCTGCGTTCGCTGGTCGTCAGTGCTACGGCGATTCGCGCCATGCCACCCGCTTCAGACGCTTGCGACCGGGTCGCCGAGAGGGCGATCGCCGCGGTGTCGGGTTATGAGGCGCTGCTGCTGCGCGTCTCCGGCCGGCCAGATTGCCTTAGCGGGCTCGGCAGCAGCATCGCCCATAGCGAACTCACCGCGATCGCCAACCAGCTCGCTATCCGCCCACCGATCAAGCTCTGGGGCAGCACCGAATTCGCAAAGGGCCGCTATGACCAGGTCAGCATCACCGGCCGCTCCTACCTCGCCATCTATGCCGAGTTCGACGAGGGCGACGCTCTCCTGCTGACCAAGCCGGACCCGCTCGACGACGTCTTCGACCTCGGCAGCGGCGATGCGGGCATGATGGCGGCGCTGGTTCGAAGGGGCGGCGAGGTCGTGGTGGCGCGCGGCGGCGCGCAGGCCGATGCATCGTGGCTTCCGAAGGTTGAGACGGTGCCGGAGCAGACAGCGCAATGGACGGCTTCGAGCCGGGTGGGGCCGGGCCGGGCCTATGCCGCCCGCATGGTGGCCGAGCCTGACCTCTATGTCGTCGTCAGCTTCGATGGCAAGGCAGAGCAAGCCGCAATGACCCTGTTCTATACCTTGCTGCTGGCGCCGTTGCTGACCCTCGCCTTGCTCGGGCTGGTCTACATGAAGGCGATCGACCAGCATTGCGTGCGCTGGCTGCGGGGCATCGAAGCGACCGCCCGGGCGAGAGCAAGCTCGGCCAGTGCCCGCGTCCCGCTCTCGGATGAGATGCCACGCGATATTCGCAGCGTCGCCGAAGCGTTCAATACGATGGTTGACGAGCAGGAGGTACGCCAGAGCAAGCTCAGGCTCGCGCTCGACGACAATCGCTTCCTGGTCCGCGAGCTGCACCACCGGGTCAAGAACAGCCTGCAGGTCGTGCAGAGCTACATCGGCCTCACCAAGCGCGATCATCAAGGTGAGGCGCGCATGGCGCTCTCGGATGCGGAATGCCGTGTCCATGTGCTGTCGGCGGCCTATCGCTTCACCCTCGCCGACGGCGAGATGCAGCCGGTGCGCATCGACCTCTTCCTCGATGATGTCATCGCGATGATCTCGAGCCTGATCCTTGCCCGGACGCAGCGATTGGAGAGCCGGATCGAGACGGAAGCGACCCTGCCGATCGACCGGATCATCCCGCTCGGCTTCCTGATCGTCGACGTGGTCACTCGCGCGCTACGGGCCGCCCCCGGCATCGCCATCGACCTTGCCGTGACGCATGCCGAAGCGAACCTCATCGACATCGCGATCACGACTGATCGCGATGCTCCGCGGATCGCTCCACCGCGCCTGTTCGCCGGACTGCTGATGCAGATCGAGGCGATCGAGATCAGCCCGCCGCAAGGCCGGAGCCTCGGCATCTGGCGGCTCGGCCACGGCTTTCCGCACCAAGGCGACGCGGCTCAGCCTAGTCCTTCCGTCGGCGTGATCGCCACCCCGACGCTGAGCCCGACGAAGGCGCCGGCCGGGCCGACATAGCTGCCGGAGATCGGCGAGGCATCCTCCGGCACCCGCGCTACCGCGACGCGCAGCAATTGCCGGTCGGCCACGAGGTCGTTGGTCGGATCGAACTCGACCCAGCCGTCATTGGGGATGAAGACATCGGCCCAGGCATGGGTCAACCCGACCACCGAGGCCATTGCTCCGCTCTCCGGAGAACGGTCGTGGATGTAGCCGGTGACGAAGCGGGCGGCGAAGCCGAGGCGGCGCGCCAGCTCGATGAACAGCCACGCATAGTCGCGGCAGGAGCCCGCCGCCATTTGCAGCGTGTCGAGCGGGTGCTGGGTGCCCTCGTCATAGCGGACCGCATAAGTCAGACCGGTGCTGATTTCGTGCGCCAGCGCCCGAAGCAGATGGCCGCCGTTCAGCCGCGCCCTGAACTCCTGCAACCAGACATCGAGAGCGCCGTTGGGGTCAGCCGCGGCCAGATCGAGATAGGGCTGGAGCACGGCGCGCTCGGCCGGCGTGTAGCTGATCTCCGAACTCTCGATGTCGGGCTCCACCCTGCTGCGCGGCAAGGCCGAGCCGAAGCGCTGGACAACGAGCTCGCTGACGATATCGAGCGTGTCGGAACTGCCAGCGAAGGCCGCCATGGCGACCGGATTGCCATAAGCGTCGTGCATCCAGCGCAGATTGGCTTGCGGTGAAATCGTGATCGCCGTGTCGATCACGCGCAGATCGAAGGAATCGCGCGGGCGCAGCATCAGCCGATGCGCGCCGAACCGAACCGGTTCGGCATAGCGATAGGTCGTCGCGTGGCGAATACGCAGATACATGTTCGTCCCCAGCCGGCCTCACCTCGCTGTACAGCAAAAAGCCGCCTCGCGGCGGCTTTGCTGGTCAGGCACATCAATTACGCGCGGGCGGCGGATCGGTTCCGCCAGAAGCTCGGATCAGCGCAGGACGGTGTTGCCCTTGAGGCTGGCCTCGCGCTGCGAGGTCGGCACGACCCGGTGGGCGAAGTCACGGCGCATCTCAGCCGGGTTGACCGCCGCGAACTGCAGGTCGGCCGGCGCGCCGCGCTGGAGCTTGGCCTGGGCGGTGGCCTCCGAGCTCTCGCCAAAGCCGCTTTGGATCGAGGCGCCCATGGTCAGTGCGGTCACGACCAAGGCCATGCCGCCGAAGAAGGTGGCAGCGCGCTTGAAGGGGGCAAGGCTGGCGGTGGTCATCTTCGCTCTCCCGTTCGTGTGACCGCTTTCAAAGGCGGGACGGTTTCTCAACCCGTTCGGCGGGAACTTGTTCCGGTTTGCATGGGATTCGCGGCGATCCGGATTCTTTTTCAGATTGCGGTCTGGTCGTTGGCGGCCTCGCGGCGGCGGAACAGCCGCCAGAGCGACCTGGTCAAACGCTTCGAAGTCAGATGCGCGCCAGCCTCACGCTTCTCGAAGGTGATCTTGCGTTCGTGGAAATCCTCGAGGCCCGGTCGATGACCGACACTGATGATCGTCGCATGGGAGAGATCGCTCTCGATCAGCCCGAGCAGCGAGTCCTGGCTGGCCTCGTCGAGCGCCGAGGTCGCCTCGTCCATGATGATGATGTCAGGCTTCTGGATCAGCAGCCGCGCGAAAGCGACGCGCTGGCGCTCGCCGCCGGACAGGGTCTGGTCCCAGCGCTCTTCCTCGTCGAGCCTACGACCGAGATAGGCAAGACCGCAGCGCTTCAGCGCCTCTGTCACAACCGCGTCGTCGACCCGGCTTTCGGCCTCCGGATAGAGCAGAGCGTTGCGCAGCGTGCCGATCGGCAGATAAGGCTTCTGGGGCACGAAGGCGACGCGCTTGCCAGGCGGCAGCGTGATCGAGCCCGAGCCCCAGGGCCAGAGGCCGGCGATCGCCCGGATCAAGGTGCTCTTGCCGGTTCCGCTCTCGCCGGCGATCAGCACCTTCTCGCCCAGCGCGATCACGACGGATGCGTCGGCGATGACGATGCGGCCATTGATGTGGGCGATCGAGAGATTGGCGATATGGATCGCTCCGTCCTCGCTCTCGCCCAGCTCGATCCGCGTCTCGCCTTCCATGATCGCGCCGACGTCGAGCGCTTCGAGCGTCTCAGCCAACTCATCGACGCGCGTCACCGAAGCGAACCACTCCGCCAGTCGGACGAAATTGTCGACGAACCAGATCAACGCCGCCTGCACGGCACTGAAAGCGGCGACGACCTGCATGACCGCGCCGAGCGTGATCTCGCCCGACAGGTATTTCGGCGCGATCAGCAGCAACGGCACGATCGGAAAGAGCGCTCCGTTGGTGTTGAGCACGATCGCGATGACAGCCTGCTGCCGGATCACCTTCAGCCAGGCGGCGACGATCCGGCCATAGTTCTCGCTGACGGAATCGCGCTCGTCGGCATCGCCCTTGATCAGGGCGATGCTCTCGGCGTTCTCGCGCAGGCGCGTCATCTCGGCGCGGAACTGCGCCTCGGCCTCGTTCTTGGCGGCGATGCGTGGCACCAGAGGCCGGCCGGCGAAATAGGCCGCGAGCGAGGCGACGATCGCATAAACGATCGCGGCGATCGCCATATAGCTGGGGATCACGATCTCGGCCCCACCGAGTGTGAAGCGCGCCGTACCGGCGACCTGCCAGAGGATCGCGGCAAAGGTCACCGCCGTGACGAAGGCGCTGAGCAACCCGATGGCGAACTCGACCAGAGGCTCGATGGCGAGGCGGACATCCTCGGCGATGCGGTATTCCGGTGCGCTCTGGTCTGGCGCGACGAACTGCATCCGGTAATAGCGCTGGTCGGCGATCCACCAGCCGGCGAGGCGATATGTCAGCCATTCGCGCCAACGCATCTGCAACAGCATCCGGCTGATCACCAGGCAAGACAACGACGCCGCCGACGCCGCGACGATCAGCGGCAACCAGCCGACCGTCGTCCAGACCTTGTCGAGGTCGCGCTTCTCCAGCGCATCGAAGAACAGCCGGTTCCAGGCATTCACGCCAACCGCAGCGCCGAGCTGAGTGGCAACGAACAACAGGACCGCCGCGGTCAGGGTCCAGGCACGCAGCCGGCTCTTCCCGGTCCAGAAGCGCCGGGCCACGCGAAAGAACTGGCGCAGGCGCGAGCGCCGCAGCCCGGAGGCGGGTGGTTTCATGCGACGGCCTCCAGAGCCATTCCGCCGTGAGACAACGGAGCGCGATTGCTAAGCAGGGACTTTCGCGCCAAACAGAAAACGCAAGCGTTCGCCGGGAGTTCCGGACTGGCGAGGGAGCCCTGCGTGATCGTCGCATCGAGCAATCATCGCAATCACCGCAGCCCGTCCTGCCTCGCCTGTCCGTTGCGGCTGATGCCGGCCTTCAAGGACAAGTCCGACGAGGAGATCAGCTTCATCCAGGCAATGAAGCTCGACCACCGGCAACTGCCGGCGGGCAGCGACATCATCCATCCTGGACAGGAGGACGCCGAGCTCTACACGCTCTTCTCCGGCTGGGCCTTCCGTTACAAATCGCTGCCGGACGGGCGCCGGCAGATCCTCAACTTCCTCTTGCCTGGCGATCTCGTCGGGCTCCAGGCTTCGCTGCTGAGCGCCTCCCAGCACGGCATCGAGGCGCTGACCGACGTCGAGCTTTGCGTCTTCCCGCGCCGGCGCACCTATGAGCTGTTCGGGCGGATGCCGGCACTGGCTTATGAGCTCGCCTGGCTGGGATCGCGTGAGGAGAGCCTGATCGACGAGAACCTGACCTCGGTCGGCCAGCGCAGCGCCCAGGAGCGGATCGCAGCGCTGGTGATCTCACTCTATCGCCGGGCCGAGGCGCTCGGCCTCGTCACACAGAACAGCTTCGCCTTCCCGCTGACACAGCAGCAGCTCGCCGATGCGCTGGGCCTGTCGCTCGTCCACACCAGCAAGACCTGGGCCCGGCTGCGCAAGGCCGGGATGTTCTCGCTCGAACGTGGCCGCCTCACGGTTCATAATCCCCGGCTGACGGAACGCATGGCGCAGCTCTTCGACAGCGAATTGCAGCCGCGCCCGCTGATCTGAGCGCTCTGCTCCGCGAGCCCTCGAGAAATCGCTGGATTTGGTCTGCTCTTGACCCCATATGACAGCGGCGTAACGTCACAGCATTGTCACGCCGCTTCGGCGCGGGCCATTTCCGTCGCCAAACTGAGGTTCTGGATGGCCCACTCCGCTTCCGGTCAGCGCTTGCGTACCACCCGCCTCGGACGCTCGTCCGTCGCGGCGCGGCTGGAGCACGAGGTCCGGTTGACCGCCGCCGATCTCGTCGACAGCGTCGCCGAAGCGAGATTGCGGGTCGCTGCGGCGCGCTACAAGGTCGAGGACGAGGTTCGCAACACCGCCGACAGGTTCAAGTCGCGCGTCCGCAAGGCGGCCGATGAGGCGAAGGCGCGTTTCGGCGACGATGCCCGCTTCCTCAGATCCTGGATCGATTCGCCCGGCCGCACCGGTGCGGTCGCCCCCTCGAGCCCGTTCCTGGCGAAGCGCATGGCGTCCTATGTCGACCCGCTGGCCGAGGGGCCGGTGGTCGAGATCGGCCCCGGCACCGGCCCGGTCACCGAGGCGCTGATCGCGCGCGGCATCGACGAGTCCAGGCTGATCCTGGTCGAGTACAGCCCGGAATTCTGCGAGCTGCTGCGCCGCCGCTTCCCGCAGGCCACGGTCATCGAGGGCGATGCCTATGCGCTCTCAGCGACGCTCGCCGGGCATCTGACCGAAAAAGCGAGCGCGGTGGTCTCCTCGCTGCCGCTGTTCAACAAGCCGCCGGCGGAACGTACGGAGCTGGTACAGGACGCTTTCACCAATGTGCTGCGCCCCGGCGCGCCCTTCATCCAGTTCACCTATGCGGTGATCTCGCCGGTGCCGCGCAAGGGCTCCCACCTCAAGGCTGAGGTTTCCGACTGGGTGCTGCGCAACATCCCGCCTGCACGCGTCTGGGTCTATCGCCGCGCCAAGCCCTAACGACGCAGACTTGACGGGACACCCGCATCGCCTCGACATCGCGACATGAGAAAGCCGGGGCCCTCGCTCCGGCCGCGCAGTCGGAGTGACCATGCCCAAGATCCTCGTCTTCGCCGGTTCCTGGCGCCCGGGCTCGATGAATGCCCGGCTCGCGACCCTGATCGCCGGGAATCTCAAGGATGCAGGGGCCGAGGTGACACAGATCTCGCTCGGCGACTATCCACTGCCGCTGATCGACGCGCGCGCCTTCGACAACGACCCGCCTGATGAGGCGAAGGCGCTGGCGGCGCTGGTCGGTGCTCATGACGGGCTCTTCATCGCCAGCCCCGAATACAATGCGGGCTATCCGCCTGCGCTGAAGAATGCGCTCGACTGGATCAGCATCGTCCGCTCCGGCGGACCGGGCCTGCGCGAGAAGGTCGTCGCCATCGGCGGCGCCTCGGCCGGCAATCTCGGCACCTATCGCTGCCTCACCCAATTGCGGACCGTACTCGAACTCGGTTTCGGCGCGCTGCTGGTGCCGGAGATGCTGGCGGTCAACGGCGCCGACAAGGCCTATGGCGAAGACGGCGACTTCGCCGACAAGCGCCTGCGCGGCATGCGCGACAAGATGGTGGCGCGGCTGGTGAAGGTGACGGCGCTCCATCCCTGAACCCGGCTACTCGATCTCGCACCGCCCGCTTGCCGGCGACAGGCGCCAGAGCCCGTCATCCGGCTTCGCCGGAATGCTCACAGCATCGTCGGCGATCTCCTCGGCATCATAGGGGTTTGGATTGGCGGTAATGCCGGCATTGCGGATGTCGAGCGTCCCGTTGGGGCCGCGCTCTATCCGCCAGCTGCCGGCCTCCCATTCCGGCACGCAGCGCAGGCCCTGCCCGGCCGCCCTGCAGAAACCGCTGAGCTGATAGTCGAAATTTTGCCCCGCGTTCACGCGCTCGCGCAGGTTGATGTAGAGCATGACGTAGAGGCTGCCGCCTTCGCCCGGTTGCCAGTTCCGCGGGCTGTGTAGAAGGCGGATCTTCGTAACCTTCTGCCGGGGATGGCTGGCGAGATGCGCGGCATCGTAGCTGCGCTCCCAGCAGGCGTTTTCTTTTGGCGGCAATTCGCGCTCTAGCGGCCGAGCCTGCGCAAGAGCAGCGAGAAAGCAGAAGGTGGCGGTCAACGGCAGGCGCATCATGGCTCTCCTTGCCAAGCTGCCGCAACGTGAGGCACGGGCCACGACCGATCAAGCCGGCTTGCGAGAAGCGGGGATGGTTTCGTCGCGGCGCTGGCCTTCATGGAGCGAATCCGGCACATCCGGGCCATGTCGGCGCCCCGCGAATCAGAAGCCCGCGCGATCCTGAAGTCGGTTTTCGGCTATGACGATTTCCGCCCCGGGCAATGGGAGGTGATCGAGGCCGCGCTCGCGGGCCGCGATGTTTTCGCGGTGATGCCGACCGGCTCGGGCAAGTCAATGTGCTACCAGCTGCCGGCTCTGGCCGCCGGCGGGCTGACGCTGGTGGTCTCGCCGCTGATCGCGCTGATGCGCGACCAGGTCGGCCAATTGGTTCGCGCCGGCGTGTCCGCCGCCTCGCTCAACTCGATGAACAGCGAGGCTGAGGCGGCACAGGCCTGGGACAGGCTCAATGCCGGCGATTTGCGCCTGCTTTTCGTCTCGCCGGAGCGGCTCGCCGGCGAAGGCCTGGTCGCCCGCCTGCGACGCCTGGGCGTGACGCGGCTGGCCATCGACGAAGCCCATTGCGTCTCGCAATGGGGCCACGACTTCCGCCCGGAATACCGGCTGCTCTCGAAGGTGCGCGAGGCGCTCGGCGATGTCCCGGTGACGGCGCTGACGGCGACCGCCGATCGCCAGACGCGCGACGACATCGCCCAGCAGCTCTTCCCGGCGCCGCCGCACCTCGTCGTCCATTCCTTCGACCGGCCGAACCTGAAGCTCGCCTTCGCGCCGAAGGAGCAGCCCCGCCGGCAGATCGACGATTTCCTGAAAGTCCATCGCGGCGGCTCAGGCATCGTCTACTGCTCCTCGCGCAGCCGGACCGAGCGGCTCGCGGCAGGCCTGAGCGAGAAGGGCTGGAAAGCCTATGCCTATCATGCCGGGCTGGAGCAGGCGGAGCGGAACCGCAACCAGGACATCTTCCTGCAGGAGGATGGCGTCGTCGTCTGCGCCACCATCGCCTTCGGCATGGGCATCAACAAGCCGGATGTCCGCTTCGTCGTCCACGCCGACATGCCGGGCTCGATCGAGAGCTACTACCAGGAGATCGGCCGCGCCGGCCGCGACGGCCTGCCCGCTGATACGCTGACCCTCTACGGCGTCGACGACATGGCACTGCGCCGCCGCCAGATCGACGAGAAGCAGATCGACGAGGAGCGCCGCCGCATTGAGCACAAGCGCCTCAACGCCATGATCGACCTGTGCGAATCGGCGCTCTGCCGGCGCTCGGCCCTGCTGTCCTATTTCGGCGAGTCGGTGCCGCCCTGTCGGCATGGTCAGGAGAACTCTGGCGACGCGCCGTTCCGCTGCGATCTGTGCGGGCCGACCACACCAGAGCTTGCCGACGCGACGCTGGATGCACGCAAGCTGCTTTCGGCGGTGGCGCGTTCGGGCCAGCGCTTCGGCGCCGGCCATCTCGCCGACATCCTGACCGGCACCCAGACCGAGGCGATCCGCCGCCAGAACCATGACGGGCTGAAGACGTTCGGTGTCGGCAACGACAAGCCGAAGGGCGCCTGGATGGCGCTGACCCGCAAGCTCTTCGCTGCCGGCGCGCTCGCCGAAGCCAGCATCGAGCATGGCGGCTTCTGCCTGACGCCGAAGGGCGAGGACATCCTGTTCGGCCGCGAGCCGATCGCACTGCGTGTCGACCCGCTTGCCGAGCGGCGCTCGCGCCGCGGCCAGCGCGAGGCGGCCCGCGCCGACGGGCTCGATGGCGACACCGCCGCCCTGTTCGAGCATCTGCGACAACTCAGGCTGAGCATCGCCCGCGAGGAAGGCGTCGCCGCCTACATCATCTTCACCGACCGGACGCTGATCGCGATGGCGCGCGAGCGACCGCTCGGCCTCGAGGAGATGCGGGCGATCGAAGGCGTCGGCGAACGCAAGCTCGCCCAGTATGGCGAGGTTTTCCTCGATGCGATCGCGACATTCTCTGGCTAAATCCGCTACTCTCGCGTACGCGTGCGTGCGCACGTGAAAAAGCCATCCTGAGCGCTTATATTCGGTAGACGAATCAAGCTGATCGCGGGCGCCACGCTCGCCCGCCGAAGGACTCCCTGCATGACAGACGTCACCAACGGCGCCGAAGACTACGGCGCCGACTCGATCAAGGTGCTCAAGGGCCTCGATGCGGTGCGCAAGCGCCCCGGCATGTATATCGGCGACACCGATGACGGCTCGGGCCTGCACCACATGGTCTACGAAGTCGTCGACAACGCCATCGACGAGGCGCTCGCCGGCCACGCCGACCTCGTCACGGTGACGTTGAACGCCGAGGGCTCGGTCACGGTTTCCGACAACGGTCGTGGCATCCCGACCGATATCCACACCGAGGAAGGCATCTCGGCGGCAGAGGTCATCATGACCCAGCTTCATGCCGGCGGTAAGTTCGACCAGAACTCCTACAAGGTCTCGGGTGGCCTGCACGGCGTCGGCGTCTCGGTCGTCAACGCGCTCTCGGTCTCGCTCAAGCTCCGGATCTGGCGCAGCGGCAACGAGCATTTCATGGAGTTTCGCCATGGCGACGCGGTGGCGCCGCTCGCGGTCGTCGGCCCGGCCGGCGACAGGCGCGGTACGGAGGTGACGTTCACGCCGTCGCAAGAAACCTTCACGATGATCGAGTTCGACTACAAGACGCTCGAGCACCGGCTGCGCGAACTCGCCTTCCTGAATTCGGGCGTGCGCATCGTCCTGACCGATGCCCGTCATGCCGAGGTCGTCCGCGAAGAGCTGATGTATGACGGCGGCGTCGAGGCCTTCGTGCGCTATCTCGACCGTGCCAAGACGCCGATCATCTCCAAGCCGGTGATGCTCTCGAACGAGAAGGACGGCATCACCGTCGACGTCGCATTGTGGTGGAACGACAGCTACCACGAGAACGTGCTCTGCTTCACCAACAACATCCCGCAGCGCGATGGCGGCACCCATCTCGCCGGCTTCCGCGCGGCGCTGACGCGGCAAGTCACCGGCTATGCCGAAACCTCCGGCATTTCGAAGAAGGAGAAGGTCTCGCTCACCGGCGACGATTGCCGCGAAGGCCTGACCGCGATCGTCTCGGTCAAGGTGCCCGATCCGAAATTCTCCTCGCAGACCAAGGACAAGCTGGTCTCGTCGGAGGTTCGCCCGGTCGTCGAGAACGTCGTCAACCAGGCGCTCTCGACCTGGCTCGAGGAGCATCCGAACGAGGCCAAGACCATCGTCGGCAAGGTCGCCGAGGCGGCCGCCGCCCGCGAGGCCGCCCGCAAGGCGCGCGACCTCACCCGCCGCAAGGGCGCGCTCGACATTGCCTCGCTGCCCGGCAAGTTGGCTGATTGCCAGGAGCGCGATCCGGCCAAGTCAGAGCTCTTCATCGTCGAGGGTGACTCGGCCGGCGGCTCGGCCAAGCAGGGCCGGGCCCGCGAATACCAGGCGGTGCTGCCGCTGCGCGGCAAGATCCTCAACGTCGAACGGGCACGCTTCGACAAGATGCTGTCCTCCGATCAGGTCGGCACGCTGATCACGGCGCTCGGCACCGGCATCGGCCGCGACGAGAGGGACTCCAGCGCCTTCAACGTCGAGAAGCTGCGCTACCACAAGATCATCATCATGACCGACGCCGATGTCGACGGCGCCCATATCCGGACCCTGCTGCTGACCTTCTTCTACCGGCAGATGCCGGAGCTGATCGACCGTGGCCATCTCTTCATCGCCCAGCCGCCGCTCTACAAGGCGGCGCGCGGCAAGTCGCAGACCTATCTCAAGGACGAACGCGCGCTCGAGGATTATCTCGTCGACAGCGCGCTCGACGGCGCGGTCTTCCGCACCGGCGACGGGGCGGAGCGCGGTGGCCCGGATCTGCGCGCCCTGATCGAGGAGGCGCGCGGCGTACGCAATACGCTGGCGCAGCTGCATTCGCGCTATGACCGGCGCGTCGTCGAGCAGACCGCGATCGCCGGCGCCCTGCGTCCGCAAACGGACCAGAGCGAGGAACAGCTTGCCGAGGCCGCAGCCTATGTGGCGCGCCGTCTCGACGCCGTCTCGGACGAGATCGAGCGCGGCTGGGAGGGCAAGGTGGCCGATGGCGCCTTCATCTTCTCGCGGCTGGTGCGCGGCGTGAAGCAGGTCGCGGCTCTCGATGCCGGCCTGCTCGCCAGTTCGGAGGCACGCAAGCTCGCCGCTGCCGCCGCCTCGCTTCGGGAAGCCTATGCCAAGCCGGGCGTGCTCAGCCGCAAGGGCGACGACCATCTCGTCAATGGCCCGAGCGACCTGTTCGACGCGGTCAACGCCATCGGCAAGAAGGGCGTTTCGCTGCAGCGCTACAAAGGCCTCGGCGAGATGAATCCGGACCAGCTCTGGGAAACCACCCTCGACCGCGACGTGCGCTCGCTGCTGCGCGTCAAGAACGACCAGAACGACGAAGCCGACGACCTCTTCGTCAAGCTGATGGGCGACGTGGTTGAGCCGCGCCGCGAATTCATCCAGACCAACGCGCTGAATGCGACGGTCGATACCTGAGGCCGCGCCGCTTTGTAGGGGCACCCTAAAGCCTGACTCTCTGGTCGGGTATTCGGACCCAATTGACGTAGATCATCGACTCAGGTCGTTGGGGCGGCGAATGAGGCGCGGACACTGAACAGACACGCGAGCGTCCTGGGCGCTGATCTGGGTGTGGCCTAATCCGCTCGTGAGATCGGCCGTCGCTTGGGGATGGGTTGAGGTTGGTGTGAGCTCGCCGATCGTGCCTCCCGGCAAAGTCGGCGGTGTGGTTGGGCTGACACAAGGCCACGATACTGGCTCGTCAGCGCGCCCTGATGTGTGGAACGAGAATTGACTGAACGGTCGTCAGAATCGCCGGACCACAGTCGAGGAGGGCTGAGCCGGCGCGGTCGCACAGCAGGACGGAATGGGCGCCCTTTGCGGCCGTCCTGGCGATCCCGTCGAGATGGGCCTGCATGGCGTGCGTATCGGCGAAAAGCATGGCGAGACCGATCGCGGCGCCGACCAGGATTTCTTCAGGCTGTCGGGCGGCAACGAGTCTTTGTATCGTCATGGTCCAAGGATGCGACTTTGTGAGTCCATGCGCAAACGGCACGGTCTGCTAAAGGAAATGGCAGGCCTCCCCCCGCCAAATCGATCGAACGATCACCACGATTAGTCGCTACCGGGTTCCCTGCAATAAAAGATCAAATCATCGGCAGACTAATGTATATAATTCGTGCGTTTCATTTCAAAACGGCGGATCCCATATTCAATCGCTCACTTATATCTCAAATGACGCCAAAATCTTCTTGTATAAAGTTGCCAATAGAGCAATCGACTTGGCCGTTTGGCGCTCACCAAATCCCCCAAACCCAAACACGATGCCCTGAGGAGCATCTTGTCGCATGTACAGCGCGGATAGAGCCTCGGGATATAGCCCGTGAACCCGTGCATGTTGCACCAGGGTTGCGTCAAAACCCTCGGGTAGCGCTCTAGTAAAACGAGTGAGCAAAAAAAGTCCTGCAGCATCCTGTTTGGGTATGATCAAATCGGCGAAGTGGGATTGCACGCACGTGATCAACTCACCCCGTCGGGCAGAGTATAACTTACGCATTCTCCTGATATGCCGGAAAAAAAGTCCCGCATCCATGAAGCGCGACATCGCGCGCTGCGATATCAGCGACGTCGGGCCGTCGCTAGCCTGCTTAATACGACAGAAGCTCGCTACTAGCTGTCTAGGAACGATTACATAGCCAAGTCGAAGAGATGGAAACATAGTTTTGGAGAACGTTCCAAGGTAGATTACCCTGTCGCTGGTATCGAGACCGCGTAACGCAGGAAGAGGCGGCTCGCTGTAGCGGAACTCGCTGTCGTAATCATCCTCCAATATCCATCCGTCACTCCTCGATGCCCATTCCAACCAGGCTCGCCGCCGCTCTAAAGTCATCGTGATGCCAAGCGGATATTGATGCGATGGCGACAACGAGACCATCTTCGCGTAAGCAGCCTCCGGAACGTCGCTCGGAGCTCTGAGACCTTCTCCATCCACGGCAGAAGGAAGGATTGTTTGACCGGCGGCGGTCAACGCTGAGCGAACTCCCGGGAATCCTGGATCTTCCACAATGACAGCCTCGCCGGCGTTCAACAACGCTCGCGCGCTTAGGTCAGTCCCCTGGCGTGTACCCGAAACGACGATAACCTGGTCCGCATCGCATTGTATGCCGCGAGACGCCGCCACATATGCCGCGATGTTTTCGCGGAGCGGCCAGTAGCCGCCGATGTCACCGAAGAACGCACCTGGTCCAGGTGATCGCCACTCTTCGGCAAGCAGATCTGCCCATGAGCGGAATGGAAAATCCATCACTGCGGGCATCCCAGGCGTAAACGTAGCCGGCCAGGATGAAATATCAGCAGTAGCTTGCTCGATCGTTGCTCCACGAGATGAGAGGCGCGTCGCTGCCGTCGAAGGGTTGTGCGACCGATCCGCGTTCGTGTTCAGGAGCAGGTCCGGAATTACGCTAGCTATGAACGAACCGGAGCCCACTCGACTGACGATGTATCCTTCCGACTGGAGTTGGTCGAAAGCATTGGCCACCGTACTGCGAGCGATTCTCATTTCGGATGCCAGTACCCTCGTCGAGGGGATCCGCGCTCCAGGCGACAGCTGGCCGGTCAAGATCATCTGTTTCACGCGATCATAGACTTGCGTCTGGATCGTTTGGGTGGAGCTGCGATCTATATGGATCGAGAGTATGATGCCGTCGGTGCCGCCTAGAGAAGTCTCGGTTTTTGTGGGACGACGCATCGAAACGATTGCAGTCCTTGCAACAATTGCGTGAACTGCCTCTTTATACGCGTTCGCATCTAACCGCACCAAAATACGATACGGGTGACCGATCGGGGCACCTGGTGGAGATTCGAGATCGAAAACGTTCGCCGGGCAAGATGAACAATGGAAAGCACGTCCGCCCGCGTCGCGGATCAACCAACACTGCGGCGCCTGCCAGGGCCTAGGGCTTGGACCCACGAAGCGTTGGCTTCGCTGGCTTCGTGTGATTCAAGGCTTCCGGGAGGAGGCGGTGATGGATGGAGTTGAACGCGGTAAGCTAAACGATGCCATAGCTGCGGCGCCTAAGCGATCCATCAAGACGACTCAAAGATCATCGAGCGGCCAGATCGGACGCCTCACGTTCTTGAAGGGAAACTGGGCGAAGTTCGTCGACATGATGCCGCCCGATTCCACATAAATCAGCTGACGCCCGATCTTCTCGAAGTCCGCCCGGAAGTGATTGACGGCCTTGCAAACCAGCACGTTGGTCGTTTCCGGCTGGATTCCGAAGATGCGGAACTGTTCGCGATCGTCAATCTGGACGCGGTTCGTCGCCACGATGATCTTGATCTCGCCGACCTGAACGAGGCAACTCGGGCCATAGGCAATCGTCGTTCCGGTATAATAGGGACCCCTTCGGACCACATTGCCGTCGGAAATAGCTTTAACGGTTCCGGTCAGGGCGACCGGCCCGCCACCGAACTTCGGGTCGATCTTGCCTCCGAGCTCCAATTGCACCACCGACCCAACGCCCGCAGCGATCGCGATTTCGACGGCTGTCGGGTCGGCAATCGAACCGTAGGCAACGTCCCTGACCGGAGCCGAAAGCAGGGCTCTGAGAAGGTTCGTGCCGTCGCCGGCGGCCCCCCCGCCCGGGCAGTCGGTATAATCGCCGATGAGCAGAGGCCTGCCGTCGCTGCTAGGGGTAATCGCGACTTCAACCGCCTCGTCCACTGACAGAAGGCGGACGGTCTTCTCCGCCCGTGTGGCCCAGGCGAAATCCATCAGATCGTCGGCAATCGTCTGCGCCAGAGACGGAACGCCATCGTGCGTGACCAAAACCGAAGATCCGATGTTCTTCTTGTCGGACCAGTCGAAGCCAGCGTTGATGCTTATATCCAGGATGGGTTCGTGCGCGGCCATCAAAGTCGAGGCCTTTTCAAGAGCCGAGACCATCGGCCCGCGGCCCGTGATCGTCCGCCCCATGTCTAGCCCGTAGAACATCGGCTTCTGGGAATAGACGAGCGTCGGGCGGATCTCGCCGACCATCGCCCTCTGCAGAAGGCGGGCGGCACGGTCGGCCGTTTCGTAAATGTCGATATGCGGGGTCGTCCGATAGGTCGATACGATATTGGCCTGTCGCGCCAAGTCGGGCCCGGCATTGGCGTGGATGTCGAGGGTGACCGCGATCGGCACGTCTGGGCCGACGATCGCTCTCACGCGCCGGACGAGTTCGGCTTCCGCATCGTCCACGTGCTCGGTCGCCATGGCCCCGTGAAGCGCCAGGATCACGCCGTCGACAGCCCCCGATGTTTTCAAGGCATCGGTCATGACGGTGGAAACATGCTCGAAAGCCCGAAGCGTAACCGTGCCGGAAGGCATCGTATTCGCAACGATCGGATGGATGAGAGTCCAGCCGTACTCGCGCGCTACATCCAATATCGCCCCAAATTCGTGCCGCGTTCCGCTATAAGCTTTCGGGATGTCGTCCCCGAGATGGTAGTCGGAAGCTTGGAAATCCTCCAGGTCGGCTTTAACTGGGCTGAAACTATGTGTTTCATGCATGAAAGACGCTGCAAAAACGGTGAATCTCTTCATGGAATTAACTCCGCGACGTATTGCGACAAACGTGAGGTGATAATGGTTTAAGCTGCATAGAAGCGGTTCAACGTTTTCCCTGGCGCAGATTCCAGCAGCAACTTTGTGTATGGATGCTTAGGTTCCGAAAAAACGTCTGATGAAGAGCCATGTTCGACAATCTCTCCATTCCTCATTACAATAATGTTGTTACATATTTCTGCAGCAACCCTTAAGTCGTGAGTAATAAATAGAATAGCTAGATTGTATCTCTCTTTGACTTCGGTCAGCAGATCGAGTACCTGCCGTTGCACCGAGACGTCCAGTGCCGACACCGCCTCGTCCGCAATCAGCAACTTCGGTTCCATGGCCAACGCCCGGGCCAATGCGATACGCTGGCGCTGGCCGCCCGAGAACTGATGAGGGTAGCGGGGAAGCGCATCGTCGTTCAGGCCGACCAGGCGCAACAGTTCGCTGGCCCGCTCTCGCGCAACGCGACGTGTGACGCCAAAATTCATCGGCCCTTCGACGATCGCCTCTTCGATGTTACGGCGGGGATTGAGCGATCGATAAGGATCTTGGAAGACAACCTGGACGTGCCGCCGAAGGTCGCGCAGCTTTCGCTCTTTGAGATGTGTGATATCGTGGTCTTCCAGCAGGATCGTGCCGCTATCGGGCTCGATAAGGCGCGCCACGCAACGGGCCACAGTGGTTTTGCCCGACCCAGACTCTCCCACGACACCGAGCGTCTCGCCGCGCCTCAATGAAAAGTCTACCGCATGTGCAGCCTTGAGGCCTGGGCCTCGACCGAAGAAGCCGCCGCCTCCATATATCTTGCCCAGGTTTTTCACCTGGAGCGCCAAAGGCCCTTCGGACTGGTTCGCCGGAAGCGGCCTGCCTCTCGGGACGGCGTCGATCAACGCCCGCGTGTACTCATGGCAAGGATTACCGAGAACCGCATCAGCCGTTCCCTGCTCCACGACACATCCGTGACGCATGACAACCACGCGATCCGCAATGTCGGCGACGACGCCGAAATCGTGGGTGATGAAGAGGACGCCCGTGCCCCGCCGCGCCCGGAGCTCCTTGATCAACTGGAGGATCTGAGCCTGGGTCGTGACGTCGAGCGCGGTCGTCGGTTCGTCGCAGATCAGGAGCGCCGGGTCCAGGATCATTGCCATAGCGATGACCACACGCTGTCGTTGCCCGCCTGAAAGCTGGTGCGGATAGCTGTCATAGATGCGTTGCGGATCCGGCAGATGCATCGCCGCTAAGATCGCGAGCGAGCGCTCGCGCCGATCGGCGGCAGAGAGGCCGGTATGGATGCCGAGGACTTCGTCGATCTGGTAACCGATGCGGAAGACGGGATTGAGAGCCGTCATCGGCTCCTGGAAGACCATGCCCATCTGCGTGCCGCGCAATTGGCGGATCAGCTTCTGGGGCATGCCGAGGAGTTGCTTCCCTCCGAGAACGATTTCGCCCGACACCGGGACCGGGCCCGAGTTTGGAAGGAGCCCCATGACCGAGAAGGCGGTGATCGACTTGCCGGAACCCGACTCGCCGACGACGCAGACCAGCTCGCCGCGTCCGATCGTCAGCGTCAGGTCCTCGACGGCGTTGGGCCGGTCTCCGCCTTCGGGGAGCGCTACCGTGAGATTGCGGATCTCGAGAATCGGCTCGCTCATTTCAGGACCTCTTCGCGAGTTTGGGGTCGAGGATGTCGCGAAGCTGGTCGCCGAGCATGTTGACGGAAAGGATCGTCAAGCCGAGACAAAGACCGGGAAAGAAGACGCCGTGCGGATACAATCGGAATATCAGCCGCGATTCCGCGATGATGTTTCCCCAACTCGGGGTTTCGGGCGAAATTCCGATGCCGAGAAACGAGAGATAGGCTTCGACCAGGATCGCGGCCGCGCAAATGAAAGTGGCCTGCACGATCAGCGGCGCTACCAGGTTGGGCATGATGTGGCGGCGCATCAGCGCCAGCGTGGGCGTTCCGACGGTGATCGCCGCTTCCACATAGGGCTCGTGCCTGATCGACAGGACATATGACCTGACAAGCCGCACCACGCGCGGGATCTCGGGGACGACTATCGCCAGGATCACGCTCAGCACTCCGAAGCGGAGCAAGGACACCATGGCGATGGCCAGCAGAACGCCGGGTATGGCCATGAGCCCGTCCATGAGGCGCATGACGGGGCCGTCCAGCCAGCGGATATAACCCGCGAACAGACCGATCACGAGGCCGAGCGTGACACTGATCGCGGCAACGCCGAGGCCGACGATCAACGACACCCTGGCCCCGTAGAGAATGCGGCTGTAGACGTCCCTTCCCAGCGTATCCGTCCCGAGCCTCGACACGAGCGTGAACGGCTCGCCCTGGGGAGTGCGCATCACGATCTCGGTTCCCGGCGGCCGATTGCGCTGCGCCGGCTGGATGGCTGTGGGATCGGCGGGCGCGAGCCAGGGCGCGAACAGCGCCATGAGCACGACGATCGAGAGGATCGATATGGCGAAGAGCGATCCCGCACTGACCGCGAGACCGGTCTTCGCGCGGCGCCGCGGCGCCGCCGACACGTGTATAGCTGGAGCTGTCAATAGCTTACCCTCGGGTCGAAGATCGTATACATGACGTCGATGATCAGATTTATGCCAACATAGACCAGAGAAAATAACAGAATGATGGCCTGAATTGTCGGATAATCGCGCCCAAGCACTGCGTCGACAGTCAGTCTACCGAGACCGGGAATGGTAAAAACGCTTTCAGTCACGACAACGCCGCCGATGAGCGTCGCCAATCCCAGCCCGACGACCGTGATGATCGGATTGGCGGCGTTGGCGAGGGCATGCTTGAACAGGATCTGCCCCTCTTCCTGCCCCTTGGAACGAGCGGTTCGGATGTAGTCCTCGTTCAGGATTTCCACGACGTTGGTTCTGGTCATTCGTGCGATCAGGGCAACGAATACCGTCGCCAGAGACAGCACGGGCAGGATGAGGCGCTGAAGATTTTCGCCGACGCCGCTCGCGATCGGCCGATAGCCTTGGACCGGCAGCCAGTTGAGCTGGATGGCGAAGATATAGATCAGGGCATAGCCCACCACGAAGACCGGGACGGAAAATCCGAAAACCGAGAAGCCCATGATCGCGCGGTCGAGCAGCGAGCCTCGCTTCCAGGCTGCGATAACCCCCAGAGGAACAGCGACGATCACCGAGATGAAGAGCGTGAAGCATGACAGGAGAAGTGTGGGTTCGACGCGCTCGGCAATGAGTTCGGCAACCGGTTTTCGGAAGTAGTAGGACTGACCAAAATCGCCGCTGGCGGCGTTTCCTACCCAGCGCACAAACTGCTCGACCAGGGTGCCATCGAGACCCAGTCGTTCGCGCACCGCCGCAATCTGCTCCGAACTCGCGGAATCACCGGCGATCACGGCCGCCGGATCGCCGGGAGTCAGACGGAGCATCAGAAACGTCAGGACCGCAACGATAGCGATCACGGGGAGCGCGGAGATCATCCGCCTCAGTACAAAAGCGATCATGGTCGTCCGATGCCTTTACCGGGTCTTCTCGACGTTCCAGAAGACGGGCGCACCGGCCTTGATCAGGCCTTTGAGCTTGGCGCTGACGGCGGCCGGCTGCTGCCATTGCCCAACGTTGACGTAGGCCGTGATTTCCGTGTTCCGCTTCTGGACGGCCTCGCCCAATTGGCGCATTTCCACCTTGTCGGTGGTTCGGAAATAGGCGTCGCGCAGCTGCTCCATTTTGTCGTCGCACGGCCAGCCGTACAGCGCCTTATCGCAGTTGGCGGCTAGAAAGATCTGGGAGATCGGTTCCTGGATGTCCGGCGCGGCCCAGAAGGTGAAGAAACCGTGCCAGCCTGCGGCGCCTTCATCCTTTTTGGCTCGCCGCGCGATGACCGCCTGCCAATCCATCGGTTGCAGGTCGACTCTGAAGCCCGCGCGTTCCATCAGGGACTTGGCGACCGGGGCGAGATTGGCGAGTTTCTGGTGATCCGTCGCCTGGAGCAGGACGATGGGCGTGCCGTCATAGCCCCCTTCCTTCAGCAGCTCTCTCGCCTTGGCGAAGTTGGATTCGAGCAGGCCGTCCATTCCCACCTCGGAAGACAGCGGGCTGCCGCAGGGAAACAACGCCTTGCAGATCTTGTAGTAGACGGGATCCCCGATGACGGCGTCGAGGAAGTCCTTCTGATTGAACGCATACCACAGCGCTTGGCGGATCTTGGCGTTGTCGAACGGCTTGTTGAGCCAGTTTACCTTGAAATCGTACTGGTTACCCAGAGGGTTCCAGTCGAATATCCTGATGTTTTTGTCGCTCTTGATCAGGGGCATGAGATCGTGGGGCGGCGAGATCATGTAGTCGATTTCTCCCGCCAGCAGCGCGTTGATCGCCTGCTGAGAGTCGGAAATCGCCAGCCATTCGACGCGGTCCACCTTGGCGACCTTTCCGCCGGCCAGGCCTGAGGGCTCCTCGAGGCGGGGCTTGTAACCGTCGAATTTGGCGTAGACGACCTTGGCGCCGGGCTTCCACTCGTTCTGCCTGAAAACGAACGGGCCGGAGCCGACGAACTCGGAGATCTGCGTGTTCGGGTCGGTCTCGGCGATGCGGCGCGGCATCATGAAGGCGACGTTCGGCGACGTCTTGGCCAGCGCCGTCACCAACATTCCTGTTGGTTCCTTGAGCTTGAAGGTGAAGCTCGTCGCGTCGTTTTCAACAATGCTGTCGACGAAGGTCATGAGCTTCCGCCCGACCGGATCCTTCGCGGCCCAGCGCTTGATCGAGGCGATGCAATCGGCGGCCTGGACAGGCTTGCCGTCATGCCAAAGCAGTCCGGACCGGAGTGTCATCTTATAGACGAGCTTGTCTTCGCTCACGTCCAACCGGTCGAGCATCTGCAGCTTGATCTCGCCCTTTTCGTCCTGTGCGAAAAGGGTGTCGTAGATCATGTAACCGTGGTTCCGGGTCAGATAGTTCGTCGTCCAGATTGGATCTGTGATCTTCAGATCGCCCTCCATCACGACACGGAGCGTGGTTTGCGCAACGGCAGGCGACAAGGCCAGCAGGGCGCCTGCGACGATGGCCGAACTCAGCAATTTCATGTCAGTCCCCTTTTATTGGCTAGCAATCCACGCTGCCTTATCTTGGCGACTACTCTTCCTCGCTGGAGGACAAACTGAAGGGCCATTGGTGCCGGCTGCGATGAGGCCAATCCGTTTCAGCCGATTGGACCGTGCAGAAGCCGAAGCATTGGCGCTGTGTGACCCCGGCGGCGAGCGCCATTCTCGCGCGGGCGTCGGGATCGGGCACCACCAGAGCGGGAGGCAGCATGAGTGAGATCATGACCGGGGGAGAGGGCCCAGATTTCGAGGATGCCAGGCGGATCACCGAGAACCTCGCCGCCGTCCGGGCAGGGATCGCGGCCGCTTGCGAGACCTCGGGACGCGACGTGTCGAGCGTCCGCTTGCTGGTCGCCACCAAGACAGTTCCCGCGCATCGGATCCGGCTCGCGATCGATGCCGGAGTGGACCTCATCGCCGAAAATCGCGTTCAGGAACTGGCGACTAAAGACGGCGCTCTCGCTGGATTGCCGGTGCGCCGGCACTTCGTGGGCCATCTGCAGAGCAACAAGGTTCGCGATGTACTGCGCTACGTCTCGTGCATCCATTCGGTCGACAGCATGAGCCTCGCTTCCAAACTTGCACGCGAGCTCGAGAAGACCGGGCGTCAGCTCGAAATCCTGATCCAGGTCAATACATCCGGCGAGGCGAGCAAGTTCGGTGTCGGGCTCGAAGACGCAGAAAGCCTTATCAGATCCGTTTCCAGACTTGAGCCACTTCGGATTATGGGTCTGATGACGATCGGTCTGCTCTTCTCACATGGTGAGGCCGCCAGACGCTGTTTCGTCGAGCTTCGGCAATTGCGGGATCACATTGCGAGGCTGGCGCTCCCGGGCGTGGAGATGGCTCATCTCTCGATGGGCATGACCCCCGACTATCAGGAAGCCATCCGAGAAGGTGCGACCATCGTCCGGGTCGGGCAGGCGATTTTTGGCCCGCGGCCGACAAGGCCTGGGTTGTTCTGGGATGAGAGGGACCGGGACCAAGTTTGACCAAATTCGTACTTGCTTGCCGACGAGGAGCCGAGAAGCGATGGCTTTGCAGATGCCCTCGAAGAACGACGATGCGGCATCGAACAACAATCTTGACCGCGATTGGCCTTTCCCCACGGGCGAGCAATGGCCCTATGCCCCTTTTTCGTTGTTGGGCAAAAGGGCTGCGAATTGGAGAGGCGCAATCATGACTTCGGCTCAAGAATCGAACACGTTGAAAGATGAATTGGAGTATCCGACGACTGAGCGTACCAAGCTTCGTCGTCTCTACGAGCGCGGCAGCCATATGCGAGCCGACGTCCATGAGGTCGTAGACGGAGCGCCGATTTGCCACGTCGGATACAACATCGATGGGCGGCCCTATGTCACGCCGACACTGCATTGGCGAGAGGGCGAACGTGTCTATTGGCACGGCTCTTCAGCAAGTCGGTTTCTGAAGAAGGCCCGGGGAACCGACGTTTGCCTGACCGTCTCGTTCATGGATGGATACGTGCTCTCACGTTCCGCATTCTTTCACTCTGTTCGCTTTCGGTCAGCCATGCTCTTCGGCAAGGCGCAGATCGTCGAAGGCGACGAGAACAAAACAATGGCTCTTCGCCGATTCGTCGATGGTTTGTTCCCTGGACGTTGGGAAACGCTTCGCCCCATGGAAGCGCAAGAGCTTAAGGCAACCACGATCCTCTACATGGATGTCGAAGAAGCGACCGCCAAGGTGCGGACAGGCTTTCCCAACGATCCGGAGGACGCGTCGCATCCGGTTTGGGCTGGGGTTCTCCCGCTGCAGACGACGATGGGTGCACCGGAGCCGGCGCCTGACTTGATGCCTGGCCTCGACTTGCCGGACAGTCTGGCGAAGCTCGTCGCGTCCGGAGAGCTCCGGTCGCCGTATCCGCCTGAGTATGACGAACCGCATCGCTATTGATGCGATCCGGCCTGCGATTGGCGCCCGGCATCGTTTCAACCGCGGCCGGGCGCCAAGGATCCGAGCTTGAAATCTGAGGTAAGCGGTGGCGCGATCGTTTCCGGAATCGATCCTTCTGCTGGGGGCAGGCCGCATGGGGGCGGCAATGCTACACGGCTGGCTGCGGGCCGGGATGAATGCCGCCAGCATTTCAGTCGTCGATCCGTCGGCTTCACGATCGATCGTTGAACTGGCGAGAGTACACAGATTTGACCTCCATTCCCCGATTGAGACGCTGAATTCCGTCGACGTCGCCGTGATCGCCGTCAAGCCACAAGCTCTCGATTCTACGAAGCCGGCGCTGGCCGCTGCCGTCTCGGCGGAGACGCTGGTGATCTCGATCGTTGCAGGTCAACGGCTTGAGGATCTCGCGAAACGGATCAGGCTCGCGTCGCATGGCACTATATCGCGCTTGGCAAGCCGATGCAGAACGGCTTCATCGAGAGCTTCAATGGCCGCCTGCGAGACGAACTGTTGAACGAGACGCTGTTCTCGTCCCTGTCACAGGCCCGGACCGCCTTGGCCAACTGGCGCTCCGACTACAACACCGAACGCCCGCACTCCCAGCTCGGCTGGCAGACTCCGTCTGTCTTCGCCTCGACCTTCACCCCGCGACGGGCCTTGGCGCCGCGCCATGCGACAAGCACAGCGCCAGAGCCCGTCGCTTCACCAGCCCGGACGGGCTCCACAACCGCCGGAAACGAACTCAGCGCTGGATAAAAACTGGGGGCAACGTCACTTCCGCCGGCCAGCGGCCGATCTTCCAAGCGGCCCTGACCGAAAAGTCCGGCGAGCCTGCCTTGGAAAGTCGGTGCCGTCCTATTTCGTCTATGGCGACGGGGACAAAACATCCCGGCCAAGGCGCTCGCATATGTTCGGGGCCAAAGCTTTTCACAAGTATGAAATCGCCTGCCATTCGTGTCAGCTCACACTTCGTCCCATAAGATCGAGACGTTGTCCCATACAGCAATCCGTCCTTCATCGATGGTAAGAAACTCGAAAGCGAGGCCTTGGATTCTCTTCCCACTCGCGTTCGTGTAGCTGACCGCAGCTTGGAGGCCGACGACTGCGTCCGTCACACATCTCACTTTCTTGGCAAGCTTGAAGTCAGTCACTTTGCCATATCGGTCTGATAAAAACTCCCGCAATGCGGCAATCCCTCTGATCTGAGGGAGATTGCCGTAGTTGACGACGACATTCGGCGTGAAGCAGCTCAGCATGGCGTCGATATTCAAGGTGCTGTACCGACTGATGATATCATCGATCCAGTCTTGAGCTTCCTCTAAGGACATGCCCTTGGCGTCGAGCAATTGTGTCATCAGTTCCTCCTCATCAGATTCATGTGCCTGGACGTGCGCTACATCGTGCATCTCGCCCAGCAGCCCGTCGCCCGCGATGAGCGCAGCTGGATCGCTAGGTGGCAGTCTCAGCATCAAGAGAGTGAGCGCCGCTACACGAAGAGCAACATTGTCCCACCCTTCAGCGCGTTTTCTCGATATTCCAGAATACGGGCGCTCCTGCTCGGACCAGGCCTTTCAGGCTGGCCCGCACCGCGGCTGGCTGGTACCACTGGCCGACATTTAGGTAGGCTGTGATTTCGGTGTTGCGTTTTTGTATTGCCTCTCCGAGATCACGCATCTTGGCTTTATCAGTCGTGCGAAAGAACTCATCGCGAAGCCCCTCCATCCGAGCGTCGCAGGGCCACCCGTAAAGCGCCTTTTCGCAAGTCGCCGCGAGGAAGATCTGCGAAATCGGTTCCTGAATGTCGGGCGCAGACCAGTAGGTAAAGAATCCGTGCCAGCCGTCCTTTCTTGTGCGTCGGGCAATCATTGTCTGCGCGTCCATCGCCTGCACATCAACCTTGAAGCCGGCTTTCTCTAGCAAGGACTTGGCGACCGGGGAGAGGTTGGACAGAACCGCGATGTCCGTGACTTGAAGAAGAACGATAGGAGTACCGTCGTAGCCGGCGTCCTTCAGGAGTTCCCGTGCCTTCGTAAAGTTCGACTCGAGAAGTCCATCCATCCCAACGTTGGATGTGAGAGGGCTGTCGCAAGGAAACAGCGCTTTGCATTCCTTATAGAACTCGCGATTGCCAATGACTGCGTCGAGCAGGTCCTTCTGGTTGAAGGCATACCAGAGGGCGCGCCTGACTTTCTCGTTGTCGAATGGCTTATTTTGCCAGTTGACGCGGAATACAGATTGGTTGCCCAGCGGATTCCAGTCGAAAAGCTTGACGCTTTTGTCAGCTTTCAGGAGCGGCATGAGATCATGAGGCGGAGTCAGCATGTAGTCGATTTCGCCCGCGAGCAAAGCATTGATCGCTTGCTGATGATCTGTGATCGCGAGCACTTCGACGCGATCCACCTTCACCACCTTTCCGCCAGCGAGCCCTGACGGCGGCTCCTGGCGAGGCTTGTACTTGTCGAACTTCACATAGACGACCTTGTCGCCTGGCTTCCACTCGTCCCGCTTGAAGACGAATGGACCTGAGCCGGTGAGATCGGAAATCTGCACATTGGGATCAGTTTCGGCTATACGCTTTGGCATCATGAAGACGACATTCGGCGAAGTCTTGGCCAATGCCGTCAGAAGCATGCCCGTCGGCTCTTTAAGCTTGATAGTGAAGGACGCTGCATCGTCCTCTATAATGCTCTCGATAAACGACATGAGCTTCTGGCCGACAGGATCCTTCGCGGCCCAGCGCTTGATCGAGGCGATGCAATCTGCCGCTTCGACCGGCCGCCCATCATGCCAGAGCAGCCCACCTCGAAGGACAAATTTATAAGTCAACTTATCGTCACTCGCCGTGAAGCGATCGACCATCTGTGGCTTGATTTCCCCCTGCTCGTCCAACGCGAACAGGGTGTCATAGATCATGTAGGCATGGTTGCGCGTGATGTAATTCGTTGTCCAGATTGGGTCTGTTATCTTGAGATCACCCAACATAACGGCGCGCACTGTCGTCTCGGCGCCCGCTTGCAAAGACGACAGCCCCATGACGGTCAAGGCAAAAAGCAATGATCTGAATAGTCGCATGCCGTCCCCCGTTGCTCGTTTGAAGCCTGGCCGCCCGGGTTTCGGCCCGGGCAAAGGCCCATACGATCGAGACTGGTAGCCAGTCTGCACCCCGGGAAAGGGCCAATCCGCAGTCAACCAGCAAAGCCAATTCTGAAAGTGGCTCGCCAGCTCTGCAGCACCCCGTATACGGCAACAAAAAAACGCCCTTGGGGGGCGGTTTTCGCTGCCGAAGAGCGGCGTTCGGTAAAGTTGGTTGCGGGGGCCTGAAACCACCGAGATCGTGGGCGCAAAGATCTGCTCCTGGCCCCTAGCCGACGTTCACGATGTCCGCTTTAAGGCGGGCCAACTCGGGGGATATTCGGGCTTTCGGTTTGACCTGAGACCTTTTTCTCCTCCGACCTGAGGAAAACGACACGAAAAACTCTAACCCAAAGCGATCCAGTTTTAAGGGCTCAGATCAGTCGCGTGGATGGAAGCCATCGTTGCAGTCGATTTGGGGCAGAAGGGGCTTGTGCGAATTCAGCAATTGCAAGTTCAATATCCGGGCAGTCGCGGTGAAATTTCGCACTTGGTCAGCACGATGCGGCGTGTTTACCTCGGCGCTTCTCGATCGGAGCCCTTCGATGTCCAGCCGCATCGCTTTCGGCGGTTTCCTGCATGAAACCAACACCTTCGCACCGAGCAAGGCGGGGATGGCCGCCTTCCAGCAAGGCGGAGGCTGGCCGCCGCTGGCACGAGGCGAGGCGATCTTCGCGGCCGTGACCAACGTCAATGTCGGCGCCTCCGGCTTTCTCGACGTGGCCCGCGAGAAGGGCTGGGAAGCCGTGCCGACGCTATGGTGTGCCGCCAGCCCCTCGGCCCATGTCACGGTTGAGGCCTTCGAGACGATCGCAGGCGAGCTGGTGGAGCGGATTCGCGCAACGCTTCCAGTCGACGGCGTCTATCTTGACCTGCACGGCGCGATGGTGAGCGAGAATTTCGACGACGGCGAAGGTGAGATCCTGCGCCGGGTACGGGCCGTGATCGGACCGGACGTGCCGCTGGTCGCGAGTCTCGACCTGCACGGCAACGTCACGCGGCTGATGGTCGAGGCTGCCGACATGCTCGTCGCCTACCGCACCTATCCGCATGTCGACATGGCCCTGACAGGCGCCCACGCCGCGCAGGCCCTCGCCGGCCTGCTCGGCACCAAGAGGCGCCCGGCCAAGGCTTTCCGGCAAATTCCCTATCTCATCCCCATCGCCTGGCAGGCAACGGCGATGGAACCTTGCCGCACTATCTACGCCGAACTCGCCGCGCTGGAGGGCGAGACGGTGCCGAGCCTCTCCTTCCTGCCCGGCTTCCCGGCAGCCGACTTTCCAGATTGCGGGCCGACTGTCGTCGCCTATGGCACGACGCAGGCCGAGGCCGACTCGGCGGCCGATGCGGTCGCCCGGCGAGTGATGGCGAGCGAGGCCGCCTTCAAGGGCAAGGTCTTCGAACCCGATGCCGGGGTGCGCGAGGCGATGCGGCTCGCAGCGAACGCGACGAAGCCGATCGTTATCTCCGATACTCAGGACAATCCCGGCGCCGGGGGCGATTCCGACACGATGGGCATGGCAGCGGCCCTCGTGCGCAACGACGCCGAGCGCGCCGCAATTGGCGTGATCGTCGACCCCGAGGCGGCCGCCGCTGCCCATGGGGCGGGCGAAGGCGCGATCGTCACGCTCGCACTTGGCGCGAAGTCCCACATTCCCGGCGACGCCCCGCTCGTGGCGAGCTTCACCGTGGAGAAGCTTTCCGACGGCCGCTTCGTCGCGCCGGGCCCCTTCTATGGCGGCTCGCGCATGGATCTCGGGCCGAGCGCCTGCCTGCGCATCGGCGGGGTGCGCATGGTCGTCGGCTCGCGCAAAGCGCAGATGGCCGACCGGGCGATGTACCGGCAGGTCGGCATCGAACCGGAGGAGCAGGCGATTCTCGTCAACAAGAGCTCGGTGCATTTCCGCGCCGATTTCGAGCCGATCGCCGAGGCGATCCTCGTCTGCGCGGCACCCGGCCCGATGCCGGTCGATCCGGCGGCCCTGCCATGGCGCCGGCTGCGCCAGGGCCTGCGCACATCACCGCGCGGCAGGCCGTTCACCTGAGTAGGCCCTCCCTCGCATCAGCCTCTCATCTCCTGGATCCCCCATGCCGTCCTGCCGCGGATCGACGCCTTCAAGGAAACCCCACGGCGATCCACCTCAATCCATCCCGAGATCGGCTTCGACCAGATCCGCATCGCCGGCATCGTCGCCGACGCGGTCAGGGAGATGGGCATCGAGGTCCATCCGGCATCGGCACGATCGGTGTCGGCGGCGCCAACGTGCTGACCGAGTCGATGGGGGGATGAGCAGCGAGAATTTCGCCAACATGCTGCGCGTGGTGCCCGGCGCCTTTGCCTGTAGCGGGCACGCCGGCGACGGACCGGCGCACAATCCCGCGCCTCTGTGCTCGACGACGGCATCCTGCCGGTCGGGACGAGCGATGCCTGAGCTTTTCGATGAGGCTTCAGGCGTGATCCCGGGTTTCCCTGCGGCCGCTCTGGATGACCGGCGTTCATGGTTTCGAGGCGAACAAGGGATGGGTGAGTGATGGATGTAAGGAGATTGCCGCTCGACAGCGAGGCCCTGCTCGCAGGGCTCAAGCCCTGGATCGAGTGCGAGAGCCCGACCTTCGACCCCGCCGCCGTCAACCGCATGATGGACCTCGCCGCTGCCGAGACGACGGCGGCGGGCGCGACGATCACCCGCATCCACGGCCCGCCCGGCCTCGGCGACTGCGTGCGCGGCGACTTCCCGCATCCGCGGCGCGGGGAGCCCGGCATCCTGGTGATGTCGCATCTCGATACCGTGCATCCGGTCGGGACGCTCGAGAAGTTGCCCTTCCGGCGTGAAGGCTCGCGCTGCTACGGCCCCGGCATCCTCGACATGAAGGGCGGCGCCTATGCCGGGCTGCAGGCCATCGTCGCGCTGGCGAAGGCCGGTGTCGAGACGCCGCTGCCGGTCAGCGTGCTCTATACCAGCGACGAGGAGATCGGCAGCCCGGGCACGCGCGACATCATCATGGAGCAGGCCCGCCGCGACCGCTTCGTGCTGGTGCCGGAGCCGGGCCAGCCGGGCGACGGCGTCGTCACCGGCCGTTACGCCATCGCCCGCTTCAACCTGCGGGCCGAGGGCCGGCCGAGCCATGCCGGCTCCCGCCTCAAGGACGGGCGCTCGGCGATCAACATGACGGCGCGCCAACTCATCGCCATCGAGGAGATGACCGGCGAGGACTGCACCTTCTCCGTCGGCGTCATCGAGGGCGGGCGCTGGGTCAACTGCGTGCCAACCCTCTGCAAGGCTGAAGCCCTGAGCATGGCAAAACGGCAGGCCGATCTCGACCGTGGCGTCGAGCGCATGCTCGCTCTCACCCGCCGCGAGGAGGATGGCACCGGCTTCACCGTGACGCGCGGCGTCACCCGCCCGGTCTGGGAGCCAGATGCAGGGACCATGGCGCTCTATGACCTCGCCCGCGAGATCTCCGGCGAACTGGGCTGGGAGCTCGGGCACGCCTCTGCCGGCGGCGGCTCCGACGCCAATTTCACCGGCGCGGCCGGCATCCCCTCCCTCGACGGGCTCGGCCTGCTGGGTGCCGGTTATCACACGCTGGAAGAGCATATCGAGATCGAGAGCCTGCCACGACGGATCAGGCTGATGGCGGGACTGCTGGCGCGGCTCGTACCCTGAACGATTGACAGGGGCGCTCCGACGCGGGAGCCTTTTCGCATCGTGGCATGGCGCCTGCATGGGGGGCGGAACGGCAAGGCGGAACAAAAAAGGGCACGAAAATCTGCACTTGCGACCTGCACATCACGATCAGCAAAACCGGCCGGGCAAACGGCCAGAGGGGAGATCAGCCTTATGGTGTCGCGTTGGAAGATCGTTAGCGCTGCGGCAGCCCTGCTGGCCGGCAGCAGCATGGCGCAGGCCGAAACGACCATGAAGGTCGTCATGCATTCGGACGTGAAGATCGTCGATCCGATCTGGACCACGGCCTATATCGTCCGCAACCACGGCTACATGATTTACGACACCCTGTTCTCGATGGACGAGAAGGGTGAAATCAAGCCGCAGATGGTCGACAACTTCACGGAGTCGCCGGACAAGCTGACCTACAAGTTCACGCTGCGCGACGGCCTGCTCTGGCACGACGGCAAGCCCGTCACCGCAGAGGACTGCATCGCCTCGATCAAGCGCTGGTCGGCCAAGGACCCGGTCGGCCAGAAGCTGATGACCTTCGTCGACACGATCACGGCCGACGACGCCAAGAGCTTCACGGTCAAGCTCAAATCGCCGACCGGCCTGTTGATCTTCGGCCTCGGCAAGCCCTCGTCCAACGTGCCCTTCATGATGCCGGAGCGCGTGGCGAAGACCGATCCGAACACGCAGATCTCGGAATTCATCGGTTCCGGTCCCTTCGTCCTCAAGCAGGATGAATGGAAGCCGGGCGACAAGATCGTCTACACCAAGTTCAAGGACTACAAGCCGCGCTCCGAGCCGGCCTCGGGCCTCGCGGGCGGCAAGGTCGCGAAGCTCGACCGCATCGAGTGGCTCGCGGTCGCTGACCAGCAACAGGCGGTGAACGCCTTGCTAGCCGGCGAGATCGACATGGTCGAGCAGCCGGCTTTCGACCTGATCCCGCTGCTGCAGGGCGATAAAAACATCAAGCTGTGGAACTACAACCCGCTCGGCCTGCAATACACGATGCGCTTCAACCACACCCAGCCGCCCTTCGACAATCCGAAGGTGCGCCAGGCCGTGACCTATGCGCTGAACCAGAAGGACTTCCTCGAAGCGACGGTCGGCAATCCCGACTACTACGACGCCTGCAAGGCGATGTTCGTCTGCAAGACGCCGCTCGCCTCCGAGAAGGGCATGGAGGGATTGCTCGAGTCGAACTTCAAGAAGTCGCAGGAGCTGCTGAAGGAGGCCGGCTATGACGGCAAGCCGATCGTGCTGCTGCATTCGACTGACCTGCAGTCTCTCACCAATCTGGGACCCGTCGCCAAGCAGTTGCTCGAGAAGGGCGGCTTCAAGGTCGATATGCAGTCCTCGGACTGGCAGACGGTGGTGTCGCGTCGCGTCCGCAAGGATCCGGTCGACAAGGGCGGCTGGAACCTGATGCAGACCTCCTGGGTCTCGGCCGACATCCTGAACCCCGTCATGGCCGGCTTCTTCAATGCGAGCTGCGACAAGGCCGCCTTCGGCTGGCCCTGCGACGAGCAGATGGAGAAGCTGCGCGACGACTTCGCCCGCGAGCCCGATCCGGCGAAGCAGAAGGCGATCGCGGAAGCCGTGCAGGTCCGCTGGCGCGAGGTGGTGACCCATGTCCATCTCGGCCAGTACAACGTGCCGATCGCGGCCCGGAAGAACATCACCGGCATCCTGACGGCGCCAGCGCCGGTCTTCTGGAACATCGAGAAGAAGTGAGGTCGTGACGCTGATCTTGCGGAACCGGCGCTGATGCTCGGCTATATCCTGCGGCGCCTGCTGGCGACGATCCCGGTCCTCGTGATCGTCGCCGTCCTCGTCTTCCTGATGCTGCGGCTGACGCCGGGCGACCCGGCGGCCGTGATCGCTGGCGACAATGCCACGACCGAGCAGATCGCGCTGATCCGCAACCGGCTCGGGCTCGACAAGCCGATCCTGACGCAGTTCTTGATCTGGGCTGGCAATCTCGCCCAGGGCAATCTCGGCGAGAGCTTCTTCTTCAAGAAGCCGATCGGCGAGCTCATCGTCGGCCGCATCGAGCCGACGCTGTCGCTTGCCTTCGCGACGATGCTGATCGCGATTTGCGTGGCGATCCCGCTCGGCGTGCTCGCGGCCTACAAGCACGGCTCCTGGATCGATCGCCTCGTCATGGGGTTCTCGGTGCTGGGGTTCTCGGTGCCGGTCTTCGTCATCGGCTATGCCCTGATCTACGTCTTTGCGATCACGCTGGGCTGGTTCCCGGTGCAGGGCTACCAGCCGCTTTCGGGCGGGTTCGGCGGCTTCGTGCAGAGGCTCGTGCTGCCGGCGGTGACGCTGTCGGTGATCTACATCGCGCTGATCGCGCGGATGACCCGCGCCAGCGTGCTCGAGGTGCTGAACGAAGACTATATCCGCACCGCCCGCGCCAAGGGGCAGGTCGAGCGCAAGATCCTGTTCCGCCACGCGCTCAAGAATGCGGCCGTGCCGATCGTCACCGTGGTCGGCATCGGCATCGCGCTGCTGATCGGCGGCGTCGTGGTGACCGAGAGCGTCTACTCGATCCCCGGTCTCGGGCGCCTGACCGTGGATGCCGTGCTGGCGCGCGATTATCCGACGATCCAGGCCGTCATCCTGCTGTTCTCGGGCGTCTATGTCGGCATCAACCTTTTGATCGATCTCGCCTACAGCCTGTTCGACCCGAGGATCCGCTATTGAACGCCGAACCCAGCATTCTCGCGCCGGTCGCGGCAGAGCCCATCGCGCCGGCGCGGACCGTGCTGACGCGGCTCGTCCGCAATCCGGTCGTCGCGATCGGCGGTACCGTGCTGATGCTGATGACGCTGCTCGGCCTGTTCGCGCCCTGGCTCGGCACGATCGACCCGACCGCGATCAATCCGAGCACGCGCAACCGCGTGCCGGGCTTCGAGCGCACGATCCGCGCCGATGACGGCTCGACCACGACCTTCAAGCACCACATGGGCACGGATTCGCTCGGCCGCGACGTCTATAGCCGGGTGGTCTATGGCGCGCGCGTCTCGCTCGTGATCGCGCTTTCGGTCGCGTCGGTCTCGATCGCGGTCGGGCTCGTGATCGGGCTGATCGCCGGCTATGTCCGGCCGCTCGACGGCATTATCATGCGCATCATGGACGGGCTGATGGCGATACCGGGCATCCTGCTCGCGATCGCGGTCGTCTCTCTGTTCCGCAGCGGGCTGACGGCCGTGATCATCGCGATCATCGTGCCGGAAATCCCGCGCGTCGTGCGGGTGGTGCGCTCGATCGTATTGTCGGTGCGCGAGGAGCCCTATGTCGAGGCTGCCATCATGGCGGGTACCCGCCTGCCGAAGCTGATGGTCCGCCACATCCTGCCCAACACGATCGCACCGCTGATCGTGCAGGGCACCTTCATCGCGGCCTCGGCGATCCTGGTCGAGGCGATCCTGTCCTTCCTCGGCATTGGCATCCCGCCGGAAATCCCGACCTGGGGCAACATCATGGCCGAGGGGCGCAACCTGTTCCGCGTCTTCCCGCACAACATCCTCTATCCCGGCATCTTCCTCGGCCTGACCGTGCTGGCGGTGAACATGCTGGGCGATGGCCTGCGCGATACGCTTGATCCGAAGATGGCTGGCCGATGAGCAACGCGCAGACGCCTGTCCTCGAGATCGCAGGCTTGAGCATTGCGCTGCCGGGTGGCGGCGACCGGGCGCGCGCCGTTGACGACGTCTCGCTCAGCGTGGCCGCCGGCGAGATCGTCTGCGTCGTCGGCGAGTCCGGGTCGGGCAAGTCGGTCACCGCGTTTTCGGCCATGGGATTGCTGGCGAAGGTGCTCAAGCCCGTCGCTGGCGCGATCAGGCTGGAGGGCGAGGACCTTCTCAGCGCGTCGCCACAGCGATTGCGGGCGCTGCGCGGCGACCGCATGGCGATGATTTTCCAGGAGCCGATGACGGCGCTGAACCCGGTGCTGACGATCGGCGACCAGATCGAGGAGGTGCTGCGCATCCACACCGATCTCGGCCCGGCCGAGCGCCGCGCCCAGGTTCTGGCCATGCTGGAATCGATGCGCCTGCCTGAGCCGGAGCGGATGCATGCCTCCTATCCGCACCAGATCTCCGGCGGCCAGCGCCAGCGCGTGATGATCGCGGCCGCACTGATCCTCGATCCGGCGTTGCTGATCGCCGACGAGCCGACGACGGCGCTCGACGTGACGACGCAGGCGCAGATCCTGCGCCTGATCAAGGACATGCAGGGGCGGCGCGGCACCGGTGTGCTGTTCATCACGCATGATTTCGGCGTCGTCGCCGAGATCGCCGATCGAGTCGTGGTGATGGAGAAGGGGCGGGTCGTCGAGCAGGGGCCCGCCGTGGACATCCTGACCCGGCCGCAGCATCCCTATACGCAGATGCTGATCGGCGCCGTGCCGAGCCTGAAGCCGGCCGACCGCAAGCCGGTGCTCGGCCCGCTGGCGCTGGAGACCGCAGGCCTCGGCAAGACCTACAGTTCCAAGGCGCTGTTCCGGAAGGAGCGCGTCGTGCATGCGGCGAAGGATGTCGCGATCCGCGTCCGGCGCGGCGAGACAGTCGGCATCGTCGGCGAATCCGGCTCCGGCAAGACCACGGTCGCGCGCTGTGTCGCCCGGCTGATGCCACCGAGCGAGGGGCAGATCCTAGTCCCCGACATCGACATCGCCAGGCTGTCGGAAGGCCGCCTGCGACCCTATCGGCGCAAGATCCAGGTTGTCTTCCAGGACCCGTTCCGCTCGCTCAACCCGCGTCGCACCGTGAGCGAGTCGATCATCGAAGGCCCCGTGAATTTCGGGCAGCCGCGGGCGAAGGCGCTGGCACGCGCCCGCGAGCTGATGGAACTCGTCGGCCTGCAACCCTCCGCACTCTCGCGCTATCCGCACCAGTTCTCCGGCGGCCAGCGCCAACGCATCGCGATTGCCCGTGCGCTCGCCATGGAGCCGGAGATTCTGATCGCGGACGAGGCCGTCTCGGCGCTCGACGTCTCGGTGCAGAAGCAGGTGCTCGCCTTGCTCGACGACGTGCAGAAGCGCTTCGACCTCGCCATCCTGTTCATCACCCACGACCTGCGGGTCGCCGCGCAGATCTGCGACCGACTGGTGGTGATGGAGAAGGGCCTGGTGGTCGAGCAGGGCCGCACGGTCGATGTCTTCGCTGCCCCCGCCCACCCCTATACGCGTAGCCTGATCGAGGCCGCTCCCGGCCGCGACTTCGCCACCGGCGAGGCCTGAACCGGACATTCGACGACGATCTGGAGACGACGTCATGACCCTGGCGATGAGCTGGGAGGAATGGACCTCCCATGACGCGGTCGGCCTCGCCGAGCGGGTGCGCAGCGGTGAGCTGACGCCGGCCGAGCTGGCGCGGCAGGCGGCCGCGGGCATCGCGAAGATGAATCCCTCGCTCAGCGCCGTGGTGGAGGTCTTCGAGGATGTGGTCGCCGATCCGCTGAGCGATGGGCTCGACCCTGCCGGCCCCTTCGCCGGGGTGCCCTTCCTGATGAAGGATCTGGGTCCCACGCTGAAGGGCAGGCTGCAGGAACAGGGCTCGCTCTTCATGCGCGGCAACCGTCCGGCGGCCGATGCCTGGCTCACTGGGCGCATGCGCAAGGCGGGCCTCAACCTGATGGGCCGGACCACCACGCCCGAGTTCGGCGTGTGCAGCTCGGCCGAGAACCCCGCGGTCTACGTCACCCGCAATCCCTGGGACACGGACTACACCACCTGCGGCTCCTCGGCCGGGACGGCGGCGATGGTGGCGGCCGGCGCCGTGCCGCTTTCGCATGCGACCGACGGCGGAGGCTCGATCCGCATTCCTGCCGGCTTCAACGGGAATATCGGGCTGAAGGCCTCGCGCGGCGTGTTCTCGATCGCGCCCAACCTTTCCGACATCTCCGGCTTTGTCTCGACACAGGGCTGCCAGAGCCGCTCGGTGCGCGACACCGCCGCCTTCGTCGACGCGTGCCGCGGCGGCGCACCGGGCGAGTTCATGCCCTACTGGGCCACGCCCGAGCCCTATACGCAGCTCATCAAGCGCGATCCGGGCCGCCTGCGCATCGCCCTCTCGCATGAATGGGGCGACTACCGAGCCACACCAGCGATCGTCGCCGAGCTGGAAAGGGCCGGGCGCTTCCTCGAAGGGCTCGGCCACCATGTCGACTGGGCGCTGCCGCAGGCCGATCTGCGCGCCGCATTCGCGGCGCAGACCATCTGCTACATCAGTAATTTCGCACAGGTCATTGCCGGCTTCCTGGAGATGCGCGGCCTGCAACGCCCCCCGGAGGGGCTGATCGAGCCGATGAACATCCGCATCTGGGAGGCGGGCAAGGACATGTCCTATGCCGAGCGCTACCGGATGCAGGCTGTGTTCAACAGCACGGCGCGGGCCTTCGGCGCCTTCTTCGAGGAATGGGATATCATCCTGACCCCGATCACAGCGCTGCCGACGCCAAAGATCGGCGCCGCCGAATACCTCACCATCAGCGACAATCCCGATGTGCTCGACTGGTTCGGCAATCTCTGGAAGTTCTTCGCTTATACGCCTCTGTCGAATCTCTGCGGCATACCGGGGCTCTCGATGCCGATGGGCCGGCAGGAGAACGGCCTGCCCTTCGGCATCCAGGCGCAGGCGCGGCAGGCCGGCGACGGCCTGCTGCTGCAGCTCGCGGCGCAGATCGAGCGCGCGCTGGGAGGCCGCTGGAACGATGGCAGGCGGCCGCCCGTGCATGTGACGGCGACCTGAGAGCCGTTCAGTCTTTCAGGGTCTCGACGCCGCACCATTCCGCCACGAACAGCGCCATGGCACCGGTGATGCGCTTGACCGAGGCGAGGCTCACCCGCTCGTCGAAGGCATGGATGCCTTCCCCCGAAGGGCCATAGCAGAGCGCCGGGATCCGGTCGTAGAGCGCATGGACGCGGGCGTCGAGATAGGCCGCCGTCATGAAGGATTTCAGCGGCTTGCCGATGGCGGCCTCGTGTGCCCGGCCGAGAACGGCCTCTGCTTCGCTGCCCGGCTCGAGCACGTAACCCTGCGCCCAGAAACCGTTGAAGGTTACCCTCGGCGGGTTGTTGGCGAGGAAGGCATCGGTGCGGGACACCGCACGGATGCCTTCCTCGATACGCCGGGCCGTCTCTTCGGCGGTCACGCCGGGATAGAACCCGACGCGGCAGTCGACGCGGCACCAGCACGGCACGGAGGAGGCCCAGTCGCCCCCCTCGATCTTGCCGATGTTCAGGTTGATCGGGTGCGGCTCGTCCTCGAAATCAGGGCGGCCCGCCTTCTCGGCGTTGAATTCCTCCTCCAGTTTCCGCAGCGCAGCGACGACACGATAGGCAGCGTCGATGGCGTTCGCGCCCGTCCCCATCTCGCGGACATGGGCCGGCACGCCGCGCACCTCGAATTGGAACCAGAGCACACCGATGTTGGCGCGGGCGAGCATCTCCTGCTCCGGCTCGGGGATGAGGGCGGCATCGGCACGGTAGCCGCGCAGATGCGTCATCAGCGCGCCGTTGCCGGTCGATTCCTCCTCGACCACCGATTCGACATAGACCGTCGCGGCCGGCTGCAGGCCGATGCGCCTGAGCGCGTCGAGGCAGGCCAGGTTCGCTCCGGCCCCGGCCTTCATGTCGGCGCTGCCACGGCCATACATCCAGTCGCCTTCGATCACCGGGTCGAACGGGGCGTGGGTCCATTGGTCGCGCGGCCCGGCCGGAACCACGTCGACATGGGCCTGGAGGATGAGCGAGCGCCCCCGCTCCGTGCGCGGACGATGGATGCCGACGACGACCGGAGCCTCGGAATGGCTGTCGGAGAAGGGCGCGCCGCCCGGATGGGCCGCAATCGCCTCCCGGTCCATCGCGAAGCGGTCCATGGTGAAGCCGCGGCCCTTCATCGCCCGGAAGACGAAATCCTGGACGGTATGCTCCTGCCCGCGCGTCGAGGCGAAGCGGACGAGATCCTGCGTGTAGCGAACCTGTTCGTCGAAGCCCTCATTGACGGCAGCGAGAATCCTGTCGCGCAGGGCAGGGTCGAGGGACATGTGTGCTCTCTGTCGAAATTGCCAAAGATCGGCTTCGTCCGCTGACAGCCAGCCCGGAGTCTACGGCCCCGCCCGCGGCGGCACGAAGCCCCAAGCCGGTATGTAAGGCCTGCGCCCCACGCAACCGAGGTTCCGCAGGATCAGCCGATGCGGCAAGAAGATCACCGCGCAGCCAGGGAGAGTTGCTCGGCGACATCCCGGCGGCGGCGCCGATAGATTAGCACCTGGCACCTCCTGCGCAGCGGTTTCCCATATCGTGCAGATCGCAAGCCAAGCGAAAGAGCCGGTGGATTTCGCATTTTTCCAACTGCCGATGGCCTATCGAGGTGGCACGGCAGACCGGACATGGGCCTGATATCCCGTAGGATTGCGTGGACGATTACCATCTCGCGATCAACAACTGCGATTTCGATTGAGCTTCCATCGCGCGCGAGCGTGTGTTTCGGGCTCGACATGAGCCGATATGATCGGGCCGATTTCAGGGAGCGGAAGTGACGTTCAAGAACAGGTTGGGCGCTCCTAGCGAAGAGACCGCAATCCGCATATTGCGTCGCCACGTGGAGGATGAGGAGTATGCACGTCTCGTCGGTTGATCAGATCCAATCGTCTTGGCGTCCCCTGAAGGTTTGTCGCCAAATCAAGCCACCGAAATGCAAACCTATCAGACATCCGAGGTGGGTCGAGCTTGGACTTGCCGCTGTCGATGGGGACGTCAGCTTTTGGGCGCTGAGCGAGAGTCCGCCCATGGCGCAAAGAGGGCCGCGCGCCGCTTTCTGAAGCGCATGATGACTTCTGAAAGCGGCACATAAGCTGTAGCTATCCAGTAAGCTGACGGCTGGACCGTTCGAAGATTGTGGCCCCCGTCTGCGTGTCGACGCCTTGCAGGCTGACCTCATAGCCCCATAGCTCATGGGCATGCCGCAGCGTCGCATCGCAGCTGGCGCTTTCCAGAACAATTCCGTCATTGACCTTGTGCTGCAGGCGTAAGCGCCGCTGGCCGAGCAGGTCGACATCCACGACCTGGACATCCGAATGGCTCTGTTCCTCAATCGCATGCGCTGGTCGGACTGACCGACTTTTAAAGCTCGTCGGCTGCGCTTGAAGCCTCACAATGCTCTTGTGAAATCTCACAGGGTGTTCCAGGCTTCGTCTCATGCTCGACACGTCTTCTCCCTTCGCTCCCGCGACGACCGCCCCGATCGCCGAAGCCCAGCTTGATGTCGCGACGCGGCGGCTGCGCAAGGCGATCGTCACCTGCGAGCTTACACCAGGCGAGTTTATCCATGAAGCGGCGCTCGCTGAGCGCTTCGGGCTTGGCCGAGCCAGCGTCCGCGTCGCACTCACCGAGCTTGCTGCAGCCCGCTTCGTCAGCCGGCATGCACGCCAGGGCTGGCGGATCGCGCCCATCGACGGCGCGCTGATCGCAGCCGTGCTGGACGGGCGTCGCCGGCTGGAGGCCTCATTGGCGACGCAAGTGCTGACTGAGCCCGTAAGCTCGGGCGCGGTGACACTGCTCGGCATGGTGCAGTCTGTATCTGGGCGGACCGAGCCAGCAGCGCTTGCGACCGCCCGCGCGGCCGAGCGTCAGCTGCGCGATCTGCTCGCGACTGGGGCAGGCGTCTTCGCCCGCAACTGGCTCGGCGAAATCTGGGACCATGCCGACCGCATCGTGCGGATGCTCGATCTCAACAGCCACTCCATCCTGCCGGCGGATCTCGGCGAACTCGTCACCGCGCTCATTGCCGGCGATGCGGAGGCGGCCACGCGGGCGATCGCGCGGGACAACCAACGCTTTGCCGACGCACTCGCCCATGGCTTCCTGGCGATTTCGGCGCAGCCGTCGCGTCCGCCGGCCCGCTCGGCACGCCGGCGCAGCGCCTCCCGTACTGCAGCCACCGCGGCCAATCAGCCGATCCCTCTGACGAAGGAACAGCAGTCATGACCATTGCCTGGCGGATCTGCCCTCTCGCGGCTGCATGTGCTGCGGTGCTTGCTCTCAGCGCTGCCTCGCCGGCGCACGCCTCGAAGGAGCGCTTCGTGGTCGATCTCGTCAACGAGCCGTCCTCGCTCGATCCGCAGCTCCAGTGGAACCCCGACAGCTACTACGTCTACCGCAATATCTTCGACAATCTCGTCACCCGCGACGACAAGGGCGAGATCGTTCCGCAGGTCGCGATCTCATGGAAATACCTGTCCGACACCGAGATTGAGTTCGAGCTTCGTCCCGACATCATTTTCCATGACGGCTCGAAACTGACGGCTGACGACGTCGTCTTCAGCGTCAAGCGTATCACCGATCCAAAATTCGGCAGCCCGCAGCTCGGCCAGTTCGACAAGATCACCAATGCGACGGCGCTCTCGCCGACCAAGGTCAAGCTGACCACCGACGGCGCCTATCCGGCCTTGCTGGCACAACTCGTCAAGCTCTCGATCGTGCCCAAGGCGATCGTCGAGGCCGTCGGCAAGGATGCCTTCAATCTGAAGCCGGTCGGCAGCGGGCCCTATAAGTTCGAGAGCTGGCAGCGCGGCGTTGCAGTGGCGCTGGTACGCAACGATGTTTATTGGGGCACCAAGGCTCCGTTCCCGACCGTGATCTTCCGCGCCGTGCCCGATGGCGCGACCCGGCTCGCCAATCTCCAGGCCGGGACAAGCGATCTCGGCGTGACGCTCGACGCCGACCAGGCTGGTCAGCTCAAATCTGCGGCCAGGGCGCAAGCCCTGATCGGCCTAACCGAACGCGTCGCCTATCTCAGGCTCAATACCACCAAGCCACCTTTCGACAACGTCAAGCTGCGCCTGGCCGCCGCTTATGCGATTGACAAGGACGGGCTGGTCGACGGCCTGCTCGGCGGCTTCGACAAGCCTGTGTCGCAACTGGGCACGTCGGCCAGCTTCGGCTGGATCGAGGGCTTGAAAGGTCCGACCTACGACCTGCCCAAGGCCAAGGCGCTCGTCGCGGAAGCGGGTCCGGCGGCCAAGGCCGAGATCGAGCTTGCAACCGCGCCGGTCTTCGACCAGCGCATCGTCCAGGCGATCCAGCAGCAGCTCGGCGATGCCGGCTTCAGCGTCAAGATCGCGATGTCGGATATGGCGAGCTATCTCAAGCGCTCGCAAGCCGGCCCGGAGGCTACCTCGACGCTGAGCTTCGGGCGCTGGTCCTGCGCCTGCCAGGATGCCGACGGCACGCTCTTCCCGCTGATCCACAAGAGCAGCGGCTGGTCGGCCTATCGCAACCCGAAGGCCGATGCGCTGCTCGAGGAAGCCCGCCAGACCCTGGACAAGGACAAGCGGCTGGCGGCCTACAGGCAGGTCCAGGAGATCATCGCGGCGGAAGCGCCGCTTGTGCCGCTCTATCAGGCGGCCGTCATCTATGGGGCCACCAAGAGCCTGAAATGGCAACCGACCCCGAATGAGAGCCTGTTCCTGAACCGCATGAGCTGGAGCGACTGACGGCCCCGTGCCCAGCTTCCTCCTCCAGCGCGCCGGACAGGCGCTCGTCACGATCCTTGGTGTGGCGACGCTGATCTTCTTCGTCCAGCGACTGACGGGGGATCCGACCTATCTCCTGGTGCCGGAGACCGCGACCAGGGCCGACATCGACGCCTTGCGCCATGCGCTCGGCTTCGATCGGCCGCTCTTCATCCAGTATTTCGACTTCCTTGCCGATCTCGCCCGCTTCGATCTCGGGCAATCGGTCGTGCAGCGCGTGCCGGTGACGACGATCATCGCCTCGCGCCTGCCCTATACGCTGATGCTGGCGGCAGGCGCGCTGACCGTCGCCTGCGGCATCGGCGTGCCGATCGGCATCCTGCTCGCGGTGTTTCGCGACAATGCTATCGCGAAGGTCGCGGCGGGTTTTGTGCTCGCCGCCCAGAGCATGCCGACCTTCTGGAGCGGCATCCTGATGATCATGGTGTTCTCGGTGCTGCTCGGCTGGCTGCCGCCCTCGTCGACCGGTGACATCTGGAATCTCGTGATGCCGTCCTTCGCGCTCGGCCTGCTCAGCATGGCGACCTTCGCCCGCATCACCCGCTCGGCGCTGCTCGACGAATTGTCGAAGGACTATGCCCGCACCGCCCGCTCGCGCGGGGTGCGGATGCCGCGCCTGCTGCTGCGCCATATCGCGCGCAACGCCTCGATCCCGCTCATCACCGTCGCGGCGCTGGAGATTTCGAACCTGCTCGCCGGCGCGGTCATCGTCGAGACCGTGTTCGCCTGGCCCGGGATCGGTCAGGTCACCGTGCAGGCGATCCTGGCGCGCGATTTCATGATCGTTCAGGGCGTCGTCCTGATGGGCGCCTTCGTCACGGTGGCGCTGAATCTGCTCTCGGACGTGCTCTACAGCGTCGTCGATCCCCGCATCGTCCTGGATGGCGCCCGATGAGCGCGGTCGCGTCCCCGCGTCCGCACCCACGCCAAGGACTCGGCCTGCGCCGCTGGTGGCCGCTGGCGATCGTCGGGCTGGTGGTGCTTGCCGCGATTTTCGCGCCGTGGCTGGCGCCCTACGACCCCAATACGCAAAACCTGATCGGCCGGTTGAAGCCGCCGGGCACGGTCTCGCGGGCTTTCCATTACTGGCTCGGCAGCGACGAACTCGGCCGTGACGTGCTCAGCCGCATCATCTACGGCTCGCGCGTCTCACTTGTGGTCGCCTTCGCCTCGGTGATCATCTCGGGTACCGTCGGCACGACGCTGGGCATGATCGCGGCCTATCGGCGCGGCTGGACCGAAACCGTGGTGATGCGCGTCGTCGACGTCTTCCTCTCGATCCCGGCCGTGCTGCTGGCGATCATCACGGTTGCGGTGCTCGGGCCGAGCCTGGTCAACGTCATCCTGGTGCTCGCGCTGACGCGCTGGCCGCGCTACGCCCGCATCGCCTACAGCCAGACGCTTTCGGTCGCGACGATGCCCTATGTCCGGCTCGCCGCCCTGATGGGCGCCGGTGCGACGCGGGTTCTGTTCCGCCACGTCCTGCCCAACATCATCGGCGCCGTCAGCGTCGTCGCGACGCTCGAATTCGGCCTGATGGTGCTGTTCGAGGCGGGCCTGTCCTTCCTGGGCCTGGGTGTGCAGCCGCCGACCGCGAGCTGGGGCTCGATGCTCTCCACCGGCCGCAACTATGTCGCCACCGCCTGGTGGGTCGCTACGCTGCCGGGACTCTGGCTCTTCGTGCTCGTACTCGCCGTCAACCTGACGGGCGACGCCGTGCGCGACCGCCTCGATCCCCGTTTCCGCTGAGGACCATGACCATGTTCGACGACATCAAGGGCAAGCGCGCGCTCGTCACCGGCGCCTGCGGCGTGATCGGGCGCTGGATCGCGGAAACACTGCACGCGTCCGGCGCGACGCTGGCGCTGACCGATGCGAAGGGCGAAGAGCTCGAGGCTTTCGCCAAGACGCTCGGCCTGGGCGGCGACAGCTTTACCAAGGCGGCCGATCTGACCGACGAGGCCTCGATCAAGGCACTGGCGGTCGAGATCGGTACGCGCTGGGGCGCGGTCGATATCCTCGTGAACAATGCCGGGATCTATCCCAGTGCCTTCCTGCTCGACACGCCGACCGAGGAGTTCGATCGCATCTTCTCGATCAATCTGCGCGCGCCCTTCATTCTGAGCCGCGAGCTCGCGACGCAGATGGTGCGCAAGGGCGTCAAAGGTTCGATCATCAATATTTCGTCGGGCGCCTCGCGCAAGATGAGACGGACGGCTACCGTCTATTCCACCTCCAAGACGGCACTGGACCGGCTGACAAAAGGTTTTGCCGTCGAACTCGCCGAATACGGCATCCGCTCGAACGCGCTCGAGCCCGGCTTTGCCGCCGGCAGCACGGTCAGCGATCTCTCCGAGGCGCATATCCGCAATACCATCGCGCAGATCCCGCTCGGCCGTCCGTCCTCGCGTGAAGATGTCGGCAACGCCCTGCTTTATCTCGCCAGCGACGCGTCTTCTTACGTCACCGGCGCCACCCTGACGGTGGATGGCGGCGGCTCGGCCGGCACGCTGGCGGTCCATCAGGACAAGAAGAGCGCGCTGTGATGGAGCGGGCCACCTTGTCCCCGGCAACCTTCCCCGGCTCCGCCTATGAATGGCCGCAGGGCAAGAGCAGCGCCTTCTGCTTCAGCGTCGATGTCGACGCCGAGAGCCCCTATCAATGGAGCCTGCCGACCGACGCTCCACAAACGCTCGGCCAGATCGAGCAGCGCCTGTTCGGTCCGCGCATCGGCATCTGGCGCATCCTCGACCTGCTCGATCGCTACGGCATCAAGGCCACGCTGTTTGTGCCGGGGCTGGTCGCCAAGAACCATCCCGAACTGCTGCCGGCCTTCGTCGCGCGGGGCCATGAGGTCGGCCTGCACGGCTACTTCCACGAGCTCGCCACCGAAGCCGGCCCCGAGGAATTTGCCCGCGCGCTCGATGAATCGCTCGCCCTGTTCAAGAGCCAGGCCGGCATCGTCCCGATCGGCTTCCGTTCGCCGGCCTGGGAAATGACGCCCTTCATGCTGGCCGAGGTCAAGCGCCGCGGCCTCTACGACTCCTCACTGATGGGCTTCGACCACCCTTACACGATCGATGGCGTCACGCAGGTGCCGGTGCTCTGGGCGGTCGACGATGCCATCTATTTCCGCTTCACCGGCAGCCCGACCGACAAGGCGCCGCCCTCAGCCCAAGGCGGCATTCTCGAGGCTTGGCTCGACGAATGGCATGTGCTCCACCGCGAGGGGCGCATGATGATGCTGACGATCCATGACTGGATCTCGGGCCGCGCCGGCCGCGTCCGCATGCTGGAAAAGCTGCTCGACGTCGTCACCGCCTCGCCGGGGACCTGGATCGCGACCGTCGGCGAACTCGCAGCGCACCACGCGTCGAGCGCCAATGCGGAGCGCTTCAACGTGCCGATGCGCCTAGCCGAAGCAAGCGCGCGTCATCGCTTCAAGGCGCCGCGCTGATGCAAACTTTTACCATCCAGAGGCCCGCCGTGAATTCGGCTCACGGCCTCGTCGCGGCCCAGAACCGTCATGCGGCGCAAGCGGGGGCGGATGTGCTGTCGCGCGGCGGCAATGCGATGGACGCAGCCGTCGTCGCCACGCTCGTGCTCAGCACGGTCGAGCCCTGGCTGTCGGGCGTCGGGGGCGGCGGCTTCCTGGTCCATGCCGATGGCGCTACCGGCGCGACCGAGACCCTCGACTTCAATGTGCGCGCCGCAATCGGGCTCGACCCGGCGGATTATCCACTTACCGGCGCGCAGGCCGGAAACTGGTTCAGCTGGCCTTCGGTCGTCGGGGATCGCAATGTCTCCGGCTACGGCGCGATCTGCGTGCCCGGTGCGATCGCAGGCCTTGCCGCCGCGCTGGAGCGCCATGGCTCGATCTCCTGGGAAGAGGCGCTGCAGCCTGCGATCGAGCATGCCGAGCGCGGCCTGGAGATCGACTGGTTCGCCGCACTCTGCATCGCGATCGAAGCGCCGGGTCTGGCGCGGGATTCTACGCTTTCGGCAATCCTGCTCGACGATGGTCACGGCCCTAAGGCGGGCGCCGATACGCAGCGCTTCAAGCCCATGACTCTCAAGGCCAAGCTGCTACGGCGGCTGGCCAAAGCGGGCGCGCGCGACTTCTACGAGGGCGAGGGCGCAAGGCTGATCGCCGCCGACCTCGAGGCTGGCGGCTCGCCGCTGCGCGCCAGTGATCTTGCGGCCTATGAGGTGGTCTGGGCACCGGCCCTGACAGGGCGCTATCGCTATTACGACATCGCCGCCGTGCCGGGATTGAGTGGCGGCCCGACCTTCTTCGACGCGGTGCAGCGCCTCGCGGATGGGCCGCTGTCGCGCGAGACCTCGCCGGCCCAGACCGCCCTGCTTTACGCCACCGCCATCCGCGAGGCCTATGAAAAGCGGCTGACCACGCTCGGCCACGCCGCGACGCCCCAGGCCGGCTGCACCTCGCATGTCAGCGTGGTCGACCGCTCCGGCACCATGGTCTCGCTGACCAATACGCTGCTCTCGCGCTTCGGCGCCAAGGTCGCGCTGCCGCAAGCCGGCATCATCATGAACAACGGCATGATGTGGTTCGATCCGCGCCCCGGTCAGCCCAACAGCATTGCAGCGGGCCAGAAGCCACTCGCCAATATGTGCCCGCTGGTGTTGAGCCAGGGCGGCCGCCCGGTGCTCTCCATCGGGGCTGCGGGCGGGCGCACGATCTTCCCGACGATCCTGCAATTGATCTCGGGGCTGGCCGATTTCGGCTTGTCGCTGGAGGAGGTCTTTCACCGCCCGCGCATCGACGCCTCGACGCCGCGCATCAAGATCGATGCACGTGCCGAGGCCGATGTCGCAGCCACCGTCGCCAGCGCCTTTCCGGTCGAGATCGTCGAGGACACGCTCTATCCCGTCAACTTCTCGATCCCCTCCGCCGTGATGGCGGCCGACGGCGGGGGCTTCGCCGGCATGGCCCATCCGACCAGCCCCTGGGCGGCCGTGGTGGCGGCTACGGCATGAGCATCACAGATGTCCCCGTCCTGGCGATCGACGACCTTGTCATCGATATCGGCGGAAACCGCATCGTCAATCATGTCTCGCTGAGCCTCGGTTCGGGCCGAATCCTCGCCATCGTCGGTGAATCCGGCTGCGGCAAGAGCCTAACCGCGCTGTCGGTGCTTGGCCTGTTGCCGAAGGCGGCGCGTATCACTGGGGGCGAGATCCGCCTCAACGGCCGCGATCTCCTCCCCCTTGGTGAAGCCGCGCTGTCTGATGTCAGGGGCAACGAGGCCACGATCATCTTCCAGGAGCCGGTCGCCTCGCTCAACCCGCTGATGCGCGTCGGCGAGCAGGTCGAGGAGGCGCTGCGCCTGCATCGCGGGCTTTCGGCTAGCGCTGCACGGGATGAGGCGATCGCGATGATGACGCGCGTCGGCATTCCCGATGCGAGCCGGCGCGCCCGCCAGTATCCGTTCGAATTGTCGGGCGGCATGTGCCAGCGCATCATGATCGCGGCAGCCCTGATCTGCCGGCCGACCCTGCTGATCGCCGATGAGCCGACGACGGCGCTCGACGTGACGATTCAGGCCCAGATCCTCGAACTGATGCGAGACCTGCGCGGCGATGTCGGCAGCGCGATCGTGCTGATCACCCATGACATGGGCGTGGTCGCCGATCTCGCCGACGATGTCTGCGTGATGTATGGCGGCCGGATCGTCGAGAGCGGCCCGGTCGAACCGATCTTCGCCGCGCCGCGACACCCCTATACCAAGCTGCTGCTGGCGACGATCCCGACGCTGCAAGGACAGCGCAAGATGACGCTGCGCACCATCGAGGGCATGGTCCCGAGCTCCGAATCCTGGCCCGATGGCTGCCGCTTCCGCACCCGCTGCCCGCTTGCCGATGCGGCTTGCGTCGCGACGCCTCCCTTGGCGGATGTCGGGCCGGGCCATGCCGCCGCCTGCTGGCATTCGGCTGAAGTCGAGGCGCGGGCATGACCGCGACCGCGCAACCGCTCCTGCAGGTCCGCGACCTCAAAGTCCATTTCAAGCTGCGCCGGGGCGTCGGCACGCCCGGCGGCGTGGTCAAGGCGGTGGATGGCATCTCCTTCGACGTCGCGGCCGGACGCACGGTCGCGCTCGTCGGAGAATCCGGCTGCGGCAAGTCGACGACGGCTTATGCGGTGATCGGGTTGGAACAGCCGACGGACGGCAAGGTGCTGTTCGATGGCCGCGACATCACCCATCTGCGCGGCAGCGAGCGCGCGAGCCTCGCCCGCGACATCCAGATCGTCTTCCAGGACCCGAGCGCCGCGCTCAATCCCAAGATGAGCATCGCTGACAGCATTGCAGAGCCGCTCGCCATCGCGGGCTGGACGCGCAACGACCGGCGCAAGCGCATCGCCGAGCTGCTCGACCGCGTCGGCCTGCCGACGGCCTTTGCCGAGCGCCTGCCGAGCGCGCTCTCGGGCGGGCAGCGTCAGCGCGTCGTGATCGCGCGCGCGCTCGCCTTGTCGCCGCGCCTGCTGATCCTCGACGAACCGGTCTCGGCGCTCGACGTTTCGATCCGCTCGCAGGTGCTGAACCTGCTGCTGGAGCTGCAGCGCGACCTCGATCTGGCCTATCTCTTTATCTCGCACGACCTTTCGGTGGTGCGCCACTTGGCCGACGAGGCCATGGTGCTCTATCTCGGCACGGTAATGGAGCGCGGACCGATCGACCTGATGTTTGAGGCGCCGCAGCACCCCTATACCAAGGCGCTGCTCTCCGCGATCCCGCTGCCGGACCCGGTGCTGCAGCGCAAGCGCGAAAAGATCATCCTGACCGGAGATCTGCCGAGCCCGCTCTCGCCGCCGCCTGGCTGTCCCTTCGTCAGCCGCTGCCCGATCCGCGTCGAGATCTGCCCGACGGCGCGACCTGAGCTGCGCCTGACAGTCTCGGGGACCGAGGCAGCTTGCTTCCTGACACGGTAGCGCGACGGATAGGTTCTGCGCCCGCCGCGTCAGGTCAGGCCGGCTATCGGCATGAGATTCGCAGCTTCTTCACCTGGAAAGGATGGGCGTTCGCCGGTGAAGCGCACGAGCGGCCACGGCCACATTTCGATGGCATCGCAAGACGGCCTCAAGCAGAAAAAAACCAAGCATAACGCCAAAAAATGCGCAGGAAGCGCATTCCCGCTTTCGGGCAGGATCTCAATGTCCGGAAATGGCGCGTTTCACCCGGACAGCCGACGGGCATTTTTGGCCCCTTGCGGACGCTGGGGACGTCCGGTTTCGGGCGGCCTAGCGGGGGAACGGCCATGGGCGGAATCTGGCGCTCCTCGCCCGCGTCCCTTCCAAGGACGCTGGCGGCGAAACTCTTCGTCGAGATCTACTCCGCCAGCGCAGGCACCCCGCCAGCATCGGCGCCGCGTCTCTCCCGCGATAACGGGTCGGGCTTGCCCCGGCGCCCGAACTGACGGGGCGGATGGCAAAGAGTTCAAGCGCATCGCCATGCGAGCCGACAAAACCGACAAGAGCTTCAGCGCCATCGTCCATCTCGCGGCAGCTGTGATAAATTCGCGATGAATCTCAACAGGCCTTAGGCTCACCCCGGCCATCAGGTCGCCTTTCTCGTGGCATGGGTGGCCGCCCGGACGCTCGGCCCGACCTCGCTGCCCCAACAGCTCGATCGAACGCTTCATCGCCGCTGTTTCGAGCGAGGCGGTGCTCATCTGGAAGGTGATGCGCGAGACGCCGCCTAGCACTTCGCTGGCATGGAGCATCTTGGCCGCGACCGTCTTTGGATCGCCGATCAGGAACGCGCCTTCCGGGCTCGCCATGGCGTCGAACTGCTGGCGCGACGGCGGCGGCCAGCCGCGCTCGCGGCCGATCCTTCCCGTCAGATGCGCCCAGCCCGGGAAGAACGCATCCCTGGCCGCCATGTCGGTCTCGCCGACGAAGCCCATCGCGTGGACACCCACCTTGAGTGTTTCGGGGCCATGCCCGGCGCTCAAGCCGGATTCCCGATAGAGATCGACGAGCGGGCGGAAACGCTCGAAGGTGCCACCGATGATGGCCACCATCAGGGGGAGACCGAGAGCGCCGGCACGAGCGAAGGATTGCGGCGTGCCGCCGACGCCGAGCCAGAGCGGCAGCCGGGGCTGATGGGGGCGAGGGTAGACACCCTGGCCCTCCAGCGCGGCACGGAAGCGACCTTTCCAGATCGGGTAGGTCGTCGCGTTGAGCGTCAGGAGTAGGTCAAGCTTCTCCGCGAAGAGCTCGTCATAGTCTCGCGGGTCCATACCGAACAGCGGATAGGCCTCGCCGAACGAGCCGCGGCCGACGACGATCTCGGCACGGCCCCTGGCGATCAGATCGAGGGTCGCGAACTCCTGAAAGACCCGGACCGGATCGGCGGCGCTCAGCACCGTCACGGCGCTCGTCAGCCGGATCTGGCTGGTGCGGGCCGCGGCTGCGGCCAGGATGATCGCCGGCGCGGAATCGAGGAACTCGGCGCGATGATGCTCGCCGATGCCGAAGACATCGAGCCCAACCCGATCGGCGACCTCGACCTCCTCAAGGAGATCGGCCATGCGATCGGTTGCCGAAGGAAGCTTGCCCGTCGCCGGGTCGGGAAGGATTGCGGCGAAACTGTCGATACCGATTTCCATCAAGGGTCCTTGCAAATTCGTGTAGCGGCGCGGGAGAAGAGCGGCGATCCGCGCAACTGCTTCGGCGGCCACGCAGCCTTCGCTTGCTGGAACACGGGGTTGTCAGTGGCCGACGCTCGCATGGTCAGAATCGGTAGTTCGCCATGACGCCGACCAGTTTTATGATCTGCGCCGGGCCCGTCGCTCGGATGAACGTTCCCGGGTCGAAGACTCCGACCGAGGCCGCGAGGTTCAGCTCCGGTGTTGCCTGCCAGGCTACGGCGATCTCGGCCTGCGTTCCGATGAAGCGCGCATCGCTGTCCTTGCCGCTGCGGACGAGGGTGCCTGAGATCGCATAGATGCCGTCGCCGGCGCTCTGTCGCCAATAGGCCGTACCCGACAGAGACAGTTCGACATCCTTGTGCGGGCGGATCGTGATGGAAGGCCGGACATGGATCAGGTTGCGCTGTCCGATCGGCGATTGGGAGGCAAAGTACTTGCCCCGGGGAAAGAGCGGATTAAGCGTTCCGAGCTCGGGATCGTCCGGGTCGTCGTCGCCCGAGATCACGTCCGCGGTGAGCCTGAGGTCGGGCTGCAACGGGACTTGCGAGAACCGGTGACCGATCTCGCCACCGATCCCCCACGCCGCCCTCCGGTGGCCGGCGAACGTCCCACGCTGAATGGCGGCCTCGAGGTTCCAGTACGTCCTGCCTGTGTCTCCGAAGATGCGGGTTCCGATGGTATGGACCAGCTCTCTGCCGGCGCCCTGGTCGTAGACCGCATTCCGGTCCCGCAGCCCGAGATAATAGACGTCGAGGCCGGTCGCCCGACTATCTTCCAGCCATCGCGTCGCATAGACGCCCCAAAGGGACTTCTGGGTCGACATTCGGTCATCGAAATCGTCCAGCCGGTTGTCGACCGGGCGGAAATAAAGAGCCGTCACCTGCCAGGCCTTGGCCGTCAGCGACATGTCGAAGCCGTCGAACGCCAGCGGAATGTTGGGGCCATAGCGCGTGTCGACGAAGCGTCCCGCGCCTAGCGAGACGAGCTTGCGGCCTGCCGACAGCCGCAACAAGGTCTCCTCCGCGACATCCGTCTCCACCTCGATGAAGGCCTGCAACATGTCGGCGCCGGTCGTATCGACAGGCCTCCTGGTGCGGCGAACGCCCGATATCCCGGAGACGATGGGCTGTGCGAACAGGCGCAGCCTACCCGCATGAAAGTCCGCATAAGGCATGAATCGATGCCAGACATAGCCATCGTCCGGCGCCGCTCCCCAGCTCACATTGGCATACCCCTCGTAGCGCGATCGGACTTCGAGGCCTGTCGTGAGATAGCTCGATCCATCCGCGCTCAAGGGGATGTATTTGAACGGCTCCGTCCACCGCCCCGTCCGCCGCGCGGGGTCTGCCAGATAAGACCAGCTCTCCGGATAACGCTCGATCGTCAGGGTCGGCGCGCGCCCGATATCCGTGCCTGTCTGGGCGTCCGCGATAGCAGGCAGCGTTGCCGCCGCGAGAGCGATGGCCCACTTTCTCGGCGACAATTGCTTCAGGCTTCGGCGGAAGCGCCAGCTGGATCGCCGGCGCCTCGCGGAGCCTGGCACGGAAGGGATGACGAGCCGCGGCACCGGACCCGTCGTCTCGCAAAACATCGCGATCGCGCCGCGACTCGCCATCCGACCAGTTCAGCCGGCGGCGCTCGGGACCGGCGTGTTGAGCAGCTGCTGCTCCCACAGGTACGCCATGCCGCTGCCGGCCATGTGATCCTTGAGGAGCTCGACCAATGCAGGCAGGGTCTCGGCCCTCGTGTAGTCGCGCTGCCATTCGCACGCGAGCGCCATCCACGTCATCATGTTGCAGCCCGCCGCGATCATGCGCTGGATCGCCACCTCATGGGCTTCAACCGACACGCCGCCGCAGGCGTCCGTGATGACCGTGACGTCCCAGCCTTCGCCGGCAGCCTGGATCGCCGGCATTGCCACGCAGATCTCTGTGAACAGACCGGCGATGATCAGCTGCTTGCGGCCGGTCTTCTTGACCGCGTCGACGACCTTCCGGTCTTCCCAGGTGTTGATGAGCATCCGGTCGATCACTTCCTGGCCGGGAAAGACGTCGGTGATCTGCGGGAAGATGAGCCCACCCCGGTCAGCCAGCACGCTCGTGAGGATGGTCGGGACGCTAAATGCCTTGGCGGCTTTGGCCAGGCCCGTAGCATTGTTGACCGCCATATGCGGGTCGTGACTGTTCAGGTTGGTGAGCTGATAAGGTTGGTGGTCGATCAGGACGAGAACGGAGTCTTCCGGGCGAAGAAGCGAATTTAGGCCATTTCGAAAGGTCATTTTCTTCCCTCTGCTGGTATCGTCTGAAGGCAAGTGCGGGCGCGCTCGGGGCGCTCCAGCCCATGGCGCGCAGTGTTGTTTTGTCGTTCCATTCGGCATTACGGTAGCCCCAGTAAGCGCTAAACTGCGTCGCACTTTGGGGAACAGCGCCGTGAACATCGAGGATTTGCAAACATTCGTTGAAGTTGCAGATGCCGGAGGCGTATCGGCTGCCGCGCGCCGACTCGGCATCTCGAAATCCATTGTCAGCCGCAGTCTGATCCGGCTGGAAGCGGATGTCGGCGTGCAACTTGTCGCGCGAACCACGCGTGGCGCCGCGCTGACGGAGGCGGGGGTATTGTTCCGTGACTACGCCGCCAGAGCCTGCCTAGAGATCGATATTGCCCGGGAAACAATCGTACCCGACGGCGACCTCCGCGGGCGTCTGCGGATCGCCATGCCGCTCACATTCGGCCCGACGCATTTTACGCCCATGCTCGCGGAGATGTCGCGGCGGCATCCGCAGCTCCACATTCACGCGTCTTACAGCGACCGCTTTGTCGATCTCGTCGCAGAGGGCTTCGATTGCGCGATCCGGGTTGGCACCCTTCGGGATTCCACTCTGGTCGCCAGGCGCGTCGGGCCGATCCATGGCACGCTGGTCGCAAGTCCAGACTACATCAAGATCCATGGTTCACCTGAGACGCCTGAGGACCTCCTTTCCCATCGGGTTCTCATGCAAGGCACCGAAGCCTGGCGGTTCATGGACGGTGATAACATCATCACTCTGCAGCCCAGCGGACACTTCAAGGCCGATAACGGCACAGCGCTCGCCGTCGCCGCTGTGGCGGGACTGGGCATCGCCCAACTTCCCGACTGCATCATCCACGAGCATGTGGCCTCTGGCGCGCTCGTTCCGGTCATGCCTCGCTATCCGCTGCCCCAGGCAGGCGCGTATGTCGTGCGTCCGCCAGGCCAGCATCCCGAACGGAAGATTCGGGTGCTCACCGAGTTGCTGATCGAGTTATTCGAACACGATCCGCGCTTTGGGGGAATGCGTCGCTAGCAGGTGAGCCCTGAGACCCCGCATCGATCCTCCGCGTTCCGCTTTTCGCGACACAGCTAGGCGCGTTTCGCGGCTAGTCGCGGGAGTGGCGGCTCGCTAGGTCGACCGTCCGTAGAGGCGGCTGCCAGGAGATCGCGACGCGCATGAGTTGGAACCCAGCCATCGAACCAGGCTGCCCCGACGAGGTCGGCATGGACGCGATCGAGACCCTGATCGTTCCGCGCGCCCGGGACATCGGCGGCTTCGAGGTACGGCGTGCCTTGCCGGCTCCGAAGCGGCAGATGGTCGGGCCGTTCATCTTCTTCGACCAGGCCGGGCCGGCCGAGCTGCTGACCGGCCAAGGCATCGACGTCCGGCCACACCCGCATATCGGTCTCGGCACCGTAACCTATCTCTTCCGCGGCGATTTTCATCATCGGGACAGCACTGGGGCCGACCAGATCATCCGCCCCGGCGCGTTGAACTGGATGGTCGCCGGGCGCGGCGTGTCCCATTCGGAGCGCTCCTCCGCAGCCAGCCGAAGCGGGCCGAACAGCCTATTTGGCATCCAGACTTGGGTGGCCTTGCCCGAAAGCCATGAGGACATGGCGCCTACCTTCGAGCATCACGGCAAGGAGGCGTTGCCGGTCATCAAGGACCGCGGCGTCTCCGTCAGGCTCATCCTCGGGAACGCTTATGGCAAGCGCGCCCCGGCAACGATGTTCTCGGAGACGTTCTACGCCGATGTCGGGCTCGAAGCGGGCAGCCGGCTGCCCATGCCGGACGATCACGAGGACAGGGGTATCTACATCGTGGAGGGCTCGATCTCGATCGCAGGTCAGGAATACGAGGCTCCCCAGATGATGGTCTTTCGCCCAGGCGACAGGATCACCGTCGCGGCCGGCGCCAGGGGCGCGCGGCTGATGATCCTCGGCGGCGCCACTCTGAGCGGACCGCGCTACATCTGGTGGAACTTCGTGGCTTCCTCGAAGGAGCGCATCGAGGAAGCCAAAGCCGAATGGCGTGCGCAGAACTGGGGCAAGGGACGCTTCGATCTCCCGGTCGACGACCGGGACGAGCACATTCCTCTCCCGGATTGAAGAGCGCTCTCGTCCTGAAAGCGACCTTAACGGGCTATCCCGGCGGATTGCGCGGGCTCGCCGAGACCGAGATCGAACGTTTCAACACCGATATCCTGAACTTTATCCGTGCCCGAGCGCGTCTGCATTCCCTGAAAGGAAAAACCATGTCCAGGATCGCTGCAACGGTTGCTGTCGCGACCGTTCTTCTGTCCGGCGCCGCCGTGGCCCAGCCGGTCAAGCCCACCATCGTCCTCGTCCATGGCGCCTTCGCTGACTCGTCGAGCTGGAACGGGGTCATCGCCAATCTCCAGAAGGACGGATACACGACGGTCGCCGTCGCCAATCCGCTGCGGAGCGTGTCGGGTGATGCGCGCCTGGTGTCCGACGTCGTCGCGAGCATTGCGGGTCCGGTGGTCCTCGTCGGCCATTCCTATGGCGGCCAGGTCATTTCGAACGCGGCAAAGGGCCACGACAACGTCAAGTCGCTGGTCTATGTGGCGGCGTTCGCGCCGGAGGCCGGCGAGGCGGCTGCCGATCTCGCTGGCAAGTTCCCGGGCGGAACGCTCGGCGAGGCGCTCGCGCCGCCGGTCAAGCTCGCCGGCGGCGGCGTCGACCTCTACATTGATCAGGCCAAGTTCCGTGACCAGTTCGCTCACGACGTTCCGGCCGAGGCGGCCGCGCTGATGGCCGCCGGCCAGCGGCCGATCACCGAAGCGGCCCTGACCGAAAAGTCGGGCGAGCCTGCATGGAAGTCGCTGCCGTCCTATTTCGTCTATGGCGACGGGGACAAGAACATACCAGCCAACGCGCTCGCATACATGGCCGAGCGCGCGCGGTCCAAGCGCACGGTCGTGGTCGCCGGCGCGTCGCATGTCGTAATGGTTTCGCAACCGAAGGTTGTCGCGGGTTTAATCGAAGAAGCAGCGCGATAGCCTCGGGACAGGGGCGCGGCGCGCGGACACCCTCGCCGATACGGCCCGTCTGACCATCTCCAGCTACGCTAAGGTCAAGCCGAGTGTCCGGTTTCGGGCAGCGCACCAATGTCCGCTCCTGGCGCGCAACTGCAGATCGATTGCAATTGATGTGAGAACTTGCTGTGCGAGCGGACTAAAAACTGCCCTCGCGGTATCATCGAAGGCAGGAATTCCTCCAGGACGCGGGCAAAGGAAATTTCTGGAAATGTGGCGGCGCTATGCTTGCGGCTCGCCGCGGCCTTGCCGTGTCCTCGAGCCGGGCGCGGCCTTACCGCCCCTGCGGCATGCCGGCCGAGCATGAAGATGCGTGAACTATGACGAAGATCGTCGGCCTGGCCGAAATCGAAAAGGCTCTCGTCAGGATCGATACCATCGCGACCATGGAACGGGCGTTCGCCGCCTATTCCCGCGACGAGGTCACGGTGCCGCCCGTGGGAGAACTGCTGTTCGACGACCCGCCCGGCGAGATGCATATCAAATATGGCGCGATCCGCGGCGACGACGTGTTCGTGGTCAAGCTCGCGACCGGCTTTCCGCGCAATGGCGAAGCCGGCCTGCCGCCCTTTGGCGGCGTCGTGCTGGTATTCAGCGCGAAGACCGGCCTCCTGTCGCGAATCCTGCTCGATGAGGGCCCTTGTAGAGCCGGTTGAAGCGCGAGGACTGTTCCGGCCGCTCGACGCCATCGAAGATCAGGACGAAGCGTTCGCCGCGGGTGAGCAGCGCGTCGAAGGCGCCGAGCAGCTCGTCGGCCTCCTCGCCCGGGATCACCGCCGGCATGGTCCAGCGCACCACCGGCCAGGCCGAGGCGTCGATAATCGTCATCGCGCCGTCCCCTCAGAATTTCAGCGAGGTGCCGGCGCCGATCGTCGCGCCGCGAGCGTAGACCGCGCCTGGCCATGTAGATTGTTCAGCATTTGTGCGGATCGCGCCTCGCTCTAGGGATGGGCGCATTATCCGATCATGCGCAAGCACAATTTGCCGCGCCATGGGGTATTTCAGGCGCTATGCGCGGATTGTACCGGCGAGAAGCGACCTGCCACCGCATATGTCCGGAGGTCGATAGCGCTGCGCTGGCTCGCGGGCGCCAGGAGTGTAGCTCGCACCACTGCCTGGAGTGTCTGGTTTCGGGCAAGGCGCCGAAGTGACGGCGGCGGACGCCGGTCTCTTCGGTCGGTCAGACGACGATGGCGCCTCTCAGATCATTGGAACTGTCTTTCCGCGCAATCTGCATCTGACGAGGAGCAGAGCCGGTCCCGGCAGCAGTAGATAGCAGGCCGCCCCGGCCCGAAGCGTCGTATCGATGCCGAACTCGATGCTCGTCAGCACCGCGATACTCGCTGCAAGCACGCCCGCTGCGCCGTTGATGCCCCAGAACCACGGCGTTGGTCGCGCGTCGATCATCGCGACCAGCCGCATCCCCGTGGGAAAACCGAAGCCCATGAGAAAACCGGCTGGCGCGAGAACCAGAACGGCCAAGCCGGCCCTCGCCAGCAGGCTTGCGCTCTCCAGTTGGAGCAGAAGCTCGGGAAGCCACAGAGGTAAGGCGAGGAGATATAGGCTGGTGAGGACCGACCAGCCGACCAATTGCGGGCCGCTGCCTAACTTGGCGTGTTCGGATGCCAGGCTGCCGAGGCCGGTCGACAGGATCAGGCTGAAGAGGACGACGCTGAGAGCATAGACCGGGTGGCCCAGGAAGACACTGATGCGTTGGAGCAGCGCGATTTCGACCATCATGAAGCCGATGCCGATCAGCGCAAAATAAGCTGTTCCGGCGATGGCAAGTGTCGACGATGCTGCGAGCACGGTGGAACGAAGCGGAATGATGATTGTCGCCGCGACGAGGACCGCGGAGATCAGGATCAGCATGGCAAGCGTCAGGGTAGCGCTCAGGTTGCCCCCATAGACGCCAGGCCTGGAGGCCATCGCCAGGAGGTTCTGATCAAACAGGCGATCGAGCCGCAATTGATTGAAGAAGAAGGGGCGCGCGTCGGTCGGCGCGCTCAAGTCGAGATAGGAGGCGCGCGTGGCGCGCTGGAGGGCCTCATGGTCAGGCGCTGAGGCGATGCTCTCAAGCAGTGGCGAGGCGGCCGGCGTCTGCGGATCGAGCAGAACGGAAAAGGCATAAGTCTCCGCGGCTTTCCGCGCGGCATGCAGGGCCTGGTCCGACAAGGGCGAACGCGACATCACAAGGCTCGCAACATGGCCTGACGACGCCATGAACAGATGTCGCTTCGGGTCGCTCACTCCGAGAGATTGAAGTGCCGCAACCGCGAGGCTCACCATGCGGCCGGTTTCATTGACCTCGCCGGGAGCATACCAGCGGCTCACGGTGAATACGCCGCCGGGGGTCAGACGTTCGAGGAAGATCCGCCAGGCCTCGACGGTGTAGAGACCATTCTCCGACAAGGTGAAGGCGCCAGCCCCTGTCGCGGCCCAGGTGTCGATCAGGCTCATCTGGATGATGTCGAAGGCGCGATCGGTGCGGGCGAACCAGCTTCGGGCCTCGTCCACCTCGAAGCTGATGCCGAGTTGGCGGCCGATGGCCGTGTAATCGGAGAACCGTCCCTTCAACAGATCGATGAAAATCGGGTTGATCTCGACCCCGACCACTTCAGAGAGGCCGAACAGGCGCGCGGACAGCAAGTCCCTGCCGCCGCCGACACCGATCACGGCCCCGGTCTGAAGACCAGGGAGCGAGTAGGCGAGATTCGTCACGTCGTAACGGAGGAACGCAAGCTCCTCGAGGTCGCGAGAGAAGCGATAGACCGCCGTTCCGGCGCCGCCATCGATGTTCATCGAGCGCTGTTCGATCTGTTGCGGAGCGAACCGGTTGGACGGCCCCCAGAGCATGGGGGACGATTTCTCGTTCCGGCTGACTGTGATGCGCGAGAACGAGTTCCATTTCTCGTAAGCTATCGTCTCCGGGTGCTCGATCCCGTCCTTCACGATGGTCGGGCGAATGCTTTCGGTTGCGCTGTTGGCTGTCGCGAGGGCCGTCAGGCAGCCGAGCGCGACCCAACGATGCCGAAACAGCTTGGCCGCAACAGATTGGCCGGGCGGCATGCCCTCGAAGCCCGCCCTGGCGAAGAGCAGGCTGGCCGCCGCGCCGAGGACGGCGATCCAGAGCACGGCCGAGGGACCGCTGACCAGGTTGAGCAGCGCCAGGGCGCCGAGGCAGCCCAGAGCTGCGCCGAGCAGGTCAGCGCCGTAGACGATGCCGATCGGATACGGGCTGCGGGTCAGCGCCAGGCTGACGACGATGCCGGAGAAGAAGAATGGCAGCGAAAGCGCGACGGCGAACTCGGCCCAGACGACGAACGACATCACCGATGCAGGCAAGCTCGTGACGATGGTCAGTTGCACCAGGACCGCGAAGACGGTCGCCAGGGCAAAGCCGAGCGAAGCGATGCTCAGATGATAGGACAACTGAGCGGGGCGATAGGCTTCGGAGCGAAAATAGACCCAGACGGCTCCGGCGGTGAGGCCGAACATCGCGATGCTGATGACGAAGAACGCGAGATGATACCAGGACGTGACGGAAATGATCCGGGTCTCGACAATCTGCAGCATCAGCGTCGCTGCTGTGATCAGACCAAGGCCCACATAGAATGGCAGCCGCTGCGCGACCTTCTGCAATCGCGCCTCCATCTCACGGCACACCGATCGCTCCTCCTGCCGATCACCCCGCCAGATCCACGGCGTCTAGCTCAGCAGTCTCATCGGCAAGAAATCCGATGAAGGACTGTCCCATAATTCAAGAGCGATGTCAGCTTGACTGGGGGGAGCCGGCTTGGGTTCGCGCTACTGCTCCGGCATCCGCTCGGAGCGCCGCCCCGAGGGCGCATGGCCAGGGACATCGCCGAGACCGACGCCTATGTCACCTCGCGGCGAGAGCGGAAGAAGGTCGAGATGCTCTTCGCCTATCTCAAGCGCATCCTGGGGCTCGATCGGCTGCGATTACGCGGATCGAATGGCGCCAGAGACGAGTTCCACCTCGCCGCGGCAGCCCAGAACCTCAGGAAGCTCGCCAAGTTCATGCCGAACGGACCGCAGATCAGGGCAGCCTGAGACGCCGAAGCCTCATTGGCCAAATCCAACACCCCCAGCAGCGCTCTCCTGGCCGACTTTTTCAACGACATCGGCGCGGCCGAGACCTCAGTTCACTCGCGATGCTGAAAGACCGCGTTGGGAGGGAAGCTGTCGCGGTCGAAAATGGTCCGACGCGTGGACAGCGCCTATCTGAACTTCGAAGCCGACAGAACCTCACTTAGTCGTCGACATGGTCGTGGCCGCCGATGCGTCCGGGCCGCCAATAGCCTTCCGAAAAGATCGCCGCCTTCGGCATCCCCGACTGAACGAGGTGATGCCGCCATGAGCGTACATTGCTGGTCTCGCCCATCAAATAGGCCTGGCCGTGGCCGGCCGGGAGCGGCAGCGCCTGGAGGGCTCCCAATACCAGGGCATTGGGGCCGGGCGTAGCGCCATTGCGCGCCAGCCACTGGCAGGCCAGTGCCGCGGCGGTTTCGATCGCCGTTTCGTCCTGGGCGGAGGCGGTTTCGATTAACGCATGGACGGTCGCTCCGGCTGGCATCGTCTCGAGCATATGCCGTAGCGCCGGCATGCCGGTTTCGTCGACGCAGAACAGGTGCCAGTCGGCATCCGCAGCGATCATGGTGCGCCCGCGCGGGCCATGGGCCAGCAGGAAATCGCCCGGCCGCGCAGCCTTTGCCCAGCTCGGCGCCGGCGTCGCCCCGTGGAGGACGAAATCGATGGCGAGGCGCTTCGCCTGCCGGTCCAGCCAGCGGATGGTATAGTCGCGCCGGCCGGTGCCGCCCTCCGGCAGCGGCATGCGTAAGACGAGCGCCTGACCCGGCCGATAATCGAGCTGGTCGAGCGTGTCGGCGCTGAAGACGACACGCCGAAGCCGCGGTTCGACGTCGAAGGCCTCGACGACGGAGAGATGCCACTCATCGAGAGCGGGACGGGACGCGGGAGCGGCAGGCATGTCGGTCATGGCAGGGAGATCCAGTAGACGCCTTCGAGCGGAAAAGGCTGGAAGCGCTCATGCAGCTCGCGCAGTAGCGCTTCTGGGTCGAGATCGGCGAAGAGGGCCGGATGCAGCCATTTGGCGAAGGCCTGCACCGCCGCGACGTTGAAGGGCGAGTTGTAGAAATGGTGCCAGATCGCATGGGCCCTGCCGGCGCGCACCGCCTCGAGTTGTGCGATGCCGGAGCGCGCCATCGAGCGCTTGAGGCTCATTTGCGCGACCTCGGCCGGAACGTCGGCGCCGAGCGCGAGCCAGGGCTTGTTACCGGCGGAGCCGAGATTGCCGATCGCCGTGCCGATATAGACCTGTGGCGGATGGGCGATCAGCCACTCTAGGCTGACCGTTCCGGCCTCGCCTGGCACCATCGCCTCTGCGATATTGACGCCGCCGCCGGCGGTGACGAAGCGCCCCATCATGCCGCGTGTCATCGTCTCGCAGCAGCTCACATCGAGTCCGACGCGGCTTTCGATGAAGACGCCGACGGGAGCCGGCTTGTCTCGGGCCAGCCGCTCCTCGACCCGTGTCAGCGCGGCGCGCCAGGCCGCGACGAATACTGCCGCTTCGGCCTCGCGGCCGAGCACCTGGCCGAGCAGCTCCATCGATTTCGGCGTATTGACCAACGGATCGCTGCGGAAATCGATGAAGACGATCGCCGTGCCGGTCTTCTCCAACGCCGCGATCACCTCGCCCGAGTGGGTGTCGGGGCCATGGCCGCCGAGCCCGAAGATCGCGACTTGCGGTCTCAGCGTGATCGCCTTCTCCAGACTGAAGCTTTCCTTGGCAGCGCGGCCGATCCGGGCGATCTCGGCGATCTTCGGGAAGCGCTGGCGATAGCGGGCATAGTTCGCCGGGTCGACGGCCTCGTAATCACCCATCATGCCGACGATGCGGCCGACCGGGTCGTCGCGGTCGAGGATGGCGAGGGCCGGCACATAGCGGCCCTCGCCGATGATGATGCGCTCGACCTTGTCGGGCACGGTGACCGTCCTGCCGGCGAGGTCCGTGACTTCGCGAGCTTCACCCGCCGCGGCCGCGGCGAGCAGTGCAAGCGTGGCCAGGAGCGCGCGCAACATCACCGCCGGCCCTCAGAAGCGCGCCGCGGCGCTGAGCACGATCGCCCGACCGGGCTGATAGAGCGGCGTCACCGTGCCGAATTCCTGGCCGTAGGTGGCCCGGTCGGCATAGGTCTTGTCGAGAATGTTCTTGGCCTCGACGCGGAAGGTAAAGTTCGGCAGCGTCGGCGGCTTGTACTCGACGAAGGCGTTGACGACCTCGTAGCCCTTGAGCGGCAGGTTGCCGGGAAGCACTTTCTTGTAATCGAAGACGATCTCCAGATCGGCGCCGACGGTCACGCCCCATTGCTGGAAGGTGTGGGCGCCGGTCAGCGTCAGCACGCGGCCGATCGGGGTCGCGAGATAGGTGCCGGTATCGGAATCGGCGGGCAGATTGTCGATCTTGACGTCGATATCGGCATATTTCGCCCGCACGAAGCCATCAGCCCAATCGTAGCCGGCCGAGATTTCGTAGCCATGCGATTCGACATGGCGGGTCTGTGTCGCTGCGGCCAGGGCGAAGCGGGCCGAGCGGGCATGATCGATCACGGTGCGGAAGATGCTGCCTTCGACGGTGAACCCGGCATAGCGCGCCACCAGCCCGGCGACGTAGTTGTCGGCGGTGGTGGGCTCGACCCCGCGCGTGCCATAGCGCCAGGCGGGATTCAGGATGAAGTTCTCGGCGAGCTGGACGCCGCCGAATGCATGCGAATAGCCAGCCTTGGCGGTGAGGATCTCGGGGATCAGATCGACCTCGGCCGAGGCGTTGCGGCTGACGCCCGAGCTGTCATGACCGGAGCCGTCGACACCGGTGAACCATTGCTTGTCGCCGCGCAGGCCGAAGGAGAGGCGCACCCGTTCGATCGGCGTCAGCCGTGCCTGGGCATAGGCGCCGACATTGCTGGCTTTCTCGCTGATCCGCATATTGCGGTCCTTGTAGAGCGCCTTGTCCTTGTAGAAGTCGACGCCGGCCGTGATGGCGCCGACCGCACCCAACCCGAAGCGGTTCTCGAACTTGCCGTTGAAGCTGTCGGTCCCGCCGGTGCCGGGATAGGTCACCGGCAAAGGATTGGCGCCGACGGGGCGTTCGAAGATCCGCGTCCTGACCTCGGTCGTGCTGTAGGCCAGCACGGCCTTGGGATCCCATAGGCCGATCGGCGATGTGCGGCTGTAGCTCAGCACCGTGTTCTGGCGATTGATCTCGTAGTTCCGGACCCGCGGCTCCCAGGCCGGGCGGCCGCTGATGAAACCGATATTGCCGCGGAAGGGGCGCAGCGCATCGTCGCGCACGCGTTCATGGCTGATCTGGAAACGGTCGCCGCTCGGCGCTTCCCAACCGAGCTTGACGAGGCCGCTGAGGATATCGGTCGCGGTGCCGGGGACCTCGCGCCCGTCGCCCGCCTTGTAGGCCTGGCCCTTGCCGTAAGTGACGAGGCCGAGGGCGTCGAAGCCGTCGTAACGGGCATAGCCGGAGAGGGTATTGGTGAAGACCTTGCCGTTGCTGTTGAACATCGTCTTGGCGAAGCCACCCACGCCGTTGCCCGACAGGAAGTCGCGGGCGTCCTTGGTCTCGTAGGCGATCGCACCGGCCAGCGCGCCCGGGCCGGCATCGGCGGGCGCGACGCCGGCATCGACGCGGGCCGCCTTGAGGAAGGACGGGTCGATCAGTGTCGTGCCGTTATGGTGGAAGACCTTGTTGTTCTGGCGACTGCCGTCGATCGTGACTGAAAGATTGTTCTCCTCGACGCCGTGGACATAGACCTTCTGTGACATCGGGATCGAGCCGCCGACCTTGATGCCCGGCTCGCCGGCGAAGAGCCCACGCGTGTCGGTCGGGTTCTTGCGCTCGATCTCCTGTGGGCCGATGACAATCTCGCTGACGCCGCCGCGCGCCATCGTCGCGCCCCGGACGTCGATCGCATCGAGCGCGATCGCGCCGGCGGGCGCCGCGCCGACCGCTGCCGCTGACGGAATAGCCTCGACCGTGACCGAGCGGGCGCCGGTGAAGCGGTAGGTCAGCCCCGTGCCGGAGAGCAGGCGCTGCAGCGCCGCTTCCGGCGCCTGCGCACCTGCGACCGCGCTGGAACGCTTGCCGGCGGCGAGCGAGGACGGCACGAAGATCTCGATCCGGGTCTGGCGCGAGAAGGCGATCAGGGCCGAGGACAGCGTCTGGGCGGGGATATTGATCGTGGCGCTTGCCGCCGCAGGTGCTTGAGCCAGCACCGGCTGCGTGGCGAAGCAGCCGAGCGCAGTGCCCGCCAGCAGCGCAGCGATCATCGCCGGCCGGACTGCCTGCTGTCCGACCCCGTTCGTGCTCTTCATAGTCCGATGCCCCTGTCCGCGATCACGCGAAGCGCCGTTCTGGCGTTCCCCTGTTGGGGAAGACGCTCGCGGGGGGAAAACTAATTAAGCCGCCGGCCGATTTTTTCTCACCAGGCGACGAGCGCGGCGAAATAGTTGGTTGCGCGCAGAAGGCGCAGGTCGAGATTATGGGCGATGGTCTCGAGCGCCGCGTCTGGGCGCCTGGCGTCGAATACGGCGGTGATTCGCCGCTTGCCAAGCTCACCGCCGAGCAGTTGGATGGTGCCGCCGCGATAGCGCCGCAGCTCGCTCAGCACGGTATCGAGCGGCGCGTCGTGAAAGACGAGTTGGTCCTGCCGCCAGGCCTGAGCCGCGTCGAGATCAGCCGGGCGAACGGCTGAAACGCCGTTTCGGTCGTAGCTGACCTCCTGGCCCGCACTGACGCCGACGGCTCTGCTTCCCGCCGCACTGACTGCGACCTTGCTCTCGGTGACGACGACCGAGACGGTCTCGCTTTGGCCGATCTTGACGTCGAAGGCCGTTCCAAGCACCGCGACCTGGCCCTGGCCGGCACTGACCACGAAAGGCCGGGCTCCGTCCCGGGCCACCGTGAAGAAGGCCTCGCCCGCGACCAGCGTGATGGCGCGTCGGGCATCCGAGAGGTCGACATCGATCGCGCTCGCCGGGCCAAGCTCGATCCGTGTCCCGTCCGCCAGCGCGACGACGCGGCGCTCGCCGATGCCGGTGCGATGATCTGCGAGCAACCCGGCCGGCAGCAAGCGCCAGGCCGCGGTCACGGCCAGAAGAAGCATCGCGGCGACGGCCAGCGGCCGCCATGGCGGCCGGCGCCTGCGTAGGGCAAGGTTGTTCGTGACGACGTTCGGTGCAGCCGCCGGCTTAGGCACAACGACCGCAGCCAGCGCTCCCCAGACGGCCTCGAGCTCGCGCCAGGCCCGCTCATGCGCGGGGCTGGCCTTCAGCCAGGCGGCAAAGGCAGCCCGGTCCGCCTCGGAGGACTCCTCGTCCCGCAGCCTGACGAACCAGGCGACGGCGTCGTCATCGACGGTATTGGGGCCTGTGTCCATCAGCGCGCCAGACCGAGCCACAGTGCCGGTTGTCGCAGATGCATCGCGCGCCAAAGCTCCATCTCTCGGCCCGCCGGGCTGGCCTGTTCTTTAGACGATCTCGCGCGGAAAACTAATTAGCGCCCAGCCGATTTTTCTCGCGCATATGCCGCCGCAGCAGGTTCATGGCGTTGGCGAGATGCACCATGACGGTGTTGCGCGAGATGCCAAGGCGCAGCGCGATCTCGGCATAGCTGAGCTCCTCGAACTTGTGCAACAGCAGCACCTCGCGGCAGCGCGGCGGCAACGTTGAGAGAGCCTGCTCCAGATCCTGGATCGTCTCTTGTTCGACGAGCCGCGCTTCGCTGGATGGCGTCGGATCGGCGATCAGCAGCGCATCCGGCGGTTCGCTCTCGAATAGGAGATTCGTCCGCTGCTCCCGGCGCCAATGATCGACCGCGATGCTGTCGGCCGCGCGGCTGAGATAGGCACTCGGATCGCGAACATCAGCACGGGGCGCCCTGAGCAGGCGCAGGAACAGCTCCTGCACGGCATCGGCCGCCTGCTGCGCGCTGAGCCCACGCCCGATCAGCCGCCGCCGAAGCCTGTCCTGCTCGGTTGCGTAAAGAGCGGCGACGCTGAGCGCCTCGTCAGACATCGACCCCCACTGCACAGCGCCGAGCGGCGCAAGTTGCTAATGAGTGTCAGGCATTAAAATGTCAATGAAAACAGTAGTTTATACGATCTCTAATGTACGCATTGGTTAAGCGCCTCAACCCGCCTGGTCCCTCGCTCGGCCGCGGCAATCCGATAGAGGGCGGTGGGTCGGTTGCAGACTCCCTGGTGCCGGAGTGCGCAATGTCCGCCTCCGGGCAACCTCGCGATGTGCGCAAGTGGCGCACAGCGGCGCCGGCAGTCCGCCTGTTCATCAATCGCCGCAATCGCAGGCGGCTATAGCACCCGCCGTGATCAACTGGTGGATCTCATCCGTGGAGTAGCCGACTTCGCCTAGCACTTCGCGGCTGTGCTCACCCAGGCGCGGGGCCGGCCCGCCAGGTTCTGGCTGACTACTGCTCCAGCGAGAGGGAACCCGCATGGTCCGGACCGCCCCTTCCGAAGGGTGCTCCGACACGGGGAAGAAACCGACCGCGACCAGATGCGGATCCTCGAGCAAGGAGGCGAGCGTATGCATCCGCGCATGCGGAATATCCGCCGCGCCGAGCAGGCCTTCCCACTCGGTCGTCGACCGGCCGAGGAAGGTCTCGGCGACACCCTTCATGATCGCCGCCATATGACGCGTGCGGCTGGCATGGCTGGCGAAGCGCGGATCGCCGTGCCAGTCGTCCCGCCCGGCGATCTCGATGAAGCGCTGCCAGTGCCGATCTGTGTAGATCACCGCGCAGAGGAAGCCGTCGGCAGTCCGGAAGGGCCGGCGCTCCAGCGCGAGCAGGCGCGCATAGCCGCCCTCGTCCAGCGGCGGCTCGTAGCTCAGCCCGCCGAGATGGTCGCCGAGGACGAAGCTCGCCATCGTCTCGAACATCGGCACGTCGATGCGCTGGCCCGCTCCCGTCCTGTCGCGATGGCGCAAGGCGGCGAGGATGGCGGCGAGCGCATGCAGCCCGACCACGCGGTCGGCGATGTTGATCGGCGCGTAGCGGGGCGTCCCGTCGCCGGCCTCGGCGACCAGGGCCGGCACGGCGCAGAGTCCCTGGACGAGATCGTCATAGGCCGGCTTCGCGGCATAGGGTCCATCCTGACCGAAGCCGAAAGTGCCGACATAGACGATGTCGGCCCGCGCCCGCGCCACGGCCTCATAGCCCAGACCGAGCCGCTCCATCGCCTGCGGCCGCAGATTGTAGACGAGCACATCGGCCGTCCGGGCAAGGTTCAAGGCAATGTCCCGGCCTGCCGGCTTCTTGAGGTCGACCGCGATGCTCCGCTTGGAGCGGTTGGCATGCATGAACATGCCGCCCATCGCATCGCTGCGGCCCGGCCCGACCTGGCGAATGAGGTCGCCTTCCAGCGATTCCAGCTTGATGACGTCGGCGCCCATGTCGCCGAGGATCGAGGTCGCATAGGGACCCATGAGCACGGAGGTCATGTCGAGGATCCGGATGCCGGACAGGGGGCCAGTCATCGCGGGCCACCCGCGTCGCGCGGCGGGTCGTAGGCGCGCAAAGGCGGCGCCTCGCCGTCGAAGCGCGCGCATTGCACCGTCGTCACCTGGCCGCAGCTGCCCTGCGCCAGCCGCGAGGTGCCGATGTCGCGCGTCACGACATTGGGATTGCCGTGGCCGCAGAGCGGCTGGCTGCTGCCGTCCTCGACCGGGTCGTACCAGGCACCGGTCGAGAGGTTGGCGACGCCGGGCATCACGCCCTCGCTGATCCGGGCGGCAGCCAGGCAGGCGCCGCGCGCATTGAAGATGCGCACGAGGTTGCCATCGGCGATGCCGCGCGCCGCGGCATCCTGCGGGTTCAGCCGCACGACCTCGCGACCGTGCAGCTTGGCTGACTGGCTATAGGCGCCGAAATCGAGCTGGCTGTGCAGCCGCGTCGCGGGCTGGTTGGCGATGAGGATGAGCGGCGCGTCGGCATCCGGCTGCTCGGTGGCCGGCAGCCAGACCGGGTGCTCCGGGCAATCGTCGTAGCCGAAGCCGCCGATGGTCCGCGAGACAATCTCGATCCTGCCGCTCGGGGTCGGCAGGGCATTGCGCTCGGGATCCTCGCGAAAGGCGCGCAGCAGGCCGCCATCATCCGGCGCGGATGGCAGCGGGATTTCGCCCTGCTCCCAGAACTCCGCGAATGACGGCGCCGGCCAGCCCTGCGCCGCCAGCGCGCTGCGCGTCGGCTCGTAGAGATGCTCCAGCCAATGCGCGGGCGTGCGCCCCTCGGTGAAGGCGTCCTCGCAGCCCATACGCCGGGCGAGGCCGCGGAAGATCTCGAAATCGTTGCGCGCCTCGCCGATCGGTTCCGCAACGCGCTTCATCGCGATCAGCCGCGGGTCCGTGGCGGCGGCGCCGATATCGTCGCGCTCCAGCGACATGGTGGCGGGCAGCACGATATCGGCGAAGCGCGCCATCGGGGTCCAGGCGCTCTCGTGGCAAATGATGGTGTCGACCCGCGAGAAGGCGCGGCGCAGCCGGTTGAGGTCCTGGTGGTGATGGAACGGGTTGCCGCCGGCCCAGTAGACCAGCCGAATCTCCGGATAGGCCAGCGTCTCGCCATTGTAATCGAACGGCGCGCCCGGGTTCAGCAGCATGTCGGTGATGCGGGCGACCGGGATGAAGGACTTCACGCCGTTGCTGCCCTGCGGCATGGTCGGGATCGGCACGGCATTGACGCGGCGCCCGGTATGCCCCATCGCGCCGAGCGCGTAATTGTACCCCCCTCCGGGCAGGCCGATCTGGCCGACCATCGCAGCCAGGACCGCGGCCATCCAGACCGGCTGCTCGCCATATTGCGCGCGCTGCAAGGCATGCGCCACGGTGATGAGGCTGCGCCCGGCGACGAGCTTGCCGGCGATGTCGCGGATCGTTGCGGCGTCGATGCCGGTGATCGCGGCCGCCCATTCCGCGCTCTTGACGGCGCCGTCGGAGGCACCGGACAGATAGCCGGCAAATCTATCGAAACCGACGCAATAGTGGTCGAGAAAGACGCGGTCGTGCAGCCCCTCGGCAAGCAGGGTGTGCGCGAGCGCGAGCATCAGTGCGACGTCGCTGCTTGGCCGGATCGGCAGCCAGCGCGGGCGCGCTTCCCCCGGCATGTCGTCACGCAGCGGACTGACCGACCAGAACGCGCAGCCGCGCGCGGCGGCGCGTGCCATCGCGTCGGGCTCGACATGGCGGGTGATGCCGCCGCTGGCGATCATCGAGTTCTTCAGCGGCATGCCGCCGAAGGCGAGCACGAAATCGCTGTGCTCGGCGATCTGCTCCCAGGTGACGTTGCGCCGCGACAGGGCCTCGAACGGCCCGAGCACATGGGGAAGGATCACCGAGGAGGCGCCGGCGCTGTAGCTGTTGACCGAACGGACATAGCCGCCGCAGGCGAGGTTCAGGAAGCGATGGATCTGGCTCTGGGCATGGTGGAAACGCCCGGCGCTCGCCCAGCCATAGGAGCCGCCATAGATCGCCTGCGGGCCAAAATTCTCGCGGACGCGGCTGATCTCGGCGGCGAGGCGATCCAGCACCTCGTCCCAGCCGATCGCCACAAGATCGTCGCGGAAATCGCGTTCGCGCGGGCCGGGGCTCGCTTCGAGCCAGCCGCGGCGGACCATCGGCCGGCGGATGCGGGCCTTGTGGTCCAGGACGTCGGTGAAGTTACCGAGGATCGGCGAGGGGGCCGGATCCTCCGGGTGCGGCATCACCACCAGCCGCTCGCCGTCGCGGCGAGCGAAGAAGCTGCCCCAATGGGCGCTATGGGGAATGCCGCGGGATGGCAGGCCAGGATCGTCCATTCGCAACTCGTCGAGAATGCCGCCGATACCCGCTACGCCGGCCGGCTGCTCCGGACGATATTGCTGGCCGCTTTCATATCAGTCCAATATGGAGGGTGGTCGATTTTAAGAATCCACACTTCTTACGAGGCTGTCATGGCGCCTGGCCGCCGCCCCAGCAGTGCCCATCTCGAACTGCGTCACCTGCGCTACTTTCTCGCCACGGCGGAGGAGCTGAACTATGGGCGCGCGGCGGAAAAGCTGCGCATCGCCCAGCCGGGCCTCAGTCAGCAGATCAAGAACCTCGAGGGGATCGTCGGAACGCCACTCTTCGACCGCACGCGCCGCTCGGTGAAGCTGACGCTCGCGGGCGAGCTCTTCTTGGCAGAAGCGCGCAAGGCGCTGCAGCAGGCCGAGACGGCATTGTTGGTGGCGCGCCGGGCCGGGCGCGGCGAGGTCGGGCGCATCGCCATCGGCTATGTCGGCTCGGCCGCCTATACCGGTGCGCTGACAACGATGGTCGGGGAGTTCCGCAACGCCTATCCGGAGGTCGAGCTCGATATCTCGGAAATGGAGATGCTGCAGCAGCTCGACCAGCTCGACCAGGGCAAGCTCGATATCGGCTTCATCCGCCCGCCCGTTCCCCTGCCGCTGGGCATCGTCTCGACGCCGATCCTGTTCGAGGAGATCATGCTCGCCCTGCCGCAGAGCCATGTCCTCGCGAAGCGGGAGCGCGTACCGCTCTCGGCGCTCAACGGCGATATCTTCATCACGCCGCGCCATCCCGCAGGCGTCAGCTTCCAAGAGCATACGACCTCCGCCTGCCGCGCTGCCGGCTTCTTTCCGCGGCTGGGACCGCAGGGGCGCGACTTCGTCACCATTGCGAGCATGGTTGCCGTCGGCCTCGGCGTCGCCCTGGTGCCGCAGTCGCTGCAGAGCATCCAGGTTCCCGGACTGCGTTACCGCGCCATTGCCGGCGAGCCGGTGCTGGCGGAGCTCGCTGTCGCCTACCGCCGCAACGAGCCCTCGCCGGTGGCGCGGGCCTTCGCGGCCCACGCCCGGCGCGTTGCGGCGTCGGTTGGCGTCTCCTGATAACTTCAAGCTATCGAAAATGCCAGGAATGCGTATTGGACTGATTTGATGTTCCGCGCCGATACTTGACGATCCTCGAGGTCGGATGAGGCGATGGATTGGCGCGACCGGGCGGGCAGCCCCTTCTCCTGCGAAAAGATGGCTGTTGCGGCCCATCGCGGCATGGCGGTGACCAACCACCCGCTGGCGTCGGCCGCGGCGGTGGAGATGCTGGCGGCCGGCGGCAACGCCATCGACGCCACGGTCTCGGCCCTGTTCACGCTGACCGTGGTCGAGCCGATGATGGTCGGCATCCTCGGCGGCGGCGCGGCGCTGATCCGGCTGGCGGACGGGCGCGAGCTGGTGCTGGACGGCCTTTCGACCGCGCCGGCGGCGGCGCGCCCGGACAGCTTCACGCCGATCTCGGACGAATGGCCCGACTATATGGAGACCAGGGGCCGCGCCAACCGCGTCGGCCCGAAGGCAGTCGCGGTGCCCGGCACGCTCAAGGCCTGGTGCGAGGCGGCGGAACGCTTCGGCCGCCTGCCGCTGCGCGACCTGGTCGAGCCGGCGATCCGCCATGCCGGGCGCGGCTTCCGGCTCTCGCCCTATCTGGCGACCTGCATCCGGGAGATCGCCCCGGACCTGGCGCTCGACACGGCGATCGCCGCGGTGTTCCTGCCGGGCGGGGAGCCCCTGAAGGCCGGCGATCTGCTGGTCCAGACGGACTATGCCGAAACGCTGCGGCGGATCGCGGCCGAGGGGCCGGGAGCCGTCTATGGCGGTGAGCTGGGCAAGCGCATTGCCGCCTATCTCGAGGAGGTCGGCTCCTTCCTGCGCGTCGAGGATCTCGTCACCTACCGGACGATCGAGCGCGAGCCGGTGCGCGGGCTTTACCGCGGCGTCGAGATCGTCGGGCCGCCGCCGCCCTGTTCAGGCGGCGTCCAGACGCTGCAGATCCTCAATCTGCTCGAAGCCTATGATATCGGGCAGCTCGGCTTCGGCACGGCCGAGACACTGCATCTCGTGCTCGAGGCGCTGAAGATCGCTGCCGCCGACAGGCGCGCCGTCACGGCCGATCCCGATTTCGTCGACGTGCCGACCGCGCGGCTGATCTCGAAGGACTATGCTGCACTGCGCCGGCCGGAGATCGATCGCGGCCGCGCCAAGGCGTTCGAGGCCGGCATTCTCTCCAACGAGTCCGCCAACACGACCCATGTCACGATCGCCGATGACGAGGGCAACATCGTCACCTCGACCCAGACGATCAACAGCCTGTTTGGCGCGCGGATCATGATCCCGGGCACCGGGATCATCCCGAACAACTACATGTACCTGTTCGACCCGCATCCGGGAAAGGCGCTCTCGCTGCAGCCAGGCAAGCGCATCACCAGCGGCATCACCGCGCTGATCGGCAAGCGTGACGGTTGCCCGCTCTTCGCGCTCGGCCTGCCCGGCGCACACCGCATCCCGGCCTCGGCAATGCAGGCCGTCCTCAACCTCGTCGACCACGGCATGAGCCCGCAAGAGGCGGCCGAGGCCCCGCGCGTCTTCACCTGGGGACAGGAAGCCGAGATCGAGCGCAGTGTGCCCGAGGCAGTGCGCGCGCGGCTGGCCGGGCTCGGCCACCGCGTCGCACCGGTCGACCATGTCGCCGGCGGCATGGGGATCATCGGCTTCGAGCCCGACGGCGCCATGACCGGCGCGGCCTGCTGGCGTGCGGATGGCGTCCCGATGGGAGTTGGCGGCGGCGCGGCGCGGGAAGGCACCTCCTTCTGGCCCGATCCCCGGAGGGGTCGCAGCTACTGAGCGAAACGCTCGTCACCGACGAAGCGGGCGCAAAGCCCGCCTGACAAAAGGGAACGGAGCTATGCTGATCAACCGACGCGACGCCCTGGCGCTGTCTGCCGGTGCGCTCTTCGCCACGATGAGCCCCGCAAGGGCGCAAGCAAAGAAGACGTTGCGGCTGGCGCCGCACGCCGCCCTGCGCGTGCTCGACCCGGTCGCGACCAATGCCTACATCACCCGCAACCATGCCTTTATGGTCTACGACACGCTGTTCGCGGTCGATGCGCAGTATCGGCCGCAGCCCCAGATGGTGAAGGAATGGTCCGTCAGCGCCGACAAGCAGGCCTATACCTTCACCTTGCGCGAGGGACTTGCCTTCCATGACGGGCAACCCGTCACCGCGGTCGACTGCATCGCCTCGATCGCGCGCTGGGCCAAGAAGGACGTCATCGGCCTGCGTCTCGCCGCCGTGACGGCGGGCATGGAGGCGCTCGATGCCAAGTCGTTTCGCATCTCGCTGAAGGAGCCTTTCGGTCCGATGCTGGAAGCTTTCGCGCGTCCCAGCTCGATCCCGCTCTTCGTGATGCCCAAGCGCATCGCCGAGCTGCCGGCCGACAAGGTGCTGGAAGAGGTCGTCGGCTCCGGCCCATTCCGCTTCCTGCCGTCCGAGTTCCGCCCGGGCGTCAGCTGGGCCTATGAGCGTAACGAAAAATACGTTCCGCGCGACGAGCTGCCGAGCGGACTCGCCGGCGGCAAGCTCGTCAAGGTCGACCGCGTCGAGGTGGTCTGGTTCCCGAGCAAGCAGACCGCGATCAACGCGCTGGCCAAGGGCGAGATCGACCTGCTCGAGAGCCTGAACGCCGACCAGCGCTCCCTGCTCCAGGACAACAAGGATGTCGTGGTCAGGCGCAAGGCCGGGCCGAGCGCCTCGACCATCCGCTTCAACTGGGCGCAGCCGCCCTTCGACAAGCTGAAGATCCGCCAGGCCGTGCAGGCGGTGGTCACGCAGCAGGACTATATGGACACCGCCATCGGCGATCCGGACTCCTATCAGATCTGCCCGGCCTTCTTCGGGTGCGGCACGCCGCTCGAGACCAATGTCGGCTTTCCCGACACCGGTAAGCCGAACATCGCCAGGGCCAAGGCGCTGCTGCAGGAGGCCGGCTACAAGGGCGAGAAGGTCGTCATCATCACCCCCGGCGACGTCGCCTCCTTCGCACCGTTGGCGCCGCTGACCCAGCAGCTTCTTCGCCAGATCGGCATGCCGTCCGAGATCCAGACCATGGAATGGAGCGCCTTCCTGGCGCGGCGCGCCAAGCCCGATCCCGTCGCGGAAGGCGGCTGGAACCTGGCCCATGCCGTCTTCGACCGGGTCGACCTGATCTCGCCGCTGGGCAACCTGAACTTCGACGCGCGCGGCAAGGGGGCCTATACCGGCTTCGTCGACGATCCCGAAACCGAGGCGCTCAAGGGGCGCTACCAGCGCGAGACCGATCCGGCCAAGCAGAAGGCGATCGTCGAGGAGATGCAGAAGCGCGCCTATGAGCTGGTCTTCTACATCCCGCTCGGCACCTATTTCGACTACGAGGCCTTCCGCGCCAACGTCTCCGACTATGTGCCATCCGCCGTGATGGTCGCATGGGGCGTGAGCAAAGCCTGATGCTTCGGTTGATCGCCCTCAGGATCGCGATGGCGGTGCCGGTGATGCTCGTCGTCGCCACCATCGTCTTCCTGCTTTTGCGGCTCAGCCCTGGCGATCCTGCGCTGATCATCGCCGGTGAGACCGCCGGGCCGGAGGCGCTCGCGCGCATCCGCTCGGAGATGGGGCTCGACCGGCCGCTGACCGTGCAATACTTCGCCTGGCTCACCGCGATCGCGCGCGGCGACCTCGGCCTCTCGGTCCTGTCGAAGATCCCGGTGCTCAACCTGATCATCGACAGGCTGGAGCCGACGCTCGTCCTGGCGCTGAGCGCGATCCTGATCACGGTCGTGGTCGCGGTGCCGCTCGGGGCCATCGCCGCCTGGCGCCATAACAGCTGGATCGACCGCGCCGTGATGATGCTGTCGGTCGTCGGCTTCTCCGTGCCGGCCTTCGTGATCGGCTACATCCTGATCCTGTTCCTCTCGGTCAAGGCGGACATCTTTCCGGTGCAAGGCTATGTCAGCCCCTTCGAGGACCCGCTCGCCGCGCTGCGGCACCTGGTCCTGCCCTCCCTGACGCTCGCGCTCGTCTTCATGGCGCTGATCTCGCGCGTCACGCGCTCCAGCTTGCTCGAGGTCCTGGGCGAGGACTTCGTCCGCACGGCCCGCGCCAAGGGCAATGTCGAGCGCCGCGTGCTCTGGCGCCACGCCCTGCCGAATGCCGCCGTGCCGATCATCACGGTGATCGGCCTCGGCATCGCGCTGCTGATCAGCGGCGTGGTGGTGACCGAGAGCGTCTTCAACCTGCCCGGCGTCGGCCGGCTGACGATCGACGCGATCCTCGCCCGCGACTACCCCGTGGTTCAGGGCCTGATGCTGTTCTTCGCGCTGATCTATGTCGGCGTGAACCTGCTGATCGACATCGCCTATGTGATCGTCGATCCGCGCATCCGCTATTGAGAGCAGCCATGTCGACAACCGGACAGAGCAGCTTTCTCTCGCGGCGCGACGGCCTTCTCGAAGCGCTCCTGGCAAACCGCATCGCGCTGCTCAGCGCCTTGCTGCTGCTCGCCATCGCCCTTTCGGCGGTGGCCGCCGGAACGATTACCGGCGACGACCCTTTCCTGATCCGCCCGCGCCTGAGGCTGCGTCCGCCTGGTGGAGAGTTCTGGTTCGGCACGGACGCGCTCGGGCGCGATGTCTTCGCCCTGGTCCTGCACGGGGGGCGCATCTCGCTGCTCGTCGGCCTGCTCGCGGCGCTGGCGGGCGCCGCCATCGGCACCGTGGTCGGTCTGCTGACCGGCTATCTGCGCTGGCTCGATCCGGTGGTGATGCGGATCATGGACGGCATCATGGCGATCCCGGGCATCCTCTTCGCGGTGGCACTCGTCTCGCTCGTCGGCCCGAGCATCGTCACCATCGTCGCGGCGATCACCTTTTCCGAGATTCCGCGCGTGACGCGGCTGGTGCGCAGCGTCGTGCTCAGCGTGCGCGAGGAATCCTATGTCCGCGCCGCCGAGGGGCTCGGCATCCCGCCGATGCTGGTGCTGCTACGTCACATCCTGCCGAGCTGCATCGCGCCGCTGATTGTGCAGACGACCTACATGTTCGCCGCGGCGATCCTGTCCGAGGCCGTGCTCGGCTTCCTCGGCGTCGGCTTCCCGCCGGACGTCCCGAGCTGGGGCAATGTGCTCGCCGAGGGCCGCGCCGTCTTCCAACGCGCGCCCTGGACGATCATCGCACCGGGCCTGTTCCTGGCCGTGACGGTGATGGCGGTGAACCTGCTCGGCGATGGGCTGCGCGACCGGCTCGATCCCAGGCTGTCCCGTGCCGCCAAGGTGTCGTCATGAGCGCGCCCGAGCCGATCCTGCGGATCGAGAATCTGAGCGTCGCGCTGCCGGCGGGCCTCGACCGCAGCCATGCGGTGCGCGACGTCTCGTTTGACGTCCATCGCCGGCAGATCCTCTGCGTCGTCGGCGAATCCGGCTCCGGCAAGTCGGTTACGGCCGCGGCGGTGATGCGGCTGCTGCCCGAGACGGTGCTGCGCATCACCGGCGGCACGATCCGGCTCGAGGGCGAGGACATCGCCGCCGCCTCGCCGGCGCGGCTGTGTCAGCTGCGCGGCAACCGCATGGCGATGATCTTCCAGGAGCCGCTGACGGCGCTGAACCCGGTCATGCGCGCCGGCGACCAGATTGCCGAGGTCCTGCTGCTCCATCGCCCGCAGATGACGACCGAGCAGAGGCAGGCGCGCGTGCTCGAGCTGATGGCCGATGTGCACCTGCCGGAGCCGGAGCGGCTGGCGCGGGCCTATCCGCATCAACTTTCCGGCGGACAGCGCCAGCGCGTCATGATCGCGATGGCACTGGCGCTGGAGCCGGCGCTGATCATCGCCGACGAACCGACCACGGCGCTTGACGTCACCACCCAGGCGCAGATCCTGCGCCTGTTCCGCGAGCTGCTGACCAAGCACGACAGCGGCGTGCTAATGATCACCCATGATTTCGGCGTGGTGGCCGATGTCGCCGACCATGTCGTGGTGATGCGCCAGGGCGAGGTCGTCGAGCATGGCGCGCCGGAGACGGTGCTGAAGGCGCCGGAGCATCCCTATACGCGCGCGCTGATCGAGGCCGTGCCCCGCTTCCGATACCGGCCTCGGCTGAAGGCGGCCGAAGCGCCGGTGCTCGCGGTGGAAGCCCTGTCGCTGACCTATCGCAACACGAGCTTTCTCGGCGGCAAGCGGGAGACGCGCGCGCTCGACAGCGTCTCCTTCGGCCTTGCCGCAGGCGAGACGCTCGGCGTCGTCGGGGAATCGGGATCGGGCAAGACCAGCCTGGCCAAGACCTTGCTGCGCTTCGAGACGCCGGATTCAGGCCGCATCCTGTTCAAGGGGCAGGATATCGCCGGATTGGCCGGGTCGGCCCTGCGTGAGATGCGCCGCCATATCCAGATGGTCTTCCAGGATCCCTACAAGTCGCTCAATCCGCGCCGCGGGGTCGGCCAGTCGCTGATCGAGGGGCCGGTCCAGCATGGGCTCTCGCGCCGTCAGGCGACCGCGCGTGCCGAAGATCTGATGGAGCTCGTCGGGCTGCGGCGCGACGCGCTCGACCGTTTCCCGCACGAGTTCTCGGGCGGTCAGCGCCAACGCATCTGCATTGCACGCGCGCTCGCCATGGAGCCGGCGATCATCGTCGCGGACGAAGCGGTCTCGGCGCTCGACGTCTCGGTGCAGGCGCAGGTGCTGCGATTGTTCGAGGACCTGCAGAAGCGACTCGGCTTCGCTATGATCTTCGTGACGCATGACCTGCGCGTCGCCTCCAATATCTGCGATCGTATCGCCGTGATGCAGCGCGGGAAGGTCGTCGAGCTCGGCCCGGCAAGGCGCGTCTTCCAGGCGCCGGAAGCGGCCTATACCCGCGAACTCCTGGCAGCCGTGCCGGGATTGGCAAGCGAACGCGCTGCCCCGGATTGAAGCCTTGTCCGGCGGCCGGGACGCGCCCTCGGCAAACCCATCCATGGCATGGACCGGACGCGCGGCGGCGCAATTTCGAGTGACGATGTGAGGTAAGAAGCTTGGAAGTCGCTCCTGCCTATAAGTCACGGTCGGGCTGGAATGCCTTGCTGCCGCAGCGCATCGCCAAGAACCAGGCCCCGAAGGATCGAAGATTCCGCACGGTCGTCGTCGGCGCCGGCTATACGGGGTTGGCTGCTGCGCGCCGGCTGGCCGAACTGGCTCCGGGCGAGGAGGTGCTCCTTCTCGACGCCGCGACCATTGGAGAGGGCGCCTCGGGTCGCAATTCCGGCTTCCTGCTGATCAATCCTGGGGAACCGAGCGCCAATGCCGCCGGCTTCGCCGGGGATTGGGCGGTTCGGCAGATCGCGCTGGTTCAGGCGGGTCTCGATTGGCTGCGGCAGCTGGTCGAGATCTATTCGATCGATTGCGACTGGCAGGAAAGCGTGCCGGCCATCACGGCCGCCGCCACGTCCCGCGGCGAGGAATCCGTTCGCGCCACCTGCAGCCGCTACCAGTCCTGGGCCATCGAGTCGAAGGAGTATCGTCACGACGAGCTCCGGCGGCTTGTCGGCACGGGCTATTATCGCTACGGAATCCAGTCCCTGACGCGGGCTCTCGTCCAGCCGGCGGCGCTTCATCGCGGTCTCGCGGACAGCCTGCCTGACGCGGTCACTCTTCTCGAGAACACCGCGGTGAACTCGTTCAGCGGCGAAGCGCCCTTCCGGCTGCAGACCAGTCGCGGCGAGTTCGTCGCCGATCGGCTCTTCGTGACGAACAACCTGCATGCCCGGTCGCTCGGAATCGCGCGCAACCGGATGATCGGCATCTACACCTACGGCGCCTTCACGCCGCAGCTCGACGAAGCTGAGCTGAGCCCGCTGGGCGAAGCGCCGCAATGGGGTGCTCTGCCGGCCCATCGCATGGGCACGACGCTGCGGAAGACCATGGGGCGCCTGCTCATCAGGAGCGGCGACTCCTATGAGAGGGAGCTCGATCCCGACAAGGTCCGCGCGATGCTGGCGCGGCTCTATCGGGACCGTTTTCCGGGCATGAGGACCCATGAATTCGAGCATGTCTGGGGTGGCTTGACCGCCGTGACGCATAATGGCGCCTTCTATTTCGGGCAGGCCAGACCGGGACTGTTCGCGTCGGTGGGATGCGGTGGCGCTGGAGTCACGCGGGGAACGATCCATGGTAAGCTGCTGGCGGAGCTCGCATGCGGCTCCCAGAGCACACTCCTCACCGACCGCCTCGCATTGCGTGGCCCAAACTGGCTGCCGCCCGAACCGTTCAGGCGCATGGGAGCAACCGCCCAGATCGCCTGGGAGCAATGGCTTGCGGGCGCGGAGCGTTAATCCGTTCGCAACGTTGCCGAGGCCCACCTGGGCATATGGACGAGCGTCGGGTTTCGCGGCCCAGACCTCAGGCAATTATCCTCATCACGCTCCGGGAGCAGCGTTGACAGCTCAGCCGCGCTGACCTAAGTAACTAACTATTGAGTTATAAAACACTGCCCCGGCAACAGCTGGAGGCGCATGGAGTCAGGGAGGACTGCTCGTGCCAGCCAAGACACTCGGCATCGTCATGAATGGCGTGACCGGCCGCATGGGGATGAACCAGCATCTCATCCGCTCCGTGGTCGCGATCCGCGCTCAGGGAGGCGTTCCGCTCTCCGACGGATCGCGCGTCCAGCTCGACCCGATCTTGATCGGTCGCAACGCCGAGAAGGTCGAGGGTCTCGCCAAGGCACATGGCATCGAGCGCTGGAGTACCGATCTCGACGCTGCAATCGTCGATCCGCGCAATGAGATCTTCTTCGACGCGGCCACGACCCAGATGCGGCCGACATTGCTGCAAAAGGCGGTCGCCGCCGGTAAGCACATCTATTGCGAGAAGCCGATCGCAACCAATCTCGACGAGGCGCTGAGCATTTGCCGCTTCGCCAAGGAGAAGGGCGTCAAGACCGGCACCGTGCAGGACAAGCTCTTCCTGCCCGGCCTGATGAAGCTGCGCTCGCTGCGCGATTCCGGCTTCTTCGGCCGGATGCTCTCCGTTCGCGGCGAGTTCGGCTATTGGGTGTTCGAAGGTGACTGGCAGGCGGCGCAGCGGCCGTCCTGGAACTACCGCGCCGAAGATGGCGGCGGCATGATTCTCGATATGGTCTGCCACTGGCGCTACGTGCTGGACAATCTGTTCGGTGAGGTCGAGGCCGTGAGCTGCCTGGGCACGACCGACATCCCGGAGCGCGTCGACGAGAACGGCAAACGTTACAAGGCAACCACCGACGATACTGCCTATGCCACGTTCCAGTTGGCGGGTGGGGTGATCGCTCAGATCAATATGAGCTGGGTGACGCGTGTCTATCGCGACGACCTCGTCACCTTCCAGGTCGACGGCACACTCGGCTCGGCCGTGGCTGGCCTGCACGACTGCGTCATCCAGCCACGCCACGCCACGCCACGCCCGGTCTGGAACCCCGATCAGCGGCAGAGCATCGACTTCCGCAAAACCTGGATGACGATGCCGGACAACGCGACCTACGACAACGGCTTCAAGACCCAGTGGGAGATGTTCATCCGCCACGTGGTCGAGGACACGCCCTATCCGCATACGCTGATCGAGGGCGCGAAGGGCGTCCAGCTCGTCGAATGCGCGCTGCAGAGCTGGAAGGAGCGTCGCTGGATCGACGTGCCGAAGCTGACGCTCTGACCCGCGCGCTGAAGCCGGATTGGCAAGTACGAGGATCGAACGCCATGCACGACACGCCTCACCTGACGGCCACGGTCACTCTGCCGAAGGCCGACCGCACTACTGAGCTCTACGCGCTCGGCGAGCCGATGCCGCGCGCGCCGCGCTCGGGCAAGCCTTTCAACCGGTTGGCGCTCGCGGCGGCGCATATGGTCGCCGATCCCTTCGCCGACAACGATCCCTGGCTCAAGGCCGCGCCGGACTGGGACAAGACGCTGGCCTATCGCGAGTATCTCTGGGACCTGGGGCTCGGCCTCGCCGAAGCGATGGACACCGCCCAGCGCGGCATGGGGCTCGACTGGCCGCTGGCGCTCGAACTGATCAAGCGCTCGACCGCGCTGGCCCGCAGCAAGTCCGGCGCCGTGATCTTCTCGGGCGCCGGCACCGATCATCTCGATCCGGCCGAGGCGCGCTCGATCGACGATGTCATCAAGGCCTATGAGACGCAGTTCGAGGCGATCGAGGCCGTTGGCGGCCGCATCATCTTCATGGCCTCGCGGGCGCTCGCCCGCGTCGCGAAGGGCCCGGACGACTACGTCAAGGTCTATGACCGCATCCTGTCGCAGGCGCGGGAGCCGGTGATCATCCACTGGCTCGGCGACATGTTCGATCCTGCGCTCCGCGGCTACTGGGGTACACATGACCTGGATGCCGCGATGGATGTCGCCATCGGCGTCATCAATGCAAATGCCGCCAAGGTCGATGGCGTCAAGATCTCCCTGCTCGACAAGGAGAAGGAGGTCGCAATGCGGCGCCGGCTGGAAAAGTCGGTGCTGATGTATACCGGCGACGATTTCAACTACGCCGAGCTGATCGCCGGCGACGAGCAAGGCCACTCGCACGCGCTGCTCGGCATCTTCGATGCGATCGCTCCCGTTGCCGCGACAGCCCTGGCGGCGTTGACCGATGGCGACCTCGACGGCTTTCACGCTGCCTTCGGCCCGACCGTGCCGCTCTCGCGCCATATCTTCCAGGCGCCGACGCGGTTCTACAAGACCGGCATCGTCTTCATCGCCTATCTGAACGGGCACCAGGACCACTTCACCATGCTCGGCGGTCAGGAGAGCACCCGCTCGATGCTGCATTTGGCCGAGCTTTTCCGCCTCGCCGACAAGGCCGGCCTGTTCCACGATCCGCACCAGGCGGCAACTCGCATGGGCCGTGTCATGGCGACCTACGGTATCGGAGCCTAGTCCATGCGGGATTTCTCGCGTGACCACGCTTGGCTATCGATCAACACGGCAACCATTCGCAAGCAGGGCGATCTGCTGCAGATCTCCGAGGCCTGCGCCAGGCATGGGATCCGCGCCATTTCGCCCTGGCGCGACCAGGTCGCTGCCGTCGGGCTGGATGCGGTCAAGGCTGCGGTCCGGCGGCACGGCTTCAAGCTCTCGGGCTATTGCCGCGGCGGCATGTTCCCGGCCGATGCGTCAAAGCGGCAGGAGGCGCGCGACGACAACCGCCGCGCCGTCGACGAGGCTGCGACGCTCGATGCCGCCTGCCTCGTCCTCGTCGTCGGCGGCCTGCCGCATTATTCGCGGCCGGGCTCGGCCGTCTCGCTCGATATCGCCCTCGCCCGCACCCAGGTCGAGGACGGCATCGGCGAATTGCTGGATTATGCGAAGTCCGTCGGCATGCCGCTTGCCATCGAGCCTCTGCATCCGATGTATGCGGCCGACCGCGCCTGCGTGAACACGCTCGGTCAGGCGCTCGACATCTGCGACAGGCTCGATCCGGAGAAGACCGGCGCGCTCGGCGTCGCGCTCGACGTCTATCACGTCTGGTGGGATCCGGAGCTCTATGCCGGTATCAGACGGGCGGGCCTTGCCCGGCTGCTCGCCTTCCATGTCTGCGACTGGCTGGTGCCGACGCGCGATCTTCTGCTCGACCGTGGCATGATGGGCGATGGCGTCATCGAGATCCGCAAAATCCGCCAGGCTGTCGAGGCCGAAGGCTTCGCCGGCTTCTCGGAGGTCGAGATCTTCTCCGAGGCGGATTGGTGGACGCGTCCGATGGACGAGGTCCTGCCGACCTGCATCGCGCGGCACAGATCGGCGGTCTGAGACGACGCCTGGAACACCGCGCGTCCTGCCGGACGCGGTAACAGGAGTCTATCTATTTGTTATTACATCGGATTTGCTCGAAGCGTGGATTTCACTTCTCGGTCCGATGGCCATAATCACGGGCATTCAGCCCGCGTGTGGTCGCACCGCGTTCAAGACGAAATCGACGACATGCGCGCGCCTGGCCTCCAGGACCTCCGGCTCATCGAATTTAGTCTCGAGGATGACGGAAAGCGTGTAGATGTTGGAGAAGAAGAAATAGCAAGTCCCGATCATCGTGATCCATAACTGCAAGGGGTCCAGGCCCGCGCGGATGGAGCCCGCGGCTTCGCCGCGCGCGATGATCCGGCCTACCGCCTGGATGATCGGCGAGTTGAAGCGGCTCACATGCGCCGACTTCTTCAGGACCTTCGCCTTCTGCAGGTTCTCCGTTGCCAGCAGGTTGATGAAGGTCCGGTCCCGCACGAAGGAATCGAAGCTGAATTCGACGAAGCGCTGCAGCGCGGCCAGCGGCTCCAGGCTGTCGAGCTCGAGCTTCTGCTCGGCGACACGAGCCTTGTGATAGGCGTCCTCGAGGACAGCCAGGTAAAGCAGCTCCTTCGACGAGAAATAGTGGTAGATCATCCGCTTGTTGATCGCTGCCTTCGCCGCGATCTCGTCGGTGCCGGCTCCTTCGTAGCCCTTGCTGGCGAATTCGCGAGCCGCGACGCGCATGATGCGGGCGCGCGTCGCTGCGCTATCGCGGCGGCGGACAGGCTTTTCGGAGACCTCTCCAGCCGCTGTCACGCTATCTGCATCCTTCTTGCGCACGTCGTCACAATGGCCCGGGTTCGATCTGTCTCCCAAGCCATGTGACAAGAAAGCGGAGCCCGGACAAGCTGGATCGCGTCATTCGATCGTGACTTTGGCCGAGCGGATGACCTCGCCCCATTTCGTGACGTCCGCGGCATGCACCTGATGCAGTGCCTGTGGCGAGCGCAGGCTCTCCGGCGGCGGCTCGGCACCCAGCTGCAGGAATTTCTCGCGCGAGGCGGGATCGGTAATGGCCTTGACCAGGGCGCCGTTCAGCTTCTCGATGATCTCGGGTGGCGTCCCTTTCGGAGCAAACAGCGCGTTCCACACGACCATATCGATGCCGCTCATGCCCGCCTCGGTGGCCGTGGGTACGTCCGGCAGGACCGGGGAGCGAGTTGGAGCCAGCACGGCGAGGGGCCTGACGGCATTGGCTTTGACCTGCGACATCAGGCTCGTCACTTGGTCACACAGATAGCCGACCTGACCCGAAACGACATCCTGCAGGGCCGGTCCGGTCCCGCGATAGGGCACGAGGGTGACCGAGGCGCCGACGCGGTTGTTGAGGAGCAGGCAGGCGAGGTGCGAAGTCGAGCCGACGCCGGCATTGCCATTGGTCAACTTGGCCGGGTTCGTCTTCATGTAGCCCGCGAACTCGGTGAGGTTGGTCGCCGGCACCGCATTGTTGGAAACGAGCATGATCGGCGCGGAGGCGGCGATCCCGATCGGTTCGAAATCCGTCAGCGGATTGAAGGTGAGCTTCGGATAGAGTGCCGGCGAGAAGCTCATCGTGCTCATCGGCCCGACCAGAATGGTGTGACCGTCCGGCGCCGCCTTGGCGACGCGTGCCGCTCCGGTCGTCCCCGCTGCGCCCGCGGTGTTTTCGATCACGACCTGCTGGCCCAGCGTGCGCGACATGTGCTCCGCGACGATGCGGCCGACGATGTCGGTTGGCCCCCCGGCCGCGAAGGGCACGACCATGGTGATGTAGCGGTTTGGATAGTTCTGTTGCGCGTGCACCGCCAAGCCGCCGAGCGCAAGCAATGCAGCGGCCGAGAGCGCTGCCTTCCATAGGGACATAGCTTCCTCCTCCGGTTGGGTATTCTTTTCAGGAAGGCTAACGCGCGCTCATCACCGCGTCAATTAAGTATCTAACCAGTGAGATACAAATTGAGGCAGGCTGGGACGGTTGGCAGTGGGCCGGTGGTCGCGAGCTCGCCGCCGGGCCAGCAGACGTCAAGCGTGATCTCGAACCGTATGCCGCGGCTTTTCTGAGTGGCATCGAGCCTTGGCTCGAGGCGGGTGGCAACGCGCAGAGATCGTTTGCTCCATCGACACCACCGTCATCACGCGAAGCTCCCAGCAAGCCAGCACTCAGCACGAGCGACATCTCTAACGGGGAGACCGGTGATCTTTCTAACGTTGGTCTACACGTTCGATTCGCATAAGGTAGGGGACGTCAGCTGCCCGCTCCATCAGTGCTTTTTGACTGAGCGCTGTGTGGTGGGAGCCTGGGAGATTGGCAGCGTCCGGGTATAGCGCGCTGCCAATGCGGCGCATCGTTCAGCACACTCGTCACGGAGCCGACATTCCTGCTCATTCAAGTCGCGGAGGTTCTGAAACAGCTTCGCGACGGTCAGCAACTAGACGAAGGGGCCCCTGCCTGCGAACAATCTGGAGGCAGGCCTATCATTCCTCAAATTTTTCTCGTCATGGGGATCGGGCACGCCAGCAGAGCTGATCTGCGTCAAACTGAAAGTGTGAGGCCCGACAACGGAACAGCCTGGCAGGTCAGGCAGTAGCCGGCCTCGCCATCGAAGTCGATCAAATGCGCAGAGCTGCCATCAAGCGCTTGCCGGCGCAGCTCTCGCATCGCCTAGCCTCCTACGACGCCCTGGGTATTGATGTAGAGAGCATAGAGCGAACGGCTGGCAGCCATGAACAGTCGGTTCCTCGCCTTACCACCGAAGCAGAGATTGGCGCACCGTTCGGGCAGGCGGACGCGACCGATGGCGCGGCCGCCGGCATTGAAGACCATCACGCCATCGAGCTCGTCGCGGCCCATGCCCCAGCCGCACCAGAGATTGCCATCGACGTCGCACCGCAATCCGTCCGGCGTGCCGCCAGGCCCGGCGTCGATGAAGACGCGCTGGTTGGAGAGTCCACGGCCGACGACGTCATAGGCAAGGATGCGGCGGTGCGGGGCGGCGCGGGATTCGACGATGTAGAGCACGCTTTCATCCGGTGAGAAGCAGAGCCCGTTCGGCCCGCGCAGATCCTCCACCACGATCTCGAGCGTGCCGGCGTCCGGATCGAGCCGGTAGACATGCTGGGGCAGCTCCGACTCGGCGCGCTCGCCCTCGTAATGCCCGGCGATGCCGAAGACCGGATCGCTGAACCAGATCGAGCCGTCCGACTTGACCACGACATCGTTGGGCGAGTTCAGCCGCTTGCCGTCGAAACTCTCGGCCAGCACCGTGAGCGACCCGTCCGGCTCGGTGCGGGTGACGCGTCGGCCGCCATGCTCGCAGGTGACCAGCCGCCCGCGGCGATCGCGCGTGTTGCCGTTGGCATAGCCGGAGGGAGCACGGTAGGGCGCAACCGCGCCAGTCTCCTCGTCCCATTTCAGGATGCGATTGTTGGGAATGTCGCTCCATAGCAGGTGACGGGCATCGCCGAACCAGACCGGACCTTCGCTCCAGCGGCAGCCGGTGTAGAGCCGCTCGACGGCGGCGTTGAACAGCCGGTAGCGCTCGAACGAGGCATCCAGGGCCTCGATGGCGGGATCGGGATAGCGCTCGGCAGGCTGCCACATCGTGTCAGCTCCCCGTCAGCCTTTCGGCCGCATCATGAAGTCGAAATCGCAGCCCTCGTCGGCCTGGGTCACGCTGTCATGGAACAGCCGCGCATAGCCGCGCTCGGCCCAGGCGGGGCGAGGAGGCGGCGGCGGCAGCGCCGCGCGGCGGCGGACGAACTCGGCCTCGTCGACCAGGAGCTCGATGCTGCGTGCGGACACGTCGAGGCGGATCATGTCGCCGCTCTCGACCAGGGCGAGCGGGCCGCCATCGGCCGCTTCCGGGGTGATGTGCAGCACGATCGTACCGAAGGCCGTGCCGCTCATGCGCGCGTCCGAGATCCGCACCATGTCCTTGACGCCCTGCCGGCCGAGCTTCTTCGGGATCGGCAGATAGCCGGCCTCGGGCATGCCGGGCGCGCCCTTGGGACCGGCATTGCGCAGGACAAGAATGTCCTCGGCAGTCACGTCCAGAGCGGGGTCGTCGATGCGCGCGGCCATGTCGGCCACGGAGTCGAACACCACCGCGCGGCCGGTATGGGTCAGCAGGCGCGGCGTCGCGGCCGAGTGCTTGATCAGCGCGCCGCGCGGCGCGAGGTTGCCGCGCAGCACGGCCATGGCCCCAACCGGCTTGATCGGGCTCGCGGCGCCGCGGATCACATTCTGGCTCGGCACCTCCTCGGCAGCGGCGACGATCTCGCGCAGCGTGCCACCCGCCACCGTCCTCGCCTCGAGATCGATCAGGGCGCCGAGTTCGCGCAGGAGCTTCGGCACGCCGCCGGCATGGTGGAAATGCTCCATGTAATGCTCGCCCGAGGGCTTGAGATCGACCAGCACCGGCACCTCCCGGCCGATCGCGTCGAAGGTCTTGAGATCGATCGCGACGCCGGCGCGGTTGGCCATGGCGGTGAGGTGGATCAGGCCGTTGGTCGAGCCGCCGATCGCCTGCATCACCACCTGCGCGTTGCGGAAGGATGCGGGCGTCATCAGCTCGCTCGGCTTCGGCCCGCCGCTCACCGCCATCTCGGCGGCGCGTCGGCCGCTCGCCTCGGCGAGGCGCACGCGCTCGGCATGCGGGGCCGGGATCGTCGCGCTCATTGGCAGCGACAGGCCCATCGTTTCGGTGATGCAGGCCATGGTCGAGGCCGTGCCCATCACCATGCAAGTGCCGACCGACGGCGCGAGGCGTCCGTTCACAACCTCGATCTCGGCGGCGTCGATCTCGCCGGCGCGATGCGCGCTCCAGAGCCGGCGGCAATCGGTGCAGGCGCCGAGCACCTCGCCCTTGTGATGGCCCACCACCATCGGGCCGACCGGGATCACGACCGTCGGCAGGTCGACGCTGGCTGCCGCCATGATCTGCGCCGGCAAGGTCTTGTCGCAGCCGCCGATGACGATCACTGCGTCCATCGGCTGAGCGCGGATCATCTCCTCGGTGTCCATCGCCATCAGGTTGCGCAGGAACATCGAGGTCGGATGGGCGAAGCTCTCATGGATCGAGATGGTCGGGAACACCATCGGCATCGCGCCCGCCAGCATGACTCCGCGCTTGGCGGCCTCGATCAGGGCGGGCGCGTTGCCGTGACAGGGGTTGTAGTCGCTGTAGGTGTTGGTGATGCCGACAATCGGCCGGTCGAGCGCGTCGTCGGAATAGCCCATCGCCTTGATGAAGGCCTTCCGCAGGAACAGCGAGAAGCCCGCATCGCCATAGCTCGTCAGGCCCTTGCGCAGCCCTTTGCTCATCTCGTTCCTCCAGCGCCGGTCCGTGCCGGCTGAGTGGAAGCTATCGCTTCGAGCGCAATGATTGTCAATAATGATGCGCTCACTCGACGTTGCGGCAGCAATAATCCGGCAATTCAGAATTATGTTATTGACAATCTGATTTCCCTCGGCCTAGCTGCGGCCAACAAGAAGGTCAACTGGGGAGGAAATCGTGATGACAGTGAGGGCAAGTCTCAACGCCGCCTTGTTCGTGGTCGCCACGGCGAGCGCGGCACAGGCGCAGACCCAGGTCACCATGTGGTCGAACTGGCCGGACGAGCCGGCCAAGAAGGACTGGGTGTCCGCCCGGGTGAAGGAGTTCGAGGACGCCAACAAGCAGTGCTCGGTGAAGCTCAGCTTCATCCCCAAGGCCGACATCTACACGCAGGCGAAGTCGGCTGTGCGCACCGGGCAGGCACCCGACATCTTCTACATGGAGCCGGACCAGCCGGAGTTTCTGGCCGGCGGCTTCCTTGAGCCGCTCGATGCCCATATCGACCTGAAGGGGCTCGAGGACTGGGCAAAGCCGGCCTGGACATCGAAGGGCAAGGTCTACGGTGTTCCGGTCGAGGCCTATACGGTCGAGCTCTATTACAACAAGGATCTGGTGAAGAAGGTCGGCATCGACGTGCCGGCGTCGGCCCAGCTCACCCAGGCGCAGTTCACCGATCTCGTGAAGAAGGGCGTCGCGGCCGGCATCACGCCGGTGTCGCAAGGCGTGGGCGACCGGCCCTTCCCCGGCGGGTTCCTGCTCTACGAGTCGCTCCTGCGCCGGCTCGGCGCCGAGGACTACGGCAAGCTGATGGCGGGCGAGCTCTCCTACAAGGATCCGCGCATCGTCGAGGTGATGGGTTGGGTCAGGGAACTCGTCGATGCCGGCGCCTATCCGAAGAGCTTCGCGACGCTGAAGCTCGGCGAGTCGCATTATTATTTCTACCAGAAGCCCGGCGCGCTGACCTTCCCCGATCCGAGCTGGTTCACCGGCCGCGCCTTCGCCCCGCCGGAGAGCGGCGGCATGCCGACGGACTTCCCGCTCGGCATCATGCAGTTCCCGGCGATGGACAAGGGCGACTGTCCGAGTTGCAAGACCCTCGCGGTCGCCGGCAGCTACGTCCTCTATTCCAAGAGCAAGAACAAGGATTGCGCCGGCGCCTTGCTCAAGTCGATGGCGACCGTCGAGAACGGCACGAAATGGATGGAGCAGGTCTCGCTCCAGACCGGTCTCAAATCCGACCCGGACAAGATCAAGTCGCCGCGCGAGGCATATTTCAAGGAGCTGAACGCGCGGAACACCGGCGTGAAGTACTTCTTCGGCACGCCGCTGTTCCACTATCGGGCGAAATGCGCCGAGACCTATACGCAGGTGATGAACAACGCTTTCCCGGCCAGTCTGATCAGCGTCGCCGACGCGGCTGAGAAGATGGACGCGGCCTGCCTGAAGAAGTGATGCGATGACGGTCCAACTGACCAGCGCAGAGGTTTCGGCAACGGCGCGCGCTTCGGGCGCGCCGCTCGCCCGGAGCTTCTCGGATCCGCGCCGGGCGAGCTTTCCCGTCCTGCTCGTCTTCCTGCTCCCGGCTTTGCTGGTCTATGTCGGGCTGACGGCCTATCCCGCCTTCCGCACGATCTATGACAGCTTCTTCACCATCGAAGGGCTGGAGCGCATCCCGGTCGGCTTGGCCAACTATGCCGCACTGCTGCAGGACGAGACCTTCTGGGTGGCGGTGCGCAACACCTTCATCTGGTCCTTCGTCGCGCCCGTTCTCGACGTGACGACCGGGCTGCTCCTGGCGCTGGCGCTCTATGCCGGCGTGCCTTTCGCGCGCTTCCTCAGGATCGCCTGGTTCACGCCTGTCCTGCTTTCCTATGTCGTCGTCGCGATCCTGTGGATGTGGATCTACAACTACGACTGGGGCGTGGTGAACGTCGCGCTGCGGGCCGTCGGCCTCGACGGCTGGGCCCGCTCCTGGCTGGGCGACCCGAATTTCGCGCTCGCATCCGTGATGGTGACGCATGCCTGGAAATGGGCCGGCTTCAACATGGTGGTCTGCCTAGCGGCGATCCACTCGCTGCCCTCGGAGGTGCTGGAAGCGGCCGAGCTCGACAATTGCGGCTGGGGCGCGAAGCTGCGCCACATCATCGTGCCGATGCTCAAGCCGACGCTGCTGAACCTCTACGTGCTCGCCTTCATCGGCAAGATGAAGGTCTTCGACCTGGTCTGGATCATGACCGGCGGCGGCCCGCTCTGGGCGACCGAGACCGTCTCGACCTATGTCTACAAGCGCGCCTTCAACTGGAACACCTTCGACCTCGGCTATCCGTCGGCGATCGCGACGGTGTGGTTCGGCGTCGTCTGCGCCGCGGTGATCCTCTTGAACAAGGCGTTCAAGTCCAAAGATCGGCTGGAGTACTGACGATGCAGACCCATCGACAGATGCCCCGGCTGTTCGGCCGCGGCGCGCTCGCGCTCGTGATCGGCGCCTACACGGCCTATACGCTCGGCCCGTTCCTGTGGCTCGCGACCATGTCGGTGCGCAACACCGGCGAGATCTCGGCCAATCACTATGCCTGGCCGAGCCCGGTGCGCTGGGAGCAGTTCCGCATCGCCTGGGTCGACTCGAACTTCGCCGCCTATTTCTGGAACTCGGCGCTCGTGGTCGTCACGGCCGTCGCTGTGGTGACGCTGGTCGGGGCGGCGGCGGCCCACGCCCTGGCGCGCTACCGCTTCCGCGGCAACCGCGTGCTCTACGGCATCCTGTTCTCGTCGATCATCTTCCCGCCGCAGATCACGCTGATCTCGCTCTACCAGATCCTGGTCGACTACAATCTCTACAACAGTCTCATCGGGCTGACGCTGGTCTACATCTCGCTGCAGCTGCCGCTGACGGTCTATCTGCTGGAGGGCTTCTTCGCCCGCATCCCGCAGGACCTGTTCGACGCCGCCAAGATGGACGGCTATGGCGACATCGAGATCTTCCGGCGCATCGTCCTGCCGATCGGCATGCCGGCGATCGCGACGACGCTGATCCTGAACTTCATCCAGCTCTGGAACGAGTTCCTGTTCGCCGTCGTGCTGATCACCGATCCCGAGAAGCGCACGCTGCCGATCGGTATCCGCGCCTTCATGGGCGACCACTTCCAGGACATCGGCATGATCGCCGCCGGGGTGATGATCTCGGTCATCCCCGTGATCCTGGCCTATGCCTTCTTCTCCGAGAAGCTGATCCGCGGCATGACGGCCGGGGCGGTCAAGTAGAGGTCAAACACCGATATGGCGATCGTCCAGCTCGACAATATCTGCAAGCGCTATGGCGGCTCCGGCCCCGTGGCTGTCGACAATGTCGACATCACCATCGGCGATGGCGAGTTCATGGTGCTGCTCGGCCCTTCCGGCTGCGGCAAGTCGACGACTTTGCGCATGATCGCAGGGCTGGAGGACATCTCGTCCGGCACGCTCTCGATCGACGGGCGCGTCGTCAACAATGTCCCGGCCAAGGACCGGGACATCGCCATGGTGTTCCAGTCCTATGCGCTCTACCCGCATATGACGGTGGCGGAGAACCTCGCCTTCGGGCTGAAGCGCCGGCGCGTGCCGGCGGCGGAGATCACGCGCCGGGTCGCGGATGCCGCGCAGATCCTCGGCCTGTCGCCATTGCTGGAGCGCAAGCCGCACGCGCTCTCCGGCGGCCAGCGCCAGCGCGTCGCCCTCGGTCGCGCCATGGTCCGCGAGCCGATCGTCTTCCTATTCGACGAGCCCCTCTCCAATCTCGACGCGGCCCTGCGGGTCAACACCCGCAACGAATTGATCCGCCAGCATCACCGCCTCGCCTCGACGATGATCTATGTCACGCACGACCAGGTCGAGGCGATGACCATGGGCACCCGCATCTGCGTGATGAACGGCGGCAAGGTCGCGCAGATCGGCGCGCCGCTCGATGTCTACTGGCATCCGGCGGACACCTTCGTCGCCCGCTTCCTCGGCGCGCCCCCGATGAACCTGTTCACCCTGCCGGTTGCCACGGATGGCGAGCGGATTGGAGGCGAGACCGTCAGCGGGCCGCTTTCCCGCTGGAGCGAGGCGGCACGCGCGCCGCATATGGGGCGCGAGGCGATCTTCGGGGTGCGTGCTGAAGATCTGCATCTCGACGCCGCAGCAGCCGGGGCGGGTGGCGGGAGCATCCGCGGCCGCGTCTTCGCGGTCGAACCGCTTGGCGCCGAAACCCTGCTCGCCGTCGAGACCGAAGGCGGTGTCGAGTGCACAGCGCGCCTGCCGCGCGATGTGACCGCGCGGCCGGGTGAACTGGTCGAGCTGCATTTTCCCGCCTCAGCCGGCTATCTGTTCGACAAGGCAACGGGCAAGGCCATTCCCGCCCAGATCAGCGCCGTCGATGCAGTTCCGCGCCATGCGATCGGGACCGCGCAATGACAAACAGATTGCGCGTCGGGCTGATCGGGGCCGGCTGGGTAACGCAGTATCATCTGCGCGCCTGGGCAGCACTGCGCGACAAGGCCGAAATCGTCGCCATCGCCGACCCGTCCTCATCCGCGCGCTCGGCACGGATGATCGAGTTCGGCATCCCGCAGGGATATGAGAACGCGGCCGCGATGCTGGCGGCAAACGGTCTCGACGCGGTCGACATCGCGGCGCCGCGGGCAGTCCATGCCGAGCTCGCGCGGCTTGCGGCACGCCATGGCCTCGCCATCCTCTGCCAGAAGCCGCTGGCGCCGACGCTGCCCGAGGCGACGGAGCTGGCCGCCGGCCTGCCGCTCGGCACGCGGCTGATGGTCCACGAGAACTGGCGCTTTCGCGCAAGCTACCGCGAGGCGGCCGCCTGGCTCCGCGCCGGAGCCGTCGGCGCGCCTTTCGCGGCGCGGCTGGCTCTGGTCAGCAGCGGGGCGTTGCCGGGTGCCGAGGGACGCTATCCGGCGCTGGAGCGCCAGCCCTTCATCCGGCATGAGCGGCGGATGCTCGTCGCGGAGATCCTGATCCATCACCTCGACACGCTGCGCATGCTGCTCGGCCCGCTCGAGGTCACGGCCTGCAGCATGAACCGGACCTGCCCCGAGCTCAGCGGCGAGGACACAGCGATCGTGCAGCTTCGCGGCGAAGGCGGGCTAGCGGTACAGGTCTTCGCCAGCTTCGCGGCCCATGGTCATCCCGCCGGGGCCGTCGATCGCCTGGAAATCCTGGGACCGAAAGGCGCGCTGACGCTGGAGGGCGGCGAGCTGAGCCTTGCGGGCGCCGCGCCCCGCCAGCAAAGCTTCGACGCGGCTGCGGTCTATCAGGGCTCCTATGACGCGACGATCGCGCATTTCGTTGCGCGCCTCGCCGATGGCAGCCCCTTCGAGACCGGGCCGGAGGACAATCTGCAGACGCTCGCGCTGGTGGAAGACTGCTATCGTCTCGCCGGCCTTCAGGAGATGCGCTGATGCGCGAGCACGACCAGACCATCGCCAGCCTGCCGCGCGACGACGTCGACAAGGTCATCGCGCATCTGGAGGAGGACATCATCTTCGGGCGTCTGGCGCCGGGGGCGCGGCTCACCGAGGACATGCTGATGGCACGCTACGACGCCTCGCGTCATTTCGTGCGGCAGTCGCTGGTCGAGATGGAGCGTCGCGGCATCGTGCGGCGCGAGAAGAATATCGGCGCGACCGTCCGAAGCTACTCGCAGGACGAGGTTCGGCAGATCTACGATGTGCGCGAGATGCTGACGCGTCAGGCCGCGCTGATGATCCCGCTACCGGCGCCGCCCGCTTTGATCGAGCGGCTGCGCGGCCTGCAGGCCGCCTATCGCGAACAGGCCGACCGTCTCGACCTGCGCGGCGTCCACGACGCCAATGACGCCTTCCACATCGCCTTGTTCGAGGCCTGCGGCAATCCTTATCTCGTGCGGACGCTGCAGGACTATATGGACCTGACGCTGCCGATGCGCGCCAAGAACCTGGCGGATGCGGAGGGCCTGCGGCTGTCGATCTCGCAACATGAGCTGATGATCGAGCTTCTGACCGGCCGGGACATCTGGGCCTTCGCCCAGCTCAGCGTCGACCACATGCAATCGAGCAAGGCCGATTATCTTCGTCGCATCGCCGCAGCAACGCGCGAGCAAGCGGAAGAGGAGGGCGCGCCGTTCCGGCAGCGCCGCACGAGGTGAGGATCTCATGGATCTCGGACTGAAGGGCAGGACGGCGCTGGTGCTGGGGGCCGGCGGCGGCCTCGGCGGCGCGATCGCGCTCACCTTGGCGCGGGAGGGGGCTCGGCTGGCGCTTGCCGATCTCGATGCGACGGCGCTGGCGAAGGCCGCCGCGGCGGTGAAGGCGGCCGGCGGCGAGGCGCTTGAACTGGTCTGGGACCTCGCCGACCTGGCCGCGATCGAGCACCATGTCGCGGCCATCGAGGCGCGTTTCGGCGGCGTCGACATCCTGATCAACAATACCGGCGGCCCGCCGCCGACACCCGCGGCAGGACAGGATCCCGCGCTCTGGCAGAAACATTTCCAGGGCATGGTGGTCTCGGTGATCGCGCTGACCGATCGCGTGCTGCCGGGCATGCGAGCGCGCGGCTGGGGGCGGATCATCACATCCACATCCTCCGGCGTCGTCGCACCCATCCCCAATCTCGCCGTCTCGAACGCGCTGCGCCTGTCCCTCGTCGGCTGGTCGAAGACCCTGGCCGGCGAAGTCGCCCGCGACGGCGTCACCGCCAACATCGTCCTGCCGGGGCGGATCGCGACCGACCGCATCCGTTTCCTCGACGAGCAGCGCGCCAAGCGCGAGGGCAAATCCGTGGCGGAGGTCTCTGCGGCCTCTACAGCCTCGATTCCGGTGGGCCGCTATGGCGAGCCGCAGGAATACGCCAATGTCGTCGCCTTCCTCGCCAGCACGGCGGCGTCCTATGTCAATGGCTCAGTCATCCGGGTGGATGGCGGGCTGATCGCCAGCATCTGAAGGACACCCCATGCGCCTGACCCCCGACGCCGCCGGCGTCTTCCCGATCGCGCCGACGCCGTTCCATCCGGATGGCAGCGTCGACTGGACTTCGGCGGAGCGGCTCTTCGAGTTCTATGCCGGCATCGGCTCGGATGGCGTCACCGTGCTCGGCATCATGGGCGAGGCGCCCAAGCTCGAGCCCGAGGAATCGCTCGGCCTGGTCAAGCGCGCCGTGGCGAAGATGGGGGCCAAGCCGATCATCGTCGGCGTCTCCGCCCCGGGCTTCGCAGCGATGCGCTCGCTCGCCCGCCAGGTCATGGAGCTCGGCGCTGGCGGCGTGATGATCGCCCCGCCCACCTCGCTGCGCACCGACGACCAGATCACCGGCTATTACGCGCAGGCCGTCGAGGCGATCGGCACCGACATCCCTTTCGTCATCCAGGACTATCCGCTGACGCTCTCGGTGGTGATGACGCCGGCGGTGATCCGCAAGATCATCCAGGACAATCCGTCCTGCGTGATGCTGAAGCATGAGGACTGGCCGGGGCTGGAGAAGATTGCGACGCTGCGCAGGTTCGAGGCCGAGGGCTCGCTCCGGCGCGTCGCCATCCTCACCGGCAATGGCGGGCTCTTCCTCGATTTCGAGATGGAGCGCGGTGCCGACGGCGCCAATACCGGCTATGCCTTCCCGGAATTGCTGATCGACGTGGTCAACGCCAGCAAGGCCGGCCGCCGCGACGACGCACACGACATCTTCGACGCGCATCTGCCGCTGCTGCGCTATGAGCAGCAGCAGGGTGTCGGCCTGGCCGTGCGCAAATACGTGATGATGAAGCGCGGCATCCTGGCGAGCGACGCGCAGCGCAAGCCGGGCCCCGGCCTCACCGCCGCGGCCAAGGCCGAGGTCGACTACCTGCTCGGCCGCCTGGCGAAGCACGACCCGCGCGCGAAGCTCCTCTAACCTGGTATCTGAAACCAGACTTCGCCCCAGATGGCGAACGAACGCCGCCCCCTGCGCGACTTATCGCTCCGTCACCGCATCTTGCCCGAGGGCTTGAATCGATACTTCACGCCTGCAGCAGTCCCGGCAGCCGTTGCTATGCATTCGTCCGTTGCGCGGTCTCGTGCTCATCTGGCGATGACGAGATCGGACAAGGGGATCGCCTGGCAGGTCAGGCACTGGTCGGGCTCGCCGTCGAATGGGGCAAGATGGGCGAAGCGCCCTTCGACGATCCGAACCATGCAGCTTTCGCATTGCCCGACACGGCAGCCGCTCGGCAGCGGCAGGCCGGCGGTGAGAGCCGCGTCGAGGATCGATCCGGCTGCCGGCGTCCATTCGAAGGCCTGCTGCGTGCCGGCGAGCCTGATCTTGCGCGGCGACAATTGCTTCGGAACCTCGGCCGCCGCAGCAAAGGCTTCGGCGAAGATGTCGAAGCGAGGTACGCCCAGGCGAACGAGCTCCTCGGTCATCAACGCTGTGAACCCCGGCGAGCCACAAAGATAGGCCAGCGGGCGCTGCGTCAACACACCGGCAATCGCGGACAGATCGAGGCGTCCGACCTGATCGAAGCGGCTGCTCTGTCGGTCCATCTGGCTCGGCTGCGAGTAGGCGGTGATCCGTTGCAATGACGGGATCGCGCTGGCGAGCTCATCCAGACGGGCGGAGAACGGGTGCTCGGCGCCGCTGCGGCAGCCGTGCAGCAGATGGATCGGGTGCGCCGGCTGTGGCCGCGCCCGCGCAACAGTCTCAAGGTAGCCGACGAAGGGCGTGATGCCGATGCCGTTGGCGAGCAGGACAACCGGCCGCCCGCTGCGGATGGGAAGCGTGAAGATGCCCGCCGGGGCCTCCAGCAGGACCTCGTCGCCAATGCGCAGACTCTGGACCTCGCGCGACAGCGAGACCGCGGTAGCGGGGCGCGGCGCTGACGGATCCCAGCGCACAGCGACCGAAAGCTCTCCCGGCGTGCTCGACGAGCCGGTCAGCGAATAGGCCCGGGCAGCCATCCCCTCCGGCAACCGCAGGAGAACGTGCTGTCCGGGCAGGAAATCCGGCAGATCGGCGCCATCGCTCGGGCGCAGCGACAATGCGACGGTGGCCAGGGCGATCGGCTGCGTCGCCATCACCCGGAAACGCCGCTTTCCCGACCAGCGACCGCGATTGGCTTCGGGTAGAGCCTCGATATCGCAGGTCACCGCGCGCAACGGCACCGAGCCGCTGACCGGGTCGCGCTGCTCGTCCGAGAGAACGGCGTTGACGTTGCCGGTGTCGTCGCCCTCGATCGGTCCGCCGTCACGCCCGAGCGGCTCGCAGGCCTCCCACCAGCCGAATTCGGCGACGACCGTGCGTTCATCCAGAGCAGGGTTGATGCGTACGCGCAGCCGGGCGGTTCCGGCCCTCGTGCGCAGCCGGGCCCAGTCACCGGCGGCGAGGCCGCGTGCCGCCGCCAGGGCAGGGCCGATTTCGAACGAAGGATCCGGGGCCTTGCGGCGCAAGGACGCGACATGGCGGTGCGAGGTGTGGACGAAAACGCCGCTCTTGGCTGTCGTCAGCACCAGAGGGAGCGCCCCGGGCGAGGCCGGCCCATCGCCAGGTTCCACGAAGCCGGGAAGCGAATCATAGCCGTGCTCGCGAAGGCGTGCGGAGTAGAGCTCGACCCGCCGGGTCGGTGTCTGGAAGCCGCATATCGTGCCGTCTTCGACCGCGGCGGCGAACTTGCGATAAGCGAAGGACTGCGGGAACCGGATGCCGTCCGGCCGCTCGCGCAGGTCGTCCACACTGACGCCGAGGGGCGCGAGCTGATGGTTCCAGCCGGCGACGATGTCGCCGCCGAAAAGGCTGTCGCCCAGCCCCATGCGGGTGGCGAGCGCCATGACGATGTCGTAGTCGGCGCGGCACTCGCCGAGCGTCGGCAGCATCTTGCGGCGGAACTGGACGGTCTCGGCCGCCTCCTGCGTGATCTCGAAGCCGATGCGCAGCGCATCGCGCTCCCAGGGCATGCTGACCGGCAGCACGATGTCGGCGCATTCCGCCGTCGGGTTCATGAACATGTCGGCATGGACATGGAATTCGAGGGCGCGCAGCGCCGCGAGATTGCGGCTGGTATCGATCTGCGAGACCGCAAAATTGGTGCCGAAGCTCATCAGGGCACGGACGCGATAGGGCTGCTGCTCCAGCGCGGCGCGGGCGAAGTCGCGCGCCGTGATCCAGCCATGGGCCGGCGGGCCGAGCGGCAACTCGGCGAGCCCGAGCGCCTTCTCCTTCTGCCCCGGCGGCAGGAGCGAGATGTCGTTGATCGCGCGCGCCGGCGGCGGCACCGTCCAGATGTTGCCACCCTTGCGGTCGCAGGAGCCGACCAGGGCGGAGAGGGTCGCGATCGCCCGCTCTGTCATCGTGGCGTTGGTGTGCTGCCCCACCCCCGTCCAGCTGTAATAGGCGAGGCGAGGCGCCCGCAGCAGCAGATCGTAGAATGCGGTGACCTCGACTGGGTCGATCCAGGTCAGCTCCGCCACCTTCGCCAGCGGATAGTCCCGTGCCCGCTCGGATAGCAGAGTGAAGGCCGTCGCCGCCATCAGGCTTCGGCCGTTCCTGGCTTGCAGGCTCCGGCGGCCAAGAAGCTGGACCGAGGCTGCATTCGGCAAGGCCTGGCTGGTGTCATAGGACGCGACGCCACCGTCGGAACGCAGGACGAGGAAGCTGTCCGCCGGCGCGCCATCGATGATTTCGGCCGCCTTGACGAAAGCGCCGCTGGTTTCGTCGATGAGAAGAGGCGCGTTGGTCCAGTTGCGCACGAAGGCGTCGTCATAGCCGCGCGTCTCGATCAGATGATGGATCGCGCCCATGGCCAGCGCGGCGTCGGCGCCAGGCCGGATGCGCAGCCAAAGATCCGCCTGCTGGCCCGAACCGTCCGGCTTCGGGTCGACCACCACGACCCTGGCGCCGCGCCGCCTCGCCTCGGCGATACGACTGGCCTGCGCCAGCCAGGTCCGCGCCGGATTGTGTCCCCAAAGCAGGATCAGCTCGGCGTTGTCGTAGTCGGGTACGCCCAGGCCCCGGCCGAAGGTCAGTGCATGGGCGTAATCCTTGTGCCAGCCGCAGACCTCGACGGCATAGATCAGGTTCGGGCTGCCGAAGCAGCGGATGAAGCGCTCGACCCAGTCATAGCTGTCGACGATCGGCGTGCCGCTGAAGGTCGTCTGCGCGAAGGCGACCGCCTCTGCCCCGGATTCCGCCCGGATCGCGAGCAGCCTTTCAGCGATCTCGTCGAGCGCCTCGTCCCAGCTGATCTCGCGCCAGCGCGGCGGCCCGCCATCCTTCGGGCCGATGCGTCGCAAGGGCCGCGTCAGGCGCTTCGGGCTGTGCACCATTTCGGGCGCGGCGCGACCCTTGGCGCAGAGGGCGCCGCCGGTCGGATGGCTTGGGCGCGGCTCCACGCTGATCATCCGCCCGTTCTCGATCAGGGTGATCGAGCCGCAGCGCGAGCGGCACAGCGTGCAGTAGCCCGGGTGTCTTTCCACCATGATCCGCACGCCTCCCTGGGCATCGGCGCATGCACCGTCCCTCGCCGGACCGGCGGGTCCGACTGCTCGCTTCGCTATGGGTGATCCGTGGTCCTGCGACCGTCAGAACAGCATGGTCGAGCCACTCGGCCAGGAGGCGATGACCGCATCGCCCGGTCTGGGTTCGTCGGCCTGCGGCAGGTCGCTGTTCTGTCGTTGCACGATCAGCGGCATGCCCGACGCGGTCCTGACGACCAGCTCCGTCAGCGCCCCCCTGTAGACGATGTCCTCGACGGTCGCCGGCAAGCAGCCGGCGTCGGCACCGTCCTCCGCAGCGGCGCGGCGAAGCACGATCTGCTCCGGTCGGACCGCAAAGGCGGAGATGCCGTCCCGGCGTGTCCCAGCCGGGATGGCGAAGCTCTCGCCTCCGGCAGTCCGGAAGTGTCCACCGGGTTCGACGCCGCCGGCGAAGATGTTGGTCATGCCGATGAACTCGGCGACGAAGCGGCTGGCCGGGCGCTGATAGATCTCGCGCGGTGTTCCGACCTGCTCGACCTTTCCGGCCGACATGACCACGATCCGGTCGGCGACGCTGAGCGCCTCGTCCTGATCATGGGTCACGAAGATCGTCGTCAGGCCGAGCTTGGACTGCAGGCGCCGAAGGTCGGCCCGGACCTCGTGGCGCAGCTTGGCGTCGAGCGCCGACAAGGGCTCGTCGAGCAGCAGCACCTCCGGCTCGTAGACGATCGCCCGCGCCAGCGCGACCCGCTGCTGCTGGCCGCCGGAGAGCTGCTTCGGCAAACGGTCGGCCAGATGGTCGAGCTTGACGAGGGCGAGCGCCTCGATGACGCGGCGCTGGGCTTCGGCGCCGCCGACCTTGCGCATCTCAAGTCCGAAGGCGACGTTCTGCGCCACGCTCATATGCGGGAAGAGCGCATAGCCTTGGAACACCAGTCCGGCATTGCGCAGATAGGGCGGCAGATCGGTGACGTCGCGCGCGCCGAAGCAGACGCTGCCTTCGCTCGCCAGAGTCAGTCCGGCGATCATGCGCAGCGTCGTGGTCTTGCCGCAGCCGGAGGGGCCGAGGAAGGCGACGAACTCGCCCTGGCCGATGTCCAGTGACACCCGGTCGACCGTCGTCAGCGTGCCGTAGCGTTTGGTGACATCCTTGAGCGAAATCTGTGACATCGGGAGCCTTTCAGAAGGCGCGAGCGAGCTTGAAATAGCGGTCGGTGACGATCAGCCCGGCCGCGATCAGCGCGATCTGGACGGTCGCGACCGCGGCGATGGTCGGATCGACGCTCCACTCGAGATAGTTGACGATGACGATCGGCAGCGTCGTCGTGCCCGGCCCGACCAGGAAGAGCGATTTCTCCAGATCGACGAAGGACACCACGAAGGAGAAGAGCGCGCCGGCGACGACGCCCGGCTTGATCACTGGCCAGGTGACGCGAAAGAAGGCCGTGAGAGGACGCGCGCCCATGGTGAGAGCCGCCTCGCGGAGCTGGGGATCGACCCCGAGCAGCGAGGCCGTGACCAGGCGCACCGTCCAAGGCAAGGCAATGAGGCTGTGGGCGATGGCGAGGCCCGTGAAGGTCATGGCGACCTGGATGCCGGTCGAGACCTCGACCTCGATCAGGAACATGTAGAAGGCTGCGCCCGCGACGATGCCGGGCACGATCAGCGGCGCCAGGAGCAGCGACTGGATCGCCTCGCGGCCGGGGAAACGGCCGCGGGCGAGGACCACCGAAGCGGGCACGCCCACCAGGAGGCTGATACCGGTCGCGACGACGGCGAGCTGCAGGCTGGTCAGGAAGCCGTCGCGGAAGCGCGGAATGTCCCAGGCGGCCTTGTACCAGTCGAGCGTGTAGCCGGTCGGCGGGAAGCTGATGATCTTGTTGGCGAAGAAGCTCACCCAGATGATCGCGGCGAGCGGCGCCAGCACCATGACAAAGGCCAGGACGCAGCTGCCGATCATCACCGGCCTGAACGACCGCGTCGGTGTCATGCTGGCGCGCCGCATGGTCAGACTGCTCCGTAGCGTTTTTGCAGCGTGATGCTGGAGAGCACAGTCAGCGCGAAGGTCACGCCCATCAGGACGAAAGCCAGGCTGGCGGCGAAGGGCCAGTTGTTGATCTTGATCGCCTGCTCATAGACCTTGGGCGCCATCATCTGGAAGGACGGGCCGCCGATCAGGACCGGCGTGGCATAAGCGTTGACCGCGAGCACGAAGCACAGCAGGCAGCCGGAAAAGATGCCGGGCATCGCCAGCGGCAACGTCACGCGGAAGAAGGTCGTCCAGGGGCGGGCGCCCATGGTCAGCGCCGCCTCCTCATAGACCTCCCCGATCCCCTCGAAGACGCTCTGCAGCGAGATGATCATGAAGGGCAGGAGCACGGCGATCAGCCCGATCACGACCGCCGTGCCGGTATAGAGGATGCGGACCGGCTCGCTGATCACGCCGCTGGAGATCAGGGCCGAGTTCACCAGTCCCTTGTCGGCGAGCAGCACCATCCAGCCGGCGGCGCGTACGGCGTTGCCCATCAGCAACGGGATCACCGTCGCCAGGATCAGCGCTGTCTTCAGGCCGCGATGGGAGATGCGGCTGATGATGTAGGCCGCCGGCACGCCGAGCAGCAGGCAGATCGCCGTGCAGCTCAGCGCGACCGTCAGCGTCCTGGCCAGAATCCAGAGGTAGAAGGGATCGCCGAAGAACTTGACGAAGTTCTCCAGCGTCCAGCCGGTGAATTCGGTCGCCGCCGGCTCGAAATGGGCCAGGCTGTAGCGAGCCATCAGGAAAAGCGGCAGGACGAGACCAGCCAGCACCAGCGCCAGGCTCGGCGCCAGCAGCCAGCGCGCATCCGAGCGCCGGGCCGCGCGGGGCGCCCGGCCCGGCAGACTAACCTCAACGGTCCCGTTGACTGCAGAAAGGGTGGTCAAGCCTTGAATTCCTTGTTCCACCATTCGACCCATTTCGGGTCGCTCTTCGCCGCATAGGGGTAGTCGACGAAGTTGAGCTTCGCGATCTGGTCGGACGTGAAGTCGAGCCGCTTGCGATCCTCGGCTGGCAGATCGGCATTGGTGGTGACGACCGAATACGAGGTTGCCTGCGAGATCGCGCCCATCGGCTTGGGCTGCAGCATCGCTTCCAGATAGGCATAGGCTGCCTCGGGATTGCGCGCCTTCTTGGGAATGCCCGCGCCGAAGGAGATGAAGATCGCGCCTTCCTTCGGATAGGACCAGCGGATCGGCAGCTTTTCCGCCTCCCACTGCACAGCGCGAGCGCTGTAATTGGCCGAGATCCAGATCTCTTCGGACTGGAAGGCGGCAGCGAGCGCCTGGTGCGACGGGTACAGGCGCGGCTGCACCGCCTTCTTCAGGTCGAGCAGGGCCGGGAACGCCTTGCCGACATCGCTCATCGTGCCGCCATGGGCGAGCGAGGCGGCATAGATGTAGTTGAAATGGAGCTGGTCCATGATGCCGACGCGGCCGGCATATTTCGGATTCCACAGATCGGCGAAGCTGGTCGGCGGCTCGGGAATCTTGGCGGGATTGTAGAGGATCACCACGCCGCCATAGATGCAGGGCACCAGATAGGGCAGCCTGAGTTTCTCGACGATGGTCTTGCTGCTCGGGATGCGAGACGCGTCGAGCGTCTCCAGCGCGCCCTGTGCATTCATCTCATAGGCGTCGGCATCGCTGAGCCAGGTCACATCGATGCTGCCGCGCGGCAGGCGACGCTCGGCAAGGAGCTTGGCCTTGCGCTCCGGCACCGGGGCGAGATCGTGGATGATGCGAACCTGCGAAGCCCCGAAGGCGGGAGTCTCGAAACCTTTGACGATGCGGTCGTTCCAGTCGCCGCCCCAGTTCGAGACGACGAGCTCGCCGCTTTGCGCTCGGCTCGAATCCGGAATGAGCGAGGCGGCGCCCAGCGCCGTTCCTCCAGCGAGAAGCTGCCGCCGGCTCAACCGGCACTGCGAAACGGTCAGATCTGTCACGGTTGTTCCCCTTGATTTGGCGACCAGCTCTTGACGGCCGATCGTTCGGACCGCGTACGGACCCGTGAGGCAGGTTAGGCCGGGGAAGCTTCCAGGATGTGTTGCAAATGTTTCAACAATGTTTCAGCATCCGGGTCGACTGAACCGAAGAAGGGCATTCGCGATCAAGAAGCTTCTCCTCATCGAGGACGACGACACCTTCGCCATCCTGCTTGCGGCCTATTTCAGGACGGCGGGCTATGCGATCGAGCGTGTTGGGTCAGCCAATGCGGGCCTGCGCAAGCTGGAAAGCGAGATCTGGGACGCCATCATCGTCGACCTCACTTTGCCCGATGAGGACGGCATCGTGCTGACCCGCATGCTGCGAGCCCGCTCGGCCGTCCCGATCATCGTCGCGACCGGGCGCAGCGGGCGGGAGGACAGGCTAGCGGCGCTGGAGATCGGCGCCGACGATTTCGTGACGAAGCCCTTCGAGCCGCGCGAACTCGTCCTGCGCCTGAACAACATTCTGCGCCGTGGCCAGCAGCGCACCCGCTCCGGCGGATCACGTCTGCCTTGCGCTGGCGGCGAGCTCGACCTTGCAGGCTATGCGCTCGTCTCGCCTTCGGGTGAGAGCGTCGAGTTCGGCGCGTCGGAATTCGCCCTGCTCAGATTCCTGACGCGCAACCAGGACCGCGTGCTGACACGCGCCCAGATCATCGATGCGATCGCCGATGGCGAGCCGCCGGAGTCGGAACGCGCCATCGATGTCCGGATCTCGCGCCTGCGCCGGAAGCTGCGGGAGCTCGGGCTGGATGCCTCGCTGCTCAGGACAGTTCATGGCAGCGGCTACAAGCTGGTTTCCGCCGCAGCTGGCCGTCAGCCGGGAGGCGGCGCAGCAGCCTCCAGATCCAGCGCATAGAGCTCCATCTGGGTGGTGGCCTTGACCAGGCAGCTCCGCAAGGCGTCGAGCTGCTGCCGGGTCATGAGATGCGCAGTGTTCTCCTTGTGCCGGGAGCTCCGTGCCGAGAGCTCGTCGAGGCCGAGCAATCCAGCGATCGCGTGCGCGTTGTGGAGAAGGCGTCCCAGATTCTCGCCCGCGCCGTCGTCAATGGCGGCAGCGGTCTGCCGGAAGGCCGCGATGCCGGCCGAGACGATCGAGGCGACGCTTTCGTGGCCGATATCCGCCACCATGCGGTCGAGCGGCGTCCGGTCGAAGGTCCGGACCACCTCCGACCGCGGAAAACGGATACGGTCCTCCGGTTGCAGCACGCTGCCGGCGAGATCCCTGCGCGCGGCGGCGAGCGTCTCGCTCAATTCCTCCAGATCGACCGGTTTCTCGACGAATCCGGTGAAGCCGGCGGCGAGATAGGCCTTGATGTCCTCGGGCATCACATTGCCGGTCATCGCGATCACGGCGAGTGCCGGGCCGCCCAATTCCTCCTCGCCGATCTGCCGGGCGACCTCGATCCCCGTCATGTCCGGCATCGAGATATCGAGAAGAACCGCATGATAGCCGCTCTCGCGCAGGCTGCGCAGCGCGCTGCGGCCGTCGAGAGCCGTCGTAACGCGATGCCCCAGGCGTTTCAGCAGCGCATCCGCCACGATGAGATTGGCCTGCTCGTCGTCGACGACGAGGATATCGAGCGACGGACCGGCCGCGACAGCAGGTCTCGCCGGCGCGGTGCGTGGCGGGTGCTGCAGCTCCGCCTCGGGCCTGATCGGAATATCGACCCAGGCGCGCGTACCGCGCTGCGGGCCCGGTTCAACACCGACGCGAGCGCCGATCGCGCGCGCCAGCTCCTCACTGATCGCAAGACCGAGGCCGAGCCCTTCGATGCCCGCTGCCACATGTGCCTTCTGCCGCGCATAGGGCGAGAACATCCGCTCCTTGAACTCGCTGGCTATGCCGGGACCGGAATCGGTGATCGCGATCCTCAGCGCGGTCTCGGCCGCCGTTGCCCGGCGAATTGAGCAGGTGATCGAGATGGCGCCGGAGGCGGTGTACTTCACCGCATTGCCCAGCAGGTTGAACAGTATCTGTCGCAAGCGCCTGGGATCTGTCAGGATACGCTCGGGCAGGTCGGCCCCGAGCCTCGCACGGACAGTCAAGCCCTTCTGATCGGCCATCGTGCGGGCGATGTTGATCATCTCCTGCAGCATTGGCCGGCATTCGACGGCCTCCCATCTGATGTCGACGTGGCCCGACTTGACCCGCGCGACGTCCAGGATGTCGTTCAGCACGTCGCGGGTGGCGCGGGCAGCCCCGAACAGGCTACCGATCATCGCCTTATGCCGCTTCGACATCGTCTCGTCGGCGAGCAGCTGGGCGATACCGAAGATGACGTTGAGCGGATTGCGCAGCTCGTGGCCGACCTTGGCGATGAACTCGGTCCTCGCCGTGCTCTCGGCCTCGGCTTGTGCGCGTGCCACCCGCAGATCGCGCTCGCGTTCCTTGAGCACGGTGATATCGGCGCGGATGCTCGTCGTGCCGCCGGAGGCCGTGTGCCGTTCGCTGACCTGGATCCAGCGCCCGTCGGCAAGGTGCTGCTCGAAGAAGCCGATTCCCGCCTGGTGGAAGGAGATCCTGCGCTCGGCCCAGAGCGCGCGGTCCTCCTCGATCTGGAAGACGCCGCGCTCCAGGCTCTCGTGGACGATGTCGGGGAAGCGCACACCGGGCGTCATCATGTCCGCGACGGCCGGATAGAGCCGTCGATACTGCTCGTTGCAGATGACCATCCGGTCCTGCTCATCGTAGAGCACGAAGGCTTCCGGGAGCGCCTCTATTCCCTCGATCAGCGCGCTCGTCGGAGCAGGCTGTGCAAGCTCTGCATCCTCAGCATCTTGAAAGGCCGCTCCGCTCGCGACGTCACCGGTTCGAAAACCCTCGAGACGTGCACCCTGCAAGTGCGGTTGTTCCTGACATCTTGCGATCTTGCCGTGGAATGCGGTGCCTATCGTCGCTCCGCGAACGAGCGTGCTCAGTGCGCAGCTTCCACCCGTCTCCAATTCAATGATCGGGTCTGCGTGACCGTCGACGGGTGCGTGCCAGGAGCGCGGGGGCGATCCGCGGTTTCCGAGCCTCGCCCAGGCGATCTCGCCCGTGCGAGCCGACCATTGCCAAAGGTATAGCGGTCTCATGGTGGTTCCGCCGCGATCCGGTTCGCCTGACCGGCAGCATAAGAGCAAATCTCAGTCTCGAAAGTCCCGAGGAATTGCAGCGGGGCCAGGTTGTTTCGGCGACAGACTAGCTCCGGCCCGAGCGCTTTATCCGCGCGGAAGCAGCCGTTCAGGCTCTCAATGAGCCCGTTCTGCATGGGCTTGCCCGGTGCGATATCGTGCCATTCGACGCCCTGGTCCTCCTGCCTTGCAGGACCGCCCGCGAGGCCAGTTCGGTGCCGTTGTCGCTGACGACCATGAGCGGCCGGCCGCGGACGGCGATGAGCGCATCGAGCTCGCGGGCGCAGCAGGATGTGCAGGTGCCGGTAGCGGAACCGACGACGCTGATCGGCCAGGGCCTTCAGCCGATCTCGGATCTCCACGCCGCCGGGGTCATACCGCGCGAGGCTGCCTTCAGAAGCCCTGAGGCAGGACGCCGCTGCCGTAAAAGTCGGTCTGCCGGGTCGTGCTGTTCATGCCGGAGCGGACATAGGCCGGCCCACCCTCACGGGCCGGAGGCAGGCCGAGATCGAGCGTGCCACCATCCGGCGGCGGTGCCGTCCGCACGACGCGGGTCCGCACCGGAGCGGGCTCCGAGACGGCGATAGGCTCCTCGCGCGCAACGCACCCGCCCAGCAGGGCGACGAGGACGGCGGCCGCGCCGAAATGATGAAGGTTCATGGCTTTTCCAATGCAGGGCGCAGCCCGCGGCGAGCGGGACGAGTCGCCGCAACCTGCATGACCGGCACGCCCGGCGCAAGCGCCGTAAGGCGCTTTAGCGGTGCGTCAGGCGCCGGTCGAAGCGCATCATCAAGGTGTTGCAGGTGACCGCGAAGACGGTCAGCAGCAGCGTGATCGCCATGATCGTGTCGATCTGGCCGATATTGATCGCGCTGGTCAGCAGGAAGCCGAGGCCGCGCTGCGAGGCGAACATCTCGCCGATCAGCACGCCGAGCAGCGTCAGCGAGAAGCCGAGCCGGACGCCGGAGATGATCTCGGGCAGGATCGCCGGCATGATCACGGTGAGGGCGTTCTGCGAAGGCGTCAGCCGCATCACCTGCGAGGTCCGGCGATAGACCGGCTTCATCTGGCGGATCGCGTTCATCGAGAACAGCGTGATCGGGATCAGCCCATGCATGACGCCGAAGGCGATCTTGGCGGAGATGCCGAGGCCGAAGCAGAGCAGCACCAGCGGATAGAGCACGACCTTGGGGATCGAGTAGAGCGTCGTCAGGATCGGCTCGGCGACATTGCCGGCGAGCTTGCGGACCCCCAGCACGATGCCGAGTGCGATCCCGCCGGCGAGCGAGATCGCGAAGGCGGCGATGAAGGCGCGCATCGTCTCGGAGACGTTGAGCCAGAACTCGCCGGTCGCGAGCAAGGCGGCGAGCTTGGCGACGGTCTGCACCGGCGAGGCCAGCGAGGAGGCGCCGACCAGAAGGTGCAGGCCCTGCCAGAGGACGATGAACGCGAGGAGGACGAGGAGCGTGCCGGCGGATCTTGGCATGAGGCTCACCGCTGCCGGCGCGCCTGGAGGCGCCGATCGACAATGTTGAGGAGGGTGTTGACGACGGTCACGACGATGAGGACGAGCAGCATCAGCGCGTACATGTGCCCGTTCTCGAACAGGTTGTAGGCATAGGCGATGGCATAGCCGACACCAGCGCCCGACAGGATGAACTCCGAGGCGATGACGCCGATGAAGGAATAGGCGACCGCGAGCTTCACCCCGGTGAAGAGATAGGGCATCGCCGCCGGCAACTCGATCAACAGCGCGGTCTTGACCCGCGACATCCGGTAGATTTGGCCGGTCTTGCGCAGCACACGCGGGATGCGGTCGAGCCCGTTCAGCGTCGCGGTGATCATCGAGACGATGGCGAGCAGCACGGCGATCGCGATGATCGAGGCCGAACCGACCCCGAACAGGGTGATGAAGATCGGATAAAAGACGAAGGTCGGGACGGCGTAGTAGCTCGCCAGAAGCGGCTCGATCGCATCGCGCAGGCTCGGCAGCGAGTAGATGATCACGCCGGCCGCGAAACCGAGCAGGACCGAGAGCACGGTCGAGATCGCGATATTGGTGAAGGTAATCTGGATATCGGCCGAGAACTGCCCGGAGGCGAGGATCTTGCCAAGTTCGACGACCATGTCGGACGGGGCGATCATCACCATGCGTGGGATGATGTCGACGCGGCAGAGCGCCTCGACCAGCAGGATCATCGCGGCGACGACCGCAACGCGCAGCCATTTCTCGGACATGGCTCAGGCCTTTCCGGCCGACATGATCTTCAGCGCCTCGATGCGCAGCTTTTCCCAGAGGCGGGCGGTGATGTCGCCGAAATGCGGGGTCGAAACCACGCGGCTGTCGCGGTCCCGTTCCCAGCCGGTCTCGACAAAATCGATGAAGGTGCCGGGCCTTGTCGACATCACGCCGACGCGGTCCGATAGCATCGCCGCCTCGTCGAGCGCGTGCGTGATGAGCAGCACGGTGGCGGAGGTCTCGCGCCAGAGCCGGAGCAGTTCGTCGCCCATCAGCAGGCGGGTCTGCTGGTCGAGCGCGCCGAAAGGCTCGTCGAGCAGGATCAATCTGGGCTGCAGGACGAGGGTGCGGGCGATGCAGACGCGCTGGCGCATGCCGCCGGAGAGCTGGGCGGGATAGGAGCCGGCGAAGTCCTTCAGCCCCATGAAACCGACGGCATAGTCGACCCGCCTCGTGATCTCAGCCGGGTCGACGCCGGCACGGCGCAGGCCGAAGGCGACATTGTCGCGCACGCTGAGCCAGGGAAACGACGCGTCTTCCTGGAAGACGACGCCGACCCCATCGGGCACGCCCCTGATCGGCTTGCCCTCGAACTCGGCCGTGCCGGCTTGCGGCTCGCTCAGGCCGGCGAGGATATCGAGCAGGGTCGACTTGCCGCAGCCGGACGGGCCGACCACCGAGAAGAACTCGCCCTTGGCCAGGTCGAGGTCGACTGGGCCGAGCGCATGCAGCGTCGATTTCGGCAGCTCGAAGACCCGGGTGACGCCGCGCAGCCTGGCATGGGCCGGGGCGACGGCGGCCTGGGGCGCGAGCGGCACGACCTTGCCCCCCGGCGCCGCGCTCATTGCTTGGCCTGGAGGTCGGCCGGCAGGTAGGACTTGTCGAGGACGGTCGCCCAGTCCACGTCGGTCTTGACCTCGCCGATCAGCTTGAGACCGTCGACCATGCGGTTGAGCTCGGCGAGGTTGAACTCGCCCTCGCTCCACATCTTCGGCCCGATCATGTTGTCGACCGCTTCCTTGGCGATCGGCGGATCGAGCTTGTAGAGCTTCTCGATGATCTTGGCGGTTTCGGCCGGGTCCTTGTAGATCGCCTGCACGCCGGCGCGGCGGCCGGCGATGATCGCCTTGAGCTTCTCGGGATTCTCCTGCGCGAATTTGCGCGTGGTGATGCCGACCGAGGTCGTCATCGGCTTCAGGATCTCGCCGGCCTTGTAGAGCGTCCGGTACTTGTCCTTGCGGATGATCGAGAGCGGCTCGATCAGCACCGAGCCGACGACCGCGTTCTGCTCGAGCATGGTCAGGGCCGGGACATAGCCGCCGGCCGCGACACGCTGGACCTTGCTTTGGTCGACGCCCTTCTCGCGCAGCACCATCAGCAGCAGCATTTCCGAGACGGATTTCGGCGAGGTGATCGCGACCTTCTTGCCGGCGAGGTCCTCGACGCCCTTGAGCTCGGAGTTCGGCATGACGACCATCGAGGCCTCGGCGACGCTGCGCGTGCCGGTGTTGACAATGATCAGGTCGAGCCCCTGCGCCTTGGCGGCGAGCGCAGCGGAGACCGCGACCTCGCCATAGGGCGTCGCGCTGGCCAGGATGTTGCGGACCGTGGTGCCGCCGCCGCCCGAGCCGATGATGCCGGTGATGTCGATGCCGGCCTGCTTGAACAGGCCCTTTTCCATCGCCACCGCATAGGGCGCGCCATAGAGGCTCGCGCCCCATTGGGTGACGGAAATTTCCTCGGCGCGGGCCGGCGCCTGCAGAGTGAGCACGGCCGCAGCGGCCACGGCCGCGAAACGGTTGAACGAAGTCAGGCCAAGCCGAGCGGTCATGTCACTCTCCCATTGAGGCACGCCGCCGATCGTTATCGTTGCAGCAGGCCGGACGTTCGCGTCCAAATTTCATTTGTATGCAAACAACGATCTCAACGGAGTCGAAGCTTGTCAAGCGATTTGAGACCGACGAATTGCAAACGGCAGGCCGCAGCGAGGAAGCGAGACTATCGCGCCAAAAGCCGTTCGCAACTGCGAAATGAGGTTGAGCCAAAATCGCTGCGCGCGGAGCAAATACGGCCTAAAAATAAGAATTTTTGGCAAGTGTTGGGCCGCCCCGGCCGAGGCATGGAGCGCAAGGTGTCCCACCTCCTAACTGGCGACATCTGCGGGGTATCGACTGCCGCCGTCTGGGTTAACGGCCTCACCTCATTTGCATACAAATGATTGTTGAGTGTTTTCCACCCCTCGCTCGCGATGTCCGCAGCGGATTCAGGGTCTCGCTCCGATCCAACCGCTCCCGACTCGACTCTGACGTTACGATAAGCAACCATAAGTTGCTGCAGGTTAAAGGAGCCATCGGCTGCGGCTGGGGGACTGGGATGGGGGCTCAAGCTTGGCCGCAAGTCGGCGCAGGCCGGGCATACGCGTTCGGCTTGCCTGCAGAGATCGCGTTTTTGGCCGGGCAAGGTGTTCCACCTGCGCAATTGCAGGAGGCCGCCAGGGTCTCGGAACGGATTGGCGTCTCTCCAAGCCGGCAGGTCATCGCCTCGGGTCTTGTCACGGAAGAGCAATTCTATCAGGCGCTGGCGGCCGAGCTCGAACTCCGTTTCCAAGCCCGCTCGCCGCCTTTGCAACCTGGCGGTGACGTTTCGGCGATCCTGCGCGAAGGCATGGCCGCCACGATCGCTCGGCCTCAAAGTGCAGTGCGCTTTGCGGTTGCGCCTCCCCCCGGGCCGGCGCTGCGCCGTTTCCTCGCGGCCGACCCTTATGCCCGCCGGGATCTCGTGGTTCTGACGCCGGCAACACTGGCGGCCGAAATGCGGCGCACCAACGCCGGAGCCCTCGCCTGCGAAGCGGCCTGGATGGATGAAGCCGGACTTCAACGCTTCAGCGCCCGGACCGGCACGAACTGGGCTCAGAAGTTCCTGGCCCTTCTCCTCGTCGGCTTCCTTGGCGCGATCGGCATGCTGGCACCGGTCATGACATTGATCAGCGTGGCTCTGGTACTGGGCCCGCTCTTCTTCGCCACCGTGGTCCTGCGGCTCGCCGCCCTGATGGAGAAGGCACCGGTCGATCTCTGGCGTGAGCATCGCTGGCAGATCGACGATAGCCGGTTGCCGGTCTACACCGTAGCCGTTCCGATCTTTGGTGAGGAGGCGGTGCTCGACCAGTTGATCGGCGCGCTGGCGGCCATCGACTATCCTGCGGCCAAGCTCGACATCCGGATCCTCGTGGAGGAAATCGACTGGCGCCTGCGCCGCGCCCTTGCGGCCCGCGAGCTTCCACCTTTCATGCAGGTCATGATCATCCCGCGCGGCCTTCCACAGACCAAGCCGCGCGCGCTCAACCGGGCACTCGCCGAGGCCCGCGGAGAGCTGTTCACCATCTTCGACGCGGAGGATGTCCCCGATTCCCGGCAGCTGCGACTGGCCGCGGCGCGCTTCCTGCGCTCCGACGCCGAGCTCGTCTGCCTGCAAGCCCGCCTCGTCATCGACAACCCCGACGACAGCTGGCTCAGCGGCTGCTTCGCGCTCGAATACGCCGGATTGTTCGACGTGCTCAATCCCGGCCTGCTGCAATCGGGCCTGCCGATCATGCTCGGCGGTACTTCGAACCATTTCCGGACTGAAGCTCTGCGCCGTGTCGGCGGCTGGGACCCCTGGAACGTCACGGAGGATGCCGACATCGGCTTCCGCCTTATCCGGGCCGGCGGCTATATGGCCGACCTGCCCTGCAGCACGCTCGAAGAGGCTCCGCACCGCGTGCCAGCCTGGCTGAAGCAGCGCCGGCGCTGGCTCAAGGGCTATCTGCAGACGCTGATCAGCCATCTGCTACGGCCTGGCCGCTTCCTGGGCGAGGCCGGTGCCACCGCCACACTGACCTTTCTGGCGCTGGTGCTGGGCACCTTGCTCGGAACGCTCTTTTACCCGCTGTTCATCGCGACGACGGTGCTGGCGGTGCTCGACGGCTCGCTGCTTTCTCCCAGCAACTCGGTGGAGCTGCTGTGTTCCTCGCTTGCGCTCGGCTTGGCAGGAAGTGGAATCTGCGCCGTCTTCCTGGTGCCTGCGCTCGGCGCCTGGCGGCGCGGCGCGCCCGACCTGTGGCGTTGGCTGCCGCGCCTGCCGATCTACCATCTGCTCGCCTCGCTTGCAGCCTGGCTCGCGCTCTACGACTATTTCCACGACCGGTTCGGCTGGCACAAGACGACGCACGGCCTCGCGCGCTCCTCCCGTTATCGCAGTCGCACCTAGCCTGCGCTGGGCCTAGAGATGGCGCAGCCATTCCTGCGCCGCCTCTGCGGGCGGGCGCTCGATATTGAACGCGCCGACGAAGCCGCCATTCTTGTCCATCAGGTAGACCAAAGCGGTATGGTCCATGGTGTAGTCGCCATCCTTGAGCGGCACCTTGCGGGCATAGGCGCGATAAGCCTTGATCGTCGCGTCGATCGCGGCGCGCTCGCCGGTCAGCCCGACGATGCGCGGATCGAAGGAGCCGAGATAGCTCTTCATCGTCTCGGCCGTGTCGCGCTCGGGATCGACCGTGACGAAGAGCGCCTTGAGCTTTTCGCCCTTGGCTCCGGCCGCCCGCAGCACCTCCGAAATCTCGAACAGCTTGGTCGGGCAGATGTCGGGGCAATGGGTGAAGCCGAAGAAGACCAGGAAGGGTGCGCCGCGCAAATCCTTGTCGGTCAGCGTCTTGCCCTCGCCGGTGGTGAGCATGAACGGCCCGCCGACACTCGAGGCAAGACTCTGTCCGCCCTGACGGGAGCCCGACGCGAAGGTAATGAAGGCGGCTGCGGCGAGCGCGGCGGCGCCAAGCACGAAGACCAGCAGGGGCAGGAGCAGGCGGCGGTTCACAGGGGACATCCTCGAATGCGGCGAAGCACCGCTCAGAAGCAGGCGAGGAGCGCGGCGATCAGCCCGTCGGTGAACAGACGATCGCCCTCGCGCCACCAGAGCAGCAGGCCAGTCACCAGCAGCAGGCCGAAGCCGCCGCCGAGCAACCAGAGGCCGATGCGGGAGGCCGGGGCGGCATCCTGATTATCGATCTGCGGAGATGCGCTCATATGCGCAATCTAGCGCCGCACAGCATCAACCGGAAGCTGCGTTCGTGCCGCAGGGATATCCCGAAAGCGGGAGGAATACACGATATCGGAGAACTTGGAGCGGGCGATCGGGATCGAACCGACGACATTCAGCTTGGGAAGCTGACGTTCTACCACTGAACTACGCCCGCGTGCCTTGCCCGTATAGCCGGGCGGGGCTGCCGGCGGCAAGCCGGTCGAGGTGAGATTCCCGACCGTGGACAAAAAACCGCGCCGGGCCCCTGTCGCCCGGCGCGGCTTGGTTCAGACGCGGGGCGTCTTACCAGCAGCCGTAATAGCCACAGCCGCCGTAGCCATAGTAGCCGTAGCTGCGCCGGGAGGACGCCGCGATGACCGCGCCGCCGACGGCACCGGCGACGACGCCGGCCGCGACCGCGTTGCTGGCCTGGGCGTTGGAGCGGCGGAAGCTCTGGAACACTTCGCTGCGGCAGCGCTCGAAGGCGCGGGTGCCGGGGCGATGGCCGGCATCGAGGCAGACCTGGTCGGACTCGGCCGCCGATTGCTCGACGGACTGGCAGCCGGCGAGGCCGGCGGCGAGAACGCCGGCGATGATGAGGGCGCGCATGAGAAATCCTTTCCCTGTAGACGTTTGGCCACAAAAGCCATGGAGCGGGAAGCCGTCAATTGCGCCCCGCTGGTGACACAAGCATGAACACGCCGCAGGCCAGGGGCCGGCGGCGTCCTCCGCGCTTGCTGCCATCTGACACGGAATCGCCACCATGTCGCCCCGAAGGTTGCCGCATGGGTAACATTCCCTGGCGAAACAGGAATCTGCGGCTAACGAAGACTTGAGGCGACCGCGCAGAGCGAGCGGTTCTGAACCCCGAAGCTAGCTGCGGAAATGCTTGGAGAGCTTCAGCGCCTGGCCCTGATAGTTCGAGGTGCCGATTGCACCATAGAGGGCGTCCGGCTCGGCCGCCATGCGCTCGAAGGCCAGGCGACCGACCACCTGCCCATCCTCGAGCAAGAAAGGCACCTCGTGGCTCCTGACCTCGAGCACGCCTCGACTGCCGGGCATGCCGTCCGTGCCGACGCCGAAGCCTGGATCGAAGAAGCCGGCATAGTGCACGCGAAACTCACCCATAGCCGGGTCGATCGGCGCCATCTCGGCGGCGAAGGCCGGCGGGATATGCAGCCTCTCCTTGGAGGCGAGGATGTAGAACTGGTGCGGGTCGAGGATCAGCCGCTTGCGCTTGGCCGGGATCGGCGTCCAGAAATCGTCAATCTCGTAGGCGCCGACACGGTCGACATCGATGACGTCGGTAAAGCGCTGGGCCTGATAGCCGATGATCTCACCCTCGGCATCGCCGAGATGGATGCTGAACAGGAGGCCGTTGCGGATCGCGGCCGGCCCATCGACCAGAGCCGTGCGCCGATGGACCTCACGCAACTCTCGATCGGAGACGCGAAAACCTTCCGCCTCGTCCTGGCCGGAGCTGCGGCGGCGGAAGCGCAGCTGGTTGAGGCGGCTGCCCTTGCGGACCTTGATCGAGAAGCTCGACGGCGAGATCTCGGCGTAGAGCTTGCCGGAATAGCCGCCTGCGACGCTATCGAAGGCCTCGCTCCGGTCGACAATCAGGCGGGTGAAGACATCGAGCCGGCCGGTCGAGCTCTTTGGGTTGGCGAAGGCGGAGATCGTCGCCGGCAATTCGTGCAGCGACTCCATCAGCTCGACGACGTAGACGCAGTTCTTCTCAAGGATCGCGCCCTCCTCGAGCGAGACCTCGTCCTGGGTGAGATCGGCGAGCATCTGCGCGACGCTCTTGTTCGGTCCGGGCAGGAAGCTGGCGCGGACGCGATAGGCCTTGTGGCCGAGCCTGAGATCGAGGCTCGCTGGCTGGTACTGGCTCTCGGCGAAGGCACCCGAGGTCGAGCGGACCATGCCGCGATGGACGAGCTTGCGGATGTCCTGGCGCGGCAGCACGCCGGTGGGGCCGGCGAGCGAGGCCGGCGCGGTCTCGGCCAGCATGTCGGGCGATGTCGCCATGGTGCTATCAGACCACCTTGTGAAGTGCGGCGCAAAGCCGGTCCGCCGCGAGATCAGTCGCTCTTCTTGCCGCGCCGGGACGCTGCTGGCGAGTCCGGCATCGCGTTGTCCACATGCCCGCTCGCCGCCGGACCGGCACGCAAGTACAACCGGCCGGCGGCATTGACGCTACGCCGAGCCAAGTCATAACAAGGCCTCTCCGCCCTGCCGGCACGGAACCGCAATCATGTACCAGGCCGAAACGCATGGCGTGCGCGTCACCGCCTCGCCCAAGTTCATGGACTCTGAGTCCACGCCCGACCAGGGCCGCTATTTCTGGGCCTACACGATCGAGATCGAGAACTTCTCGCCGCGCACCGTGCAATTGATGACGCGCCACTGGTTCATCACCGACGGGCGCGGCGAGGTGCACGAGGTCCGCGGCGACGGCGTGATCGGCCAGCAGCCGGTGCTGCAACCGGGCGAGCGCTTCAGCTACACATCCGGCTGTCCGCTGATGACGCCCGACGGCAGCATGCGCGGCTTTTATGCCATGCTCGGCGAGGACGGCGTGATCTTCGATGTCGAGGTGCCGCTCTTCCCGCTCGACTCGCCCTATGTGAAGAAGGTCTTGCATTGAATATCGCAACCCCGACCGGGCAGCGCTACCAGCCGCTCGACATGCTCGCCCGCCTCGTCGCCTTCGACACGGTGAGCCATAAATCCAATCTCGAGCTGATCGCCTTCGTCGAGGACTATCTCACGGGCTGGGGCGTGCCGTCGGTGCGCTTTCCAAATGCGACAGGGGACAAGGCGGCGCTGTTCGCCACGATCGGCCCGCAGGACAAAGGCGGCATCGCGCTCTCCGGCCACACCGATGTCGTGCCGGTCGAAGGCCAGGCCTGGTCGCGCGATCCGTTCACCCTGCATGTCGAGGATGGCCGCGCCTATGGCCGCGGCTCGGTCGACATGAAGGGCTTCGTCGCGCTGGCGCTGGCGCTCGTGCCGGATTTCCTTAGCGCCAACCTGAAGACGCCGATCCACCTGTTCTTCTCCTATGACGAGGAGGTGACCTGCCTCGGCGTGGTCGATGGTATCGCCGCGATGGGCAAGAGCCTGCCCAAGCCGCGCGCCATCATCGTCGGCGAGCCGACCTCGCTCGAACTCGCCGATGCGCACAAGGGCATCCGCACCTTCTTCACCACGATCACCGGCTTTGCGGCGCATTCCTCGAAGCCGCATCTCGGCGCCAGCGCGGTCCATGCCGGAACGCGGCTCGCCGCCGGCCTCGTCGCCATGGCTGACGAGCACGAAGGCCAGCTCGACGAGAGCGGTCGCTTCGACCCGCCTTACGACACAGTCCATATCGGCAAATTCCATGGCGGCATTGCCCGCAACATCCTGGCCGATCGCTGCGATCTCGCCTGGGAGGTGCGCACCTTGCCGGGCTCGGACCCCGAGGCGGTGCCGGCTCGTTTCGCCACGCTGTCGCAGGAGGTGCTGGCGCGCATGCGCAAGACCGCGCAGTCGGCGGCGATCGAGACGGTGATGAGCTCGGATGTGCCGGGCCTGGCGCCCGATCCCGGTTCGGAAGCCGAGACGTTGGTCATGCGTCTCGCCGGGCGCAACAGCACGATCGCTGTCGCCTACGCCACCGAGGCCGGGCATTTCCAGCGCGCGGGACTGCCGACCATCGTCTGCGGCCCGGGTTCGATCGACCAAGCGCATCAGCCGGACGAGTACATCACGCTGGAGCAGTTCGCGGCGGGCGAGGCCTTCATGCGCCGGCTGATGGACGAGTGCAGGGCGTAGGCCCTTCCTTCTTGCGGGAGAAGGTGGCAGCGCGCAGCGCTGACGGATGAGGGGTCGCACACCCCTCTCCGTAGTCCGCATTTCACAAGTGCAAATCGGCAGTCGTCGCGAGACCCTCATCCGGCGCTTCGCGCCACCTTCTCCCGCAAGGGGAGAAGGGGAGCCATCACTGCCCCGCCGAGATCTCCACCTCGACCTCGGCCGGGTCGAAGCTGTAGCGGCGCGAGCAGAACTCGCAGGTGACGCCGAGCGTGCCGTCATCGGCGATCATCGCCTTGCGGTCGTCGGCCGAGAAGCCGTTGAGCATGCCGAGCACGCGCTCGCGCGAGCAGCGGCAGGCCTCGTGCACCGCGACCGGCTCGAAGACATGGGCGCCGCGCTCATGGAAGAGCCGGTAGAGCAGGCGCTCGCTCTCCAGCAAAGGATCGAGCAATTCGTGATGCTCGACCGTCCCGACCAGCGAGCGTGTCTCGGCCCAGGCGTCGTCGCTGATGCCGTCATCATTGTCGGCGGCGAGGATCTCGTGCCCTTCCGGCGCATCGCCGGGATGGAGATCGGCGGCGCGCATTCGATCGGGCGAGTTCGGCATGAACTGGACGATCAAGCCGCCTGCACGCCAGGCCAGGCCACTGCCGGTCAGGACCGTGCCGACGCCGAGGCGGATACGGCTCGGAATCTGCTCCGACTGGCGGAAATACTGGTGGCCGGCTTCTTCCAGGCTCTGCCCGTCGAGCGCGACGACGCCCTGATAGCGTGTCGCCTCCGAGCCCTGGTCGACGGTCATGGCGAGATGCCCCTTGCCGAGCAGTTCGCCGGTCGAGACCGCATTCGTGTCGATCGCAGCCGCCAGCTCATCGGCATCGTAGCGGGCCATGGCCCGGTAGCAGTCGGGCGCGTTGAAGTCGACGACCAGCATCGAGATCGGCCCGTCGCTCTTGGTCTGGAGCTGGAAGCGGCCTTCGCCCTTGAGCGTGGTGCCGAGCATGACCGTCAGCGCCGCAGCCTCGGCGAGAACACGCGCGACGGGCTCGGGATAATGGTGCCGTTCGAGGACCTGGTCGAGCGAGGGGCCGAGCCTGACGACCCGGCCGCGCACATCGAGCTCCGGCACCGCGAAGGGCAGCACCCGGTCGTCGGGCGCGCCCACTGGCGAGGCTTCGGCCATCAGGCCGCCACCGCGCCGAAGCACCAGGCCAGGATGCCCTTCTGGGCATGCAGCCGGTTCTCGGCCTCGTCGAAAACGGCCGATTGCGGGCCGTCCATGACCTGATCGGTCACTTCCTCGCCACGCGACGCCGGCAGGCAGTGCATGAAGATCGCATCCTTTTCGGCGCGGCCGAGCAGGCGTTCGTCGACCTGATAGGGCCGCAGCAGGTTGTGGCGCGTGCCTTCCTGATCACCCATCGAGACCCAACAATCGGTGATGACGCAGTCGGCGCCTTCGACCGCAGCTTCGGGCCGACTGGTCAGTTGCAGCTTCGCGCCCTGCTCGCGGGCCCAATCGAGCAGGGCAGGCGGGGGCGCGAGCTCCTCCGGCGTCGCTATGGCCAGCTCGAAATCGAGCCGGCCGGCGGCATGGACCCAGGAGGTCAGGACATTGTTGGTGTCGCCGGTCCAGGCGATGCGTTTGCCCTTGATCGAGCCCTTGCGCTCCTCGAAGGTCATGACGTCGGCCATGACCTGGCAGGGGTGCTGGCGCTTGGTCAGGCCGTTGATCACCGGCACGGTGGCGTATTTCGCCATCTCGACCACCGCGTCATGGTCGAGCATGCGGATCATGATCGCGTCGACATAGCGCGAGAGCACGCGGGCGGTGTCGGCGATGGTCTCGCGCTCGCCGAGCTCGATCTCCTGGCCGGTCACCATCATCGGCGAGCCGCCGAGCTCGCGGATACCGACATCGAAGGAGACGCGGGTGCGGAGCGAGGGCTGCTCGAAGATCATGGCGATGACCTTGCCCTCGAGTAGGCGGTCGCCGGCAGCGTCGGGCGTACGCCGACGGGCCTTGATCTCCTCGCCGGCCCTGAGGATGGAGCGCAATTCGCCGGCGGAGAAATCGGAAAGGTCGAGAAAATGACGCACTGGAGCCCCCATGCTCATTCCGCCGCCGGCCGGGCAAGCTCGGCCTCGACCGCGCCCGCCGCCTTGTCGAGCCGCGCCACCGCTTCGGCAACCTCGCTCTCGCCGATGATCAGCGGCGGCAGCAGGCGCACGACATTGTCGCCGGCAGCGACCACGAGCAGGCCGGCTGCCCGCGCCTGGGCGACGAAATCGGTGTTCGGTGTCCTGAGCTTGAGGCCGAGCATCAGCCCCTCGCCGCGGATCTCCTCGATCACGGCGGGATGGTGGTCCTTGAGCTGGGCCAGCGACTGGCGCAGACGCAGCGCCGTCTTCTGGACGCGGTCGAGGAAGCCCGGCGCCAGGATGATGTCGAGCACGGCATTGCCGACCGCCATGGCGAGCGGGTTGCCGCCGAAGGTGGTGCCATGCGTGCCGAGCGTCATGCCGGCGGCCGCCTCTTCGGTGGCTAGGCAGGCGCCCATCGGGAAGCCGCCGCCGATGCCCTTGGCGATCGACATGATGTCGGGGGCGACACCGTAATGCTCATAGGCGAAGAACTTGCCGGTGCGGCCGACACCGGTCTGGATCTCGTCGAAGATCAGCATCAGCCCATGCTCGTCGCAAAGCTCGCGCAGCTGCTTGAGGACACGCATCGGCACCGAGCGCAGGCCACCCTCGCCCTGGATCGGCTCGATCATCAACGCAGCGGTCTCCGGCCCGATCGCCGCCTTCAGCGCCTTCTCGTCGTCGAAGGGCACCTGGTCGAAGCCGTCGACCTTCGGACCGAAGCCGTCGATGTATTTCTGCTGGCCGCCGGCGGCGATGGTCGCGAGCGTGCGGCCATGGAAGGCGCCTTCGAACGTGATGATGCGATAGCGCTCGGGATGGCCTTTCGCGGCGTGATACTTGCGCGCCATCTTGATCGCGCACTCGTTCGCCTCGGCGCCCGAATTGGTGAAGAAGACACGGCTTGCGAAGGTCGCCTCGCAGAGCCGCCGCGCCAGCTTCTCGCCGTCGGGCATCGTGTAGAGATTGGAGGTGTGCCAGATGCGCTGCGCTTGGGCAGTCAGCGCCTCGACCAGGTGCGGATGGGCATGGCCGAGCGAATTGACGGCGATGCCGGCGCCGAAATCGAGATAGCGCTGGCCGTCGGTGGCAATCGCCCAGGCGCCCTCGCCGCGCTCGAGAGCGATCGGGGCGCGGGCATAGGTCGGCAGGAGAACGGAGGACGCGGCGGAAACGGGAGCGGTGCTCATGGAGCGAAATCCTTGCGGCGAAACAGGGAGGAAGCGCGGAACCTCAGATCGGGAACGGAGATGCGGAGCGCTTTCGGCATGATGCCGGCATGATGCGACCCGCCGGCGACATTATCGTCGCTGGCCGTTCCCGCCGTCTCGTCGCGCGTCAAGCCGCATCGATGGAAAATCCCGATCGCTCAAAAACATAAGCGCCGCCCGATGGGGGCGGCTGCGTGAGGCGACTATGCAAAACCGGCCCCGCCCTGTCAATTGCGGCTGACCTCGCGGCAGCGTTGCCGAATAGACTCACCGTTTCGCCGTTTGCAGTGATTGGCTGGGGAAAAGCCGAATTACGATTCGGCGACTCTTGTGGCCGAGTCAGGCCATCTTGTATGGTCTCCCTCGTCAGATACGACATCTCGTGCGGCGTCTCCAGTATCGTCAGTTCCGGGCGTAACGGCTTCCGTTTAGCAACGGGCGCTGCCGGTATCGGATTCCGCCATGATCTCTCCCTATGCCTCGCCGGCGTGCCAGCGGGACATGACGAAGACAGGTGCAACTCCATGACCGAAGCCGGAGCCTGGACCGAGGAACGCGTCGAGCTGCTCAAGAAGCTCTGGAACGACGGCCTGAGCGCGAGCCAGATCGCCGCCGAGCTCGGCAACGTCACGCGCAACGCCGTCATCGGCAAGGTGCATCGCCTTGGACTGTCGGGCCGCGCCAAGAGCCCGGGTTCGGCGACACCGCGCCCGCGCAAGCCGGTGGCTCGCCCGCCGAGCCACCCGGCCGGCCACCACAGCAGTGGCGGCGGCCTGACCCGCGGTAATACCGCGCTCGCCCCGCAGTTCGCGCCGGAGATCGAGGCCGAGGCACAGGTCGCGCGCGAGCCGGCTCCGTCCGAGGATGTGGTCGTGCCGTTCTCCGAGCGGGTCACGATCATGGAGCTGCGCGAGTATATGTGCCGCTGGCCGATGGGCGATCCGACCACCCCGGAATTCCGCTTCTGCGGCGGCCGCAGCGCGACCGGAATGCCCTATTGCGCCTATCACGCCCGTATCGCCTACCAGCCGGCGGCCGACCGGCGCCGCGACCGCAAGGTCATTCGCGCCTGAGCAACTGACGCGAGACTGCCAGAATAGCGGAAGCCGGCCGAAAGGCCGGCTTTTTTCGTCGAAGCCAGGCTCGATGCACGAGGCATCCATGAACATCCCCGGATCTAGCCCGATCGAATACGCCTGTGCCCTGCCGATCAGGGAGGGGCGGCTCCTGCTGGGATTGCGAGCCGCGCACCGCTGGAACCGCCCATCCTGCTGGGACACGATCGGTGGTCACGTCGAGCCCGGCGAGAGCGCCGAGGCAGCCCTTGTCCGCGAGCTCCAGGAGGAGATCGGCGTCACGCCGACAGGTTTCCGCCGCTTCGAGACCATCGAGACGACGGAGACGGACGGCGTCACTCCCGCGCTCTGGCATCTGTTCACCGTGGGCGAATGGGCAGGCGAACCCGAGATCAGCAATGACGAGCACAGCGAAATCCGCTGGTTCACCTTCGACGAGGCCCAATCGCTGACACCGCTGGCGTCCGAGGCTTACCGCCCTGTCTTCGCCCGGCTCGCGGCAGCCTTCGGGCCGGGCACGTAATGGCTACGATCGCGATCTATGCGGGAGCGGCGCTGGCCGAGATCGCCGGCTGCTTCGCCTTCTGGGTTTGGCTGAAACTGGACAAGCCGGTCTGGTGGCTGCTGCCGGGCCTGGTCTCGCTCGCAGCCTTCGCCTGGCTGCTGACCCTGGTCGACAGCCCCGCGGCCGGGCGCGCCTTCGCCGCCTATGGCGGCGTCTATATCATCGCGTCGCTGGTCTGGATGGCGCTGGTCGAGAAGGTCGCACCCGACCGCTACGACCTAGCCGGCGCCGCGCTCTGCCTCGCCGGCGCAGCGGTCATCGTTGCAGCGCCGCGCTGACGGAGGTGTCAGGCGCGCGCAAACGTCTCGTCGAAGGCGTAACCGGCGCCGCGCACGGTGCGGAGCGGATCCTTGGCATTGGCCGGCGTGATCGCCTTGCGCAGGCGCCCGACATGGACGTCGACGGTGCGCTCGTCGATATAGACGTCGCGGCCCCAGACGGCGTCGAGCAGTTGCGCCCGCGAATAGACCCGGCCCGGCGCCTGCATCAGGAATTCGAGCAGGCGGAACTCGGTCGGCCCGAGATGCAGCTCGGCACCGGCCCTGCGGACACGCCGCGTCGTGCGGTCGAGCTCGAGATCGCCGGCGGCAAGCAGGCCGGCGACATGGCCGGGCTTGGCGCGGCGCAGCAGCGCCTGGATGCGCGCGATCAGTTCGGGCAACGAGAACGGCTTGACGACATAGTCGTCGGCGCCGGTGGCAAGGCCGCGCACACGCTCGGTCTCCTCGCCGCGCGCCGTCAGCATGATGATCGGCACGCGCTCGGTGTCGCGCCTTGTGCGCAGACGCCGGCAGAGCTCGATGCCGGAGAGGCCGGGCAGCATCCAGTCGAGCAGGACGAGATCCGGCGTGTGGTCGCGCAGATGCAGTTCGGCGTCGTCGCCGCGCGCCACGCTGTCGACCTCGAAGCCTTCGGCCTCGAGATTATAGCGCAGCAGCAGGGTCAGCGGCTCCTCGTCCTCGACGATCAGGATGCGTGCGGGCATGTCAGCGTCCGTTCAAACCTCTGCCAAGCTCAGCCATTGGCCGCCGGCAGGTCGACGAGAATGTTGGTGGTGTCGAGCTTGGGCCGGGTCTCATCGATCGACTGACCCGTAACGAGGTAATGGATGGTCTCGGCGATGTTGGTGGTGTGGTCGCCGATGCGCTCGACGTTCTTGGCGCAGAACAGGAGGTGCGTGCAGAAGGTGATGTTGCGCGGGTCCTCCATCATGTAGGTCAGGAGTTCGCGGAACAGCGAGGTGTAGAGCGCGTCGATCTCGTCGTCGCGGCGCCAGACCTCCATCGCCTTCTGCTCGTTGCTGGCGGCGTAGGCGTCGAGCACGTCCTTGAGCTGGGCCTGGACCAGGCGGCTCATATGTTCGAGGCCGACGACAGCGCGGTGCGGCGGCGAGAACTGGCCGGAGATCGCGACGGCGCGCTTGGCGATGTTCTTGGCGAGGTCGCCGACCCGCTCGATATCGGCGGCGATGCGGATCGCCGAGATCAGCTCGCGCAGATCGTTCGCCAGCGGCTGGCGCCGGGCGATGGTCAGCACCGCCTTCTCCTCGACGTCGCGCTGCAGGTTGTCGAGGCGCTGGTCGGCGCTGATGATCTTTTGGGCGAGCACGGTATCGCGGCGCACCAGCGCCACGGTCGAATCGCCGAGCATGCGCTCGGACATGCCGCCCATCTCGGCGAGGCTGCGGCGCAGGCCCTCGAGATCGGCGTCGTAGGAGCGGACGATATGGTCGGACATCGGGGCGTATCCTTCGGGGCTGGCCGACGATTTCAGGGCGTCAGCCGAAACGGCCGGTGACGTAGTCCTGCGTCTGCTTCTTGTGCGGGTTCATGAAGATCGTGTTGGTGGCGGCGAACTCGATGACTTCGCCGAGATACATGAAGGCGGTGTACTGCGAGATGCGCGCCGCCTGCTGCATGTTGTGGGTGACGATGACGATGGTGAAGTCGGTCTTGAGCTGCTCGAGCAGGTCCTCGATCTTGCCAGTCGAGATCGGGTCGAGCGCCGAGGTCGGCTCGTCGAACAGGATGACCTCGGGCTTCTGCGCGATGGTGCGCGCGATGCAGAGGCGCTGCTGCTGGCCGCCGGAGAGGCCCATGCCCGAGGCCTTGAGCTTGTCCTTGACCTCGTCCCAGAGCGCGGCGCGGCGCAGCGCGCCCTCAACGCGATCGTCGAGCTCCGACTTCGGCGGTTTCTCGTAGAGGCGGATACCGAAGGCGACGTTGTCGTAGATCGACATCGGGAACGGCGTCGGCTTCTGGAAGACCATGCCGATGCGCGAGCGCAGCTCGTTGACGTCGACCTGGTTCGAGATGACGTTGCGGCCATCGAGCATGACCTCGCCGGTCGCCCGCTGCTCGGGATAGAGCGAATAGATGCGGTTGAAGATGCGCAGCAGGGTCGACTTGCCGCAGCCCGACGGGCCGATCAGCGCCGTGACGTGGCGGTCACGGAAATCGAGATTGACGTTCTTCAGCGCCTTGTGCTCGCCGTAGTAGAAATCGAGGTTCTTGACGGCGATGCGGACGGGAGCGTCGACGTCCAGCGTCTGCGGGCTCAATTCCAGGGTCGAAAGCATCTGCATGGTCCTTCCGATCGGACGCTGTTCACTTGCCGCCGCGCACGATGCGCCGGGCGATGATGGAAAGCACGAGGATTGAGACGGTGATGATCAGCGATCCCGCCCAGGCGAGCTCCTGCCAGTTCTCGTAAGGGGCCGAGGCGAACTGGTAGATCGTCACCGGCAGGTTGGAGACGCCGCCCCAGAGATTGGGCGAGAACCAGAAATTGTTGTTCAACGCGGTGAAAATCAGCGGCGCCGTCTCGCCGGCGATACGGGCCAGCGCCAGCAGGATGCCGGTGACCATGCCCGATTTTGCCGCCCGCCAGGTGATCGAGGTGATGACGACGGAGGGCGGCGCGCCGAGCGCGGAACCCGCCTCGCGCAGCGAGCCGGGGACGAGCCGCAGCATGTCCTCGGTGGTGCGCACGATGACCGGGATCGCGATGATGCCGAGCGCGACGCCACCGGCCCAGCCGGAATATCCGCCCAGTGGCTCGACCATGATCACGTAGACGAAGAGGCCGATCAGGATCGACGGAGCCGAGAGCAGGATGTCGTTGATGAAGCGGATCAGGTCGGCGAGCTTCGAGCCCTTGCCGTATTCGGCGAGATAGGTGCCCGCGAGCACGCCGATCGGCGTCGCCACCGCGATGCCGAGGAAGGTCAGCACGACCGAGCCGACGAGCGCGTTGGCGAGGCCGCCGCCCTCGCTGCCTGGGCCCGGCATCGTCTGCGTGAAGGTGGCGACGGACAAGCCGCCAATGCCCTTCACGATCAGCATGCCGAGGATCCAGAACAGCACGAAGATGGCGATGAAGGTGAAGCCCGCGGCGATGATCCGCATCGCCTTGTCGGCGGTGCGGCGCGACTGGCGGACGCGGCCCCAGGGAGCGTGGGGCAGCGGGCGGGTGGTCGGCGATGTCGTCATGCTCATGGTCGGGACCCGCTCAGTAAGCCTTGACGCGCGACACCAGGATGCGCGCGATGACGAGGACGACGAAGGTGACGAAGAAAAGGATGCAGCCGAGCGCGATCAGCGCGTTGAGCTGCAGGCCGAGCGCCTCGTTGAACTCGTTGGCGATGCGCGAGGCGATGGTCGAGCCCGGATCCATGATCGCGGCCGAGAGCCGGTTGGCGTTGCCGACGACGAAGGTCACCGCCATGGTCTCGCCGAGCGCACGACCGAGGCCCAGCATGATCGCGCCGATGATCGAGACGCCGGCCTGCGGCACCAGGACATGGCGCACCACCTCCCAGGTCGTCGCGCCGATGCCATAGGCGCTCTCGCGCAGCACCGAGGGGATCTGCTCCAGCATGTCGCGGGTGATCGAGGCGATGAAGGGGATGATCATGAAGGCGAGGATGATGCCCGCCGTCAGGATGCCGAGCCCCGAGGGCGAGCGCGAATACAGCACCGTGCCGATGAGCGGGATGCCTTCGACGATGTTCGAGACCGGGATCTGCACATAGGCCGCGAACAGCGGCACGAAGACGAAGAGCCCCCACATGCCGTAGATGATCGAGGGCACGGCGGCGAGCAGCTCGATCGCGGTGGAGACCGGGCGCTTGAACCAGGCCGGCGCGAGCTGGGTGAGATAGACGGCGATGCCGAGCGAGAGCGGGACGCCGATGACGAGCGCGATCAGCGCGGTCGACAAGGTGCCGACGATCGCCGGCCAGGCGCCGTATTGCTCGTTCTGGGTGTCCCAGACGCTCGAGGTGATGAAGCCGAAGCCGAATTCGCGGAAGGCCGGCCAGCCGCCGATGACCATCGAGGCCATGATGCCGGCGAGCAGCACCAGCACGAACAGGGCCGCCAGGAAGCTGGCATTCCGGAAGACGAGATCGAAGGTTCCCTTCGGGGTCTTGCGGACAGGGGCCGTCAGCGTGTGGTCGAAGTCGGTTGCTGCGGTCATCTACAGGGGCTCCGGCAGACCCCCTCTCCCCTTGCGGGAGAGGGCTGGGGTGAGGGGTCGCGTAACGCGTCCCCGTATTCGCTCGAAGGGCCGCCGACGACAAGCGTCGCGCGACCCCTCATCCGGCCCTGTGGGCCACCTTCTCCCGCACCAAAACCGGCTATTGCCGATTTTGGCACCTTGGCTTGCCCATCTCGGGCAAGCCCGAGATGGGTGGGAGAAGGAAGACGGGAGCGATCAGAAGATCGGCTTGCCCGCCGGGTCGGTCACGCCCTTCCAGGCGTTGCGGACCTGATCCTTCACATTGGCCGGCAGCGGCACGTAGTCGAGGTCGAGGGCGAGCTGGTCGCCGCTCTTGTAGGCCCAGTCGACGAACTTCAGCGCGGCCTGCACCTCTTCCGGCTTCTCGGGCTTGGCATGCACGAGCAGGAAGGTGGCGGAGGTGATCGGCCAGGCCTGGGCGCCCTTCTGGTTGTTCAGCGAGATGCCGAAGCCGGGAGCCTCGTTCCAGTTGGCGTTGGCGGCAGCGGCCTGGAAGGCCTTGTCGTCCGGAGCCGGGAAGTTACCGTCGGCGTTCTTGACGAGGGCGTGGGCCAACTTGTTCTGCTTGGCATAGGCGTATTCGACATAGCCGATCGAGTTGGCGACCTGCTTGACCGAGGCGGAAACGCCCTCATTGCCCTTGCCGCCGATACCGACCGGCCACTGGACGGCCGTGTTGGTGCCGATCTTCGACTTCCAGTCGGCCGAGACCTTCGAGAGGTAATCGGTGAACACGAAGGTCGTGCCCGAGCCGTCCGAACGGTAGACCGGATTGATGTTGGCGTCGGGCAGCTTCAGGTCGCCGTTCAGCGCAACGATCTTCGGGTCGTTCCACTTCTTGATGGTGCCGAGATAGATCTCGGCGATCAGGTCGCCCGAGAGCTTGAGCTTTCCGGGTTCGACGCCTGCGATGTTGACCGCCGGAACGACGCCACCCATCACGGTCGGGAACTGGATCAGGCCGTCCTTGGTGAGGTCCTCGCCCTTGAGCGGAGCGTCGGTGGCGCCGAAGGCGACAGTCTTCGCCTTGATCTGGCGGATGCCGCCGCCCGAACCGATCGACTGGTAGTTCAGGCCGATGCCGGACTCCTTCTTATAGGCCTCGGCCCATTTGGAGTAGATCGGGAACGGGAAAGTCGCGCCGGCACCGGTGATGTCGGCAGCCTGGGCAACGCCCGACAGGCCGACGGCAGCGGCCGCGAGAATGAGAATTTTGCGCATGAGATGTCCTCTCTGGGTCGCAAGTGCAGCGACCCTGCTAGAACACCGGCTATATGACAGCTGCATGACAGACAGTCATGAAAGCGCCCCCGCCGTCGTCACAAATCGTTAACGGACCGGCTCGGGCAGGCGCGGCAGGATCGCCCTGAAGGTCGCGCCCTGACCGACGACGCTCTCGATCGTCAGACGGCCGCGATGGCGCAGCACGATGTGCTTGACGATGGCCAGACCCAAGCCCGTGCCGCCGGCTTCGCGGCTCGCGGCGGTATCGACGCGATAGAAGCGCTCGGTCAGGCGCGGCAGGTGCTCCGGTGCGATGCCGTGCCCGTCATCGCGTACACTGAGGCTCGCCTCGCCGTCGGACACCCCGACGACGATATCGACCTCGCCGCCGCGCTGGCCGTATTTGATCGCGTTCTCGACCAGATTCTCGATCAGCCGCAGCAATTCGTCGCGGTCGCCGGCGACGGTGACGGGCTGCTGCGGCACGTCGAGCTTCAGCGTCACCTCGCGCTCGCGCGCCATCAGGACGAGCGAGTCAAGGATCTCGCGGGCGATGCCGGCGAGATCGACCGGCGCCTCCGGCGCGAGATGCGCGCGCAGTTCGATGCGCGAGAGCGAGAGCAGGTCGTCGACGAGGCGGGCCATGCGCAATCCCTGCTCGCGCATGATCGTCAGGAAGCGGTCGCGGGCGGCAGTGTCGTTGCGGGCCGGGCCCTGCAGGGTCTCGATGAAGCCGAGCACCGAGGCGAGCGGCGTGCGCAATTCGTGGCTGGCATTGGCGACGAAATCGACGCGCATGCGTTCGGTCATGCGCTGTTCGCTGAGATCCTCGAAGGTCAGCAGCACGGCCCGGCGCCAGCCACTCCCGGCGAGCGCAGCGATATGGATGCGGAAGGTGCGCTCGACGGGCACGCGCTCGATCAGCTCGATGGCCCGGCGGCCGCCATGACGCGAGACCTGCTCGATCGCATCGATCAGATCGGGATCGCGCATCACGAGGGCGAGCGGCTTGCCCCTGGCGAGTGCCGTGATCAAAGCCGGCGCTGTCGGACTGAGCGCCTGGATCACGCCCTGCGGATCGAGCAGCACGGCGGGGACGCCGATGGCCTCGATCAGCGCTGCCGTCACCGGCGCCTGGGGATCGACCAAAGCGTTCATGCGGCTCCTGCCTTCCACGCAATCATCGCGAAGCAAGGCTCATAGCCTGCTTTCCGTCCGACTGAAATCGGCCAGGAAACGAGATGCGGCGACATACATGAGCAAGCATGCGCCGCCTGCGACCGGAGGCCGGCTAAAGCTCGTGCCGCCTGATGCGCCGGATCATCTCGTTCAGCGCCAGCAGCACCAGCGCCAGGATGAAGGGCAGGATATAGTAGATGATCCGGAAGAGCAGCAACGCGCCGAGCACCTGCTCGAAGGGCAGGCGGCTCAGCGCGATCAGCATGGTCGCCTCGAAAACGCCGAGCCCGCCCGGCGCATGGCTGGCGATGCCGATCAGGCAGGCGAAGATGTAAGCCGCCAGGAAGCTCTCATAGGGCAGGTTGTGGCCGCCCGGCAGCAGCACGTAGAGCACCGCGGCGGCAGCGCAGACCTCGGCGGCGCCGAGCAGCATCTGGGTTAGCGTGACGCCGAGGCCGGGCAGCGGCAGGTTCCAGCCGCGGACCCGCAAGGTCCGCTCGCCCGTCGCGACCCAGAAAAGATAGCCCGCCGTACCCAGCGCGACGGCAGCGCCAACCGCTTGGACCACCAGCGGCGAGGTCCGCGCCAGCTGCGCAACCGAATCCGTGGCATAGAACAGGCTGGCGCAGAGGATCATGCCGAGGCCGAGCCAGAAGGTCAGGCCGGCGATCACGGTGAGGCTCGCCACCTCGGAGGCGCGCACGCCCTTGGCCGAATAGATCCAATAGCGCACCGTGCCGCCGGTCACGATCGGAAAGCCGAGCGTGAACGCGACGGAATAGCTGGTGAAGGAGGCGAGCGCCGTCGTCCGATAGGGAATCGACAGGCCGAGCCGCCGCAGCGCCACCGCGTCATAACCGGTGAGCAGCAGATAGCTCAGCGCGGTGAAGCCGAGCGCGAGCAGGAGCTGGCGCTGGCTCGCATTGGCAAAGGCGCGGGCGAGCTCGCCCGGCTCGATCTCGCGGACGATGTAGTAGAGCACCACCAGCGAGGCGACGAAGATCACCGAGGAGGCGAGCGGGCCGAGCCACCACCAGCGGCTGCGCTTGCGCAGCGGCATCCCTGGCTCGTGCGGGCCAAACGACATCAGCACTCTTGTCGGGTTGTGCTCGCACGCAGCGGGCAAGGCGGGTTTGTGGCGGCTGGCCCTGACGGCCGGACCCGAGAGATAGCGCCTCCGCCGCGATGCACAAGCCGGTGCACCGCGGCGAATGCGCGCCATGAAGCTGGCGCAGGACACCGGCCGTGCGCTCAGGGTTGCAGCTAGCCCGCGCCCGCCATGGCCTCCGCGAAGAACGCTTCGGGATCGTCGACCTCGAGCAGCCGCCGCCTGTCGATCAACCAGAAGCGGTTGGCGACGGCCCGGACGAAGCTGCGATCATGCGAGACCAGCAGGCAACTCGTCTCGCCGGCGGTGAGCTCGGCTTCCAACGCTTCCTGCCCCTCGATGTCGAGATGGTTGGTCGGCTCGTCCAGCAGGTAGAAATTCGGCCTGGCGAGGCGCAGCGCCAGCATGGCGAGCCGCGCGCGCTGCCCACCCGAAAGCGCCCCGATCGGGCCGGTCTGGCGGTCGATGGCGATGCCGGCGCCGGCGAGCAGGCCGCGGGCCGACTGGTCGCCGATATCGAAGCGCCGGCTGATCAGCCCGTGCGGCGTGTCGACATCGGGCAGCTCGGCGAGGCTCTGGCTGGCATGGCCGAGCACCAGCGACGGCGTCGGCTTGATGCCGGGCTGATCGCCGCTTGCAATCGCCTTGTGGAGCATGGCGATGAAGCGCGACTTGCCGGCGCCGTTCAAGCCGAGCAGCACGATGCGGTCGCCGGGGCTGATCCAGCGCTTGCCGCTCCTGAACAGCAGCCGTCCGTCCGGCGTCTCGACCGCGGCATCGTCGAGCGCGATCAACGCCCTGACATGCGTGCCGCGACCGGCAAGCCTGATCGCTCCGGCCGAGCGCTCGCGATGGGCGGGGCGGGCCACGGCTTCGAGTTCGTCGGCGCGTCGCTTCAGCTGCCTGGTCTTGCTCAGCAGGAGATCGCTGCCGGAGTTGATGCCGATATTGCCCAGCTTCGCCGCCTGCCGCCGCATGTGCTGGACGGCCTTGAGATCGCGCTCGTTGCGGCGCGCCATGGCGGCGTCGCTCTCGTCGAGCGCGACGCGGGCTCGCGAATAGGGCAGCACGAAGAGCTGCGAATGCTCCTGGCGCAGGAACAGCGTCTTGCCAGTCGCCATGTCGAGGAAGGCGCGGTCATGGCTCGACAGGATCACGGCCATGTCGCGTGGCAGGCCGGCGAGCCAGCTTTCAAGCAGGCCGATGCGCGCGAGATCGAGATGGTTGGTCGGCTCGTCGAGCAGCAGCAGGTCCGGCTCGGCGACGCCGGCACGCGCGAGCAGGACGAGCCTTTGCCAGCCGCCGCTCAACTCCCCGAGCGGGCGCCGGCGCAGCTCCTCGGGCACAGCGAGTGCATCGAGCGCGACCTCGACACGCCAGTGCTCGCTCTCGCGCTGCTCGGCCGGCAGGGCGTCGAGCATCAGCTGGTCGACCGGCCGACTGAGCAGTTGCGGGGGAACATCCTGCTCGACATGGCCGATGCGCAGGCCGCGCGAGCGGATGATCTCGCCAGCGGACGGCTCGACCAGGCCGGCAAGGCAGCGCAGCAAGGTCGACTTGCCGCGGCCATTGGCGGCGACGAGGCCGAGGCGATCGCCGGCAACGAGGGAGAAGGAAAGATCGGAAAAGAGCGGTGCGCCCAGCGTGACGCCGAGATTGCGCAGGGTGATCAAGGTCATAGTCAGTCTCTGGACTGCCCGAACCGTGCGCCGCCATTCGGCCGGGTCTCCCCGGAGCTTCACGAATGCGGACGCCTTACGGCTCGTTGAGTGGAACAGGACGCAGCCATCCGAGCCTTGGGCTCGAAGACACTACGCCCTCATGACGGGCAGACCTGGAAGAGAACCGTAGGGATCACTTGTGCGGTCAGCCCTGCAAGCCGGCTTGCAGGGCCTGAACGGGGCCGCGCTGACGATGGTGACGAAAGAACGTAATCACGCAGCCCTCCTTGGTTCGTGTGGCTCGACGGTGAGAGCTAGCGCCGATCGGCAGTCGGCGCAATCGCCTCAGGCGGTCTTGCGGAAGATGCGGAGCGTCTTGAATTCGCCGATCTCCTCGACCGAGCGGGAGTTGGCCCAGTCCGCGATGATCGGCTTGGCCGCCTCGTAGGCGAAGGAGCCGGTGTAGAAGAGAATGTAGCCGCCGGTATCGGTCTGGTCGGCGAAGAGCTGCATCACCTCGAGGTCAGTAAGCGCGCCATAGGCGTCATTCTTCTCGGTGCGGAACTCGCAGGAATGGAAGAGCGTGACGACGTCGAAGCGCGGCAGCAGCTTGGCGTTGCTGGTGTAGATGTCGCCGAAATAGGCGCTGTAGGTCTTGGTGATCGTCGGGTTGTCGATCGCGAGCTTGACGAAGGCGTCGTATTCCTTCGGCGAGGCGGTGATGCCGAGCACCGTGTTGTCGAACTCCGGCTCGGCGCAGCGAATGCCGACATAATGGTGACCGCCGGTGCCGAAATGATAGATGCGCTTGCCGGTCAGGCCCTGCTCCTCGAGCCATTCGACGAAATGCACGTCGCAGGGGCACTGCTCGACGCGCAGGCCCCAATAGACGTCCCAGATGTTCAGCATGGCGAAGCTCCGTTTTGGAAGGGCCGGTCTACCCGGCGCTGAATGAATGAATCCCAGACTGCGCCTGGACCTCAGCCGCCGCCGGCTTCGGCGAGCACTGTTGGGCGCGCGCCATCGATAGAAGCGATGCGTGCGACGCCTCCGGCCCGGCGCATGGTGAGATGGCGGTCGGCGGCCTCGGCAAAGCCGGGGCTCTGACCGATCAGCAACATGATCGCATTCGGCCGGGCGGCCCTCAACCGCGCCAGCAGCTCCAACGCAGCCTCGGTCTCGAGCCCGCTCGTGGCTTCGTCGAGGACGAGGATGTCGGGCTCGGCCAGCTCGGCGCGCGCCAGGGCGAGGCGCTGGCGGTCGCCGGTGGTGAGCGCCTTGTCCCAGTCGCGCGACAGATCGATCTGGGGCACGAGGCCTGAAAGACCGTAACGCCGCAGCACCTCGCCGGCCTGTTCGGCACTATGGCCGCCGATCGGATCGAGCGCGGCCCGCAGGCTGCCTTCCGAGAGGTGCAGATGCTGCGGCAGCACCGCGATACGCGCCTCGTCCGGTAGCGCCACCGAACCGCGGCCCCAGGGCCAGAGACCCGCGACGGCCTGGATCAGGGCGGTCTTGCCGTGGCCCATCTCGCCGGCGACATGGATCGTCGCACCGGTCGGCAGCGCCAGGCCGAAATCGGCGAGCAGCGTGCGGCCGTCGCGGTCGGTCAGAGTCAGATCCTCCAGCCGTAGGCCGCCTTCTTCGCTCGGCAGGACGACGATATCGCTTTCCGCTGAGCCAGCCTCGATCGCGCCCAGCGCGATGGCGAGCTCGTTGACGCGCCGCGCCGAAGCCAGCCACTCGGCGATGCGCATGAAGTTGTCGAGCACCCAGTTGAAGGCGTTCTGGACCGCGACGAAGGCGGCGGCGACCTGGACGACATCGCCGAGCGACATCTCGCCGGAGAGGTATTTTGGCGCCGCCAGCAGGAGCGGCACGACCGGAACCAGGGCACCGCTGCCATTGGTGATCCAGGTCAATCGGCCGCGCTGGCGGATCATGGCGAGCCAGCGCGTGACCAGCGTGTCGTAGGTCGCGGCGACGGCACGGCGTTCGCCCACCTCGGCGCGCGAGAGCGCGATGGTCTCGCCATGGTCGCGGATGCGCATCAGCGCGAAGCGCAGGCGCGCCTCGCCCTCGTTGCGGGCGGCGATCAGGCGCGGCAGCGGCCGACCGACCCAGGTGATCAGGCCGGAGACCAGGACGGCATAGACGATCGCGGCCAGCACCATATAGGCGGGTATCTCGAAGGGAACGCCGTGGGCCTCGACGCTGAGCGAGCCGCCGATCGACCAGAGGATGCCGATGAAGGTGATTGCGGTGATGACCGCCGAGAGCAGGCCGATGGCAAAGTCGACCACCGGCTCGGTCGCCCAGCGGACATCGTCGGCGATGCGGTATTCCGGATTGGCCGGCTCGTAGCCGGAGAGGCCGAGCCGGTAGAAGCGACGCTCGCCAATCCAGCGATCGGCGAGCTTGGCGGTGACATGGGCGCGCCAATGGACCTGGAAGGTCTCGCGCGAGATCAGGATGATGACGCCGAGGCCCGCGGCGATCAGCACCAGCACCGGGAAGACCGCCATGGCGATCAGCGCGCTTTCGCCGTCCTTCTTCTCGAGCGCGTCGAAGAACCAGCCGTTCCAGCGGTTGACGGTGACGTTGGCGAAGACGGAGAGGATGATCGCACTCGCCAAAGCGAGCGACCAGAACCAGGCCCGGCCAGCGGTGCCGCCGCGCCAGAAGCCGCCGGTCAGGCGCGCAAAGCTCTTGGCGACCTGCCAATCGGATGGCGGGCCGGCGGCCTGGATATGTTGGTCGACGGCCTTGAGCACAGCCGAAAGATCCCCCCGGATCGTGAAATCGGAGGCGCGACTCGCCGGGTGTTCCCGGTCAAGCTGCGCCACCATGCCGGTTAGCCGGCCGAGGATGAACTGCGGCTGAATGGATCGGCAGGTGCTCCGTCGCACGTGTTGTTCTCGTCGAGCGCGATCAGCGCTTTCTGGCAGTGGCAGGAGAGCGGGTGGAAGTAGAGCGTCAAAGACATGGCTGGTCCCTCCTGCGGTCGGATCGGCACGGGTTGAAAAAGCCGATCTGATTGGCACTCAGGCGGGGGCGGCTTCCCGCGCCAGTTCCTGCGCGAGCCGGTCGAAGCCGATGCCGGTGCCCTGCTCGCGCGCCTGCGGAGTGTCGTGGCCGTCGAGGAAGACCGCCTGTTCGGTGAAGGCGAGGCGGGTGCCGGCGCTCTCGCCGTGGAACTCCAGCGTCACCAGCGAAACCGAGAGGCGGATGTCGTCGCGCAGCATCTCGTAGGAATAGACGATGCGCTCACGCGGCACGATCTCGTGGAAGATCGCGCGCATCGCATAGACGCCATCCGGCGTCGGCGCACCGCGCATCGTCTCGGAGCCGCCCTCGCGGAAATCGAGACTATGCTCGCCGTGCCCACCCTCGTCATGGCAGGTCGACCAGCGCCTTTTCGCGGCGGGATCGGCGAAGGCGGCGAAGACACGCGCCGGGCTCGCATCGTAGTGACGCTCGATGGCGAAATCGGCATGGACGACGGTCCGTTCGGTCATGCTCCGTCTCCCTCTTTCGAATCCTGGTCCTGCTCGGCGAGGAAAGCGCCGAGGCGGTCGAAACGCCGCTCCCAGAGGGAGCGGCGCTCGCTGATCCAGCGCTCCGCCGCCCGTAGCGCCTGCGTGTCGAGCTGGCAGGTGCGAACCCGCCCGATCTTCTGCGACCGCACCAGCCCCGCCCCTTCCAGCACTGCGAGATGCTGCACCACAGCCGACAGTGTCATCTGCAGCGGCTGGGCCAGCTCGCTGACGCTCGCCGGCCCCTCACAGAGCCGTTGCACCATCTGCCGACGGTTCGGATCCGCCAGTGCCTGGAACATCAGGTCGAGCTGCTCTGGTTGGTGAAGCATGCGCTTAAGTATCGTAGTGCAGGTGGGCTGTCCAGAGAAAACTTTAGAGCCTGCTAAAGTTTCATTTCCGGAACTCTAGGCGCACCGGCGCATTGCCTCCGGGGGCTACGAGCGGCTATGAATCCCGGCACGCTCCCTCAAGCCGCGTGCGCCTTTTCACCGTCTGCGCCAGCCGCCGGAGCTTTCGCCATGCGCATCGAGAACGATCCGAAGCTCGACTTCCGCGACGTGCTGATCCGGCCGAAGCGCTCGACGCTCGGCAGTCGCGCCGAAGTCGACGTCAACCGGAGCTTCCGCTTCGCGCATACCGGGCGCGAATGGTCCGGCTTCCCGCTGATCGCCGCGAATATGGACGTGGTCGGCACCATGGCGATGGCGCGTGCCTTGCTGAAGCACGGCGCCATGGTCGCGCTGCACAAGCATTACGACGCCGACGAATTGATCGCCTTCTTCAAGGAGGAAGGTTCCGCCAACGCCTTCTATTCGCTGGGCACCACCGATTCCGACCACGACAAGCTCAAGGCCGTCCACGCCAAGGCGCCGATCGACAAGATCTGCCTCGACGTCGCCAATGGCTACACCGAGAAGTTCGTCGACACGGTCAAGGCGACCCGCGACGCCTTCCCGAACGCCGCGATCATGGCCGGCAACGTCGTCACCGGCGATATGACGGAAGCGCTGATCCTGGCCGGCGCCGACATCGTCAAGGTCGGCATCGGCCCAGGCTCGGTCTGCACCACCCGCAAGATGACCGGCGTCGGCTATCCGCAGCTCTCGGCGATCATCGAATGCGCCGACGCAGCGCATGGCCTGAAAGGACTGGTCTGCGGCGATGGCGGGCTGACCGTGCCGGGCGACGTCGCCAAGGCCTATGGCGGCGGTTCCGATTTCGTGATGATGGGCGGCATGCTCGCCGGCCACGACGAATGCGAGGGCGAGATCCGCTACGAGACCCGTGACGGCGAGACCGTGCCGGTCGCGATGGTCTTCTACGGCATGTCCTCCAACACGGCGATGAAGCGGTATTCCGGCGGCGTCGCCAAATACCGGGCCTCCGAGGGCAAGACCGTCGAGGTGCCCTATCGCGGCCCGGTCGAGGGCACGATGCAGGAGATCATGGGCGGGGTGCGCTCGGCAATGACCTATATCGGCGCCGTCAGGCTGAAGGAGATGCCGAAGCGCACCACCTTCATCATGGTCGGCAGCCAGCTCAACACCGTGTTCGGCAATTGAGCGACCCCGACATCGCCATCATCGGCGCCGGCCCGGCCGGATTGATCGCGGCCGAGCGGTTGGCTGCGGCCGGCCACCGCGTCGCGATCTACGAACGGATGGCCTCGCCGGCGCGAAAATTCCTGCTCGCCGGCCGCGGCGGACTCAACCTGACGCATTCCGAGCCGCTCGACGCCCTTCTCGACCGCTATGGCGAGGCTCGCGGCTGGCTCGAACCGGCGATCCGCGCCTTTCCGCCACAGGCGCTGCGCGACTGGGCCGATGGGCTGGGGGCAGAGAGCTTCATTGGTTCGAGCGGGCGCATCTTCCCGAGGGCGATGAAGGCCTCGCCACTGCTGCGCGCCTGGCTGGCGCGACTCGACGGGCTCGGCGTGCAACTGCATCCAGGGCGGCTCTGGACCGGCTGGGACGGGAGCGGCGCGCTGCGTTTTGCGCCCCGAGACGACGGCGAGGAGATCGTGAGGGCGCGAGCGACGTTGCTGGCGCTCGGCGGCGCGAGCTGGCCGCGGCTCGGCTCGGATGGCTCCTGGGTCAAGTTGCTCACCGAGAAGGGCGTCGCGATCGCGCCGCTGCGCCCCGCCAATGCCGGTTTCTCGGTCGCCTGGTCGCCTCTGATGCGCGAGCGCTTCGCCGGGCAGCCGCTGAAGCGCATCGCGCTGAGTTTCGCGGGGCAGCGCGTCCTCGGCGAAGCGATGATCGACGCTGGAGGCATCGAGGGCGGAGCGATCTACGCCTTGTCCGGTCCGTTGCGCGAGACGATCGCCCTTGAGGGCGAGGCGACGCTCGCCATCGACCTGCGCCCCGACCTGAGCGAGGCCGAACTCGCGATCCGGCTGGCCAAGCGCCGCCCTGGCGAGACGATGAGCAATCATCTGCGCAAGGCGGCCGGACTGTCGCCGGCGGCAGCAGCCGTGCTGCGCGAGGCGACGAACGGGTCGTTGCCGGCCGAGCCGAATGCGCTCGCCGGACTGATCAAGGCGGCTCCTGTACGATTGACCGGCATGGCCTTGATCGCCCGCGCCATCTCGACCGCTGGCGGCATCCCCGCCGAGGAAATCGATCGGGACTTCATGCTGAAACGCCTGCCCGGTGTCTTCGTCGCCGGCGAGATGCTCGACTGGGAGGCACCGACCGGCGGCTATCTGCTGCAGGCCTGCTTTGCGACCGGCGTGGCAGCGGCGGAGGGGATCAAGCGACGCCTCAGTTCAGCCGCTTGAGCTTGTAGAGCGCGTCCAGCGCCTCGCGCGGCGTCATCTCGTCGGGGTCGAGTGCGCCAAGTTCCTCCCGTAGCTTATCGGGTTCAGAAGCTTGTACGGCAGCCGGCGCCGGACGCCGCACCTGCACGGCGAAGAGCGGGAGGTCGTCGACGAGGGCCGCGACCGGCTTCTCGCGCTCGCTCTTCTCCAGCTCGGAGAGGATGGCACGCGCCCGCTCGACCACGGCCGGCGGCAGGCCGGCAAGCTTGGCGACCTGGATGCCATAGGAGCGGTCAGCCGCGCCGGGCACGACCTCGTGCAGGAAGATGACCTCGCCATTCCATTCGGTGACGCGCACGGTGGCGTTGACGACGCGGTCGAGCCGCTCCGCCAGCGCCGTCAGCTCGTGATAATGCGTCGCGAACAGGGCCCGGCAGCGATTGGCCTCGTGCAGATGCTCGATCGCGGCCCAGGCGATCGAAAGCCCGTCGAATGTCGCCGTGCCGCGGCCGATCTCGTCGAGGATGACGAGCGCCCGCGGTCCGGCCTGGTTGAGGATCGCGGCGGTCTCGACCATCTCGACCATGAAGGTCGAGCGGCCGCGCGCCAGGTCGTCGGCTGCACCGACGCGCGAGAACAGCCGGTCGACCACGCCGATATGGGCGCTCCCAGCCGGCACGAAGGAGCCCATCTGGGCCAGCACCGCGATCAGGGCGTTCTGGCGCAGGAAGGTCGACTTACCCGCCATGTTCGGGCCGGTGATCAGGCAGATGCGGCCGTCCCGGCCTTGTGCGGTGGCGGACAATTCGCTGTCATTGGCGACGAAAGGCTGGCCCTGCCGCTTCAGCGCCGCCTCGACCACCGGGTGCCGGCCGGCCTTGATCGTGAAGGCGGCACTGTCATCGATGATGGGACGCGTCCAGCCGCCATCGACGGCGAGCTCGGCGAGGGCGGCCGCGACATCGATCACTGCGAGCGCCTGCGCTGCTGCCTTGATCGGCTCGGCCTGAGCGAGGACAGCCTCCGTCAGCGCGGCGAAGACCGAGAGTTCGAGCTTCAGCGCCCGGTCGGCGGCGGAGGCGATCTTGGCCTCGAGCTCGCCGAGCTCGACCGAGGAGAAGCGCATCGCGTCCGACATGGTCTGGCGATGCACGAAGACCGCGCGCCAGGGCTCCCTCAGGAAGGTCTCGCCGATAGCCTGCGGCACCTCGACGAAATAGCCGATCATCGAATTGTGCTTGATGCGCAGCGTCCGGCAGTCGGTCTCGGCGGCGTAGCGCGCCTGCAATTGCGCGATCACCTTGCGCGAATCGACCTGAAGCAGCCGGAGTTCGTCGAGCGCTGCATCGAAGCCCTCGCGCACGAAACGGCCGTCGCGCTTCAAAAGTGGCAACTCGTCGGCGAGCGTGGCGGACAGACGCGTGGCCAGGTCGGGGTCGGTGCGGCCGAGCGCGAGCGCCGCCTCGCGCAGTTCGTCGGGCAGATCGCCCTGGCGCAGCAGCGCCGCCGCGACGCCACGCCCCGCCTCCAGCCCGGCGCCGAGCGCAGCGAGATCGCGGGGGCCGCCGCGGTCGAGCGAGAGCCGCGCCAGCGCCCGGGCGATGTCAGGCACGCGGGAGAGATCGCGCCGCAGCGCCTCCCGCAAGGACGGCATCTCGACCAGGAACGTGACGGCATCGTGCCGCTTGCCGATCGCAATCGGATCGGTGAGCGGCCCAGCCAAGCGTTCGGCGAGCAGGCGGCTGCCGCCCGGCGTCTCCGTCCGGTCGATCGTGGCGAGCAGGCTGCCCGAGCGTTCGCCGGCGAGGGTGCGGGTCAGTTCGAGATTGGCGCGCGTCGCCGCGTCGATCAGCATGGTCGCGCTCTGCCCCTCGCGGACGGGCGGCGACAGAGGTGGGCGGGCGCCGAGCTGGGTTCGCTCGACATAGGCCAGCGCGGCAGCAGCGGCGGCAATCTCGGCGCGGGTGAAGGCGCCGAAGGCGTCGAGCGTGGCGACGCCGAAGAACTCCTTCAGCCGGCGCTCGCCGGAGGCCGGGTCGAGCCCTTCGCGTGCCAGCGGCGTCACCGGAGCTGCGACGTCGCTCCAGAATTCCTTCAGCTCGAGATCGTCATGGATCGCGTCGGGACAGACGATCTCGCGCGGCTCCAGACGGGCGAGCTCGACGGCGAGCCCGCGCTGGTCGGTTTCCAGCACGGCGAAGCGACCGGTCGAGATGTCGACGGCAGCGATGCCGTAGGCATAGACCTCGTCGGAGAGCCGGCGCCGCGCCACCGCGACGAGCAGGCTCGCCCTGCCGGGATCGAGCAGGCGCTCCTCGGTGATGGTGCCCGGCGTGACGAGCCGGACGACGTCGCGCTTCACCACCGACTTGGCGCCGCGCTTCCTGGCTTCCGCCGGATCCTCGGTCTGCTCGCAGACGGCGACGCGATGGCCGGCGGCGATCAGCTTCTGCAGGTAGTCGTCGGCACGCTCGACCGGCACGCCGCACATCGCGATGTCCTCGCCGAGATGCTTGCCGCGCTTGGTCAGCACGATACCGAGCGTGCGCGAGGCGATCTCGGCGTCCTGGAAGAACAATTCGTAGAAATCGCCCATCCGGTAGAACAGCAGGCAATCGGGATTATTAGCCTTGATCTCGACGTACTGCGCCATCATCGGCGTGACGCGGCCGGGATCGGCCGCGCCGGCGGGGCGGGCTTCCGCAACATCGCTTGGTGTGGTGTGGCGCATGGGGCCGGCACGCTAGCAAATCGCGCCGGCAAGGCCATCCGTTAGGATGGCTTTCAACAAATTAAAGCAGCCTCATCGGGCCGTTTCCGGCCAAGGGCCCGTCATGTCGCTGTTCATCAACCTGATCGAGAGCCTTTCTTTCCTGCTCCTGGCGGCCCTCATACTGACAGCGGCCGCCACGTGGATCGATCAGCGTCCGCTGCTGCGCCAGCTCGCCGTCGGCGCCCTTTTCGCGGCTGGCGCCCTCTGCAGCATGGCCAATCCCTTCGTGATCCAGCCGGGGCTGGTCGTCGATTCGCGCAACACCTTCGCCATCCTGGCCGGCCCGATCGGCGGGCCGCTCGCCGCGCTGCTGACGGCCGTCCCCCTCGCCGCTGCACGCTACAATCTGGGTGGCGTCGGGATGCCGACCGGGATCGCCGGAATCGTCCTGCACGCCGTTGCCGGCGTGATCTACGCCGCCTGGCTCGGCCGGCAGAAGCGCTCGCTGACGCTGCGCGACCTCGTCCTTCTCAGCCTGATCAGCGCCGGCTGCCTGATCGCCTCGAACATCTTCATGCCGACCTGGGCTGCAGCCGAGCGCTTCCTCAGCGAAGCTGTGCCGATCATGATCGTGGTCAGCACGATCGGCACCGTCCTGGTCGGGCTCGTCCTCGGCAACGACCGCGACCGGCGCGAGACGTCCTATCGCCTGCGCACGCTGATCCAGCGCGCACCCGGCACCCTCTATCAGCGTGTCGTGTCACCCGATGGTTCGCTACGCTACCAGTTCGCATCCTTTGCCATCGACAAACTCCTGGGGGTGACCAAGGAGGAGGTCGAGCGCGATCCGGAGGCCTGGCTCGGCAAGATGCTGCCGGAAGATCGCGAGCGCTTCGAGGCCGCGCGCTCAGCGCGGCAACCGACCGACGATCTCTGGCGCTTCGAGGCGCGCTATGCCGCGCCCGATGGCGGTATCGTCTGGCTGCGCAGCGAGGCGACGATGCGACGCCTGTCCGACGGCACGGCGATCTGGGACGGCATCCTGCTCGACGTCACGCCCGAGAAGACACTGGAGACCCGCCGGGACGAGATTGAGACCTTGCGCCGCGCGGCGCTCGAGGAGCTGGCCGCAAATCTCGAAGTGACAGTCGGCAAGGCCTTGCGCCAGGTCGGCGATTCGGCGCGCGGCATGCACGAGGCGGCGCGCGGCATGGCGGCGAACGCCGACCGTACCACCTTGCGGGCCGGCGAGGCGACGCAACAGGCGGAGCTCGCCTCGCAGCGCGTCGGCAGCGTCGCCCACGCGGCCGAGCGGATCGACGCCTCGATCCGCGAGCTGACGCGCCAGACCGATCTCGCCGCCGAGACCGCCCTGCAGGCGGCGAAGCATGTCCGCTCGACCAGAACCGACGTCAACGGGCTCGCCGTCGCCGCCGACAAGGTCGGTGCCGTGCTCGCCTTCATCGAGGACATCGCGGTGCGCACCAATCTGCTCGCGCTCAACGCGACGATCGAGGCAGCACGCGCTGGGGTTGCCGGGCGCGGTTTCGCGGTCGTCGCCGGCGAGGTCAAGAACCTCGCCGAGCAGACCCAGAAGGCGACGCAGGACATCGGCGCCACGCTACAGGAGATTCGGGGCGCCGCTGCCGCCGTCGCCAATGCCGTCGCGCAGATCGAAGGCACGATGGAGACAATCGAGACGACATCGGGCGCGATCGCGCTGGTCGTCACCAGCCAGGGCACCATCGCCTCGGGTATCGCCCTCGACGCCCAGGCCGTGGCAGGCTCGGCCGCCACCGTCACCGAGAACGTCGCCGGAGCCGGGGACGAGGCCCGCGCCACTGGCGAGGCCGCCGCCCGTGTCGTCGAGGCTGCGCGCCTGGTCAGCGAGCAGGCGGTCGAGCTCGACCGCTATGTTGGCGACAGCGTCGCACGCATGCGCGCCGGCCTCTGACGCTTTCGGCACCGCCCCTATCCCTGCCGCCACAGGAAAGGTGCTGTCGCACAATCGCGCCTTGTCGAGGAAAGCGGCGCTACCCTATGGTCGGCTCCCCCGAGGAAACGCCTTTGAAAAAGAACAAGCGCATGAACGATCGCTCCCCGCCGCCCAAGCGCACCCGTCCGACCTTCACCGACCAGGAGGCGCTGCTCTTCCACTCGCAGGGGCGGCCAGGCAAGCTCGAGATCATTCCAACCGTGCCGATGGCGACGCAGCGAGACCTGTCGCTAGCCTATTCGCCCGGTGTCGCGGTGCCGGTCCTGGCGATCGCCGAGGACCCCAGCCGCGCCTATGACTACACCGCCCGCGCCAATCTCGTCGCGGTGATCACGAACGGTACCGCCATCCTCGGCCTCGGCAATCTCGGCGCGCTCGCCTCCAAGCCGGTCATGGAAGGCAAGTCGATCCTGTTCAAGCGCTTCGCCGATGTCGATTCGATCGACCTCGAGGTCGACACCGAGGATGCCGACAAGTTCATCGACGCCGTGCGCTATCTCGGCCCGTCCTTCGGCGGCATCAACCTCGAGGACATCAAGGCGCCGGAATGCTTCATCATCGAGCAGCGCCTGCGCGAATTGATGGACATCCCGGTCTTCCATGACGACCAGCACGGCACCGCGATCATCGCCGCCGCCGGCCTGATCAACGCGCTCGACCTGACGGAGCGCGACGTCAAGTCGACGAAGCTCGTCATCAATGGCGCCGGCGCCGCCGCCATCGCCTGCATCGAACTGCTCAAGGCGATGGGCTTCAAGCCCGACAACGTCATCCTCTGCGACACCAAGGGCGTGATCTACCAGGGCCGCACCGAGGGCATGAACCAGTGGAAATCGGCGCATGCGGCGGTCACCGACCGGCGCACGCTGGCGCAGGCACTGGAAGGGGCCGACGCCTTCTTCGGCCTATCGCAGAAGGGCGCGGTGACCCCCGAGATGGTCGCCTCGATGGCGGAGAACCCGATCATCTTCGCCATGGCCAATCCCGATCCGGAGATCACGCCAGAAGAGGTGCACGCCATTCGCGACGACGCGATCATGGCGACCGGGCGCTCGGATTATCCGAACCAGGTCAACAACGTCCTCGGCTTCCCCTTCATCTTCCGCGGCGCGCTCGATGTCCGCGCCACGACGATCAACATGGAGATGAAGATCGCCGCGGCCGAGGCGCTGGCCTCGCTGGCGCGCGAGGATGTCCCCGACGAGGTCGCTGCCGCCTATCAGGGCGCGCGCCCGCGCTATGGCAAGGACTACATCATCCCGGTGCCGTTCGATCCGCGGCTGATCCATGTCGTGCCGATGGCGGTCGCCAGGGCGGCGATGGACACGGGCGTCGCTGGCAAGCCGATCGTCGATACCGGCGCCTACAAGGCCCAGCTCTCGGCCCGGCGCGACCCGGTCACCGGCGCGCTCAACCGCATCTTCGAGCGCGTCCGGCGCTACCCCAAGCGCGTCGTCTTCGCCGAGGGCGAGGAGGAGCAGGTCATCCGCGCCGCCACCTCCTTCGTGAACCAGGAGCTCGGCAAAGCGATCCTGGTCGGGCGCGAGGAGCGCATCAACGAGACGGCCGAGCATCTCGGCGTCGATCTTGCCGCCAAGGGCATCGAGATCCAGAACGCCAGGCTCTCGCACCGCAACTCTGCCTATGCGCAGTATCTCTACGAGCGGCTGCAGCGGCACGGCTACCTGTTCCGCGACTGCCAGCGCCTGATCAATCAGGATCGCAACCATTTCGCCGCCGCCATGGTCGCGCTCGGCGACGCCGATGCGATGGTCACCGGCGTCACCCGCAACTACTCGATCGCACTGGAGGAGGTCCGCCGCGTCATCGACGACCGGCCGGGCCACCGCCTGATCGGCGTCTCGCTCGCGATCACGCGCGGGCGCACAGTGCTGGTCGCCGACACCGCGATCACCGAAATGCCGACGGCGCAGGAGCTCTCGGAGATCGCGATCGAGGCCGCCGGCGTCGCCCGCCGGCTCGGCTACGAGCCGAAGGTCGCGATGCTCGCCTTCTCGACCTTCGGCCATCCGGCGGGGGAGCGTTCGGAAAAGGTGCGCGACGCGGTGACGATCCTCGACGGCCAGCGCGTCGACTTCGAGTATGATGGCGAGATGGCTGCCGACGTCGCGCTCAATCGCGATCTGATGGCGCAGTATCCGTTCTGCCGCCTGACCGGGCCGGCGAACGTGCTGGTGATGCCGGCGTTCCACTCGGCCTCGATCTCGACCAAGATGCTGCAGGAACTCGGCGGCGCCACCGTGATCGGCCCGCTGCTGGTCGGGCTCGACAAGCCCGTGCAGATCGTGCCGCTCGGCGCCAAGGATTCCGACATCGTCAACATGGCCGCACTGGCGGCGTTCAACATCGGCGGGTGACACTGCCGTCGTGCTCGGGCGAAGACCCGAGCATCTCAGGACGAGAAGGCGCCGTTGAAAGGCGCCTCATCCTGCCGGAGTTTCTCGGGTCTACGCTTCGCTACGCCCGAGAATGACGCCCTGTCGCAGCGTCAGTTCGTCCGCGGGCCGAGATCGCGCGGAGCCGCGTTGACGGTGACGATCTGACCGTTGCGCAGTTCGAGCACGGCGAGACCACGCTCGTTCAGACCGTCAGGGCGGAAGCGGAAGACCCCGTCGGCACCGGCGAAGCCCGAGGCATTGGTCAGCACGCTTTCGGAGAAGCGCTGGCTGCCCTGGGTGCGGGCGAGCGCCGCCGCCAGCGAGACCGCGTCGTAGGACAGCGTCGCGGTGCGCGTCGGCGCGCTGTTGAAGCGCTTCTGGTAGCGGCCGGAGAAAGCGTTGAAGCCGGCGGTGTCGGGCGAGGCGAACCAGCCGCCCTGGATCGCCGGGACGCGCGCGACATTGGCGTCGTTCCAGACGCCGGTGCCGAGCGGCTTGACCTTGGCCGGGTCATAGCCGGCCTGCTGCAGGACGAGGCCGAGGGTCGGCATCGCTGCGGCATCGGCCGGCACAAACAGCGCATCCGCCTGCTGCAGCGCCGGCACAAGGCGCGTGGCGGCCGCGCGCATGCTGTTCTGGTCAGAGCCGAAGCGCTCGATCACGACGGCGCGGGCGCCGTGATTGGCGACCGCCTGCTGGAAGGCGCCTTCGACGACCTTGCCATAGGCGGTCTCGGGGACCAGCGCGGCGAAGGATTTGCGCCCCTGCGCCGAAGCGTAGGCGATGACGCGGTTGACGTCGTTCTCCGGCGGGAAGGAGAGCAGATAGACGCCGCGCGAGGCGACATTGCTGTCGCTGGAGAAGGCCATCACCGGACGGCCGGCGCCGCGTGCGACCTGACCGACGGCCTGTACGGACGGCGCGAAGAGTGGGCCGATGATCAACTCGGCGCCCTCGCGAAGGGCTTCCTGCGCGGCGGCCTGGGCGCCTTCCGGCGTGCCGCGATCATCCTTGACCAGCAGCGTGAGGTCGGCGCCGGGGAATTCGGCGAGCGCCATCTCGGCGGCGTTCTTGAGCGAATTGCCGACGGTCGCGCCCGAGCCCTCGGCGGTCAGCGGCAGGATCAGCCCGACCTTGACCGAGCCTGTACCGATGGTCGGGCCGCTAGGCGGCGTGTTGCCGCCCGCCTGGGGCGCGGTCGGGTTATCGAAGCCGGGGAAGCCGCCGGTGCAGGCCGCGAGCGCGGCGCCGACGCCGGACAACAGGATTAGCCGGCGGCTCGGCGGGACGAGGAGCTTCAAGTGACGCGACACGGTTTTCGTCTCCACTCCTCGGCGAGACGCAAGGCAAGCTCGCGCCAGCTGAATGTCTTGTCCCGAACCGTGAACAAGTCCTGCCAGTGAGCGAAGCTATTTTCAAGTTGTTAACTCTAGGTTGCTGGGCCGGCGGTGGCATCTTGCCGATCGCTGTGGCAGTTTCGCCGCCATGTCCGGCCCCGTATCCGCCCCGCCCGCCACAGGTCGCGCTCCGAGCTATACGGCCTTCGGGCTTAGGGCCGAGGCCGAACCGCTCGCGCCCGGCCTCCACATCGTCGCAACGCCGATAGGCAATCTGAAGGACATCTCCTTTCGGGCGCTGTCGACGCTCGCCGCCGCCGATGCCGTGCTGGCGGAGGATACCCGGACGTCCAAGACACTGCTGGCGCATTACGGCATCGCGACGCCGCTTCTGCCCTATCACGAGCACAACGCGGCGCAGATGCGCCCGAAGATCCTCGCGCGGCTGCGACAGGGCGGCAAGCTCGCGCTGATCTCGGATGCGGGCACGCCGCTGGTCTCCGATCCCGGATACAAGCTCGTCGCCGAGGTGGTCGAGGAAGGGCTGCCGGTCACCGGCATCCCCGGACCCTCGGCCGTGCTGGCGGCGCTGGTGCTGGCGGGGCTGCCGACCGACCGCTTCTTCTTCGAGGGTTTTTTGCCGCCGAAGAGCGCGGCGCGGAAAGGCCGCCTCACCGAGCTTGCCGCCATCCCCGGCACACTCGTCTTTTTCGAATCGCCGCGGCGCCTGGCCGAGATGCTCGCGGACGCCGCGACCGTGCTGGGCGGGCGGCAGGGCGCCGTCGCCCGCGAGCTGACCAAGTATTACGAGAACGTCCGGCGCGGCGCGCTGGTCGAACTCGCCGCGCATTACGCGGAAGCCGAGGAGGCGCGCGGCGAGATCGTCGTACTGATCGGCCCGCCCGACACCTCCGCCGCGGCGATACAGGGCGACTCGCTCGATGAGGCGCTGCGTACGGCACTCGAAAAAGTCTCGCTGAAGGAGGCGGTGGCACAGGTCGCGGCCGCCAGCGGCCAGCCGCGCCGTGTGGTCTATGCCCGCGCCCTCGAACTGACGCGCACGCCATGAGCGAGGCACTGCGCAGCCGGCGCGCGCGCCGTTCCGGCCTTGCCGGCCGCCGCAGCGAATGGCTCGCCGTCGCTTTCCTCACCCTCAAGGGCTATCGCCTGCTGCAGCGACGCTTCGGCGGCAAGGGCGGCGAGATCGACCTGATCATGGTGCGCGGCGACGACATCGTCTTCGTCGAGGTCAAGGCGCGCGCCTCGCTCGACGATGCCGCCATGGCGATCACGGCGGACAAGCGCCGGCTGATCGAAGCGCGCATCAGGCAATGGCTGGCGCGCAATCCCTGGGCGATGCAACGCAACCTTCGGGCCGACGCCGTCTTCCTCGCGCCCTGGCGGCTACCTCGCCATGTTCCCCGCGTGTTCGAGCTCGTGCTCTGACGCTGGACCATTGCGCCGGCGGTGAGCCCTCCCCCCGCTTGCGGTGGGGAGGGTTGGGTGGGGGGCTGTGCCGCTCGGCACTGAACTGGACGAATGGTCCAGCCCTGCTTTCCGGCCCCCCATCCCTAACCCTTCCCCACCGCAAGCGGGGGGAAGGGGATTTGTGGTGCGCACGTCGCTCTAAACCATTGTCCTGGACGCAGGGCGTAAACCCTTGCGCTTCAGCAGCCCCACAGCCGATATAACGGCCGCAACCGGAGCTTTCGCCCATGCCGCTGAACGTCGCCATCCAGATGGACCCGATCGGACAAGTCCGCATCGCCGGCGACACCGGCTTTTCGCTGATGCTGGAGGCGCAGGCGCGCGGGCACCGACTCTTCACCTACACGCCCGACAAGCTGACCCTGCGCGACGGCAAGGTCACGGCCACGATCAATCCGGTCGAGGTGCGCGACGTTGAAGGCGACCACTATACGCTCGGCAAGCCCGAGCGCACCGACCTCTCGACGCTGGACGTGGTGCTGCTGCGCCAGGATCCGCCCTTCGACATGGCCTATGTCTCCTCGACGCATATGCTCGAGCGCATCCATCCGAAGACGCTGGTGGTCAACGATCCCACCGAGGTCCGCAACGCCCCGGAAAAGCTCTTCGTCACGCATTTCCCGGACCTGATGCCGCCGACGCTGATCACGCGCGACCGCGCCGAGATCGAGGCCTTTCGCGAGGAATTCGGCGACATCGTCATGAAGCCGCTCTACGGCCATGGCGGCGCGACCGTGTTCAAGACCGGCAAGGGCGACCCGAATTTTGGCTCGCTCTACGACCTGTTCTCCAACCTCTTCCGCGAGCCCTGGGTGGTCCAGGCCTTTCTGAAGGAGGTCTCGGAGGGCGACAAGCGTATCATTCTGATCGACGGCAAGGCCGCAGGCGCAGTCAACCGCGTGCCGGCTGCCGGCGACCTTCGCGCCAACATGGTGCGTGGCGGCGCGGCCAAGCCGACCGACCTGTCGAAGCGCGAGCTCGATATCTGCGAGCGCATCGGCCCGGCCTTGAGGGAGCGCGGCCTGCTGCTCGTCGGCATCGACGTGATCGGCGGCAAGCTGACCGAGATCAACGTCACTGCGCCCACCGGCGTGCGCGCCATCAAGAAGCTCGGCGGTCCCGATCTGGCGGCGCAGCTCTGGGACGTGATCGAGGCGAAACGCGCCTCGGTATAGCTCAGGCGGCGACGCCGGCCGCTGTGCCGTTCAAGGGATTGTCCGGATCCCAGCCGTATTTCATCGTCTCGAAGCGCATCGCCATCGCGTCGACCAGCAGGAGCTTGCCGACGAGCGGCTCGCCGAAACCGGTGATCGCGCGGATCACCTCCAGCGCCATCATCGAGCCCATGACGCCGGCGAGCGCACCAAGCACGCCTGCCTCGGCGCAAGGCGCGACGGTGCCGGGCGGCGGCTCCTGCGGGAACAGGCAGCGATAGGTCGGATTGGGCCGCCCGTCGGCGCTGGTCTCATGCGCCCTTATCGTCGTCAGCGAGCCGTCGAAGCGGCCGAGCGCCGCGGTCACCAGCGGCTTCTTCTCGTGGAAACAGGCGTCCGAGACGGCATAGCGCGTCGCGAAATTGTCCGAGCCATCTGCGACGACATCGTAGAAGGCGACGAGCGCACGCGCGTTGTGCGGGTCGATCCGCGTGACGTATTCCTCGATCTCGACCCGCGGGTTGAGCCGCGTGACGAAGTTGGCCGCCGCGACCACCTTGCGCGCCCCGATATCCTCCGTCCCGAAGATGATCTGCCGCTGCAGATTCGAGAGCGAGACATGGTCGTCGTCGACGATGCCGATCGTGCCGACGCCAGCCGCTGCCAGATAGGGGATCAATGGCGCGCCCAAGCCGCCGGCGCCGATCACCAGAACCCGGGCGCGCTTGAGCTTCGCCTGGCCGGGGCCGCCGATCTCCGGCAGCACCAGATGGCGGGCATAGCGCTCAATCTCGGCGTCGTTCAGCGTCATGGCGGCAAGCTAGGCTGATCTGCTTGCGCCAGCAATCGGGTGCGATGCCGTGACAGGAAGCGGGTGTCTGCACCGTCCATCCGCCTGCGATCACCCGCGCCTCATCGTCTGAACGAAGGAACGGGACATGACGGCACTGAAGGACAAGGTCGCGATCGTGACCGGGGCGAGCTCCGGCATCGGGCGAGCAGCGGCGAAGCTGTTCGCCACCGAGGGCGCCAGGCTCGTCGTCACCGCACGGCGACAGGCCGAGCTCGACCAGCTCGTCGACGAGATCACCGCGGGCGGCGGCACGGCGATCGCCGTCGCCGGCGACATTCGCGAGGAGGCGCTGGCGCAGCAGCTGGTCGAAACCGCCACCGAACGCTTCGGCGGGCTCGACATCGGCTTCAACAATGCCGGCATCGTCGGCGAGCTCGGCCCGATCGGGCAGATGGCGAGTGGAAGCTGGCGCGAGTTGATCGAGACCAACCTGACCAGCGCCTTCCTCGGCGCGAAGTACCAGGCGCCGGCGCTGGAGGCGCGCGGCGGCGGCTCGCTGATCTTCACCGCGAGCTTCGTCGGCTACACCGCCGGGCTCGCCTGCATGTCGGCCTATGCGGCGAGCAAGGCCGGGCAGATCGGCCTGGTGAAGGCGCTCGCGGCCGAGCTCGGCGGCAAGCGCATTCGGGTCAACGCCCTGCTGCCGGGTGGCACCGACACGCCGGCGAGCATCACGAATGATCCGGCTTCCGGTCCCGAGATTACCGCCTTCGTCGAGAGCATCCATGCGCTGAAACGGATGGCGCAGCCGGAGGAGATCGCCCGCGCCGCGCTCTTTTTGGCCTCCGACGCGTCGAGCTTCGTTACCGGCACGGCCTTCCTCGCCGATGGCGGCGTCTCGATCCAGCGTGGCTGAAGCGACTGTTCATATATGACATATATCGCCAAGCGGGCTCTCCAGCCCGCTTGGCCCCGCCGGCAAGCCGTGCCATCGTGACCGCAGGCAGGGATGGGGCAACCATTCCGCGCGTGACAGGGGAACGGCTCGATGCAACTGAAATCTCTCGCGCTCGCGCTGGCGGGCGTCGCCCTCTCGGCCATGGCGGCCATGGCCCAGACCGCGATCAAGCCGGCGATCGTCTATGACAAGGGCGGCAAGTTCGACAAATCCTTCAACGAAGGCGTCTTCGTCGGAGCCGAGAAGTTCAAGACCGAGACCGGCGTCGAGTTCCGCGATTTCGAGCCTACCAACGACGCCCAGATCGAGCAGGCGCTGCGCCGCTTCGCCCGCGACGGCCATTCGCCGATCATCGCCGTCGGCTTCTCGCAGGCGACCGCGCTGCAGAAGGTCGCGACCGAGTTCCCGAACCTGAAGTTCACGATCATCGACATGGTCGTCGAGCTGCCGAACGTGCAGTCGGTCGTGTTCAAGGAGCATGAGGCCTCCTATCTCGTCGGCCTCATCGCCAGCCTCGCCTCGAAGAGCGGCAAGGTCGGCTTTGTCGGCGGCATGGACATCCCGCTGATCCGCAAATTCGCCTGCGGCTACGTCCAGGGCGTCAAGGCCGGCAAGAAGGACGCCGAGATCTTCCAGAACATGACCGGCTCGACCCCGGCCGCCTGGAACGATCCGGTCAAGGGCGGCGAGCTCGCCAAGTCGCAGATCGACCGCGGCGCCGACGTGATCTACCACGCTGCCGGTGGCACCGGCATCGGCGTGCTGCGCGCGGCAGCCGACGCCGGCAAGCTCGGCATCGGCGTCGATTCAAACCAGAACATGCTGCATCCCGGCAAGGTGCTGACCTCGATGCTGAAGCGCGTCGACGTCGCCGCCTATACCTCGTTCAAGGAAGCGCGCGACGGTAACTGGAAGCCGGGCGTCTCCGTGCTCGGGCTGAAGGAGGACGGCGTCGGCTGGGCCCTCGACGACAACAACAAGGCGCTGATCACGCCCGAGATGAAAGCGGCCGCCGACAAGGCGCGCGCCGACATCATCGCCGGCACCGTCAAGGTCCACGACTACATGTCGGATTCCAAGTGCACGATGTGACGGGTCGTACCGCCGCGCCGGCGCGATGAAGGTCACGATCCTCGGCTCGGGCGACGCCTTCGGGTCCGGCGGCCGCTTCAACACCTGCCTTCATGTCGAGGCGGGTGGCGAGCAGATGCTGCTCGACTGCGGTGGCTCGAGCTTGGTGGCGCTCAACAAGACAGGGATCGAGCGCAACAGACTCTCGACGCTGCTGTTCACGCATTTCCACGGAGATCATTTCGGCGGGCTGCCAGCCTTCCTGTTGGAAGCACAGTTTGTGTCGCGGCGGACCCAACCGCTGACCATCGCCGGACCGAGAGGTGTCGAGCAGCGGGCATTGCAGGCGATCGAAAACGATTTCCCAGGGGCGTCGGGCAATGCCTGGCGCTTCCCGATCACCTATGTCGAGGTCACGCCGGAGACGCCGGCAACGCTCGCCGGCGTCGCGGTCGAGGCCTTCCCGATGGAGCATGACCAGCGCGCCGGCCCCTGCCAGGGTTACCGGCTGCAGCATGGCGGCAAGGTCTTCGCCTTCTCCGGCGACAGCGCCTGGACGGACGCGCTGATCCCGCTCTCGGCCGGCGCCGACGTGCTGCTCATCGAGTGCTACACTTGGGACCAGGTCCTGGCGAACCATCTCGACTATGGCACGCTGCGGGAGCACAGGGCCGATCTTGGCACGAAACGCATCGTTCTGACCCATATGGGTCCGCTGATGCTGGCGCATCAGGAGGAACTGCCGGAAGCGCGCGCCCATGACGGCATGGTGCTGTCGCTATGAGTGAAGCCATATCCCCGGCCATCGCGCTGATCGGCATCAGCAAGAGCTTCGGCCCGGTCAAGGCCAACAAGGACGTGTCGCTCACCATCGCAGCCGGCTCGATCCACGGCATCGTTGGCGAGAACGGCGCCGGCAAGTCGACGCTGATGTCGATCCTCTACGGCTTCTACGAGGCCGATTCCGGAGAGATCCGGGTGCGCGGCGAGCCGCGCCGCATCCGCTCCTCCTCGGATGCGATCGCGGCGGGGATCGGCATGGTCCACCAGCATTTCATGCTGGTCGAGCCGCTCAGCGTGGTCGAGAACATCGTGCTCGGCGTCGAGGGCGGCGCGCTGCTCAAGCGCGGCATCGGCAAGGCGCGGGCGGAGCTGGCGCGCCTGTCGCAGGAATACGGCCTCGCCATCGACCCCGACGCGATCGTCGGTACGCTCTCGGTCGGCCTGCAGCAGCGCGTCGAGATCCTGAAGGCGCTCTATCGCGGTGCCGAGGTGCTGATCCTCGACGAGCCGACCGCGGTGCTGACCCCGGCCGAGGCCGACCAGCTCTTCGAATTGCTGCGGGCGCTGAAGGCGCAGGGCAAGACGGTGATCCTGATCACCCACAAGCTGCGCGAGATCATGGCGGTGACCGACCGCGTCTCGGTGATGCGGCGCGGCGAGATGGTCGCCCATGTCGAGACGATCAGGACCTCGCCGGCCGAGCTCGCCGAGGCGATGGTCGGCCGGCGCGTGCTGCTGCGTGTCGAGAAGACGCCGCGCAAACGCGGCGCTCCGGTGCTCGAGGCGGCCGGCCTCTCCGTCATCGACGAGCGCGGCTGCGAGACCTTGCGGGACGCCAGCCTGACTTTGCACGAAGGCGAAATCGTCGGCATCGCCGGCGTCGCCGGCAACGGCCAGAGCGAATTGCTCGACGTGCTCGCCGGGCTGACCCAGCCGGCCCGCGGCGTGATCCGGCTCGGCGGCAAGATCCTCAACGCCGCCGACCGCAACCCGGCCAATCTGCGCCGGCTCGGCCTGATGCACATCCCGGAAGATCGGCTCAGGACCGGCCTCGTCACCGCCTTCGCCGCGGCCGAGAACGCCATCCTCGGCTACCATGGCGATCCGGCCTTCGGACGCGGCCCCTTCCTGTCGCCGACGCTGATCGAACAGCATGCCCGGGCCGGCATGCAGGATTACGATGTCCGGCCGGTCGACCCTACCCTGAAGACGGCCAAGTTCTCCGGCGGTAACCAGCAGAAGATCGTGCTCGCCCGCGAGATCGAGCGGGCGCCGAAGGTGCTGCTGGTCGGCCAGCCGACGCGCGGCGTCGATATCGGCGCGATCGAGTTCATCCATCGCCGCCTGATCGCGCTACGCGATGCCGGCGTCGCGATCCTGCTTGTCTCGGTCGAGCTCGAGGAGGTGATGGCACTGTCCGACCGGATTCTCGCTCTCTGCGGCGGCCAGATCACCGGCGAGCGCGAGGCGACCACCACCGACGAGCGCGATCTCGGCCTGCTGATGGCCGGCGTCAGCGAGCGGGCGGCGTGATGGTGGTTATAGCATTGGCGAAAGGCGCGCCCCTGACAGCTGGCACCGACAGGTCCTCTCCCCCCTTGTGGGGGAGAGTTAGAGAGGGGGGTATGCCATCCTCGACATCTGCCTTGCTTGGCGCGGAGCGGACTGCGGGCGCGATACCCCCCTCCCAACCCTCCCCCACAAGGGGGGAGGGCTTGCGTCGTGCCTCTTTCGGCAAGACGGTCATGCCATGAGCACCGCCCCGCTCGACCTGCCGCGCTGGGCCGATACTGCGCTGGTGCCGCTGGTCTCGGTCGCAGCGGCGCTCGTCGTCGCCGGGCTCGTCGTGCTCTCGATCGGCGAAAGCCCGCTGGAGGCGACGGCGCTCTTGCTGAAAGGCTCGCTCGGCAGCCTGGAGGGGCTCGGCTTCACCCTCTACTACACCACCAACTTCATCTTCACCGGCCTCGCCGTCGCGGTCGCCTTCCATGCCGGCCTGTTCAATATCGGCGGCGAGGGCCAGGCCACCATCGCCGGCATCTTCGCCGCGCTCGCCTGCCTCTGGCTCGCACCGCTGCCGGGTATCCTGCTGGTGCCGCTCGCCATTCTCGCCGCGGCTGCGGGCGGAGCGCTCTGGGCCTTCATTCCCGGCTATCTGCAGGCGACGCGCGGCAGCCATGTCGTGATCACCACGATCATGTTCAACTTCATCGCGGCGACGCTGATCGTCTATCTCCTGGTCGAGGTGATGGGGAAGACGGGCTCGATGCAGCCGGAAACCCCGGACTTCCCCAAGCAGGCGATCCTGACGCCGATCCATGAGCTGCTCGGCGGCTTCGGGCTGAAGCTGCCTTCGACGCCGCTCAACACCTCGTTCCTGCTGGCGCTCGCCGCGCTCGTCGCCGTCTGGGCGCTGATCTACCGCTCGCGGCTGGGGTATGCGATCCGCACCGTCGGCGCCAATCCGCGCGCCGCCGCCTATGCCGGCATCTCACCGGCCCGCATTACGATGGTGGCGATGGCGATCTCGGGCGCGCTCGCCGGCGGGCTCGCGGTCAACGAAGCCATGGGCGTGCAGCACCGGCTCGTGCTCGACTTCACCGCCGGCTACGGCTTCGTCGGCATCGCGGTCGCGCTGATGGGCCGCGGGCATCCGGTCGGCGTCGGGCTCGCGGCGCTGCTCTTCGGCGTGCTCTATCAGGGCGGAGCCGAGCTCTCCTTCGACAAGCCGACCATCACCCGCGACATGGTCGTGGTCATCGGCGGCATCGTCATCCTCTTCGCCGGTGCGCTCGACGGGCTGTTCCGGCGCCTCGTCGCGATTTTGCTGTCTTTCGCCGCAAGGAAGCCCGCATGACAGCGATGGCTCCCACTACGTCATTGCGAGCGCAGCGAAGCAATCCAGGGGCAACAGCGCTCGACGTCTCCCTGGATTGCTTCGTCGCTTCGCTCCTCGCAATGACGGGGAGTCCGTGACGATGGAGATCGTCCAGACGCTCGCCGTCATCTTGGATTCGACGATCCGCCTGTCGATCCCATTGCTCTGTGCGGCGCTGGCCGGGCTCTGGTCGGAGCGCTCCGGCGTCGTCGACATCGGCCTCGAGGGCAAGATGCTGATCGCCGCCTTCGCCTCGGCTGTCGCCGCCTATCACAGCGGCTCGGCCTGGGCAGGCTTGGGCGCCGGCATGCTCGCCGCGATCGCCTTGTCGCTGGTGCACGGCTTTGCCGCGATCACCTGGCGCGGCAACCAGATCGTCTCCGGGGTCGCCATCAACATGCTGGCGGTCGGGCTCACCGCCATCCTCGGCAATGCCTGGTACGGCCAGGGCGGACGCACGCCGAACCTCGAAGGATCGGCGCGCTTTCCCGAGCTCAACCTGCCGCTGGTCGGGACACTCAAGGGGGTTCCCGTCCTTGGCCCGATCTACGATATCGCGATCTCCGGCCATGCCGCGCCGGTCTATCTCGCCGTGCTGGCCCTCATCCTGACGGCGCTGACGTTGAAACACACCCGCTTCGGCCTGCGCCTGCGGGCGGTCGGCGAGAATCCGGCTGCGGTCGACACCGCCGGCGTCTCCGTCGCCGGCTTGCGCTATGCCGCGGTGATCATCTGCGGCGCGCTCTGCGGGTTAGGGGGTACCTATCTCGCGGTGTCGCAATCGGCCGGCTTCTTGCCGCAGATGACCGCCGGCAAGGGCTTCATTGCGCTCGCCGCGGTGATCTTCGCCAATTGGCGGCCGTGGCCCGCTCTATTCGCCTGCCTGCTCTTCGGCCTGCTCGACGCAATCGCGATCCGGCTCCAGGGCGTGAGTCTGCCGGGGATTGGCCTCGTCCCGGTTCAGGCTATCCAGGCGCTGCCTTATGTGATGACGGTGGTGCTGCTCGCCGGCTTCATCGGCAAGGCGACGCCGCCCAAGGCCTCGGGCCTGCCCTATGTAAAGGAGCGCTGAGAGGTGTCCGCCGAACCCGATCTCGACGCGCTCTTCGCCATAGCTCAGGCCGCACAGCGACGAGCCTATGCGCCCTATTCGCGCTTCAAGGTCGGCGCTGCCATCCTGGCCGATGACGGCACGATCTATCCCGGCTGCAATGTCGAGAACGCGGCCTATCCGGTCGGGGCTTGCGCCGAGGCCGGCGCGATCTCGGCGATGGTCGCGGGCGGGGCGCGCGCCATTCGCGCCATCCTGATCATCGGCGACGGCGCCGAGCTGGTGACGCCCTGCGGCGCCTGCCGCCAGCGCATCCGCGAATTCGCCGTTCCGGAGATGCCGGTCCTGATCGCCGGGCCCGAAGGCATCCGCGCACGGTTTTCGCTGGCCGAGCTGTTGCCAGCCTCGTTCGGACCGGCCAATTTGCCGACCTGATTTGCGGGCGTCCCCTGCGGCAACCCGATGAGCGCGGCCAAACGCGCCGATGGAGCAGACAACATGGCGGCGGATGCGCTTTTCGACCAAGCGGCATCGGTACTGATCGATCGTGGCATCGATGGCGGCATCGACTGCGCCATCGTGCTCGGCACCGGGCTCGGACGCATCATCGACGACATGGTCGATCCGATCTCCGTTCCCTTCGAGGAGATTCCGGGCTTTCCGAAAGGTTCGGTCTCGGGCCATGCCAAGCGGCTCAGCTATGGCGTGCTGCACGGCAAGCGGGTGCTGGTCTTCGAGGGGCGCGCGCATTTCTACGAGACCGGCGATCCCGCCATCATGCGCGTGCCGCTCGGCATGCTCGCCGCCTTCGGCTCGCCGCCGCTGGTGCTGACCAACGCCGCCGGCTCGCTCAGGCCGGATTTGCGGCCCGGCAGCCTCGCCCTGATCACCGACCATATCAATTACAACGGCCCGAACCCGCTGGTCGGCGATACCGGCGACGGCCGCTTCGTGCCGATGATCGACGCCTATGACCCGCATTTGCGCGCCCGCCTGAAGAAGGCGGCAGCCGCCAGCGGCGCCAATATGGGCGAGGGCGTCTATATGTGGTTCTCCGGGCCGAGCTTCGAGACGCCGGCCGAGATCAAGATGGCCAAGATGCTGGGCGCCGACCTCGTCGGCATGTCGACCGTGCCCGAGGTGATCCTGGCGCGCCGCTACGGCCTGCGTGTCGCCGGCATCTCGATCGTCACCAATATGGGCGCTGGCATCCTCGGTGGCGCCCCCAGCCATGGCGAGACGCGCGATGTCGCCGCGACCGCATCGACTGCGCTGCGGCGGGTGCTGCGCGCCTTCCTGAGTGAGCTCTGATGCCGATGTCCGATGCCGACCTCGCCCTGCGTGCGCTCCGCCTGCTCGACCTGACGGATCTGTCCGACCAGGCCAGCGAGACCGGCACGCTGCAGCTCTGCGCCCGCGCCGTCGCGGCGCCCGGCCCGGTCGCCGCGATCTGCATCTGGCCGCAATTCGTCAAGCTGGCGCGCCAGACGCTGAAGGCTTCGCCGGTCAGGATCGCGACCGTGATCAACTTTCCGGCCGGCGGCAGCAATTGCAGCCCGATCGGCGGCGACATCACCGAAGCGATCGCCGATGGCGCCGACGAGATCGATATGGTCCTGCCCTGGCGCGCCTTCCTCGCCGGCGATGTCGACATTGCCCGCGATATGCTGGCCGAAGCCCGCGCCGGCTGCGGCGACAAGACGCTCAAGGTCATACTCGAAACCGGCGAATATCCCGATCAGGCTTCGGTTTTAGCGGCATCCGAACTCGCCATCGCGGCCGGGGCCGACTTCATCAAGACCTCGACCGGCAAGACCAGGACCTCTGCCACGCCGGCCGCCGCTCGCACCATGCTGGAGGCGATCAAGGTCTCGGGCAAGCCGGTCGGCCTAAAACCCTCCGGCGGCCTGCGCACGCTCGCCGACGCCAAGATCTATCTCGACCTTGCCGGTGAATTGATGAGCCCGAACTGGGCGACGCCGAAGACCTTCCGCTTCGGCGCCAGCAGCCTCTACGGCGTCCTCGCCGACATCATCGCCGGCACCGCCCCGGCCGAACGGACCGACGGAGCCTATTGATGCGCCTGCCGCAGGAGATCATCGCCGCCAAGCGCGACGGCGAGCGCCTCGGCGCCAACGACATCCGGCAGATGATCGCAGGCCTGACCGATGGCTCGGTCAGCGAGGGCCAGGCCGCCGCCTTCGCCATGGCGATCTTCTTCCGCGACATGGACGCCGAGGAGCGCGTCGCGCTGACGCTCGCCATGCGCGATTCCGGCACGGTGCTGGATTGGCGCGATCTCCCCGGCCCGGCGCTCGACAAGCATTCGACCGGCGGCGTCGGCGACACCGTCTCGCTGCCGCTCGCCGCTGCGGTCGCGGCCTGCGGCGGCTATGTCCCGATGATCTCCGGCCGCGGGCTCGGCCATACCGGCGGCACGCTCGACAAGCTCGATGCGGTGCCGGGCTATGTCACCCAGCCGGGGATCGACCTCTTCCGCCACGTCGTGCGCGAGGTCGGCTGCGCCATCATCGGCCAGACCGCCGATCTCGCCCCGGCCGACAAGCGTCTCTATGCGATCAGGGACGTGACCGGCACGGTCGAATCGATCCCGCTGATCACCGCCTCGATCCTGTCGAAGAAGCTCGCCGCTGGCCTCCATGGCCTCGCCATGGACGTGAAGTTCGGCTCCGGCGCCTTCATGCGCGATTTCGACAAGGCGGAGGCTCTGGCGCAGAGCCTCTCCGACGTCGGTAACGGCGCCGGTCTGCCGACGCGGGCGCTGCTCACCGATATGAGCGAGCCGCTGGCCTCCGCCGCCGGCAATGCACTCGAGGTCGCCTATGCGCTCGACCACTTGACCGGCCGTCGGCGCGAGCCGCGCTTCCACGAGGTCACGGTGGCGCTGTCGGCCGAGATGCTGCTGCTCGGCCGGCTGGCGGCGACGCGCGAGGAGGCGGTCGCCAAGATCGAGGACGCCTTCGCCAGCGGCGCGGCGGCTGAGCGCTTCATTCACATGATCGCGGTGCTTGGCGGCCCGGCCGACCTGCTGGAACACCCCGAACGGCACCTCGCCCGCGCGCCGATCGTCCGCCCGGTCTTCTCCGACCGACCGGGCCTGGTCGAGGCGATCGACACGCGTGGCATCGGCCTCGCCGTGGTCGCGCTCGGCGGCGGCCGGACCCGGCCGCAGGACGAGATCGACCATTCCGTCGGCATCACCGAGCTCGCCGGGCTCGGCGACCGGGTCGGTCCCGACCGACCGCTCGGCATCATCCATGCCCGCAGCGAGGCCGGCTTCGACGCCGCCCGCATCCGCCTGAAGAGCGCCTATCGCCGCGGCGAAGCCGCTGTTACGCGTGGGCCGCTGATCATCCCCGCTTAGAGCACGTCCGCGTTTCTTCGAATCGCGGACGTGCTCTAGATCTTTATTTTATCGCATTTTCTTCACGCGAACCGGTATCCACTTCGCTCGAAAATGCTCTAGGAGAGTTCCCGCCCATGAGCCTGCTTCTGGCGATCACCGGCTGGCATGTCGAGAGCTGGCGCGAGCGCTTCGCGGCGCTGCTGCCAGAATTGCCGATCGTCACGCTCGGCGAACCGTTCGACCGGCGCGCCGTCCATTATGTCGCGAGCTGGAAGCACCCCGAAGGCAGCCTCGCCGGCCTGCCCAATCTCGCCGCGATCTTCTCGCTCGGCGCCGGCGTCGACCATCTCTTTACCGACAGCCGCCTGCCCGAGGTGCCGATCGCACGGGTGATCGATCCCGACCTGACGACGCGGATGAGCGAATATGTCGTCATGCACTGCCTGATGCAGCTGCGCCAGCAGCGCCGTTACGATCGTCAGCAGCAGGAGAAGTCCTGGGATGACGACCGCCACCAGCCGGCAGCGCGCGAGGTCCGCGTCGGCATCATGGGGCTCGGCGAGCTCGGGCAGGATGCGGCGCGCAAGCTCCAGATCATCGGCTTCAACGCTGCTGGCTGGAGCCGGTCGCCCAAGACGATCGAGGGCCTCGTCACTTTCGCCGGAGAGGACGGAATGGCAGCCTTCCTCGCCCGCACCGACATCCTTGTCTGCCTGCTACCGCACACCCCTGAGACGCAAGGCATCCTGAATCGTCCGCTGCTCGCGGGGCTGGCGCGCGACGGCCGGCTCGGCGGGCCGGCGCTGATCAATGCCGGGCGCGGTAAATTGCAGGTCGAGGCGGACATCCTGGCGGCGCTCGACGCCGGCGAACTCAGGGCGGCAGTACTCGACGTCTTCGAGACTGAGCCGCTGCCGCAGGATTCGCCGCTCTGGAGCCATCCCGCCGTGACGGTGACGCCACACAACGCCGCGATGTCGGCGCCCGAGACCGTCGCCGACCAGATCGCGGCGCAGATCAAGCGGCTGGAAGCCGGCGGAGAGCTCGAGAACGTCGTCGATCCGGCGCGGGGCTACTGAGGCTCTCCGTCATTGCGAGGAGCGTCAGCGACGAAGCAATCCAGGAAGACTTGGAGCTCTGCCGCCCCTGGATTGCTTCGCTTGCGCTCGCAATGACGGAGTAATCATCGGCGCCGTCGTGGCATGGGTGGGTTCCGGGCTCACTGCTGCGCAGCGCCCCGGAAAGACGGCGAAGGCTTAGCTCAGCCGCTTGATCGCGGTGATCGGACCGCCCTTGCGGGCGAGGATGCGATCGCGCGCCGGGCGCAGGGGCTCGCTGATCACGCTCATCGTATAGGCAGTGGCGTGCAGGAGCGTGCCCGGATCGGTCATGATGCCGACATGGCCCTTCCAGAAAACGAGGTCGCCGCGGCGCAGGCCATCGAGGCTGTCATCGAAGGCGACGGCCTCGCCCAATCCTTGCTCCTGCATGTCCGAATCGCGCGGCGCCATCACCCCGGCAGCGGCCAGCGAGAGCTGGACGAGGGCCGAGCAGTCGAGGCCAAGGCTGGTTTTGCCGCCCCAGAAATAGGGCACGTGCAGGAAGCGCTCCGCCACTGCAACGAAATCCGGTTCATGCTGATCACGCGGGCAAAGATGCTGCTTGAAGACGTAGCCGCCGCGCTCGGTCGTGAAGAAGTCGCCGCTCTCGCCGGTGACCGCCAGCGCCGCGCCAATGGACAGCGCTTCCAGCGGCGACAGTTTGATCGAGGGACCGGGGTAGACGAAGGTCCGGAGCGCGCTGACGCGATGCGTCGGAACTGGAGCATCGCCGGCCAGGCAGTCCTCGGGCAGGTAGCCGACATAGGAATCACCGACGAGCTGGCCCCAGGCCCAGCCCTCATGCTGCTCGAAGACCCGGACCGCCTCGCCGGCGAGCGCCTCGGTGTCGAGCGGCGCGTCGGGCCGCGGCTCGCGCCGCAGCGGAACTGACGGCGTCACCACCCGCATCGGGATCGGATCGGCGAAGGCCAGTGCCTCGACCTTGCCGTCGAGATGACGGGCGGCGAGGTCCGGGCGGGCGGGGGTGAGGCGGCGGTCGAGAATCGCGGTCATGGCCGCACTCTAGCCCTGTCCGGTTAACGGGCGAAGCGTTCAGGTCGCGCCGAGCTCGCCCGCCCGCGCCGTGACGAGATCGGCGAGATGCTCGACCGCGAGCGCGCCCGCCACCGTCCGCTGGATGACGACATTGCGCTTGTCGAACTCGTCGCGCTTCCGCGTGACCAGGCCGAGCTTGCCCATGCTGTCGAGGGCGCGGGTGATCACCGGCTTGGTGACGCCGAGCCGCGCGGCGAGGCCGCGCACGGTATGCGGCGGCAGCTCGAGATAGATGGTCAGCAGGATCGCGGTCTGGCGCACCGAAAGATCGGCTTGCGTGTCGCGCACCAGATCGAGATGCACCTCGCGCCAGAGCCTGAGCGCCTGCGTCGGCTTGATCTCCAGCGCCATGCCGTCCCCGGATCGTTACGGGGCCGTATCATTATCGCGGCGGCGATGCTGCGCAACTGGAGTCGCAAAGCAAGCTTAACAGGCGTCCCCGTCATTGCGAGGAGCGCCAGCGACGAAGCAATCCAGCGACTCGCCCGACGGCTCTGGATTGCTTCGCTTCGCTCGCAATGACGGTTGGCGCTCAGCGCGTGCCGTAAAGCTGCTTCGCCAGCGCATAGGTCAGGCGCGCCGCCTGGCATTCGCCGCCTTCGGGGCGGCCGGGCTTGGTCGAGGGGTTCCAGCCATAGATGTCGAAATGAGCGTAGGACCGGCTTTTCTCGACAAAGCGGTTGAGGAATAGCGCCGCCGTCACCGAACCGGCGAAGGCGCCACCGGAGACGTTGTTGAGGTCGGCGATCTTGGAATCGAGCAGGCCGTCATAGGGCGGCCAGAGCGGCATGCGCCAGACCGGGTCGTTCACCACAGCGCTGAGGCGAGCGATCTCGGCGGCCAGCCCGTCGTCATGGGTGTAAAAGGGCGGCAGATCGGGGCCGAGCGCGACGCGAGCGGCGCCGGTCAGCGTGGCGAAATCGATCAGCAGCTCGGGCGCCTCCTCGTCGGCGAGCGCCAGCGCATCGGCGAGAATGAGCCTTCCCTCGGCATCGGTGTTGCCGATCTCGACGGTCAGGCCCTTCCGACTGTGCAGCACGTCGCCGGGACGGAAGGATGCGCCTGAGACGGCGTTCTCGACCGCTGGAACCAGCAGGCGAAGCCGGACCTTCAGCTTCGCCTGCATGATCATGCGCGCCGCCGCGATCGCAGCCGCCGCACCGCCCATGTCCTTCTTCATCAGCAGCATGCCGGCATCAGTCTTGAGGTTGAGCCCGCCCGTATCGAAGGCGACGCCCTTGCCGACCAGGGTCACCTTGGGGTGATCGGCCGCGCCCCAATGAAGATCGATCAGCCGCGGCGCCCGGGTCGAGGCCCGGCCAACGGCATGGATCATCGGAAAATTGGCCACGAGCAGATCGTCGCCGACGATGCTGCCAACCTCGGCGCCATAGGTTTCAGCGAGCGTCCGCATGGCCGCCTCGATCTCGGCCGGACCGAGATCGGCGGCGGAGGTGTTGACGAGATCGCGCGCCAGGCCGGTCGCCTCGGCGAGATTGGTCAGTTCTTCGCCGTCGACGCCCTCGGGCAGGACGAGTCGCGCCGCGACCGGCTTTTGCTTGCGATAACGTTCGAAACGATAGGCGGTGAGCAGCCAGCCAAGCGCTGCGAGGCCGGCATCGCCAATATCGCCCGCAAGAGCGTAGCTGCCCGGCGGCAGGCTCGTGACAAGACGGCCGGGGGCGAACGGATCGCGCCGGCGTGGCCCCGTCGCATCGACCCCGAGCAGCACGGCGGCAAGAGAACCCGCCGCATCCGGCAGCAGGACATGCTGTCCGGTCCGCGCTTCGAAGCCCTGAGCCTGGGCAAAGCTACGTGAGACGGAGGCGAGTCTTTCTTGCAAGGCCGGCCAGTCGGCCTTGGCGACGCAATGGACGGGGATGGCGGGTGTTCCGGCGGGCTGAAGCAGAGAATGCACGATCGACGAACCTCGGATTGGCGAGCCTGGCGCCGGCATTCAGGCCCACGCGAATCCGCCCGGTTAACAGTCCGTTAGGGTTAACGTTTTATCACCGAGGGCAACAGCTTTCCCGTACCGGCGAGGCATTCCGGCTGATGTCCATCCGCATTCGCGCACTCCGTTTCGGCCATTTCGCCGCAGCCTCGGCCCTCTGCCTTGCACTCGGCGCCTGCCAGATGCGCGGCGGCCCCGGCGACGTCACCGGCTCGATCGGCGCCAGGCAGACCCAGCCACGCACCGAGGCGCAATGGCGCAGCGAGGAGACGCAATGGGCGCCGCGCTACGAGGCCAATCAGAAGGACCGAAACGCCGCCTTCTTCTACGCCCGCGCCTTGCGCGCACTCGACAAGAATGCTCAGGCCCTCGCCGTTCTGGAAGGCGCGGTTCTCGTCCATACCGAGGATCGCGAGCTGCTCGGCGCCTATGGCCGCTCACTCGCCGACAATGGCCGCTTGAAGCAGGCCGACGACGTGCTGAGCCGCGCCCATATGCCGGAGAGGCCCGATTGGCGGATCCTGTCGGCACAGGGCACCGTCGCCGACCAGCTCGGCGAGCATGACCGCGCCCAGCAGCTCTACGCGGCCGCGCTGAAGCTGGTGCCGAACGAGCCGACCGTGATGTCCAATCTGGGCCTGTCGCTCGCCCTGTCGAAGCGCTTGCCGGATGCCGAACGCGTACTGCGCGAGGCCGCGACCGTAGCTGGCGCCGACGCCAGGGTGCGCCAGAATCTCGTCCTGGTGCTCGGCCTGCAGGGGCGTTTCCAGGACGCCGAGCAACTCGCCCGCCAGGACATGAGCCCGGCTGAGGCTTCGGCGACGATTGCCTATCTGCGTCGCTCGGTCAGCCAGCCGAACAGCTGGGATTTGCTGCGCGGCGGCAAGGCCAAGCCGGCAGCCCGTGCCGCTGCCCCGACGCCCAGGCCAACGCAGGACGACACTCAGTCCACCAACGGCTGAAGACCCGCAGCGCTCCTGAGCCCTTATTCTGGCACCGCGGCTTTCCGGCGGAACTGATCCGTGCTTCATCACCGCAGGCGATGCGTCCAGACCTGCGCTGCTGCTCCTTACATCGTTCCAACCTGGATCTTTGGCTCAGGCACGCCCAGCTCTTGTGTCAGCCATTGCGCGAACATGCGCACCGAACGGCGTGCCTTCGCCATGCGCGGAAAGACCAGGTAGTGGCCGATATAGCGCACATCCTGCGCCCGCCCTGCGAGAGGCGCCACCAGCCGACCATCGGCGATCTCGCGCTCGGCAAGCCGTGTCGACTCGAGCGCGACGCCGAGACCGTCCACTGCCGCAGCTATCGCCATGAACGATCGATCAAAACGCGAGCCGCGCGGCGCCGGCGGGCTGATGTCGTTGGCACCGAACCAGCTGGTCCAGCGTACCCGCTTGTTGTCGCTCTCGATCAGCTTCGCGCCGAGGAGGTCCTTGGGTGAATTGATCCGCGCGGCAAGCTCCGGCGCGCAGAGCGGGGTGACCGTTTCCTCGCCGAGCGGGATGACGATCAGCCCCTCCTGCCGCGGCGGCCCGTAGCAGATGTCGGCGTCGAACTCGTCATGCTCGAACTGAGGATAATCGATCCCGGCCGCCAGCCGCACTTCGAGGCCGGGCTGCTTGGCGAGGAGGTCGCGCAGGCGCGGCAGCAGCCATTGCGCCGCCATCGACGGCGCACAATGCAGCCGCAAGAGGTTGCCGGAGCGGGCGCCGACGGTCTCGATACCCTGCCGCATCTCGTCGAAACCCGCCGCGACATGGCGCAGCAGCGCTTCGCCCGCAACATTGAGATGGACGGCACGGCTCTGCCGATCGAACAGCGCAGCGCCCATCAGGATTTCGAGCTTGCGGACCGCGTGGCTGATTGCGCTGGGTGAAATCCCGAGCTCCTCGCCGGCCGCGCGAAAGGACCCAGTCCGGGCCGCCGCCTCGAAAGCCTGGAGCGCGGAAAGCGGCAAGCGTCGCATGATCGTCTCCTCAGCCGGATATCGCGCCGGTCGACCAATGGTGAATGCAGTTCATGTCATAACGTAATTTTTGCGTTTTTCATGCGCTGAAGCATGAGCCACCCTCAGGCAACAAGAATTTGCCGATCGAGGGATGGAATGCTCCTGCAGAACAAGACCGCCGCGATTTCGGGCGCGGCCAGCGCGCGCGGCATCGGCCTCGCCACGGCCCAGCTGTTCGCCGCCCATGGCGCGCGCATCGCGATCCTCGACATCGACGCAGCCGCTGCGAAGCATACAGCCGCCGACCTCGGCCCGCAGCATATCGGCCTCGGCTGCGACGTCGCGAACAAGCCGTCCTGCCAGGAAGCGGCGGATCAGGTGATCGCGGCCTTCGGCCATCTCGACGTCCTGATCAACAATGCAGGCGTCACCCAGCCGGTGAAGACACTGGAGATCGACGAGGCGAGCTGGGACCGGGTCCAGGACATCAACTGCAAGGGCGTGCTGTTCCTGAGCCAGGTCTTCATCCCACATATGCAGGCACGCAAGCAGGGCGCGATCGCCTGCATGTCCTCCGTCTCGGCGCAGCGCGGCGGCGGCATCTTCGGTGGCCCGCATTATTCCTCCGCCAAGGCGGGCGTGCTCGGCCTCGCCAAGGCGATGGCGCGCGAATTCGGCCCGGACGGCATCCGCGTCAACTGCGTGACCCCCGGCCTGATCCAGACCGACATCACCGGCGGCAAGCTCACCGACGAGATGCGCAAGGACATCATCAAGGGCATCCCGCTCGGCCGGCTCGGCGATGCGAGCGATGTCGCGGGCATCTATCTGTTCCTCGCCTCCGACCTCTCGGCCTACGTCACCGGCGCCGTCATCGACGTCAATGGCGGCATGCTGATCCACGGTTGAGCCAAAAGCATCGCCCCATGAGCACCGCGTCCCTCGGCCACAATGTCTCCCTCGAACGCCGCGCCTGGAATATCCGCCGCCACGCCATCCTGATGGGCGAGGTGCAGGGCCAGGGCTATATCGCGCAGGCGCTCGACATCGCCGATGTCCTCGCCGTCGCCTATTTCCACGCGATGCGCTACCGGCCAGACGATCCGGACTGGGAAGGGCGCGACCGCTTCCTGCTCTCGAACGGCCATTATGCGATCGCGCTCTACGCCGCGCTGATCGAGGCCGGGACCATCCCCGAGGACGAGCTCGACAGCTATGGCTCGGATGAAAGCCGCCTGCCGATGTCCGGCATGGCGAGCTACACGCCCGGCATGGAGATGTCCGGCGGCTCGCTGGGCTTGGGCCTGTCGATCGCGGTCGGCAAATGCCTCGGCCTCAAGCGCAAGGGCTCAAGCGCCAGCGTCTACACCCTGTTCTCCGATGGCGAGCTCGACGAAGGCTCGGTCTGGGAGGCGATCATGTCCGCCGCCCATTACAAGCTCGACAATCTCGTCGCCGTCGTCGACGTCAACAACCAGCAGGCCGACGGCCCCTCGACCAAGATCATGGGTTTCGAGCCGCTGACGCAGAAGCTCGAAGCCTTCGGCTGGTTCACCCAGCGCGTCGACGGCAACGATCTCGCCGCCGTCCGCGCCGCCTTCGACGCCGCCAAGGCTCAGCTGGCTAAGCCCAGCATGATCATCGCCGACACGCTGATGGGCAAGGGCGTGCCCTTCCTCGAGGCGCGCGAGAAGAACCACTTCATCCGGGTAGAAGCGCATGAGTGGCAGCTCGCGCTTCAGGCGCTCGACGAGAGGAAGCCGTCATGAAGCCCGCAGCCGCCAAAACCGGCTCCGGCAAGCCGCGTCTGACCACCTCGGCGATGATCGCCTCGATCGCCGGCGACGGGCAGCGCACCAAGGCCGCACCCTTCGGCCATGCGCTGGTCGAGCTGGCGAAGCAGGACGCATCGATTGTCGGCATGACCGCCGATCTCGGCAAATACACCGATCTGCACATCTTCGCGCAGGCCTTTCCCGACCGGCACTACCAGATGGGCATGGCCGAGCAGCTCCTGTTCGGCGCCGCCTCCGGGTTGGCAGCGGAAGGCTTCACGCCCTTCGCGACGACCTATGCCGTCTTCGCCTCGCGCCGCGCCTACGACTTCATCCACCAGACGATCGCGGAGGAAGACCGCAATGTGAAGATCGCCTGTGCGCTGCCGGGCCTGACTTCGGGCTATGGGCCGTCGCACCAGGCGACCGAGGATCTGGCGCTGTTCCGCGCCATGCCGAACATGGTGGTGATCGACCCCTGCGACGCCCACGAGATCGAGCAGGTCGTGCCCGCCATGGCCCGGCACAAGGGGCCGGTCTACATGCGCCTGCTGCGCGGACAGGTGCCGCTCGTGCTCGACGAGTACGGCTACAGCTTCGAGCTTGGCAAAGCCAAGCTCCTGCGCGACGGCTACGAGGTCCTGTTCATCTCTTCCGGCATCATGACGATGCGTGCGCTGGAAGCTGCGAAGGCGCTCGAGCAGGACCGCATCGATGTCGGCGTGCTGCACGTGCCGACGATCAAGCCGCTCGACGCCGCGACGATTCTCGAAGCCTGCGCCAAGCCGGGCCGGCTCGTCGTCGTGGCCGAGAACCACACGGTCAATGGCGGGCTCGGCGAAGCCGTCGCCGGGCTGCTGATGCGCGCGGGCGTGCATCCCGCTTTCCGGATGATCGGGCTGCCGGACGAGTTCCTCGCAGCCGGCGCGCTGCCGACGCTGCACGACCGCTACGGCATCTCGACAGACGCCCTCTGCAACAGGGTCAAGGACTGGTTGAAATAGCCTGAGCACGCTGCGGCTTCCGCCGAAGGGTACGACGGGGAGGAATGATGAAGACGATCGGTTTCGTGGGGCTCGGTTCGATGGGCCTGCCCATGGCGATCAACCTGGGCAGGGCAGGCTTTGCCGTGACAGGTTTCGACCTGCGCGCCGAGGCTCGCGGCGCCTTGGAGACAGCGGGAGGCCGGGTCTCCGGCTCGCTCGCGGAGGCGTTCTCCGGCCGCGATGCCGCCGTGCTCATGGTCGTGAACGCCGCGCAGGCCGAGGACATCCTGTTCGGTCAGGCGGCGCTGGCGCAGCTCGCTCCCGGCGGCATCATCATTCTGATGGCGACCTGCCCGCCGACCGCCGTTGCTGCGCTCGCCGCCCGTGTCGAGGCCGCCGGCCATGCGCTGGTCGATGCGCCGGTCTCCGGTGGCGTCGTCGGCGCCGAGGCAGGCAGCCTGACCATCATGGCGGCGGCGCGCCGGCCTGTCTTCGACGCGGTGAAACCGGTGCTCGACGCCATGGGCTCGAAGGTCGTCTTCATGGGCGAGGAGCCCGGGCAGGGGGCGACGGCGAAGGCGGTCAACCAATTGCTCTGCGGCGCCCATCTCGCCATCGCGGCGGAGGCGCTGTCGCTGGCCGAGAAACTCGGCGTCGATACGCAGGCCATGCTCGACATCGTCTCCGGCTCGGCCGCCTCGAGCTGGATGCTCAGGGATCGCGGCGCCCGCATGCTGGAGCGCGAGCCGCGCGTGACCAGCGCGGTCGACATCTTCGTCAAGGATCTCGGCATCGTCCTCGAAGCCGGACGCGATGCGAAGGCGGCGCTGCCGATGGCCGCACTCGCCCATCAGCTCTTCCTGTCGGTGTCGGGACGCGGCCTTGGCGCCCTCGACGACAGCCAGGTGATCTCGGCCTACCGCAGCCTTCAGGGGCGGGACGGGCCCTGACCGGAACGATCAGCAAAGAAGCCGCGGAAGCGGCGAACCATAACGGGAGGGACTGATGACGAAATTCGATCTGTCAATGAGGGGACCAAGCCGCCGCGGTATGCTGGCGGCCGGCCTTGCGATGCCCGCCGTGCTGAGCCTGCCGCGCGGCGCGCAGGCGCAGGCTACCATGACACTCGGCCACAACGCCGCCGCCGGCAACCCACGCTGGATCGCGGCCGACAAGTTCAGCGAGCTGCTCAAGGCGCGCACCAACGGCCGGCTCGCGGTCCGTGTCGCCGGCGCCGAGCAGCTTGGCAACGAGCAGTCGCTCCTGACCAGCCTGCGCACCGGTGCGGTCGACATGACCGTCAACAGCCAGGGCTCGACCTCGGCGCTGCTGCCGGAACTCGCGGCGCTCGGCCTGCCCTTCCTGTTTGCGAACTCCGCTGCCGCCTTCAAGGTCCTCGAAGGCCCGATCGGTGCCGAGTTCGACCAGCGCTTCGCCAAGATCGGCATGGTGCCGCTCGGCTGGTGGGACAACGGCATCCGCCACATCACCAACAGCAAGCGCCCGATCGTGAAGCCGGCCGACCTCAAGGGCCTCAAGATCCGCACGCCGCCCGATCCGATGACGATCGACATCTTCCAGGCGCTCGGCGCCGGCACCGAGCAGATCTCCTTCGGCGAGCTCTATGTCGCGCTCCAGCAGGGCGTCGTCGACGGGCAGGAGAACCCGCTCGTCAACATCGCCTCGTCCAAGCTCTTCGAGGTCAACCGCTTCATCTCGCTCTCGGCCCATAAATGGGAGTGCTCGCCCTTCCTGATGTCGCAGATCACCTGGATGCGCCTGTCGCCGGCCGATCGCGAGGTGGTCAAGGCCACCGCCAAGGAGGCGGGTGAGTTGCAACGCAAGCTCTTCCTCGACGCCGAGATCAAGTTCGCGGCCGAGTTCAGGGCGAATGCGAAGCTGCAGGTCAACGAGGCCGACATGGCCGCCTTCCGCGAGGCCTCCGCCAAAGTCTACGACGCCTGGAAGACCAAGCCGTTCGGCGATTTCGTCGACCGACTCGCCAAGGCGGCGAGGGGCTGAAGGCTATGGCACAGCAGCCCGGAAAGGGATGGGGCCCAAGCGCCATCGCCCTGGCCGACGGCGTGGATCGCCTCGCCGCCAGGTTCTGCGAGGCGGTCGTCATCGCGGTCGGCTCGGCGCTGCTCGCCATGCTCACCGCCAATGTCGGCGCCCGCTATGCGCTCGATTCCGGCGGCTTCCGCTTCGCGCAGGAACTGCCAGAGCGGCTCTTCCCGGTCTTCATCATGGCGGGCGTCGTGCTCGGCGTGCAGAAGGGCGGACATATGGCGGTCGAGACCGTGCTCGCCATGCTCGGCCGTGAAGGCGCGCGGATCATGCTGCTGGTCGGGCATGCGATCGTGATCGGCAGCTACATCCTGCTCAGCAAGGACATCCTGCTTCTCGCGGACATGCTCTGGATCGACCGCTCCCCGGTGATGGGGATCCCGGCGAGCTATGGCTATTACACGCTCGCCATCGGGCTCGCGCTGATCATCGTGGTCACCACGACGCAGGCGGTGCGCGTCGCCCTGATGGGCCCGGAAGCCATGCCGGTCCCGGCGCCCGAGGAGCAGGTCGCATGAGCCTCACCCTCATTCTCTCCTTCACCATCCTGATGCTGCTCGCCATCCCGGTCGGCCATGCGCTGATCGTCGCGGCGGGCACGGCCCTGCTGGTGCAGGGCCAGATCCCGCTGACGATCATCGCCCAGCAGATGTACCAGCAGACCCAGTCCTTCCCGATGCTGGCGCTGCCCTTCTTCATGCTGGCGGGCTCGCTCATGCTCGGCGGGGCGTTGGGCAACGAGCTTCTCGCCTTCGCCTCCAAGGCGATGCAGCGCTGGCGCGGCGGGCCGCTCTCGACGACGGTGGTCGCCTCGGTGGTGTTCGGCGGCGTCTCGGGCAGCGCCGTCGCCGATGCCAGCGCGCTCGGCTCGGTGCTGATCCCCTGGCAGAAGCGGCAGGGCTATCCCGCTCCGCTCTGCGCCGCCAACAACGCGACCTCGGCGATCATCGACATCCTGATCCCGCCTTCGATCCCGCTGATCCTCTATTCGCTGGTCTCGAACGTCTCGATTGCCGATCTCTTCACCGCCGGCATCCTGCCCGGCCTGCTCATGGCCGGCGGCTTCATCGTGCTGTGCAGCTGGATCGCGCGGCGCCGCGGCTATGTCTCGCCGGAGGCGCCGGTCTCCAAGGCGGAACTGGCGCGACTGGCCTGGCGCAGCATGCCGGCGCTGCTGATGCCGGTCTTCATCCTGCTCGGGCTGCGCTTCGGCATCGCGACGCCGACGGAGATCGCGGTTCTCGCCGTGCTCTATGCGCTGGTGCTCAGCGTCGCGCTCTATCGCGACATGAGCTGGAGCCGGTTCCGGATCAGCATGGTCGAGGCCGGCGTCGCCACTGGCGTGGTGATGCTCGTCATCATGGGCAGCGCCATCGTCGGCTGGATCCTGACCTTCGACCAGGTGCCGCAGCGTTTCGCCGAATGGGTCTCCGCGACGATCTCGAACCCCTATTTCGTCATCCTGGCGATGAACGTCCTGCTGCTGCTCGTCGGCATGCCGATCGACCTGCCGCCGGCGATCCTGCTGCTCGGGCCGATCTTCGTGCCGCTCGCCGCCTCGATCGGGCTCGATCCGGTCCAGCTCGGCATCATCATGGTGCTCAATCTCGGCATCGGCCTCTATACGCCGCCGATCGGCACGACATTGTTCATCTCGACTTCGATCGCCCGGACCACGCTCGGTGAGACGACGCGCGAGCTCTGGCCCTTCTTCGGGGTGGCGATGATCGTGCTGCTGCTGGTCAGCTATGTGCCGGCTCTGACGATCTACTGAGCGGCTCGGCTCGGCGTGTTGCGCGGATACCGGACTGCCGGCACCCGTCCGCATCCTGACTCTTGCGGACGGGCCGTCATGGCACAAGCGTGTCGGCGATCCCATATCGGCTGAGGCCGACCGCAAACATCCGGACCATGCCATGACGTCCATTGCTGTCCGTTCCGCCTCCCGCGACGAGGCGAGCTCCGTCTCCGCGCTGATCACGCTCGCCTTCGCGACCGATCCGATGGCGCGCTGGTCGCTGAGCGACGCCCAGGTCTATCTCGCCGTGATGCCCGACCTGATCCGTGCGTTCGGCGGCGCCGCCTATGACAGCGACAGCGCCTATGCGAGCGACGGTTTCGGCGGCGCGGCGCTATGGCTGCCGCCCGGCGTGGAGCCCGACATGGAGACGCTCGATCGCCTCGTCCGGACGAACGCCGATCCGGCGATCCTGCCCGACGTCGACGCGATGTTCGACGCGATGGCGCGCTATCATCCGGAGGCCCCACACTGGTATCTGCCGCTGATCGGCACCGATCCGGCGCGGCAGGGCCAGGGAATCGGTAGCGCGCTCATGCGTCACGCGCTCGCACGCTGCGACCGCGATGGCGTCGCAGCCTATCTGGAATCATCGAATCCGCGGAACATCCCGCTCTACCAGCGACATGGCTTCGAAATTCTGGGAACCATCCAGATCGGATCGTCGCCGGTCCTGACGCCGATGCTGCGCCCGCCGCGTCCTGCCGCAAGCTGATCGGACGACGCCCCTTTTTCAAGCTTACAGGCGCGAGCGCGCCTCTTCAGCGACTGCCTCGGCGGTGATGCCGAAATGGCAGTAGAGTTCGTCGGCCGGGCCGCGTCCTTATCCCGCCTCGCACCAGCAGCCGCGATCGGCTCAGCGCCTCGCAGGCGTTTGGCGCGTCGGCCGAGATGCGGCGAGCTTCCGAGGCCAGCGCAGAGTGAAGAGCTTGCCTTGAGTCGAGACGGTCCTTCCGAGAAGCTCTTTTTGTCTCAAGGCGAGCGCCCGATCAGCCGATCCTCGACGTTCTGAAGATGCCGGCGCATCGCGTCGGCGGCCCCCGCAGGCTCCCGGTGGGCGATGGCGTCGACGATCCGGTCATGGTCGTCGAAACTATGGTGATCGGCGGGCGGGCTGCTGTGGCTCGGCCGTGGCCGCCCCCAGGTGACGGCGCGGCGCACGGCATTCAGCGTTTCGAGCAGCGCGAGCAGGATCGGGTTATGCGCAGCCTCGGCGATCTGATGGTGGAAGCGCGCGTCGTAAGCCTCGTATTCGCGCCAGGTCGTCGAAGCGCGGCAGGCGGTATTCAGTTCGGCGAGCGTGGTGACCTCGGCCGCCGTGGCGTTGATCGCGGCGAGGCGGGCAAGTTCAGGTTCGAGGCCGATGCGCGCCTTCATCACCTGGATCGGATTGCTGCGCTGCGCCAGATCCGAAATGTCCAGCAATTGCGGTGGCCGCGGCCCGACGAAGGTGCCCTTGCCGACATGGCGCCAGAGCTGGCCCTCGCGCTCGAGCACCGCCAGGCCCTTGCGCAGTTCGGCGCGCTTGACGCCGAGGAGTTCGGCGAGCTCCCGCTCCGGTGGCAGGCGCCCGTCATCCGGCAGCCTCGCGGCAGAGAGAAAACCATAGAGCTGCGTCAGGACGCCCGAGACGGCGGCATCGGGGGGAGAATCGACTGTCTGATCCATCATGCGGCGACCGGTGGTGAGTGACATCGCCTTGATTCCACGGATGGGCGACGATTGCAACCATTTTGAAATTGGTTGAAACAATCGGGTTTATAAGCTGAGTTCCTGGTCAATTTAGAGATCCCCCTTGGTCTTGACAGGATCAATCTTGGGTATGACACTGCCCAAAATAAAATTGGTTGCGACCAGATCGCGCAAAAAAGACCAAACAGAACTCTGGGAGGAGTCGTCATGAAGCCCTTGGGAAGAAGGCTGTCCGCCGTGTTTGCCGTCGCTGCCGCCCTGACGATCGGGAGCGTGACCGCGCAGGCGCAGAGCAAGGTCCGGGTGGCGCTCGGAGACGTGCTGTCGACTGAGACGCTCGCGATGATCGTTGCGCTCGAGCGTGCCAAGGAGAAAGGCGTCGACTATCAGGTGACGCATTTCTCGAAGGAGGATCTCGCCATCCAGGCCGTGATCAACGGTCAGGCGGATCTGGGCATCGGCACGCCCTATGCCGTCGTCCAGAAGAGCAAGGCGCCGCTACGGGTGCTCTTCCAGGGCACGCGCCTCGTCTTCTTCCCGGTTGCCGACAAGTCCTACAAATCGTGGAAGGACATGAACGGCCAGCCGATCACCTTCCACGCCCGTGCGACGGGGACGGAGGCCATCGGCAACATCATCGCCAAGCGCGAAGGCATCCAGTTCGGCGAGCGCAGCTATGTACCCGGATCAGAGAACCGGATCATCGGCATGATGAAGGGCCAGATCAAAGCCACCGTCGTCGATCTCGCCAACAAGAACCTGCTGCTCGAGAAGGCGGGCGACCGCTTCCACGTCCTTCCCGGGGTCAGCGAGCCCGCTTCCGACGAGACCCTGTTCGGGCAGATCGACTGGATCAAGAAGAACGAAAAGCAGGTGGACGTCATCGTCACCGAATTCCTGCGCCTCTGGCAGGAGATGGCGGCCAACCCGGGAATCGTCGAGCAGGAGCGCACCAAGCGCAAGCTGATGGCCGACCAGCCCAAGGAGGTGCTGGAGGGCATCACCAAGTTCTACACGATGGCGACCAAGGAGGGCGTCTATGCGCCGACCGGCGGCAGCGCCGAAATCGCGAAGGCCGATTTCGAGTTCTACACCGAGGCCGGACAGATGCAGGGGCCGGCTGCGGAGCTGAGGGTCGAGGACTTCTGGTATCTCGCGCCGCTCGAGCGGGCACGCAAGGCATTGGGCAGCTAGGGCGAGCTCGCGCCTGTCCAGCCAACCGGCATGCCGGGCGAATACGGCCCGGCCTGCCCCTCGCTGCGGCTCTCACGAGCGGAGTGACCTCCCTTGCAGATTTCCGACCTTGCCACTGCCCTCCCGACGCGCCGTGAGCCTCCGGCCAGCTACTGGCGCGATGCGCTGATCCACCCGCTCGTCCTGCGCCTGGTTTCCTTCGCGGCAGTACTCGCGCTTTGGGAATATGCCGGGCGGATTCCACTAAGCCCAGCCTTCCCGACCTTCCTCGAAACCATGGGCGGCCTCAGTGCGATCATCGCCGATGGAACGCTCTACAAGGCCTTCCTGATCACGCTCCACCCGCTCGTGATCGGCCTTGCCATGTCAGTCCTGCTCGGCGTGGCGCTCGGCGTGTTGATGGGTCTGCACGAGCCTTCGGAATGGCTGATCGCGCCCGTCTTCGTGATCGCGCAGGCGGCGCCGCTGGCCGCGCTCATCCCGATCCTGACCTTCGCCTACGGCATCGGGCTCACCGCCAAGATCATGACCGTCTGCATCATGGCGATGCCGGTCATCGTGCTGAACACGCTCGGGGCGGTGCGCAACACGCCAAAATCGCTTTTGGAAATGGGCCGGTCCTTTCTCGCCAGCCGCAGCCAGAGCATCCGCCTCGTCATCTTGCCCGCAGCGAGCCCGATGATCTTCGCCGGTCTCCGGCTCGGCTGCGCGGCCGCCTTCATCGGCGTGATCCTCGCCGAGCTGCTGATCACGCCGACCGGTATCGGCGACGTGATCTCCTACAACCAGTCGGTCGCCGACTATCCGAAGATGTACGCGGCCATTCTCGCCATCATCGTGTTCTCGGTCCTGTTCATCGAGTTGCTGGAGCGGATCGAGCTCACCCTGTTCCGACCGGAGGCCCGTGCATGAACCCGACCATCGCTCCTGCTGAACCACGGCAGATGTCCGGTTCCGCGCCGATCCCGCCGCTCGCCACGCGGCCGATCGTCGAGGTCAAGAGCGTCTCGAAGACCTATGCCGGCGGCATCGAGGCGCTCAGCGGCATATCGCTGGACTTTCCGGAAGGCCGATTGACGACCCTGCTCGGGCCATCGGGCTGCGGCAAGACCACGCTCCTGAAGATCATCGCCGGCCTGATCCCGGCGAGCGGCGGCCAGGTCTTCGTCGACGGCCGCGAGGTGAAGGGGCCGGGACCCGAACGCGCCTTCGTCTTCCAGGATTTCGCGCTGATGCCCTGGGCGAGCGTCATCCGCAATGTCGCCTTCGGGCTCGAATTGCGCGGTGTCGCCCATGGCGAGCGCGAGGCGATCGCCGAACGCCACATCGCGCGCGTCGGGCTCAAGGGCTTCGAGCAGAAATACCCGCACGAGCTCTCGGGCGGCATGCGCCAGCGCGTCGGCCTTGCCCGCGCGCTCGCGGTCGACGCCAAGGTCGTGCTGATGGACGAGCCGTTCTCGGCCGTCGACGAGCAGACGCGCCGCAAGTTCCAGGAGGAGCTGCTCGAGCTCGTCGCCAACGAGGGCAAGTCGTTCATCTTCGTGACCCACAGCATCGAAGAGGCGGTCTACGTCTCCGATCGGATCGCGCTGCTCTCGCGCCGTCCGAGCCGCGTCTCGGCGATCATCGAGCCGAGGATCGTGCGCGGCGGCGACCCGGAGAAGATCAGGCGCGACAGTGCCTATCTCGATGTCGTCGAGGATATCTGGCAGCAGCTCAAGCATTATCTGGATTAGGGGGCGGCCATGGTCATTTCCGGCATCCGCCTTCCCATGATGACGTCACTCATCGTCTGGGCCGTGATCTGGGAGATCGCAGGCCATACGGATGCGGGCTTCATCCTGCCGCCGCTGTCGCGCATCGTCTGGCGCGTCTTCGAGATCGTCCCGACCGCTTCGTTCCTCGACGCGCTCTTGATCACCGGCCGCGCCTTCCTGCTCGGCAATGCCATTGCGGTCGGCATCGGCGTCCCGCTCGGGATCCTGATGGGCCGCTCGGTCATTGCCGACCGGCTGCTCCTGCCCTGGGTGAACCTCTTCCTCTCGGCGCCGCTCAGTGCACTGGTCCCGGTGATCATGGTGCTGTTCGGGCTTGGCGAGACGACGATCGTCCTCGTCGTCGTGCTGTTCTCGATGTGGATCGTCGTGCTTAACACCCGCGCCGGCGTCCGCGCCATTTCACCCTCGCTGGTCGAGATGGCACGCAGTTTCGGCGCCAATCGCTGGCAGGCCTTCAGCCGGATCTATCTCTGGGCGGCGCTGCCCGAAATCCTGGCCGGCATCCGGCTGGGCATGATCCGCGCCGTCAAGGGCGTGGTCATCGGGCAATTGCTCGTCTCCGTCGTCGGATTCGGCACGCTGTTCGAGATCTACCAGTCGCATTTCCTGATGGAGCACTTCTGGGCGTTGCTGCTCGTGCTCTTCAGCTTCGCCTTCACCCTCAACGAGTTGCTGGCCGGGCTCGAACGCCGGTTCGCCTATTACGCCGCCTCGCGCTGACCAATCCTCTTGCCAACGAAGGATCCTGCAAGATGAACATCGCCACGCCTCAGAACCATGTCGTCCAGGCCCCGGCGCCGGTTTCGCTTCCCGTGCGCGGGACGCAAAGCCGCTTCCCGGTTCACCGCATCTATTGCGTCGGCCGCAACTACGCCGCCCACACGATCGAGATGGGCGGAGACCCGACCCGCGAGGCGCCCTTCTTCTTCCAGAAGAACCCCGACAACGTCGTCCTCGATGGCGGCGATTTCCCCTATCCGCCGCACAGCAGCAATGTTCACCACGAAATCGAGATGATCGTCGCCCTCGCCAAGGGCGGCAAGGATATTCCCGTCGAGAACGCCATCGACCACGTCTACGGCTATGCCGTCGGCCTCGACATGACCCGGCGAGACCTGCAGGACGAGTGCAAGAAGGCGAGCCGACCCTGGGAGATCGGCAAGGCCTTCGAGCATTCGGCGCCACTCGGCGAAATCGTGCCGGCGAGCACGATCGGCCATCCCGAGAACGGAGCGATCTGGCTGAAGGTCAACGGCGAGATCCGCCAGCAGGGCGACCTCAACCACATGATCTGGAAGGTGCCGGAGATGATCTCCTATCTCTCCGGCCTATTCGAGCTTCAGCCGGGCGACCTGATCATGTCGGGCACGCCCTCCGGCGTCGGTGCGATCATGCGCGGCGACGTGATGGAAGGTCATATCGAGGGCATCGGTACCTTGCGCACCAAGGTGGTCTGAGCGGCGACGAATACGGCTCCTGAAGCGGCGGGCTCGCATTGGCCGACAATGCTGCGGAAGGAAAATTTCGGAAAAGGTGCCGACGGATGGGCGCTCCGTCGGCACCTTCCTCAAGGCCAGACGTGTAGATCATCAAGCGATGGCGCGGAGTGTCGGCCGTTGAGCCCTACTCGACCGGCATGGGAGAAGATCAGGCACAGCTTCGGATACCTGCCGATCGTGCCGGAAAACAGCAGATTAGCGATCGCCATGGCGGCGCGCCCGCGTGTGCTCGTGCTCGACGAACCGGCGGCCGGTGTACCTGCCGCCGAAAGCGCGGCGATCTTCGAGCACGTCCACGCCTTGACCGCCAGCCTGACCGTGGTCTTCATCGAGCACGATATGGGCCTGGTCTTCCGCTTCGCCGAGCGGATCACGGTGCTGGTCGCCGGGCAGATCCGTCCGACGGCTTCGAATTCAAATCGGCGCAAACAGGTTCCGGCAGAGGGATTCCATCGTGCCTCGCCCGGTGAGCGTCAGGCAATTATCGACCAGTGCGATGCTGCGCTCATTGTCGAGTGCGGCGGTGGCGAAATCGAATTTCGCAAGCAGGTCTGCGTCCGACAGGGGACAGGCTCTGTCGCCGCGAGCGGCCCTGGCCGCGGATTCAACGATCTGACCTGACTTCAGGACGAGGCGCAGGCGTGCAAGCCGCTCCACCGGAAAACGTCGGGAGAATTCGGTCTCCTCGATGAGCCGGACACGGAGCAGCATGCCGTGGATCGCGGGGTCGCCCAGCCCATCGGCGCCGATCTCGTCCGCGCCGAGCTGCCCGCGCACGATGTAGGCGGCCAGTGGGTAGCCGATCGCATACTGCGCTGCCTCCGTCGTCGTCGGCAGCTGCGCGCCCAGGCGCACCGCCTCGTGGAAGGTGTCGACCTCGATGCGTTCAATGTCAGATGCCGCAAGAGCATGCCCGGACAGGAGGCGGCTTGCAGCCTCGATTGCCGGCTGAGCCCAGCGACAGACCGGCCACGGCTTGAAATACTGATCGAGGATCAGCCCGTGCTCGCCGAGATCGGCCCAGATCGCGGCCTGATCGGGTGCCTCCATGGTGATCGCTGGAGCTCCCGTGAAGCCGTCCCTCGCGAGATAGGCGGCGCTGACGCCGGCCAGGGCGCCCCAGCCCGAGCCGTCCTTGACCATGGTCGGGTGGTCGATGCAGCGCATCATCTGGCTGCGCGGACCGTGATATTCGGCGATGCCGAGCGCATGACGGGTGCGCTCGCGGTCAAGGCCGAGCAGGCGGGCGGCGACGGCGGCGCAGCCCAGCGTGTTCCAGGCGCCGGAGGTGTGGTAGTCGCAGGCGCTGGCGTGCAGGGCGATGCCGGCGCGCGTCGCGATCTCATAGCCCAAGACGAGGCAGCTCAGCAGCGCCTCGCCGTCGAGAGCGCAATCATCGAGCAGCCCTTCGGCATCCGCGACTGCGAGCAGCGCCGGCAGGATCGCGACCCCGGCATGGCCCTTGGTCAAGGCGTGACCGTCATGTGCGTCGAAGGAATCGATCGTCGTGGCTCCGGCGAAGGCCGCGCCCGCAGCGCTTGCCCGGCGCCCGTCGAAGAGCAGGCGCGCGCTCTTTCGTCCGGCGCCGAGATGGTCGATCGCGAAATCATGCGCGATGCGGGAGAGCTGCGTCTGCCGACCGCTGATAGCGACACCGACGAGATCGAGCAGGCAACGGCGGGCCTGATGAACCACTTCGGCCGGCAGGCGGGAGAACGTCAGGCCATGAATGCAGTCGACCGGATCATTCACGCTCGCAAGCTTTCGTCTTTCGAGATCAAATCGCGCAGCAACGCTCCGATCAGCATCGGGTCGCCGTCACGCGCAGTCGGCAGACGGCGCCGAGCCGCTTCGCCGTCGGCTTGCGAGAGCTCGGCGACGATGAGCCCGGGCGCAGTCCCGGCCCGGGCAAGCTCGTGGCCGGAGGCATCGAGGATGCGCGATCCGCCCCAGAACGCCGCGCCGCCGCGCATGCCGCAATGATTGGCGAAGAGGGTCGGCAGGCCGTAGGTCATCGCGGTATGAGCGAGGTTGATCTCCCAACCGCGCGGATTGTCGAAGCCGCCTCCGACTGCGCCGAGCGCCGAGGCTGCCGGCAGTAGCAGCAGATTGGCGCCACCGAGCGCGGCGAGCCAAGGCAGTGCCGGGTTCCAGGCATCGGCGCAGATCAGCGTGGTGGCGCGCCAACCCGGTGCCAGCTCGGTCGAAGAAAGATCGCTGCCGCGGGCATAGACGCGGTCCTCGCACAAGGTGCCGTAGCCGGGCAGGTTGAGCTTGCGATGGATCGCGAGCAGCTTGCCGTTGCGGAAGAGGCCCTGGCTGTTGAAGAAGCGGCCCTGTTCGTCGCGCTCGATGAAGCCGGCCGAGACGGTGATGCCGTCCGCCGCTTCGGCGAGGCGCATGAGCACTTCGGCATCCGGCTTCAGGGCCAGGGTCTTGCAATCGGGCGCGGCGAGATAGTCGGTCAGCGACAGCTCGGGAAACAGCAGCAGCTCTGCGCCCTCGCCGCACGCCCTGACGATGGCGTCGAGGTGCGCAGCGAGGTTTGCGGAGAGATCGGCCGGCTCGCACAGGATCTGGGCGACCGCGACCTTCAGCGTCGACATGGGACCCTCGCGGGGTTTAGACGGAGCGATCAGACCAGCGATTGCGCCTTGAGGAAGCCGGCCGCGACCTCCTCGATGCTCTTCTTGTCGACATCGACCGAGGCGTTGAGCCTGGCCATCGTCGCATCGTCGAGCTTGGCGGAGAGCCCGTTCAGGAATTCTGCCAGCTTCGGGTTCTTGTCGAGCGTCTCCTTGCGGATGACGGGCGTCATCGCATAGGTCGGGAAATAGCCCTTGGTGTCCGTCAGGATCACGAAATCGAAGGCCGGGACGCGTCCGTCGGTGGCAAAGACGAGGCCGACATCGACCTGACTGTCGCGCAGCGCCTGGTAGACCAGGCCGGTATCCATCCGCACCACGTTCTCTCGGCCGAAATCGAAGCCATAGGTCTTCTGCAGCGGCGCGAGCCCGTCGGGACGGGCGTAGAACTCGGCATTGCAGCCGAACTTCAGGGCCTGGCCCCCCGTCACCTTGGCAGAGAGGTCGTCAAGCGTCTTGACGCCCTTGGCGTCGGCGTCCTTCTTGCGCATGGCGAGCGCATAGGTGTTGTTCGCTCTGGACGGATTCAGCCAGACGAGGCCCTTGGCGGCATCGAGTTCCTTGACCTTGGCATAGGTTGCGGCCGCATCCAGCTTGTCGCTCACCTTGTTGAAGGTGATCAGCGACGTACCGGTATATTCCCAATAGAGGTCGATCTGCCCGGCTTCCTGCGCCTGACGCAGCGGCGCGGTGCCCAGCCCGGCGCGCTTGTCGACCGTGAAGCCCTTGGCCTTGAGCAACTGCGTCGTCATCTCCGCCATGATCTGCTGTTCGGTGAAATTCTTGCCGCCGACGACGACGGACTGCGCCTGCGCGGCGAGGGGCAGGACGGCGAAGGCCAGCGTGGCGGAGGCGAGACCTAGGAAGGTGCGCTTGAGCATGGTCGTGTTCCCCTTTTCTGGTTGAATGGGCCGCTGCTCAGCGCAGCGGGTTGACGCCTTTCGGGATCAGCCAGAACTGGATCTGGCCGATCAGGAAATCGACGAGCACGGCGAGCAGCGCAGTCGGGATCGCCCCCGCCAGCAGCATGCTCGGCTCCATCAAATCGATGCCGGTGAAGATCAGCTCGCCCAGGCCGCCGCCGCCGATCAGGAAGGCCAGCGGCACCGTGCCGATATTGATGGCGAAGGCGGTGCGCACGCCGGCGAGGATGACAAAGACGGCGTTGGGCAGTTCGACCCGCCGCAGGATCTGGCCGGGCGTCATGCCCATGCCGCGCGCCGCCTCGATCAAATGCTGCGGCACGGAGCGCAGGCCGGCGATGGTGTTGAGCACGATCGGCAGCAATGTCAGCACGAAGAGCGCGAAGATCGCCGGCGGCGAGCCGATGCCGAGGAACGACATCGCGATCGCAAGCAGGGCGAGCGTCGGGATGGTGGTGCCGAGATTGACGATCTGCGTCACCGCGTCGGCGAAAATCTCGAAGCGTGGCCGTGTCAGCATGATGCCGAGCGGAATGCCGACGACGAGCGCGATCGCGCCCGACATCGCGGCGAGCGCAAGGTGCTGGCGGATGAGATAGGTGACATCCTGCGCGTGGCTGAGGATGGCGGGAATCGTGCCGCGCGCCTGCAGCCAGGCGCCGAGCGCGAAGGCGCCGAAGACGACAAGCCAGCGAAGCGTTCCGGCGAGGCCCGCGCGCCCCATCTCAGCTTTCCCGATAGGTCGCGCCGAGCACCTGGGTGATGCTCTTCTGGGTGACGTAGCCCTTGTAGAAGCCGTCATCGTCGACGCAGGCGAGCCAGGTCACGCCATGGGTGAACATCTGCGAGACGGCGGTGCGCAGGTCGTCGCGGATGTTGACGACGCCGGGCAGTGGCTCCTGGTGCTCGCCGACCGTGCCCTTGCGCTCGCGCGCCTCCTCCAACCGTATCACGCCACGGGCCCGGCCACGCGGGCCGACCATCACCACCGAGACATGGCCGTGCTCCTCCATCAGCTTCACGGCGGTATCGAGCGTGTCCTCGGCGCGCACGCGCGGCGGCTCGGCCATCATCGCGTCGGTGACCTTGATCAGCCGCAGCCGCTTCAATGTCCGGTCGGAGCCCACGAATTCCGAGACGAAGGCGTCGACCGGATGGGCGAGGATGTTGTCGGGCGTGTCGTACTGGATCAGCTTGCCGTCGCGGAAGATCGCGATGCGGCTCGCCATCTTCACGGCTTCGTCGATGTCATGGCTGACGAAGACGATGGTCTTCCTGAGCTCGGCCTGGAGCTTCATGAACTCGTCCTGGATCACCTCGCGGTTGATCGGGTCGATCGCCCCGAAAGGCTCGTCCATCAGCAGGACCGGCGGGTCGGCGGCGAGCGCGCGCACCACGCCGACGCGCTGCTGCTGGCCGCCGGAGAGCTGCTTGGGATAGCGCTTCAGGAAAACCGACGGGTCGAGATTGACCATGTCGAGCAATTCGGCAGCACGCTTGCGCGACTTCGCTGTCGGCCAGCCGAGCAGGTCCGGCACGACGCAGATGTTCTCCTCGATCGTCATGTTGGGGAACAGGCCGATCTGCTGGATGACGTAGCCGATCGAGCGGCGCAGGCTGACCTCGTCGACACCAGCCGTATCCTTGCCGTCGACATAGATCCTGCCCGAGGTCGGCGGGATCAGCCGGTTGATCATCTTCATGGTCGTGGTCTTGCCGCAGCCTGACGGGCCGAGCAGGACGCAGACGGCGCCTGCCGGCACCTCCATGTCGATGCGGTCGACGGCGATCATCGTCCCGAAATGCTTGGAGACCTGATCGAGACGGATCATTTCAGCCTCAATCCCGGCGAGGTGAGCAGGCGCTGCGCGAAGAGCAGGCCATAGTCGGCGAGGATCGCGAGCAGGCTGACGGCGATGGCACCGGTCAGGAGTTGGCGGATGTCGGTCTGCGAAATGCCGCGCGAGATGAAGGTGCCGAGCCCGCCGGCGCCGATATAGGTCGCGATCGCGGCGATCGCGATGTTGAGCACCACGGCGCTGCGCACGCCGTTGAGGATCACCGGCAGCGCCAGCGGCAGCTCGACCCGGCGCAGCCGCTCGAGCGTCGTCATGCCCATGCCGCGCGCCGCCTCGCGCAGCGCCGGATCGACGTTCATGATCGCCGTATAGGTGTTCCGGATGATCGGCAGCTGGGCATAAAGGATGAGCGCGATCACCGCAGGCAGGTAGCCGATGCCGTGGCCGATCGTCGAAAGCAGCGGGATCAGGACACCGAACAGCGCGATCGAGGGGATCGTGATGATGATCGAGGCGATGTAGAGCACCGTGTCGGCGGCGCGCCGGTTCTGCGTGATCGCGATGCCTGTCGGCACACCGGTCAGGATCGCGACGCCGACCGAGACGGCCACGAGCGAGACGTGCTCCAGCATCCGCTGCCCGATCACGGGAAGATTCGCCATGATGAAGGCGATCGTTTCCACTGCCGCTCCCCGCCGACGGTTATCGGTCTTGCGCTAAAAGTGTCGATCAGAACTGTTCGAGGCTCGGGCCGGGGAAGCGACACCGAACATCGCGGTTACGACTTGCCGCGCGCTCGCCTCAGGCGATCGGGACCGTCGCCGCCTCGTCGATCGCCGGCCGCCCGCGCAACTGGCTCGGCCGCACGCCCTGGAGCTTCCTGAACCAGTGGGCGAAATGCGAGGTCGAGGTGAAGCCGGCCGCGATCGCGACCTCGAGGATCGGGCGATCGGAGTAGAGGAGCAGTTCCCGCGCCCGGTCGATGCGCAGGGAGAGATAATAGCGTGCCGGCGAGGTCTGGAGATAACGCAGGAACAGTCGCTCCAGCTGGCGCGGGCTCATGCCGACCTTCCCGGCGATCTCGGCGATCGAGATCGTGTCCTCGACATGGCGCTGCATCAGCCTGACCGCGTTGCGCACGGCCGGCGGCAGGCTCGTCATCCGCTCCAGCCGGCCGCCGCTCTGGTTGTCGCGCTCGTCGCGGATACGATCATGGTGGAACTGGTTGGCGACGCGGCGCGCAAGATCGGCGCCATGCCGTTCCGTGATGAGATGCAGCATCAGGTCCATCGCCGCGGTGCCGCCGGAGCAGGTCATGCGGTCGCGGTCGATCTCGTAGAGCTTATCGGTACAGACCAGATCAGGGAACTCCTCCTGGAAGGCCGGGCGGTTCTCCCAATGGATCGTCGAGCGATAGCCGTCGAGCAGACCGGCGCGGGCGAGCAGATAGGTGCCGGTGGAGAGCGAGCCGACGCGTATGCCGGCGCGTACCGCCTTGCGCAGGATCGCGAGATAGCGCCGCTCGTCGACCGACTGGATGCGCAGGCCGCCGCAGACAAGGAAGTAATGCGAGCCGGGCAGGGCGGTCTCGGCCGGCTCGGTCGGGATCGGGATGCCGTTCGAGGCGGCCAGGATGACGCCATCGAGGCTCGCCAGCCGCCAGCGCCAGGCCTCCCGATCGATCAGCCGGTTGAGCGAGCGCAGCGGCTCGATGGCCGAGGCCACGCTCATCATCGAGAAACCCTCGACGAGCAAGAGAGTGACGATCTGGGTGCCGGCTGGCGCCTCGCTCATGCCTTGACCTCCTCCAGCGATGATCCGGCCTGGAGCCGTTCCAAGGAAAGCGGATTTCCGACATTGTTGCAATGAAAGCGACATGCGTTCGTCGGAAAGCTTGCCAGCCAGGTCGGAATATTCCGGCCTCTCCGCCCTCCGGCGGCGCAAGATCGTGGCCTACACACCCGCAGGGTCTCAGCCGATGATCGATCGCGACCGCATCCGCCAGCTCCTCGCCGAGCGACGCGAGGGCTTCAGCCTGCCGCAGGCCTTCTATGTCGACCCGGCAATGCACGAGACCGACATCAAGGTGGTGTTCGAGACCGATTGGCTGTTCGCCTGCAATGCCTGCGAGATCAGGAAACCGGGCGACTATCTCACTCTAACGGTCGGCGAGAATCCGGTGATCGTGCTGCGCGACCGCGACGGTCAGGTGCGCGCCTTCCATAACAGCTGCCGTCATCGCGGTTCGCGCATCTGTGGCCATGAGAAGGGCCGCGCCAACCGCCTCGTCTGCCCCTATCACCAATGGGTCTACGAGCTCGACGGCTCGCTGCTCAACGCCCGCCAGATGCCTGCAGATTTCGACCGCTCGGCCCATGGGCTGAAGCCCGTGCATGTCGAGGTGATCTGCGGCATGGTCTATATCTGCCTTGCCGATGATCCCCCCGACCTGACGCGCTATCGCGAGGCGGTGACGCCCTATATCGCGCCGCATATGCCGGAGCGCACCAAGGTTGCCTTCGAGATGACCTTGATCGAGGACGCCAACTGGAAGCTCGTCATCGAGAATAATCGCGAGTGCTACCACTGCGCCGGCAACCATCCCGAGCTCCTGGTGACGCTGGTCGAGTTCGCACTGCCGGACGATCCGCGCGGGCCGGCCGAGTTCAAGGGGCTGATGGATCGCAAGACGGCGAAGTGGGATGCACTGGGCCTGCCGCATCAGCCTGTCGATGGCGGAGAGGAGTTCCGCTGCATCCGCCTGCCGTTCCATGAAGGGGCGCTGTCGTTCACGCTCGATGGCGGACCGGCCTGCCGGAAGCTGCTCGCGGATTTCACTGAACCCGATCTCGGCTCGGTCAGGATGTTCCGCGTGCCGAACAACTGGAACCACTTCCTCGCCGATCACATCCTGCATTTCCGGGTGCTGCCGCTCTCGCAGGACAAGACCGCGGTGCGCACGACCTGGCTGGTGCATGAGGATGCGGTCGAAGGCATCGATTACGACATCCAGCGGCTGACCGAGGTCTGGATCGCGACCAATGCGCAGGATGCCGAGCTCGCGGCGGTGAACCATGCCGGCATCCGCTCGATGGGCTACCAGCCCGGGCCTTACGCCCCGACCGAGTTCATGCTGATCAATTTCACCAACTGGTATGCCGGCAAGATGGCGGCCTATGCCGGCGAGCCCGCTCCGTTCAGGATGGCCGCCGAATGAGCGGCGATAGCCTGGACGCGCCGACAGCGGACGCATCCTCGGCCGGCCTGCTGCAACTGACCGTCGCCGGCATCCGCTATGAGACGCATGACGTGAAGACTTTCGTCTTCCGACCCGAGGAGGGCGTGCCCGCCTATGCCGCCGGCCAGTCGATGACGCTGAAGCTGCAGATCGACGGCGAGACCCTGTTCCGCACCTTCTCGCTCGCCTCGGCGCCTGACGTCTCGGGCACGATCGCGATGACGATCAAGGCTCATGCCAAGGGCCGCGCCACCCGCTGGCTGCACGATGAGCTCGTGGTGGGCGCGCGGCTCGAAGGCCGGCCGCCGAAGGGCCGCTTCACCATCGACAATCGCACGACCGACAGGCTCGCTCTGATCTCGGCCGGCTCGGGTGCGAGCCCGTTGATGGCGATGCTGCGCCACCTCGCGGCGACTGCGCCTGATACCGATGTGCACTGGCTCCATGCGGCGCGCATGCCGCGCGACATCCTGTTCGCCGGTGAACTCGCCGAACTGCAGGCGCGGATGCCGAAACTGAAAGTCGCGATGCTCGTCAGCCGGCCGGAGCCCGGCTGGTTCGGCTTCAGCGGCCGGCTCGGCCGAAGGCTGGTCTCGGTCGCGCTGCCGGATTACGGGCGCCGCGAGGTCTTCTGCTGCGGTCCCGCCGGCTTCATGGAGGAGGCGCGGCTGATCCATGCCGCCGAGGGTGGCACGCGCGAACTCTTCCATGTCGAGCATTTCGGCGCTGTCGCAGCCGTCGCGCCGCCTCCGGTCCCAGCCGATGCACCGGCTGGAGGCTATGCGGTCACGTTCGGCGACAAGCATTTCACCGCGCAGCCGGGCGAAACGCTGCTGCAGGCGGCGACGCGCCAGACCATTATCATCCCCTGCGGCTGCGCCTTGGGGATGTGCGGCACCTGCAGGGTCGCTCTCGTCGAGGGCTCCGTCGAGATGCGGCACGAAGGCGGGATCTCACCCGAGGAGGAAGCGCAGGGCTACATCCTCGCCTGCTCCTCGCGAGCGCGCTCGGATGTGACGATCGCACTGCAATGAGCGTCACACGCCGAGGGCGTCGATAGTCTTCTGATCCAGAAGGCCGTTCTTCGGCAGCCCCGTTTCGGCTTGGAATATCTTGAGGGCAGTGCGGCTGTTCTTGCCGAAGATGCCATCGATCGAGCCCTGATAAAGGCCGAGATCGGCAAGCTTGATCTGGATCGCCTTGAGTCGCGCGGTCGAGAGCGCGATTTCCTTGAGCTCGACCGCCGGGGCTGCCGTGCCTGGCCACGCGACGATCTCCTGGACCCTCTCCAACCAGTGGAAGCGATCCTGAAGCCCGACGGTGCCCCCGTTTATCCGCTTGGTGAGAGCGACGAAGTCGCCCTGATCGCAAAGCGGGTTGATCCGTTTCCAGGTCCAGAAGGCGCAGGCGATCCGTAACGCGTGCTCCGGTTCCAGAGCGAGCTCCGGATTCCTTTCCAGATTCAGCCCGGCCTGGTCGCCGACCTCGCGATAACCCTCGCGGCCGGTGATCTGGATATAGCCTCGACCGCGAAACCTGAAGCCGTCCCCTGGCTTGTCGTTGCCCATGCGCCCGCCATAGACCTTGTTGGCAAGGGCTTCCGGGTTGCCGGCAAGGCCGTCCGTCGAGGCCAGCGTCGGAAAGCGCGCTGGCCAGACCTGCATCATGCGCCTTGCCGAATAGTTCATGTTCTCACTGCGGATCCGCAGTCCGCCGGACTCATGGCCCATCTGGGCAAGGAAGAAATGCAGTCGATTGCGCCGCTCGGAAATACCGAACTCCGGCAACAAGCTGCCGGATTGTTCGGAGAAGTGGCGGAGATTGGCCTCCTCTGCCGATGGATAGAGCCTGCGAAGAAGTTCAAGGCCGAGCATGCTGCCCTCCGACACGCAAGACGTTCGCGATCCGGCTGTCGCAGTGCGGCTCGCGCGAAACACTGTCGAAAGGCGGATTGCAAGAATAGCGCGGAGATTAACGCAACATTACGCAACGTCAACTTGAGATTGCAGGGCGAGATTGATCTGTCGCGAGACTACGCCGCCAATGCCTCGGTCGCGGCGGTCACCTGCCAGCCCTGCAACTCGCGCCAGTCCGGCTCCAGCTCGGCGAAACGCGCCAGCCTGAAACTCGAGATGTCGGCGAAGCCGCAGGCGCCATCCACCACGAGATCGCGGATCGCCCGCCCGCTCGCCGGCGAGAGGCCGAAGCCGACGCTCGACAGCGTCGCCACCACGACATTGGCCTGTGAAGCAAGGCGGTCGATCACCGGCCGGCCGTCCGGCGTGTTCTCGACGACGCCGGCCCAGGAGCGGATGATGCGGGCATGCGCCGCCCTGGGCAGCAATTCGGCGAGGCGCCTGCCCATGTGCAACATCAGCGGTGTGGTCGGTTTAGGCAGCGTGCCCTCTTCGGCCAGCGCCAGCCATTCATGCGGCCCACCGCCATAGGCGAGATTGCCGCGCAGTGTCTGGCGGCCATAGAGCCCGCAGCCATCGACACCGCCGAGCGGCATCAGCGGCAGCGGCTCGGTCACGATCATCTCGCAGCGGGCCGACTGCACCGGCACCTCTTGCCCGAGCATGGCGGAGAGCCGCCCGGTCTGCGGGCCGGCGGCGAGCACAAGGCTGTCGCAGCCGACCTCGCCGCGATCGGTCTCGACGGCGGTGACGCGGCCGCCTTCGGTCCGGAAGCCGGTGACGGTGGTGTGCTGCAGGATGCGCCCGCCATGGTCCTGCATCGCCCAGGCATAGCCCTGCAGCGTCCGGTGCGGGTTGGCATGGCCGCCGAACTTGTAGTGATAGCCGCCGACGATGGTGTCGCCCGCAAGCGGGACGAGTTCCTTGGCCTGCTTGACGTCGAGCACCTCCGATTGGAAGCCCTGCCGCTCGGCGTTGCGCAGGGCACGGCCATAGAGTGCCATCTGCTGCTCGCTGGAGGCGAGGCGAACGCGCTCCCCCCGGAATTCGGTAGGATAGCCGAGCAACTCGTCCATGATCGGCCAGAGCCGCTGCTCCTCGGCGAAGAGGGGCGAATGGTGGTGTGAGCAGCCGCCGCCATTGCGGCCGGAGGCCTCCCAGCCGATCAGGCCCTTTTCCAGCACCAGCACGTCGATGCCGCCCTGCGCCAGCCACCAGCCGGCGGAAAGGCCCGTGACGCCGCCGCCGACGATCACGACCGAGGCTCCCTTGATCTCGCTCATGAGTTAGAGCTCCTCGGTCTCATTCGCTCGCGACAGGGCCGGTCGCGTCATTGGTTGCGACGGTGTAGCGCTCCGGAACCTCCCAGAACGGTACCCATTGCGCGTGCATGCCGAACCAGGTGTCCCAATGTTCGGCCTGCTCGGGCGCTTCGGGCACCTGCGCCGTCATCGACAGCGGCATCGGCCTGACCGGAGCCCGATAGCCCGCGAGCGGGATCGCCGAGAGCCGCTGCGCCGCGCCGAGCGCCAGCAGGGCGGCGACCTGTTCGCGGCAGCGGCGGCCCTGACAGGGGCCCATGCCGGCGCGCGTCAGGCGCTTGACCTGGTCGGGATCGGGCGGGCCTTCGCCGAGCAGCGCCGAGAGCGAGCGGTCGTTGCGGCGCTCGTTCTGCCAATCGAGATAGCGCGGTGGACGGACCTCGAGGATCTCGCGCGCCGTCACCTCCTCGCATTGGCAGACATGGAACTCGGCCCGCGCCTCGATGACGCTCGCCCGGACCCAGGCGAGGCGATAGTCGGAGATATCGCATTCCGGGGCCGGCAAGGCCGGGGCCTGCTCATCAGTTGCAGTCGTGCCGAGGGCAGCTATGGCACGCACCGCCTCCGCCTCGGCGATTGTCCGGTCGCGTGTCTTATCCGCCCAGATCCCGGCGCAGTCGCCGATCGCATAGACGTTCGCGACGCTGGTTCTCTGGTTCGCGTCGAGTACCGGCGCGTAGCCGCCGCGCTCGGCCTGGAACGCCATTTTGCAGCCGGCTGCGTCGATCAGATCGACGACCGGGGTGGTGCCGACAGCCAGCACGATGCCGTCACAGGCGAGGGCGTGTTCCTCTTCCGCAGGCTTGCCGTTCTCGTCGATCTTCGCCAGCAGTGCCGCTTCGACGCTGTCGCGACCGGCGGCCTCGCGCACGATATGGCGCGTCACGATCTCCGTGCCGCCTTCGCGCAGACTGGCGAGCAGCGTCGCATCGCCGATGGCCTCGGACGCCTGCTCGACGATGGCGACGATCGTGGCGCCTGCCTCGCGTAGCGCCAGCGCCGCGGTCAGCGCCTCCGTGCTCGAGCCGAGGAGCACGATCCGGCGCGGACCCAGTGCGCCATAGCGCGTCGCAAGGCTGAGCGCGGCGGTGGCGCCCATAACGCCCGGCTTCTCCCAGCCGGGGAAGCCGAGGCCCATGTCGCGGCGGCCACAGGAGAGGATGACGTGCTCCGCCTGCACCAGAAAACTGCGCTCGTCGTCGGCGAGGCCGGCGACCAGGCCGGGCATCCAGCCGAGCGCCGGACCATTGGCGTAGAGCGCCCAGCAGGCGGTCCCGAGGCGGAGATCGACGCCGGCCTCGAAGGCCTCGGCGATCCGCGGCTCGGAGGTGACGAACGCCTCCATCATGGCGTTGCGGTTGCGGACGCTCGCCGCCATCCCCTGGCCGAAATGCAGCGGCACCTCGTCCCCCATCGTCTTGAACGGAACGGGGTTCTCATCGACCAGCAGGACACTCAAGCCCCGCGCTGCCGCCCCGATCGCAGCTGCGAGACCGGCTGGGCCGGCGCCGACGACGAGGACATCGACGCTCTCGGCGATGGCGAGGGGCTTGCCGGTGACGGATTTGGGGTCGGAGGCCGGGACGGTCATGGGCTGCGCTTTCGAATGACTGCGTTCATTCTTGGCTCCGGCGCCTGGCGGAGCCGGCCGGTTTTGCGACATTGACCGGTCGGGACGCGACATCCGGCTCAGGCACCTGCCGCCTCAGAGAACCTGCTCGAGGAAAGCGCGGGTGCGGGTCTCGCGCGGCGCCCCGAAGAACTCGGCCGGCGGCGCGTGCTCGACGATCACGCCGCCATCGGTGAAGTAGACATGGTCAGCGACCTCGCGGGCGAAGCCCATCTCGTGGGTGACCAGGATGCAGGTCATACCCTCGGCCGCGAGGTCGCGGATGGTGACCAGCACCTCCTTCTTGGTCTCGGGGTCGAGCGCGGCGGTGACCTCGTCGAAGAGCATGACCTTCGGGTTCATCGCCAGCGAGCGGGCGATGGCGACGCGCTGCTGTTGGCCGCCGGAGAGTTCGCCGGGATAGGCGTCGTGCTTGTGCGAGAGGCCGACCTTTGCAAGCAGGCGCTTGGCCCGCTCCTCGACCTCGGCGCGGTCCTGCTTCAGCACATGGACCGGCGCCATCATCACGTTCTGCAGTGCCGTCTTGTGCGGGAAGAGATTGTATTGCTGGAAGACGATGCCGACATCGCGGCGCAGCGCAAGCTTGTCCAGAGCGGAATCGTTGACCTGTCGGCCGGCGACGGTGATCGAGCCCCGGCTGATCGGCACCAGCGCGTTGATGCAGCGCAGCAGCGTCGATTTGCCCGAGCCGGACGGGCCGATGATGCAGACAGTCTCCCCGCGGCGGATGGTGAGGCTCACATCCTTGAGCACCGCGAAGGCGCCGAACGCCTTCTCGACGCCCTCGACGACGACGACCGGCTCGCCGAGTTGGTGCTTGGCGGCCATGGTCATCCCTTCACATTGAAGCGGCGCTCGAGCGCCATGGTGAGGCGCGCGATCGGATAGCAATAGGCGAAGAACATCATCATCAGCAGCAGGTACATCGGCAGCATCAGCTCCGGCCTGCTCTCCGCGACGAGGGCGGCGCGCGTGATGGTGAGTCCGTCCTGGATGCCGACGACCGAGATCAGCGTCGTCGCCATGGTCAGGATGGCGTAGAGGTTCATCCAGGGCGGCAGCATCCGTTTCACCGCCTGCGGCAGGATGATCATCCACATCGTCTGGCGGCGGGTGAAGGCGAGCGCCTCGGCCGATTCCCACTGGCCGGAGGGGATCGAGCGAATGCCGCCGCGCACGATCTCCGAGACATTGGCCGCGACCGGCAGCGCGAGCCCGATGATCGCCTTGACCCAGGCCGGGAAGGCGATGGTGACCGGCCCGAGCCTGATCTCGAAGGGCAGGAGGAACATCGCGTAGAACAGCAGGACGAGCCAGGGTGCGTTGCGGAAGAACTGCGTCGCTGCCCAGGCCGGCTTGCGCAGCGCCGCCGATGGCGAGACCTGGCCGATGCCGAACAGCACGCCGACCGCGGTCCCCAGCGCCATGGAAAGGAAGCTGATCAGCAGGTTGAACAGGAAGCCCTGGAAGATCAGCGGCGCCCAGCGCAGCAGGATGGTGACGGCGCTGTCGCGCGCGGTGGGAGCCGTCACCTGCGCCACGGCAAGGGAGGCGGCGAAGACGATGACGACACCGGCGACGAGGCCAGCGCTGAGCAGAGCCGGTGCGGCGAGCCCGCTCGGCGCGATCGACGGCGCGCGGAATGGCTTCAGGACCGGGAGATCGGTTGCGACAGTCTTCATGGCATGTAGCCCGGAATGCGCATGGCCCGCTCCCAGCGATGCATCACCCAGACCAGCACTGCGACGAGCAGCACATAGGCCACAAGCAGCACGTTCATCATCTCGCGGACATTGAAGACCTCGGACCAGATCTGCGAGGCGGCGTAGAGCAGTTCGGGTACGCCGATGGCGTAGGCGAGCGTGGTGGTCTTCACGAGGTTGACGAGGTTGTTGTTGAGCGCCGGCAGGCAGATGCGGAAGGCGAGCGGCAGCACGATCTGGCGCCAGAGCTGGAAGCGGGTATAGCCGAGCGATTCCGCCGCCTCGACCATCGTCTCCGGTACCGCCTCGATCCCGGCGCGGAAGATCTCGACGTTGAAGGCGCCGGCGAAGAGCGAGAGCGAGACGATCGCCCAGCCGGTACCGCTGACGAGGGGCGACTGCCCGCCGAAGCCGTCCGAGACTGTCGGCAGCAGGCTACCCACGGCGAAGTAGAAGAAGGAGAGCTGCACCAGCGGCGGCGTGTTCCGGAAGAACTGGACGTAAGCCCGCACCAGGAGCCGGCCGAGCCGAGAATTGCTGCCGGCTATCCAGACGCCAAGCAGCCCGATCGCGAGCGAGGCCAGGATCGAGACGATGCAGATATAGGTCGTCGTCCACAGCCCGGTCAGGAAACGCGAGCGGTCGAAGGCGTCGTAGAAGATCGAGAAGTTGAGGCCGTGAGCCTCGTTCAGGCGCTCGAAGAAAGCGGCGATCATGTCCGACATCGCGGGTGAGCTTGGTGCGTCATGGTCGGGCTTGACCCGACCATCTCGGAAACCAGAGCCTTCTGGTCATGAGATTCTCGGGGCAAGCCCGAGAATGACGCACCGAGGCTACGAGCCGCCCTTCAGCTTCTTGTTGGTCTCGATCAGATAGGGGCTCTGCTTGATGCCCCATTTGGTCTCGAGCGCGAGCAGCTTGCCGCTCTTGTGCCAGTCGACCGACATGTCCTTGACCAGCTTGGCGAAGGGGCCGTCGAGATCGTCGAGGCGCACGCCGATCGCCCAGAGTTGCGGGTCCTCGGAGGTCAGCGGCATCTCGTAGTTCGCCCATTTCGGATCGCCGCCCGACAGCGTTGAGACGATCAGCGTGTCGTCGAACAGGAAGGCGACGCAGTTGTTGCCCTGCAACGCGTTCAGCCCGTCCGGCACCGAGGGGAACACGACCATGTCCGGCGCATAGATCTGCGAGACGCGGCGATTGTAATAGGCGCCCTGCACGGCGCAGACCTTGCGGCCCTTGAGGTCTTCCCATTTCTTCAGGCCAGCGCTCTTGGGCGCGAGCACATTGGTGGCCCCCGCATAGTAGTTCGGCTCGATCATGCCGATCTGCTTGCGCCGGTCCTGCGTGTCGCCGAGCGTCGCCAGGATCATGTCGATGCGGCCCTGGCGCAGGAACTCGATGCGGTTGGCGGCGATCACCGGCACCATTTCGAGCTTCACGCCGATCTTGCCCGCAACCTCCTGGGCTAGATCGATCTCGAGGCCGACGATCTTGCCCGACGGATCGAGGAAGCCCCAGGGCTTGTAGTCGTTCTTGACGCCGACGGTGAGGACGCCCTTCTCCTTGATCTTGGCGAGCGTGTCCTGTGCGAAGGCCGGCACGGCGGCGAGCGTGGCTGCGACTGCGAGCGCCAAAGCGGTCAGTCGTTTCATCGGCTGCGATCCCCTTGTTTTATTTGAAGCTCTAGCTTCCGGCGGATCGGCGCACAGATTTGACGCAGTGCGACGCTTTCTTGACTCTCAGCGCCGATCCGGACGGGCCTTCTGAAGCCGCTCGGCTCGCGGCGGATGGCCGAAGCGCTCGCGATAGCTGCGCGAGAAATGACTAGCGCTGGCAAAGCCGCAGGCGAGAGCCGTCTCGAGGATCGACAGGCTGGTCTGGCGCAGCAGGTCGCGGGCACGGTCGAGGCGCAAAGCGAGGTAGTGCTCGCCGAGCGAGCGGCCGAGATGCTGGCGAAACAGGCGTTCGAGCTGGCGCAAAGAAACATTGGCGAGTCGGGCGAGCTCCTCACGCGGTTCGGGGGTCTCGATGGTCTGTTCCATGCGTGCGATCACGCGCAGCAGGGGCGCATGCGCGATGCCGAGCCGCTCGCGCAGCGGCATGCGTTGGGGCCCCGCGCCCTCGCGGACATGGGTCTGGAGGAACCATTCGCTGACAGCGAGCGCCAGCTCGCTGCCGTGCTCGCGTGCGATCACGGCGTGCATCATGTCGAGCGGCGCGGTGCCACCGCTGCAGGTCAGCCGGTCGCGGTCGATCTCGTACAAGGAGCGCCGCAGGTCGAGGTTGGGATATTCCTCCAGCAAGGCTGGGGCATGCTCCCAGTGGATCGTGAAGCGATAACCGGCGAGGAGGTTGGCGCGCGCCAGCAGATAGGGTCCGCCCGAGACGCCGCCGATCCGGACGCCACGCCGCGCGAGCTGGCGCAGCCAGGCGAAGGTCGGCTGATGCTGGAAGAGCGCCGGATTGCCGCCGGCGCAGACGAAGAGGTAGTCGAGCCGAAGCTCGGCGCCGACACTGGCATCGGCGGCGATGGCGACACCGTTCGAGGCCGGCGCCGCGGCGCCGTCGATCGAGACATGGCTCCAGCGATAAAGCGGCCGGCCCGAGAGCCGGTTGGCGGCGCGCAGCGGCTCGATCGCCGAGGCATAGGGCAGCAGCGCAAAGTCCGGGATCAGCAGGAAGCCGATGTGGTTCGGCGTACTGTCGTCGCTATCGGACAATCGCGTGTCGCTATCGAGCATGTCGGCGAGCCTATGTCGGTCAATCTCCTGAAGACAAGACCGCCCGGACCCGTCGATGCGCTATTCCATCTTCTCGCTGCTGTCGCAGACCCTTCAGGGCCACAAGGGCTGGACTCCGGCCTGGCGCGATCCCGCGCCGAAGCCCGAATACGATGTCATCATCATCGGTGGCGGCGGCCACGGCCTGGCGACGGCGCATTACCTCGCCAGCCGGCACGGCATCAGCAATGTCGCGGTACTGGAGAAGGGCTATCTCGGCTCCGGCAATGTCGGCCGCAACACCACGATCATCCGCTCGAACTACCTCTTACCCGGCAACACTCCCTTCTACGAGCTCTCGATGAAGCTCTGGGAGGGGCTTGAGCAGGACCTGAACTACAACGCCATGGTCAGCCAGCGCGGCGTGCTGAACCTCTATCATTCCGACGCACAGCGCGACGCCTTCGCCCGGCGCGGCAACGCGATGCGGCTCGCCGGGGTCGATGCCGAACTGCTCGGCACCGAGCAGGTCCGGGCGATGCTGCCCTATCTGGACTTTGACAATGCCCGCTTCCCGATCGAGGGCGGATTGCTGCAGCGCCGCGGTGGCTCGGCCCGGCACGACGCCGTCGCCTGGGGCTTTGCGCGCGCCGCCGACAGCCGCAGCGTCGACATGATCCAGAACTGCGAGGTCACCGGCTTCACCATGTCGGGCGGGCGCGTCGTCGGTGTCGAGACCTCGCGCGGGCCGATCCGGGCGAAGAAGATCGCCATGGCGGTCGCAGGCAACTCGTCGCGGGTCGCGGCGATGGCGGGCCTGCGCCTGCCGATCGAGACCCATGTCCTGCAGGCCTTCGTCTCGGAGGGCCTCAAGCCGCTGATCGACGGCGTCGTCACCTTCGGCGCCGGGCACTTCTACATCAGCCAGTCCGACAAGGGCGGCCTCGTCTTCGGCGGCGATATCGACGGCTACAATTCCTACGCCCAGCGCGGCAACCTGCCGGTGATCGAGGACGTGATGGAATCGGCGATGGCGCTGTGGCCGGGTCTCGGCCGGGTGCGGATGCTGCGCCATTGGGGCGGGGTCATGGACATGTCGATGGACGGCTCGCCGATCATCGACCTCGCACCGGTCGACGGCCTCTATCTCAATGCCGGCTGGTGCTATGGCGGCTTCAAGGCGACGCCGGCCTCGGGCTTCTGCTTCGCCCATCTGATCGCAACGGGGCAGCCGCACCCGGTCGCGGCCGCCTACCGGCTCGACCGCTTCGCCACCGGGCACGTGATCGACGAGAAGGGCGCAGGCGCCCAGCCGAACCTGCACTGACAGCCCGCCGCCGAGGATATCATGCGCATCACCTGTCCCCATTGCGGCGCGCGCGACGCCCAGGAATTCAGCTATCTCGGCGCCGCGGATCCGCAGCGGCCCGATGGCATGGCCGCGAGCGAGGCCGCGATGGCTAATTACGTCTATCAGCGCGACAACCCGGCCGGTGTCCATCGCGAGCTCTGGTATCACGCCGCCGGCTGCCATGCCTGGCTGGTGGTCACACGCGACACCCGTACCCACATGATCGCGGCAGTCGAGCCCGCAAAGGCGCGCAAAGCGGGAGCGGCAGCATGAGCGCACAGCCTTTCCGCCTCGCCTCAGGCGGCCTGATCGACCGCGGCCGGGCGCTGGATTTCAGCTTCGACGGCAAATCCTACCGAGGCTATGCCGGCGACACGCTGGCCTCGGCGCTGCTCGCCAATGGTGTGCGCCTGGTCGGCCGCTCGTTCAAATATCACCGTCCGCGCGGCGTCCTCTCGGCCGGGCCGGAGGAGCCGAATGCGCTGGTCGAACTGCGCTCCGGTGCGCGCCGCGAGCCCAACACCCGCGCGACAGTGGTCGAGTTGTTCGCCGGGCTGGAGGCGGCGAGCCAGAACCGCTGGCCCTCGCTCGCCTTCGACCTGCTCTCGCTCAACGGGCTGATCTCGCCGGCGCTGGTCGCCGGCTTCTACTACAAGACCTTCATGTGGCCGGCCTCCTTCTGGGAGAAGCTCTACGAGCCGCTGATCCGCCGCGCCGCCGGCCTCGGCCGCGCTGCCGGAGCGGAAGATCCCGACCATTACGAAAAAGCCTTCGCCTTCTGCGACCTGCTGGTGATCGGCGGCGGGCCGGCTGGCCTCGCAGCCGCGCTGGCGGCCGGGCGCAGCGGCGCCCGCGTCATCCTCTGCGATGAGGATTTCCGGCTGGGCGGACGCCTGCTGGCGGAAAGGCGCGAGATCGGCGGCAAGCCGGCCGCCGAATGGCTTGCCGCGACGCTGGCCGAGCTCGAAAGCCTGCCGGAGGTGCGGGTCATGCCGCGCACCACCGTGTTCGGCCTGTACGACCACGGCATCTACGGCGCGGTCGAGCAGGTCGCCGACCATCTGCCGGAGCCGCCGGCGCATCAGCCGCGCCAGCGCGGCTGGCGCATCCATGCCAAGCGGGCGATCCTCGCTGCGGGCGCACTCGAACGGCCGATTGTGTTTGCAGGCAATGATCGGCCCGGCGTCATGCTGGCCGGGGCGGTGCGCTCTTACGTCAACCGCCATCGCGTGCTGCCCGGCCGCGAGAGCGTGCTGTTCACAGCGGGCGACGACGGCTGGACGACAGCGCGCGACATCGCCGCGGCGGGTGGCAAGGTCGCTGCGATCGTCGATTCCCGTCCCGCCGATCCGGCGCGCAAGGCGCTGGCGGACAGGCTCGGCGCGCGGCTCTTCGCCGGCGGCGCTGTGACGGGCACGCGTGGTGGACGGCAGATCAGCGGCGTCGCGATCCGCGATGCCTCGGGAACGGTGACCGAGCTCGCCTGCGACTTGCTCGCCGTCTCGAATGGCTGGAACCCGACATTGCACCTGACCTCGCACCAGAACGGCAAGCCGGCCTGGGACGAGGCGCTGCAATGCTTCGTGCCGGGCAGCCTGCCGGCGGGTCTTGCGGTCGCGGGCAGCGCCGCCGGGCGCTTCACCCTGGCACAGGCGCTGGAGGACGGTGCAAGGCTCGGGCGTGAGGCGGCCACCGAGGCCGGTCTCGCCGCCAAGGCGGTCGAGCCAACCCCAGCGACCGATCCGGAGACGACAGGGCTTGCACCGCTCTGGCGGGTGAGCGGCGGCAAGGGGAAAGCCTTCGTCGACTACCAGAACGACGTCACCGACAAGGATGTCGAGATCGCCGCCCGCGAGGGCTTCCGGCCGGTGGAGCATCTCAAGCGTTACACCACGCTCGGCATGGCGACCGACCAGGGCAAGACCTCGAACCTCTCCGGGCTCGCGATCATGGCCGAGCAGACCGGCCGAACGATCCCGCAGACCGGCACCACGACCTTCCGCCCGCCCTATACACCGGTCGCAATCGGCGCGCTCGCCGGCCACCATCGCGGCAAGGACTTCAGGCCGGTGCGCCTTGCCCCGACCCATGACTGGTCGAAGGAGCAAGGCGCCGTCTTCGTCGAGTCCGGCCCTTGGCTGCGGGCGCAATACTATCCGCGCCCCGGCGAGGCGGACTGGCTGGCGACGGTGAACCGCGAGGTCAAGGCGGTGCGCGCGAGCGTCGGCATCTGCGACGTCTCGACGCTCGGCAAGATCGACATTCAGGGCGCTGATGCCGCCGAGTTCCTGGAGCGGGTCTACACCAACGGCTGGAAAACGCTGCCTGTCGGCAAGGCCCGCTACGGGCTGATGCTGCGCGAGGACGGCTTCGTCATGGACGACGGCACCACCTCGCGCCTCGGCGAGACGCATTTCCTGATGACGACCACCACCTCCAATGCCGGCAAGGTGATGCAACATCTCGAATTCTGCCACCAGGTGCTCTGGCCGGAGCTCGACCTCCGCATGGTCTCGGTCTCCGAGCAATGGGCGCAGGTCGCCGTCGCCGGGCCGAAGGCGCGTGAAACCCTGCGCGGCGTCGTCGATGCCCAGCACGACCTCTCGAACGAGGCCCTGCCCTATCTCGCGGCGCGCGCCGTCACTGTCGGCGGCGGCATACCGGCGCGGCTGTTCCGCATCTCCTTCTCGGGCGAGCTCGCCTATGAGCTGGCCGTGCCGGCGGACTATGGCGATGCGATGGTTCGGGCGCTGATGCAGGCGGGCAATCCCTTCGGCATCACGCCCTACGGCACCGAGGCGCTCGGTGTGATGCGCATCGAAAAAGGCCATGTCGCCGGCAACGAGCTCAACGGCCAGACCACGGCGCGCGATCTTGGCCTCGGCAAGATGATGTCGTCGAAGAAGGATTATGTCGGTCGGCTGATGGCGGGCCGGCAGGCCCTGGTCGAGCAGAACCGGCTCTCCTTCGTCGGCTTCAAGCCGGTCGACCCCGCCCAGCGCCTGCGGGCTGGTGCGCATTTCATCGGCGTCGGCAGGCCGGCGGTGATGGAGAACGACGAGGGTTACATGACCTCGGTCGCCTGCTCGCCGCATCTCGATCACTGGATCGGCCTTGGCCTGATCAGGGGTGGCGCCGCTCGCATCGGCGAGCGCGTGCGCGCCTATGACCCGGTGCGCAATGGCGACGTCGTCGTTGAGATCTGCTCGCCCGTCTTCGTCGATCCCGAAGGAGCCCGCCTCCATGGCTGAGACAGCGCCCTCATGGGTGCCGCGCAGCGCCTGGGCGGGCATCGCGCAGGCAGGGCAGATCGGCTCGCCCGGCCCGGCCGGCGTCACCGCGACCTTGCTCGACGGCTTCGGCCTGGCGACACTGATCGCCGCGCCGGGCGGGGCTGCAGCCTTGTCTGACCTCGTCGAAAGCCGGGTCGGCGTCGCCTTGCCGTCCTCGCCACGCATCGTCTCGCGTGCATCTCACGATGCGATCTGGTCCGGCCCCGATCAATGGCTGCTGCGCGCCGCCGCGCGCGAGGGCTTCGCCGACCTTCTGGAGGCGCTGTCGGCCCAGGCTGCCGTCAGCGACCTGAGTGATGCGCGCGCGGCCATGCGGCTCAGCGGCCCGCATGTGCGTGCCGCGCTGGCCAAGGGCGTGATGCTCGATCTCCACCCTGCTGCCTTCGCTGTCGGCGATGCCGCTCTGACGAGCGTCGCCCATATCGGTCTGCATCTCTGGCAGCTCGCCGACGGACCGGACGGATCGGTGTTCGAGATCATGGTCGCACGCAGCATGGTGGGCAGCTTCTGGTCCTGGCTCGCCGCCTCAGCCGCCGAGTTCGGCTGCCGGGTTTCTATAGACCGCGCAGCGGGCCGAGGTTGACGGCAGCGCGCAGCGCGCCATCCCTTCCGCCGACCTTTCCAGATCCTCATCCTTCAAGGGCCCGTGCGAGCGGGTTGATCCTTCCTCATGTCCAATTCTCCTATGATCCTTGCCTTGTCCTGCCCCGACCGACCGGGCATCGTTGCCGCCGTCTCGACGCTGCTGGCCGAGGCCGGCTGCAACATCCGCGACGCACAGCAATTCGACGACCTCGAAACCGGCCGCTTCTTCATGCGGGTCGTGTTCGACCGGCTGGAAGGCGCTCGTAGCGCCGCCGAGATCCGTAGCCTCGTCGATGATCTGGCGACGCATTTCAAGATGACCGTCTCGCTGCGCGATGCCGCCGCCCGCAAGCGCGTGCTGCTGCTGGTCTCGAAGTTCGACCATTGCCTGGTCGACCTGATCTATCGCTGGCGGATCGGCGAATTGCCGATGGAGATCGTCGGCATCGTCTCCAACCATGAGCGCGCCGCGATCGCCTCGATCGATATCGGCGACCTGCCCTTCCACCATCTGCCGGTAACGCGCCAGACCAAGATGGAGCAGGAAGCGGAGGTCTGGCGGATCGTGCAGGAGAGCAAGACCGACCTCGTCGTGCTCGCCCGCTACATGCAGGTCCTGTCGGACGGCCTGTCCGCCAAGCTCGCCGGGCGCTGCATCAACATCCACCACTCGTTCCTGCCGGGCTTCAAGGGCGCCAAGCCCTATCACCAGGCGCATGAGCGCGGCGTGAAGCTGATCGGCGCGACCGCGCACTACGTCACCCCGGACCTCGACGAGGGGCCGATCATCGAACAGGACGTCGAGCGCATCAGCCATCGCGACACGCCTGACGACCTCGTGCGCAAGGGCCGCGACATCGAGCGGCGCGTGCTCGCCCGGGCAGTGCGCTACCATCTGGAGGATCGCGTGCTGCTCAACGGCAAGAAGGCCGTCGTCTTCACAGATTGATTTTGAATGTCAGCGGAGGCAGACGGCCCGCCGGATCCAATGGCACGCCCATTGCTAGCTCCTCCTCGATCCGCGCGAACCAACGCCGGGCCTTGAGGGGAGCATCGTCATGTCGTCCAGGTTCATCACGCGCGCCGCAGTGCTGGCGTTCGGATTCTCGACCGCATTGGCCACCACCGCGCTGGCCCAGGAGAAAGTGCTGCGCATCGGCATGACCGCCGCGGATATCCCGCGCACTCATGGCCAGCCCGACCAGGGTTTTGAAGGCAATCGCTTCACCGGCATCCCGATGTATGACGGGCTGACCAATTGGGATCTGTCCTCGGCCGAGAAGGCGAGCGTCGTCATTCCCGGCCTCGCGACCGAGTGGGCGGTCGATGCCAACGACAAGACAAAATGGGTCTTCAAACTCAGGCCCGGCGTGAAATTCCAGGACGGCTCCGCCTTCGATGCCGCCGCCGTCGTCTGGAATGTCGACAAAGTGCTCAATAAAGAGGCAGCGCAGTTCGCCCCGGACCAGATCGGCGTCACTGTCTCGCGCATGCCGACCCTGAAGGCGGCAAAGGTCGTCGACCCGCTGACCGTCGAGCTCACAACCTCGGAGCCCGACGCCTTCCTGCCGATCAACCTGACCAATCTCTACATGGCCTCGCCTGCGCATTGGGCAGCCAAGCTCGCGGCGGTGCCGGCTTCGGTGACCGAGCCGGCCGAGCGCTCCAAGCAGGCCTGGGCCGCCTTCTCGGCCGACCCCTCCGGCACCGGTCCGTTCAAGGGCGTCAAGCTCTCGCCGCGCGAGCGCTTCGAGATGGTCGCCAACAAGAGCTATTGGGACCCCAAGCGGGTGCCGAAGATCGATCGCGTCGTGCTGCTGCCGCTGCCCGAGGCGAATGCCCGGACCGCAGCTCTGCTTTCGGGTCAGGTCGACTGGATCGAGGCGCCGTCGCCCGACGCCGTACCGCAGATCAAGCAGCGCGGCTTCATGGTCTATACCAACGCCCAGCCGCATGTCTGGCCCTGGCAACTCTCCTTCGCCGAAGGCTCGGTCTGGCTCGACAAGAAGGTGCGCCACGCCGCCAATCTTTGCGTCAACCGCGAGGAGCTGAAGACCCTGCTCGGCGGGCTGATGGAGGTGCCGAAGGGCACGGTGCCGCCCGGCCATCCCTGGTGGGGCAATCCGAAGTTCGAGATCAAATACGATCTCGATGCCGCCAAGAAGCTGATGACCGAAGCCGGCTTCTCGGCATCCAAGCCGGCGAAGGTCAAGGTTCTGACCTCGGCCTCCGGCTCCGGCCAGATGCAGCCGCTGCCGATGAACGAGTTCATGCAGCAGGCGCTGAAGGACTGCTATTTCGACGTCGCGCTCGAGGTCGGCGAATGGAATGCCGTCTTTACCAATTGGCGCGAAGGCGCCAAGCACGCCAATGCCCGCGGCGCCAACGCGACCAACGTCACCTATGCGGCGATGGACCCGTTCTTCGCCATGGTCCGCTTCGTCTCGACCAAGACCTTCCCGCCGGTCTCCAACAATTGGGGCTATTTCGGCAATGACGAGTTCGACAAGCTGATCGCCGACGCCCGCACCTCCTTCGACGGCACCGCCCGCGACGCGGCGCTGGCCAAGCTCCATGCCCGCATCGTCGAGGAAGCGCCCTTCGTCTGGGTGGCGCATGATGTCGGCCCGCGCGCGCTCTCGGCCAAGGTCAAGGGCGTGGTCCAGCCGAAGAGCTGGTTCATCGACCTTGCGCCGATGTCGATGGAGTGACGAGGCTTTAGGCCTCGTCATCCTCGGGCGACCGCAGGTCGACCCGAGGATCTCCTGCCGGAGATGCCCGGGTCAGGCCCGGGCATGACGCCGGATAATGGCACGCCACTTGCTGAGCCGGTTCGAGAATTCTTCCAGATCGAAGGTAGCCGATGATCCGTTCCGCTCTCGCCTTGTCGCTTGCCGCCGGCGTCGCGCTGTTCGCGCAACCAGTTTCCGCTCAGGGTATCTTGCGCATCGGGATGACGGCGTCCGACATCCCGCTGACCACCGGCCAGACCGACCAGGGCGGCGAAGGCATGCGCTTCATGGGCTATACGGTCTATGACGCGCTGATCAACTGGGACTTGAGCAAGGCCGACAAGGCGTCCGACCTGATGCCGGGCCTTGCCACCAGCTGGGCGGTCGACGCTGCCGACAAGACGAAATGGACGTTTGTCCTGCGCGAGGGCGTGAAGTTCCACGACGGCTCGGAATTCACCGCCGAGGCCGTAGTCTGGAACCTCGACAAGCTGCTCAAGACCGAGGCGGCCCAGTTCGACCAGCGCCAGGCCGCACAAGGCCGCTCGCGCATTCCGGCCGTCGCCGGCTACAAGGTGATCGACAAATACAAGGTCGAGATCACCACGAAGGCGCCGGACGCGACGCTGCCTTACCAGATCGCCTGGGTGATGATGTCGTCGCCGGCGCAGTGGGAGAAACTCGGCAAGAGCTGGGAGGCTTTCGCCAAGACGCCGTCCGGCACCGGCCCCTGGCAGCTCACCGCCTTCCAGCCACGCGAGCGCGCCGAGCTCACGCCGTTCAAGGACTATTGGGACAAGGCGCGCGTGCCGAAGCTCGACAAGCTCGTGCTGCTGCCGCTGCCGGAAGCCAACGCCCGCGCCGCGGCGCTGCGCGGCGGACAGGTCGACTGGATCGAGGCGCCGTCGCCGGACCTGATCCCTTCGTTGAAGGGCGCCGGTTTCAAGATCGTCACCAACGCCTATCCGCATAACTGGACCTGGCATTTGTCGCGGGCCGAGGGCTCGCCCTGGAACGACATCCGGGTGCGCAAGGCGGCCAATCTCGCCGTCGACCGCGAGGGGCTGAAGGAGCTGCTCGGCGGCATGATGATCCCGGCCGAGGGATTCTATCCGCCCGGCCATCAATGGTTCGGAAACCCGAAATTCAAGCTCAGGCTCGATCAGGCCGAGGCCAAGAAGCTGCTCGCCGAAGCCGGCTACTCGCCTGCAAAGCCGCTGCAGACCCGCATCCTGATCGCGCCCTCGGGCTCGGGCCAGATGCAGCCGCTGCCGATGAACGAATTCGTGCAGCAGAACCTCGCCGAGATCGGCATCAAGATCGATTTCGAGGTGGTCGAGTGGAACACGCTGATCAATATCTGGCGCGCCGGCGCCAACCATGAATCCTCGCGCAAGGCGACGGGGATGAACTACACCTATTTCATCCAGGACCCCTTCACCGGGCTGATCCGGCATCTGCAATGCGATCTGAAGCCGCCGGCAGGCACCAATTGGGGCCTCTATTGCGATCCGGAGATGGACGCGCTCTTCGCGCAGATCCGCACCACCTTCGATCCCGTGGAGCAGACCAAGATCCTGCAGAAGACGCATGAGAAATACGTCGACGACGCGCTCTTCCTGATGGTGACGCACGACGTCAACCCGCGGGCGCTCTCGCCGAAGGTCAAGGGCTTCGTCCAGGCGCAGAACTGGTTCCAGGACTTCTCGCCGATCACCATGGACAAGTGAGGCGGCGATGAAAGCGCGGCGCCGGCCATGCTGATCTATCTCGCCAAGCGCATCCTCTATGTGCTGCCGGTCGCTCTCGGCGTCAGTGTGTTCTGCTTCTTGCTCGTCCATATCGCGCCGGGCGACCCGCTGACCTCGGTGCTGCCGCCCGACGCCTCGCAGCAGATGCAGGACGAGCTGCGCAAGATCTACGGTTTCGACCGGCCGCTGCCGGTGCAATTCGGGCTCTGGCTGTGGAAGGCGCTGCAGGGCGATCTCGGCACCTCGATCGCGACCGGCCGCCCGGTTGCCGCCGAGGTCTGGCGCGCCGTCGGCAACACCTTGCTGATCGCCTGCCTCGCCACCGTGATCGGCTTCGTGCTCGGCTGCTTCTTCGGCTTCGTCGCCGGCTATTTCCGCGGCTCCTTCCTCGACAAGTTCGCCTCGATGCTGGCGGTGCTCGGCGTCAGCGTGCCTCACTACTGGCTCGGCATGGTGCTGGTCATCGTGTTCTCGGTGCAGCTCGGCTGGCTGCCGCCGGGCGGCGCCGGGCCGGGCGGCTCGGCCGCCTGGAAATGGGACTGGGAGCATGTCAGCCACATGATCCTCCCGGCGGTCACCATGTCGGTGATCCCGATGGGCATCATCTCGCGCACCGTGCGCGCCCTCGTCGCCGACATCCTGAACCAGGAATTCGTCCCGGCCCTGCGGGCCAAGGGGTTGATGGATTTCGGCGTCTTCCGCCATGTCGTCAAGAACGCGGCGCCGACCGCGCTCGCCGTGATGGGCCTGCAGCTCGGCTATCTGCTCGGCGGCTCGATCCTGATCGAGACGGTGTTCTCCTGGCCGGGCACCGGCTTCCTGCTCGGCAATGCCATCTTCCAGCGCGACCTGCCGCTGCTGCAGGGCACGATCCTGGTGCTGGCGATGTTCTTCGTCGGGCTCAACGTCCTGGTCGACATCGTCCAGGGCCTGCTCGACCCGCGCGTCAGGAGGCGCTGAGATGAGCGCTGTCACCACCGGTGCGGTCCCGGTCGCGATCACGCAGCCGCTGCGCTCGCCGGGCTACTGGGCCGGCGTCTTCACACGCTTCAAACGCGACAAGGTCGCGGTCGGCGCCGGCATCGTCGTGCTGGCGATCATCCTGATGGCGGTCTTCGCCGACTATATCGCCCCAGCCGACCCGACGCGCTCCTCGATGCTCCGGCGCCTGCGGCCGATCGGTACGCCCGGCTATCCGCTCGGCGCCGACGAGCTCGGCCGCGACATGCTCTCGCGCCTGATCCATGGCGCCAGGCTGTCGCTGTTCATGGGCGTCGTGCCGGTGTTCATCGCTTTCGCCGTCGGCTCGGTGATCGGCGTCTCGGCCGGCTTCTTCGGCGGCAAGTTCAACACCATCACGATGCGGACGGTCGACATCTTCTACGCCTTCCCCTCGGTGCTGCTGGCGATCGCGCTGTCGGGCGCGCTCGGCGCCGGCGTCTTCAACTCGCTGCTCTCGCTGACCATCGTCTTCATCCCGCCGATCGCGCGCATCGCCGAGAGCGTGACGACGCAGGTGCGCTCGATGGATTATGTCGAGGCGGCGCGCGCCAGCGGGGCCGGGCCGGGCATCATCATCCGCGTCCATGTCCTCGGCAATGTGCTCGGGCCGATCTTCGTCTACGCCACCAGCCTGATCTCGGTCTCGATGATCCTGGCCTCGGGCCTGTCCTTCCTTGGCCTCGGCACCAAGCCGCCGACGCCGGAATGGGGGCTGATGCTGAACACGCTGCGTACCGCGATCTATGTCCAGCCCTGGGTCGCGGCGCTGCCCGGCGCCGCAATCTTCATCACCTCAATCTCGTTCAACCTGCTCTCGGACGGGCTGCGCTCGGCCATGGATGTGAAAGGCTGACCGGCATGTCGCTTGAAATATCAATTGAAGAGCGCGACCGCGGCGGCGCCGGCACGCCGCTGCTCGAGGCACGCACCCTGACCAAGCATTTTCCGCTCGGGCGCGGCGCCGTGGTGCGCGCCGTCGACGGCGTCGATTTCCAGGTGCTGAAGGGCGAGACGCTCGGCGTCGTCGGCGAATCCGGCTGCGGCAAGTCGACCACCGCGCGTGTCGTCATGCAGCTCATCCTGCAGGACAAGGGCGAGATGCTGTTCGACGGCGAAGCCGTCGGCAGCGCGGCGCTGTCGCTGAAGGAATACCGCCGCCAGGCGCAGATGGTTTTTCAGGACAGCTACGCCTCGCTCAATCCGCGGCTGACCATAGAGGATTCGGTCGCCTTCGGGCCGACGGTTCACGGCATTTCCAGGAGCGCTGCCATCGCCCGCGCCCGCGACCTGCTCGCCCGCGTCGGGCTCGATCCGGCCCGTTTCGCGGCGCGCTATCCGCACGAACTCTCCGGCGGCCAGCGCCAGCGCGTCAACATCGCCCGCGCGCTGGCGCTCGGGCCACGGCTGGTGATCCTCGACGAAGCCGTCTCGGCGCTCGACAAATCGGTCGAGGCGCAGGTGCTCAACCTGCTGATGGACCTGCGCGAGGAGTTCGGGCTGACCTACATCTTCATCTCGCACGACCTCAATGTCGTCCGCTTCATCAGCGACCGTGTCATGGTGATGTATCTCGGCGAGGTCGTGGAGATCGGCCCGGTCGAGGAGCTCTACGACGATCCGCGCCATCCCTATACGCGGGCGCTGCTCTCGGCGATGCCGTCGATGGACCCGGACAACCGGACGATGGAAGCCCCGCTCGCCGGCGATCCGCCGAACCCGATCAACCCGCCCGAGGGCTGCCGCTTCCACCCGCGCTGCCCGCAGGCGCAGACCGTCTGCGCCAAGGTGAAACCGGCGCTGACCCGGACCGGTGCCGGAGCGCGGCTCGCCGCCTGTCATATGGAGATCGCGGGATCGGGCCATAGCCGGGCGCCGGCGCTGGAGGATGCCGCATGAGCTCGGCTTCGACCAGCCCGCCGCTCGTCGTGATGGAGAACGTCACCGTGCGCTTCCGTGGCACGCAGAATGTCCATGCCGTCAACGGCGTCTCGCTGACGCTGGAGCCCGGCAAGGTGCTCGGCATCCTCGGCGAATCCGGCTCCGGCAAGAGCGTGACGCTGAAGACGCTGCTCAGGCTGCTGCCCGAGAGCCGCACCGATATCGGCGGCACGGTCATGGTCGACGGCCGGGACGTGCTGGCGCTCGGACCTCAGGAGCTCGCCGATTATCGCGGCCGCGTCACCTCGATGATCTTCCAGGATCCGATGCTGGCGCTCGATCCGGTCTACACCGTCGGCGAGCAGATCGCCGAGGCGATCGTCCGGCACGAGAAGATCGGCAAGAAGGCCGCGATGCAGCGCGCGCTCGAATTGCTCCAGCTCGTGCGCATTCCCTCGCCGGAGCGGCGGCTGAAGGCCTATCCGCACGAGATGTCCGGCGGCATGCGCCAGCGCGCCATGATCGCGCTGGCATTGGCGGCGCGGCCGAAGCTGCTGCTCGCCGACGAGCCGACGACAGCGCTCGATGCCACCGTGCAGATCCAGATCCTGCTGCTGCTGCGCCAGCTCCAGCGCGATCTCGGCATGGGCGTGATCTTCGTCACCCATGACATCGGCGTCGCCGTCGAAGTCTCGGACCGGCTCGCCGTGATGTATGCCGGCCAGATCGTCGAGACCGGCACGGTGCGCGAGCTGATCAGCGACCCACAGCATCCCTATACGCGCGGCCTGCTCGCCGCCAATCTGCATGGCGCCAGGAAGGGCGAGCGGCTCGAGGCCATCCCCGGCGCGCCGCCGGCGCTGAACGAGCCGCCATCCTCCTGCTCCTTCGCGCCGCGCTGCAAGCATGCCGAGGACCGCTGCCGCACCGGTTTGCCGCCGGCGATCGTGCTGGGCGAAGGTCGCATCGTGCGCTGCACCCGGGCGGAAGCGGCGCTCGCTCCGGCCTGAGGTCGGTTCTCCAAGCTCATCATCAATCCGAACACCCTTGGCCATGCCTCTCGGTCTTCCAGCCCGAGCGGCTGCGGAAAGCCTTCAAAGCGGAGGGGCTGCTGCGCTAGCATCTCGCGCCGATCGCAGAGCGAGGCAGAGAGCCTCGGCCCGAGAGCAGGAAAGCGTGATGTTTCTTTTCGATGGTCCGGGCCGGGCCAAGATTACCATTCTGCTGGCTCACGGAGCCGGAGCCCCGATGGACTCGTCATCCATGGCGGCAGCCGCCAAGGCTCTGGGCGAAGCGGGCTTTCGCGTCGCCCGCTTCGAGTTCGGCTATATGGCGGGCAGGCGGACGGGCGCGAGCCGCGTACCGCCTCCGCGCGCCGAAAAGCTGAAACCGGAATACCTCGCCGCCGTCGCCGCGCTCGGCACCAAGGGCGCACTCATCATCGGCGGCAAGTCGATGGGCGGCCGCGTGGCGAGCATGGTTGCCGACGAGCTCCTCGCTGCGGGTCGCGTCCGTGGTCTTCTCTGCCTCGGCTACCCCTTCCATCCCCCCGGCAAGCCGGAGCAGCCGCGAACACAGCACCTTGCCGACCTGAAGACGCCGACCCTCATCGTCCAGGGAACGCGGGACGAATTCGGCACCCGGGAGGACGTGTCAGCGTACAAGCTTTCACCGCTCATCGAGCTGTTATGGCTCGAAGACGGCGATCACGATCTGAAACCCCGGAAAACGATCTCCGGCTTTTCGACGGCCGACCATCTCAAGACCATGGCCGAGGCAGTTTCGAGCTGGGCTGAGCGCGTGATGGGCGAGCCCGGCTGACGGCAATTGCCGTATAAGGCCACCGGCCTTGATGACGCTGACGGTGCCCTCGCACTGATTGGAGCAAAATCGGTCGGGTGAAGTCCGTCGCCGATGCTCGTTCGGCCGTGCTTGGCCAATCGCTGATTCTCGCTCTTTCCTGGAAGCGGACCAGCGTCCAAGCCGTGCGAATGGTGCGTGGATGCAAGCTTTGCCTAGGCTTCGCGCATCAGCGCGGCGCGTAGCTCGAGCAGTTCATCGCAGATCGATTCCAGCTCCCGTACCGCAAACCCCACGCGAAGGCTGGGGACGTGTTCGCCGAGCTTGGTGGCCAGGATGCCCGTGAACTTGACCCAGCCATCGGGGGAGACGATCAGGCCGTTCTGCTCCTCGAAGGAGGCATTCCAAGTGATCGCCTCAGCCTCGCTGACGCCATCCGGAAGCTCCAGTTCGAGGCTGCCGTCGACGAGCCGGACCGGGTAGCCGCCAGGCAGCCCGTTCGGACCGGGGACATGGCCGCGCCAGGAGCGGCCGGCCGCCATCGCGAGCAGCATGGGGACCCCGCTCGCCCCCGAGATCTCGATGACCGGCTCGGGTGTGAGCTGGATGTCGGCGAAATGCCCGTAGACATCCTTGACCTCGACGCCATCAAGCCAGACGCGTGGTGGCCGCCCGCTACGCTCTTCGGGTCGACGGCGCCAGGCCGCGAGGTTCTGGTAATGCGCGAGGACCTTGACCTCGGCCCCGGGCGGCGTGGCGGCCGAGCCTGCGAAGACATTGGACAGGATCGCGACATTGCCCATGCCGCAGGCGACATCGTGGCCCATCGCGCGGATCATGCCGTTGACCACGTCGGGGAAGCCGCAATTGATCAGCGTCACGGGCTTGCCGCTGCGCGTGATCGCCGCGGCGACCCGCGAACTGAGCAGCGCCTGGAAAACCGCGGTGGCGCTCAGGCCGCCCTCGGCGACGAGCTGCGTCCAGGCATTGCCGCTCTGGGCGATAACCTGCGAGGTCTGGATCGAGGCGGCCTGCACCACGATGCGCGGAGCGGTCGCCGCGAGCATCTCGTCCGACGCGTCCGGGGCAAGCAGATCGACTGCCTGTGTCGTGAAGCGCGCCTTCTTGCCGAACAGTGCCGCGCGGGCGTTCGCGGCGGTGCGCAGCCAGTTCAGGCGCTCGCGATTGCGCCCGGCGATGATCACCTCGACCGGCTCGTCCGCCGTCGCGGCGATGTCGAAGGCGATCCGTGCGGCAAAGCCGCCGGTGCCCGAGATCAGGATGTCGCAAGCGGCCATGTCAGGGTCTCGTCGCCATCGCAGCCCGATCCCAGCAGTCGTCGAGCCGGGGCGAGAGCTTGTGCTTCATGATGCGCTGGCTCGCCGTGCGCTCGAACTCGTCGACGACGGCGATGTAGCGCGGGTTCTGGTAGGGCGCGAGGCGCAGCCCGAGCCAGCCGGAGAGCGCCTGCGGATCGATGACGATGCCATCGCGCGGCTTGACGAAGAGCTTGATGTCCTGCTCGCCGACATCGGCGGCGACGCCGATCATCGCGCAATCCTCGATCGCCTCATGCTCGGCCGCGACATGCTCGACCTCCCAGGCCGAAACATTCTCGCCCCGGCAGCGCACGCTGTCGGTTATCCGGCCATGGAAATAGAGATTGCCGTCGGCATCGAAGGAACCGAGATCGCCGGTGTGGAATCCATCCTCGCGCAACGCCTTCGCCGTCGCCTCCGGATTGTCGAGATAGCCGGGAAAGATGGCGCCGGGGATGCTGGTCTCGACCACGATCTCGCCACGCTCGCCAGCGGCAACCCGCCGGCCGCCGGTGTCGAGCAGCTTCACCGTGAACCAGGGCAGCGGCCGGCCGACCGAGCCCGGCACGCCGGTCACATTGCAGGTCGTGAGGCTGGAGGCCTCGGTCATGCCGTAGCATTCGCGGATGTCGATGCCGAAGCGGTCACGGAACTGCGGCCAGATGTCGGGCGGACAGCCGCCGCCCCAGGCGATGCGCACGCCATGCTCGCGATCGCGTGGCGACGGCGGTTGCTTCAGCAGGATCTGCAGGATGCCGCCGAGATAGTGGATATGGCTGGCGCCTTCGTCCCTGACCTGATCCCAGAAGCGGCTGGCGCTGAAGCGCTCGACCATGGCGAGCGTGATGCCGCTGATCATCGGCAGCGGCAGGAGCTGGGCGCCGCCGATATGGTAGAGCGGTTCCCAGACGAAGAAGACATCTGCCGGCTGCGCGTCGGACAGCCTCGCGACGCTCTCTGCCGCAAGCCGGAGCATGCGATGCGAGACGATCACGCCCTTCGGCCGGCCGGTGGTGCCCGATGTGTACATGATGGCGAAGACCACGTCGGCGGCCGGGGCCGGCTCGGGGAAGCGCTCGTTGCGGGCCAGGATGGCTTCGAGTTCGCCGCCCGGCGCATACAGTAGTTGCGGCAGTTCCGGCTCCGAGCCCATCGCCTCGGCGATCTGCGGCGCCAGCTCCGCATCGGCGACGACGAGGCGTGGCTGCGAGTGCGTCAGCAGGTAGCGCAGCCCCTCGCCGCGCTGCTGGGCATTGACCGGTACCCAGGCGACACCGGCCCTGGCCAAACCGAAAACCACGGCGATCGTGGCGATCGAGTTACGCATCATCACGGCGACCCTGTCGCCAGGCTTGATGCCGCGTGCCCTGAGATGCGCGGCGAAGGCGGCCGAGCGGCGTTCGAGCCCGGCATAGGTCACGGGCTCGCCGCAGAAGCGCGCATAGACGCTGTCCGGCTCAGCGGCAGCCCGCCTGGTCAGAAGGCTCACGAAGCCGTCGTCGTTGAAGGAGGTCATGCTCGGTCGTCGGCTCGGTCGATCAGGAGGAGGAGCGGAAGCGTTCCGCGAGCAGCAGCATCACCGTCACCACGACGAACACGACCACGGAGACCGCGGCAAGTGTCGGATTGAGCTGCAGGATCATGTCGTCCCACATCTGCTTCGGCAGGGTGGTCTTGATGCCGCCCGAGACGAAGATCGCGATCGTCAATTCGTCGAAGGAGGTGATGAAGGCGAACAGGAAGGCCGCGACGAGACCGCCCTTCACGAGCGGGATGGTGACGCCAGTCAGGGTCCGCAGCCGATTGGCGCCGAGCGTCGCCGCCGCCTGGTCGAGACGCTGGTCATAGGTCTTCAGCACGGCGGCGATGGTGACGAGCGTAAAGGGGATCGCCAGCACGGTGTGGCCGATGACGAGGCCAAGATCGGTGGCGATCAGCCCGAGCCGCGCAAACAGGTAGAACAGCCCGACCGCGATAACGATGCGCGGCACGATCATCGGCGCGAGGAAGAAGGCGAAGATCAGCCCGCCCCAGCGCGTGCGGCTGTTGGCCAGCGCCAGCGCCGTAAAGCCGCCGATGGCGGTCGCGGCAATTGCCGTGACGAAGGCGACCGCGAAGGAACGGATCGTCGCCTGGATCCACAGCGGCGAGCTGAAATAGGCCTGGAACCAGCTCAGGCCATAGCCGGGCGGCGGGAATTCGAGGAACTGCGAGGAGGTGAAAGCGAGCGGGATGACGAGCAGCGTCGGCAGCACCAGGAAGGCGATGACGAGCCAGCAGAAGCCGGGCAGCAGCAGATCGCAAACGCGCTTTCCGAGCAGGGATCGCGCCAGCGTCGCGAGATGGGCGGCAATGGTCGCGACCGCCGCCAGGACCGCCAGGCCGAGGTTGCGGATGCGCCCGGTGCCGACCTGGGCAGAGCCACCGGCGATGGTCGAGAGCCCGAAGAGCCTGTCGTAGATCACGCAGGAGACGAGCGCCGCCGCCAGCATCATCGCGGACAGCGCGCCGGCGAAAGACCAGTTCAGCAGCTCCTGCACCTGCGTGATGATGAGCTGAGCGAGCATGGTCTCCTGGCGCCCTCCGAGGAAGGCCGGCACGATGAAGAAGCCGAGCGAGGAGATGAAGACGAGCAGGCCGGCCGCCGCCACGCCCGGCAGCGAGAGCTTGAAATAGACCAGCCAGAAGGCGCGCGCCGGTGCGGCCCCGAGCGTCTGCGCCGCCTGGACCAGCCGCCGGTCGATACCGGTCATCACCGGCAGCATGGTCATCACCGCCAGCGGCACCATGGCGTGCACCATGCCGACCATGACGCCGAACTGGTTGTGCAGCAGCGGCAAGGGCTGGTCGACGATGCCGGAGCCGGTCGCCAGCGAGTTGATGATGCCGCTGCGCCCGAGCACGATCATCCAGGCGAAGGTCTTGACGAGATAGCTCGTCCAGAACGGCACCATGACGAAGAGCAGCATGCGGCCGCGAAACAGGTCGGGCAGACGCGCGATCCAGTAGGCGAGCGGATACCCGATCAGGAGCGACCAGACCGCGGTCCAGCCGGCGATGCGGAAGGTGATGCCGAGCACGCGCAGATAGACGTCCGTCGCGGCGATGCGCTGATAGGCGCCGGCCGAGAAGGCCCCGCTCTCCGAATCGACGACGCTCAGGCCGAGCAGCTGCGCGACCGGATAGACGAAGAAGACCGCCAGGAACAGGAGGCCGGGCACCGCCAGCCAGAGCGGGCCGAAACGCAATTTGCTGGGGCGCGCCGGTGCGCTGCTGAGGGTCACTGCGCTCATGCGACCAGCACCGCCTTGTCGCGCGACCAGCCGGCGACGATCCTCTCATCGATCGCGGGCACCAAATCGTCGGGGCCGAGCCGCAGCACGAGCGGGCTGCCGTCGTCGAGCGCAGCGATGACGCGCGTCTCGGAGCCGGCATAGACGACCTCGCTGACGCGGCCGCTCACGGCGTTGCCGTCCCCGGCGCCGAGACGCAGGTTCTCCGGCCGGATGACGAGGGTGGCGTCCTTGCTCTGGCAGCGCGCGCCGCTCGGCAGGGCGAAGCGCCCATGTGCGGTCTCGATCGCGCCGTTGCCGTCCCAGCGGCCGCGGAAGATGTTGGAGATGCCGATGAAATCGGCCGCGAATGCGGTGCGCGGGCGCTCGTAGATCTCGCGCGGCGTGCCGAGCTGCTCGATCCTGGCATGATTCATCAGGCAGATGCGATCTGACATCGCGAGCGCCTCTTCCTGGTCATGCGTGACGTAAACGATGGTGGCGCCGCTCTCGCGATGCAGCCGCTTGATCTCGATCTGCATGTGCTCGCGCAGTTTCTTGTCGAGTGCGCCGAGCGGTTCGTCCATCAGGATGATCGAGGGCTGGTAGACGAAGCAGCGTGCCAACGCGACGCGCTGCTGCTGGCCGCCGGACAGTTCGCGCGGGAACCGCCCGGCGAGATGGCCGAGATGAACCATCTCCAGTGTCGCCGAGACGCGGCTTGCGACCTCCGCGCCCGGGCGTCCGCGCATCTTGAGCGGGAAGGCGATGTTCTCGGCCACGGTCAGGTGCGGGAACAGCGCATAATGCTGGAAGACGAGCCCGATATCGCGCTGGTGAACCGGCGTGGCCGACTGGTCGCCGCCGTCGATCACGACCCGCCCTTCGCTCGCCTCGACCAGCCCGCAGATCAGCTGCAGCAGCGTGGTCTTGCCGGAGCCCGAAGGCCCCAGCAAGGTGAGGAACTCGCCCTCGGCGACGCTGAGCGAACTCGGTTCGAGGGCCGTGGTCGCGCCATAGCGCTTGCCAAGTCCTTCGATGACAAGCTTGCCCTCGACGACGAGCTTGGCCGCCTTCGGTTCGGTTGTGGTCATCCCGGCGCTCGCCGCCATCGGCATCAGGTCAGGAGCCAGGCGTTGAAGCGCTCGGTGACCTTCGAGCGATTGGCGCTCCACCAATCCTCATTGGCGATCGCCATCTGCTTCAGGTTCTCCGGCGAGGTCGGCAGGACTTTTGCGCGCTCGGCCGGAATGGTCTGATAAGCGTCGAGATTGGTCGGGCCATAGGCAAGGGCTTCGGTAAAGGCAGCCTGTGCCTTCGGGTCCGAGCAGAAGCGGATGAACTGGCGGGCGACATCCGCCTTCGGTCCGCCCTTCGGCAACCCCCAGCCCTCGATCGAGTAAAGCCCCTGGTTCCAGACGATCCTGGCGGGCGTGCCGCCGTCGATCGCCGCCTGCAGGCGCGCATTCCAGCCCGGCAGCATGTCGACTTCGCCGCTCTGCAGCAGCTGGGTCGATTGCGCGCCGCCGGTCCACCAGACCGCGACATGCGGCTTGATCTTGTCTAGAACCTTGAAGGCGCGGTCGATGTCGAGCGGGTAGAGCTTGTCGAGCGGCACGCCGTCGGCGAGCAAGGCCTGCTCGATCGTGTCGATGGGATTCTTGCGCAGCGCGCGCCGGCCCGGGAACTTCTCGACATTGAAGAAATCGGCCCAGCTCGCCGGGGCATTCTTCACCCGGTCGGTGCGGTAGGCGAAGATCGTCGAATAGACGTCCGTGCCCATGAACTCGGGCGAGATCGCCTGCGGCATCAACTTCGGCACATCGGCATGCGCGAAGCCGATCGGATCGAGCAGCTTCTGAGCCTTCAGGATGTCGCGGGCCGAGAGCGTCAGCGTGCAGACGTCCCATGTGTACGACTTGGTCTCGACCATCGCCTTGAACTGGGCGGTCGGCTCAGCTTCGCGGGCGACGTTGACGACCTTGTTGCCCGTGGCCTTCTCGAACGGGTCGTAAAAGGCCTTGCGGAAGGCCGGCCCGAACGGCCCGCCGGGATCGGCGACCGTGATCTGGGTCGCTGCCCGCGCGATCCCGGCGAGATAGGGCGCTGCGAGGGCGCCGGCGGCCGCGCCGCCCGCCAGTTGCAGCAGGGTGCGCCGCGTCGGCTTGGTCGTTCCGGTCGTCATCGTCTTCTCCCCTTTCAAGCGGTTTTCCGCATTTCCCCGTGGGTGATCAGATCGTTGCTCGCGTCAGGCGCTCTTGCGGGCGGCGCGAACGGCCAGGAACTGCTCCATCATCCGAGCCGGCTCGCCGGTGGCGTAGGCCGCGCGCTGGTTGCGGATGCCGGCGGCGAGGCATTCGCGGAAGCTCTCCTCCGTCACCTCGCGGAAGCGGGCCTTGTTGAGACGCATGGCGACGGGCGGCTTTCCGGCGAGCTCTTCTGCGAGAGCGAGGGCCGCCTCCATCACCTTCTGCCTCGGCACGATCCGGTTGATCAGTCCGATCCGGAAGCATTCGTCGGCATCCATCATTCGCCCGGTCAGGGTCAGGTCGATGGTCCGGGCGATGCCGATCATCTCGCGCATGATCCACGGGCCGGTCACCGAGGCGATGCCGGAATTGATCTCGGGCTGGCCCATGGTGACGCCATCATGGCCGATGCGCAGATCGCAGAGCAGCGCGACCTGGAAGGCGGAACCCGCGGCGACGCCGTTCAAGGCGGCGATGATCGGCTTCGAGAGCGAGCGGATGCGGTCATAGAGCCGCTCCCATTCGCCCATCCACAATTCGGCGCGGTCTGGATCGAAGGTCTTGGTCTCGTTGAGGTCCTGGCCGGCTCCGAAGGCGCGGTCACCGGCGCCGGTGAGGATGATGGCCCGCACGGCCTCGTTCGCTTCGAGCTCGTCGAGGCCTTCGACGAGCCGGGCCCGCATTGGCGCATTCCAGGCATTGAGGATCTGCGGGCGGTTGAGGGTCAGGATGCCGACCGCGCTGCGCACCTCGACCAGAACAGAGTCCTTCATACCGCCCTCCGATGAGTTTTTATTACAATACGATAACTTCTATTGAATATTCTGCGCGAAAGGCTCACCTTGTCAAGGCGCTTGGCCGCAGCCATTGATCGAGCCAGGAGAACAGGCCCCGATGACGATGCCCGAAGCGACACAGAACGGCCGCAGGAAAGCAGCTGCGCCGGCCGATCGGGCCGGGCGCAAGGACGACGTGCTGATGGTCAACTCGGTCGAGAAGGCCTTCCGCGTGCTGTCCGCCTTCGGCCGCCAGCACCAGACGCTCAACCTGTCGCAGGTCGCCTCCGAGACGAGGATGGACGTCAGCGCCGCGCAGCGCTTCACCCACACGCTCACCAAGCTCGGCTATCTGCGCAAGGATGCGCAGACCAAGCGCTTCGAGCTGACCGCGAAGACGCTCGATCTCGGCTACCACTTCGTGCGAAGCAGCCGCCTGCTCGACCGCGCGATGCCCTATCTCATGCACCTCAGCAAGGAGACCGAGGAGACGGTCAATCTCACCGTGCGCGAAGGCACGGAAATCATCTTCGTCTCGCGCTTCCTTAGCCGTCATGTGCTGAATACCGACGTCATCATCGGGACGCGGATGCCGGCCTATTGCACCGCGCCCGGCATCGCCATGCTGTCGCGCCTGCCCGAGGAGGAGGCGATGGCGATCATCGACGCCTCCGACCTCAAGGCGCACACGCCCTCGACGACCTGGCAGCGCGAGGTATTGCGCGAGAAGCTGCGCCAGTCCGCGGCGCAGGGTTACGCCACCGCCTTCGAGGAGGTCTATCTCGGCGATGCCTCGATCGCCGCCGTGATCGTCGATCATCACGGCCGGCCGGAAGCCGCCGTGAACATCGCGACCTCGACCTCGCGCTACAGCCGTGCCGAGGTCGTCTCGCGGTTTTCCTCCCTGGTCATCGCCACCGCGCACGCGATCTCGCGGGTCTGAGCCACAAGCAGGAGCGCTTGACAGCGTCGGCCGCTGTTTTATCAATATTCGAGAACTATTATTGCATTGAAATAACTTTGAGGCCCATGTGGACGCTCCGAAGGCCCAGTTTCGCCGCGTCGCGACCCGTACGGGGCGACAGGCGACGCTCAGCTTCGACGGCACGACCATCCGGGCGACGACCGGCGACAGCGTCCTTGTCGCGCTGCTCGAGAGCGGCGCCCTGATCCGCCGACTGGAGTTCGGGGCTGAGCCGCGTGCCGGCTTCTGCCTGATGGGCGCCTGCCAGGATTGCTGGGTCTGGAGCGCGGAAGGCGGAAGATTCAGGGCCTGCACCACAGAGGTCGCCGACGGAATGGTCCTGTCCGCCGAGCCGCAGCCACTGGTCAGGGCAGATGGCTGACATCGTCATCGTCGGAGCCGGGCCGGCCGGCATCAGCGCCGCCGAGGTGCTGTGCGCGAAGGGGCTGAGGCCCGTTCTGACCGACGAAGGCGCGCGGGCGGGCGGCCAGGGCTATCGCCGGCCGGCCGACGATCTCGCCCTCGACATGAACCGGCTGATGGGCTCTGAGGCCGGGAAATATGCGGCGTTGCATCGCCGCTTCGAGGCGCTGCGACCGAAGGTCGACTATCGACCGCGGACATTGGTCTGGGCCATCGACGGCGATCAGTTGCGTCTGCTGCGGGACGGACGCGCCGAGACGCTCGCCTTCGACAGGCTGCTGATCGCCAGCGGCGCGATGGACCGGGTGGCGCCCTTGCCCGGCTGGACCTTGCCCGGCGTGTTCACCGTCGGCGGCGCGCAGGTCGCGCTGAAGGATCAGGGCTGCCTGATCGGAAGCCGCGTCGCCTTCCTGGGCTCGTCGCCTCTCTTGGCACTGGCGGCGAAGCAGTACCGCGACATGGGCGCGGAGATCGCGGTGATCGCCGATACGACGCCATTCGGAGTCAAGATCGCTACGCTGCCGGCGCTGCTGCTGCGGGCCCCGCGGACGCTGCTGCGCGGCATCTCGTATATGGGCGCGTCGCTGCGTGCCGGGACGCAGATGCTACACGGCGTGACGCCTCTCGCCGTCGAGGGAGCGGGCCGCGTCGAGGCTTTGCTGCTGCGCGATGCGCAGGGCCGCGAACGCCGTTTCGCCTGCGATGCGATTGCGCTCGGCTACGGCCTGAAGCCGGAGACGCAGCTCGCCGACCTGGCGCAGGCCGAGTTCGCCTACGATCCGGGTTTCAGACTGCATCTGCCGAAGATCGATGGCCTGGGTCGAGCCCGGCCTGGCCTCTATCTCGCCGGGGACGGGGTGCGGATCGGCGGTGCCGACGCGGCCGAGGCGAGCGGCGCGCTCGCCGCCCACGCGATCCTCACCGATCTCGGCCAGCCGCAGGACATCGAGGTCGTGAGGCGGTTGGCACGGCAGGTCGAGCGCTTGCGCGCTTTCCAGCGAGATCTGGCGCGTGCTTTCGCTTGGCCGACGGCACAGATCGCTGCCCTGTCCGATTCCGTCATGCTGTGTCGCTGCGAGAACGTGACGGTCGGCGAGGTCCGTGCAGCGATGGCCAAGGAGCTCGGACCGATCGAGGTCAACCGGGTCAAGGCGATGACGCGCTGCGGGATGGGGCGTTGCCAGGGCCGGGTCTGCGGCCCCGCCTTGCAGGAGATCGTGGCGGCCGGGCGGGACGGTGCCGCCGCCGGGCGGCTGCGCGGCCAGGCCCCGGTCAAGCCGATCGCGCTCGCGGTAGCCGGGGAGCCGGCATGAGCGACCGGACGAGCGATGTCGCGATCGTCGGCGGCGGGCTGATCGGCGCCTGGACCGCCTTCTTCCTCGCCCGGCGCGGACAGCGCGTGACCTTGATCGAGAAGGGCGTGGTCGGCGCGCAGTCGAGCGGCGTCAACTTCGGGAACCTGCGTCTGCAAGGCCGCTGTCCCGGCCAGTATCCTTTGTCCCTGCGATCCCAGGCGCTCTGGGAGGATTTCGATGCGCTGATCGGCGAGGATTGCGAGTTCGAGCAGACCGGCCATCTCTATCTCGCCTATGACGAGGAGGAGCGCGCCAAGCTCGAAGGCTACGCCAAGGTCTCGGAATCCTATGGGCTCGCCATTGAAAGGCTCGGATTGGCCGATCTCAAACGGCGCTGGCCCTGGCTTGGCGATCGCGTCCTCGCAGCGACCTTCTCGGCACGCGACGCCACCGCTAATCCACGTCTCGCCACCCCAGCCATTGCTCGCGCCGCCGCAAGGCACGGAGCCGTCATCCGCGAGAACACGCCTGTCACCGGCATCGAGCGCTCGGGAGACGGATTCGCTCTGACGCTCGGCAGCGGCGGAAGCTTGAGCTGCGGCGCGCTCGTCAACTGCGCCGGCGCCTGGGCGCTCGATATCGCGCAGAGATTCGGCGAGACCGCACCGGTCTTCCCGGCCGGCCCGCCCCAGTTCGTGACGGAGCCGTTCCCCTATCTGATCGGCCCGTCGGTTCAGGCGATCGACGGCTCGGTGATCTTCCGTCAGATCCCGCGCGGCAACATCATCCTGGCCGGCTATCCGCGCACGGCAGCAGATCCGGTGAACAACCGCGCGCCGGTTCCTCCCGCCAAGACGCTCGCGGCGATGAGGGCGCTGGCGCGCGTCGCGCCTATGCTCGCGCAGTGCCATGTCATCCGCGTCTGGTCCGGCATCGAGGCCTATCTGCCCGACATGATCCCGGTGATCGGGCCGAGCGAGACGACCGCCGGGCTCTTCCATGCCTTCGGCTTCTGCGGCCATGGCTTCCAGATCGGCCCCGGCGTCGGGCTCTGCCTCAGTGAGATGATCATCGACGGAGCGACACAGACGCCGCTGGAGCCCTTCTCGATCGGGCGCTTCCGCACCGAACAGACCGTCAGCGAAAAATTCCGCAAGGAGTTCGACTGAACAGCTTCTCCGAACTTCGTCACTGGGGCTGTTTAGAGTTTGGCGAAGACTTTGATCATCGCCGGGGTCATGATCACCACGAACAGCACCGGCAGAAAGAACAGGATCATGGGCACTGTCAGCTTTGGCGGCAGGGCCGCGGCCTTCTTTTCCGCCTCGTTCATCCGCTGATCACGGCTCTCTTGCGCGAGCGTCCGCAGCGCTGTTCCGAGCGGCGTACCGTAACGCTCGGCCTGGATCAGCGCCGTACACACCGACTTCACCGATTCGAGTCCAGTGCGTATGGCGAGGTTCTCATAGGCCTGCCGACGCTCGGAGAGATAGGATAGCTCCGCCGTGCAGAGGGAGAACTCCTCGGCCAGCGGCACCGACTGGCTGCCGATCTCGGTCGAAACCTTGCGGAACGCGAGTTCGATCGACATACCCGACTCGACACAGATCAGCATCAGGTCGAGCGCATCCGGGAAGGCGCGCCGCATCGAGTGCTGGCGCTTTGTCGTCACATTGGACAGGTAGATTTCCGGCGCCTTGATGCCGAGATAGGCAGCGCCGATCACGATGCCGACACGCGTAATAAAGGTCTGGCCGAAGCTGTTGATCACGAAGATGTAAAACACGGCGAACAAGAAGAGGGCGATCGGGGTGATCAGCCTGAAGAAGAGGAAACCCACTTCGGCCTGCTGACCGCGGAAGCCGGCCATGGTGAGCTGCCTCTTGGCGTTTTCGGTACCGAGCCAGTTGCTGAGCTTGAAGCGCTCGACGATGTCGCGCATGAAGACCTTCGGCTCCTGCCGAAGCGAGACTCGCTCGTTCTGCCGCGCCAGCCGGTCGCGCTCGCGTGCGCGAATCTTGTCGCGTTCGGTGGCGACGGATTTCATGCGCTTGCCCAGCACATTGCCTTCGAGCAAGGGCGCCGCCACGGTCATGATCGTAATCGCGACGGCCACCCCGCCGACCATGGCGAGCAGAACCCTTATGTCGGTGAGTTTCTCGATCAGGAGCGCGAGCATGCCGAAGCTCCCTTAAATGTCGAAGTTGATCATCTTGCGCATCACCAGCACGCCGGTTGCCATCCAGACGGCGCAGCCGACGAGCGCCACTCGTCCCGTGTCGGTCGTCCAAAGCGCGTCCATGTAGCCAGGGCTCGTGAGGTAGACGAGGGCGGCGACGACCGGAGGCAAGGAGCCGATGATTGAGGCGGACGCCTTCGCCTCCATCGACACGGCCTTGATCTTGTCGCGCATCTTGCGGCGCTCGCGGATCACGCGCGAGAGATTGGCCAGGGTTTCGGCGAGATTGCCGCCGGTCTTCTGCTGGATCGCCAGGACGATGCCGAAGAAATTAGCCTCGGCGCAGGGCATGCGTTCGAACAGCTTGGCGACGGCGTCCGTCAGCGAGATGCCGAGCGTCTGCGCCTCGACGATCAGCCGGAATTCGGTCTTGACCGGCTCCTGGGCCTCGCTGGCGATGATCCGCAGGCAATCGTTCAGCGGCAGGCCCGACTTGATGCCACGCACGATGACATCGAGCGCGTTCGGAAATTCGTTGGTAAAGCGCAGCATTCGCTTCTTGCCGAGATAGCCCAGGTACCAGCGCGGCAGGCCGAAAAGGCCGACGAGGAAGCTGACCAGCACGACGCCCAAGTTGCCCGAGACGATGAAAAGCACAACAGCCAGGGCAATGCCCAGCGCGACGCCGAGCAGCCAGTACTGCTTGCGCGACCAGGACAGCCCTGCCTGTTCGATTCGCCCGTCAATCGTGAGCTCGTGACGCGCCTTCTCGCGGTTCTCGATGTCCTTCAGGCTCTGCGCGACCTGTCCGCGCCTGGTCTGGCTCTGCGCCTCGCGGTCGACCGCAGCCCGCGTGGCAGCGGGGCTGGCGAAATCCCGGCGCCGCTGCTCGGCCTTGGCCTGGCCGCTCAGCCGGGGATAGAACAGGGCATAGGCGATCCCGCCCGCCGAGACAGCGGCGAGGATGGCAGCGGCGATCTGGCCATAGTCCATGACGTGCCCTCTCCCCGCGCCTAGGTGTCGGCCTGGCCTTCGAGCTCGAGCTGGTCGAGCGCCGCGGCGAGCCGCTGCTCGTCGCCGAAATAGCGCGCGCGTTCCCAGAGGCGCGGCCGGCCGATACCCGTCGAACGATGCCGACCGATGAGCCTGCCGTTGGGATCCTCGCCGAGCACGTCGTAGAGCATCAGGTCCTGGGTGATGATCACGTCGCCTTCCATGCCCAGCACCTCGGTGATGTGGGTGATGCGGCGCGAGCCGTCGCGCATGCGCTGCGCCTGGATGATCACATCGACCGAGGAGCAGATCATCTCGCGCAGGGTCTTCGAAGGCAGGCTGAAGCCGCCCATGGTGATCATCGATTCGATGCGGCTCAGGCATTCGCGCGGCGTATTGGCATGCAACGTGCCCATCGAGCCGTCATGGCCGGTATTCATCGCCTGGAGCAGGTCGAAGGCCTCCGGGCCGCGCACCTCGCCGACGATGATGCGTTCGGGCCGCATGCGCAGGCAGTTCTTGACGAGATCGCGCATCGTGACCGCGCCCGACCCTTCGAGATTGGGCGGGCGGGTCTCGAGGCGGACCACGTGCGGCTGCTGCAGTTGCAGCTCGGCCGCGTCCTCACAGGTGATCACACGCTCATCGTGCTCGATATAGTTGGTCAGGCAGTTGAGCAGCGTCGTCTTGCCTGAACCGGTGCCGCCCGAGATCACGATATTGCAGCGGACTCGTCCGATGATCTTCAGGATCTCGGCGCCGGGCGGCGAGATCGCGCCGAAACGGACGAGCTGGTCGAGGGTCAGCTTGTCCTTCTTGAACTTGCGGATGGTGAGGGCCGGCCCGTCGATCGCAAGCGGCGGAGCAATGACGTTGACGCGCGAGCCGTCAGCGAGGCGCGCATCGCAGATCGGCGACGACTCATCAACACGGCGTCCGACCTGACTGACGATGCGCTGGCAGATATTCATCAGCTGCGCGTTGTCACGAAAGCGGATGCTGGTGAGCTGGATCTTGCCGCCGGTCTCGATAAAAGTCCGGCCGGCGCCGTTGACCATGATGTCGGCGATGTCGTCGCGCGCCAGGAGCGGCTCGAGCGGCCCGTAGCCGAGCACGTCGTTGCAGATGTCGTCGAGCAGTTCCTCCTGCTCGGAGATCGAGAGCACGACGTTCTTCAGCGAGATGATCTCGTTGATGATGTCGCGGATTTCCTCGCGGGCCGATTCGCCGTCGAGTTTGGCCAGTTGGGAGAGGTCGATCGCTTCGATGAGGGCACCGAAGATCATGCTCTTCATCTGGTAGTATTCGTCGGATTTTTGCGCCTCGACCGGCACAGGCGGCGGCAAACGCCGTGCCTCGACGGCGGCGGAACGCGATTCGACCGGGCGCACCGACGAAAGCGGCGCTGCGTTCGGCTGAGTCGTCGGAGCCGGGGCAGTCGCCTGTCGCTTGCCGAACATCTTCAGGCCTTCCGACGCATCAGCTTGGCGACCAAGGGCTCGAACAGGCCGCGCTTGCCGCGCTTCTGCTCGCCGCGTCCGGTGAGAGCGGTTGCGATCTGGACGAAGGCCTCCGCCGCCTTTCCGCCCGACTGGACCTCGGCGATCATCTGACCGTTATTGGCTGCCGTGCCAAAGAGCTGGGCATCGAAGGGGATGGAGCTCAACACCTCGATCCCGAGGGCTTTGGCGAACTCGCTGGCCTCGATCTCCGGCCGTTTGGGCAGGCCGACCTGATTCAGGATCAGGCGTGGGACGGAATCGTTGGGTCGGGCCGCGCGCAGGAGATCGACCAGATTCTTGGCGTTGCGCAGCGAGGCGAGCTCCGGCGCGGCGACGATCGCCACCTCATCGGCGCCGACGAGCGCGCGCTTCGCCCAGCCGGACCACAGATGCGGCACGTCCAGCACGATGCAGGGCACGCTTGCGCGAAGCAGGTCGAACAGGAGCTCGAACGCGTCGTCGCTAAGATCGATGGTCCGGTCCAGCATGGCCGGAGCTGCGAGCAAAGAGAGGTTATCACTGCAGCGCGACAGAAGCCGGTCGAGCATGTTGGCATCGAGCCGCTCCGGTGCGAACACGGCGTCGGCGATGCCCTGCGGTGGATCCTGATTGAAATCCAGCCCGGCCGTGCCGAAGGCGATGTCGAGATCTGCGATCACCGTCGAGGCGCCGAGATCGCGGGCGACCGCCCAAGCGACATTGTGTGCAACAGTAGAAGCGCCGACGCCGCCCTTGGCGCCAACAATGGCCATGGTACGCCCGAGTGTCGCAGAGCCCGACGCGGCATAGAGCTCGGACAGGGTGCGCAGCAGGTCGAGAACGCCGAACGGGGCGACCAGATAGTCGCTGACGCCGCGCCGGATCAGCTCGCGATAGAGTTGGATGTCATTGACATGCCCGATGACGACGACCTTGGTGCCGGGATCGCAGCTCGCGGCGAGTGCATCGAGATTCGCGATCAGCCCCGACGGCTCGCTGACCGTTTCCAGGACGATCACATTCGGTGTCGGGGCGCCGCGGAAAGCCTCGACCGCGGCGGCCGGGCCCCCCATCTGAACTCGGGCCTGGACCTTGTCCATACGGCGGTCGGCGGCGACCGCCTGCATCGAGTCCGCGACCTCCCGTGTCTCGCAGAAGGCCTGCAAGGTAACGCGCGGTAGGGGGGCGATGATCTCCTCCCCGCCGGTATCCGGCTCAAATCCCGGCATATTCGCCATCACTTGCCTCCGACGGCGTCACTGACCTTGGTTTGTTCCTGGCGATACTGCGTGGAAGGATCCTTGCCCTCACGTAGTTTCTTGATCGCTTCCATGCGCTTTTGGGTGTCGAGGCGACCTTCGCTGCGCGCACGCACCAGATCAAGCGGATCGGCGATCTGCGCCGCGAGATTGGCCTGGGTGGCGCAGCCAAAATTCCAGTAGGGTTCGTTCGTGGCGCTGGTCTTGTAGCTGGAAGCGCCCAGGTCAGTTGGCCATTGTCCGCAGGAATGCGGCAGCCCGGCCTGCAGCGAGGCATAGGTCAGGCGGATCGGCGATGCGAGCCCGGGGTCGGTGATCGGATAGGTCCTGACCGAAAGAGCGCCGGGCGAGACACCAGCCCGGGCGAGCGAGCTGCGGATGCCATCGAGCGTGTCACGCGCGGCAAGGTCACGTCCGGTTCCCGTCGGCACCTCCGCGACGAGGCCGCCCTTGCCGCTGCGACGATAGTCCTCGCCGAAGCGCGCGACGTCATCGGCCTGGCGCGGGTCCAATCCGCGACCAGTCCGACCGACGAAGACATCCAGCGAACGTGGCGCATCGCGCAATACGATCGGATGACGCTCGCGGGTATCGACAGGGATGCCGGAGGTCGAGATGTCGCCCTTGGCGCAGGCCCCAAGCAGGAGCGCAGCGCCAAGTGCGGCAAGCAGTGCAGCTCGGCCTGCGCGATTCGAGTTGCTGACCACGGTCACGATCGCCATCCTTCTCGCGCCCCGTCCTTAATCCGCAATGAAGCCGACGCGGCCTTTATAGGCCTGCGGGATCGGCCCGCCGCTCGTCGAGCCGTAGATCTTGTTCAAGCGCCCCATCAGGATGGTCTGGGCATCGTGCGCTTCGACGAAGCCGTCGTCCGGCCGCTGCAGTCCGTTGGGCCCGACCGGCTTCACGATGTAAGGCGTCACTGCGATCATCAGCTCGGTCTCCTCGCGCTGGTAGTCACGCGAACGAAACAGTGTGCCGATGATCGGAATGTTCATCAGCCCAGGCATGCCGTTGATCGCCTGGCGCGAGACGCGCTGGATCAGGCCAGCGGTCGCCAAGGTCCCGCCGGACGGCAGCTCCACCGTGGTATCCGACTTGCGCGTCCGGAATCCCGGGGCGTTGACCGAACCGGTCTGGGTGGAATCGGCGAGGCGCAGCTGGTTCTCGGCGTCGAGCTCCGTGACCTCGGTCGCGATCCGCATCGAGATCCGGCCTTCGGACAGCACGATCGGGGTGAAATTCAGCGAGACGCCGATCGTCTTGTAGACGATGCCGAGATTGCAACGTCCCGAGATATCGCAGCTATACCCGCTCGGAACTGGAATCTCGCCACCCGCCGTGAATTTGGCGCTCTCGCCCGAGATCGCCGTGACGGTGGGCTCGGCAAGGATGCGCGACATGCCGGCACGCTCGAGCGCACGCAGGGTGACATTGGTTGAATTGCCAATGCCGGCGGCGATCGAGGTCGCCGCGAGCTGCTGCGGTTGCACTGTGAATGGGTTGTCGAGCGTCGGCGTGATGCTGAGCTTGCCCAGCTTCCACTCGCCGGTCGAGTTGATGCCGAGTTGCTTGATCGCCTTGCGAGCAACCTCGGAGACCGTGACCTTGACCATGACCTGATCGCGCCCACGGATCGTCACCGAGTTGATCACCGCGCCCTTGGTCGCGTTCGCGCCTTCGCCGGAGATGCCGACGAAGGCGTTGGCGATATCCATCGCCTGCGTCGCCTCGGAGGCGTTCGCGACATTGCCGACCAGCAGGATGGAGTTCCCGGCCGGCTTGACCTGGATGTCCGCGCCCGGCATCGCCGTGCGCAGGGTCTGACGCAATACGTTGAGGTCGCGGCCGACCTCGATCTCGAGCGCAGTGATCTGCCTGCCTTCGGCATCCATCACGAACATCGAGGTCGAACCGTCGGCCATGCCGATGACGAAGAGCTTGCGAGCCGAGCGCACCACGGCGTTCGCCACCTTGGGATTGGCGACGAAGACCTCCTTGGCGTCGCGCGGCAACTCGACGATCAGCGAACGGCCGATCGAAAGGTCGAGCCGGCGCGAGATCGCGTGCTCGCTGGCGCCGACATTCAGGACCGGCGCCGCGCCCTTGCTCTGCGCCAGGGCCGGAGCAACGGCCAGCGATGTTATGATAGGTACGATCGCCAGCGCCGAGGCAAGGCAGCGCTTATGGGCACAGCGGAACAGCGGCGTGGACTTCGGCATCGGGATCATGGCTTCACCGCCTTGGTGACGACGCCGAAGCGGACGAGCGTGAGCCCGCCCTCCTCGCTCGGCGAGCTCTTCTCGCCGGCATCCTGCAGGCTGCGCAGCGCCAGCGAGAGGGTGCTGGTCTTCTGCGCCAGCGTCACCGCTTCAACATGCCTCGGATCGAGTTCGAGCGTCGCGGTCTCGCCAACCACGACCTTCTCGCCGTTCTTCTCCTGGATGTTCTGGCCGATCGCCAACACGCGCACATTGGCGATCAGAGTCTCGCTCGCCGCCGGCGCGCCGTCCCTCGAATTACTGTCATCACGGCTCGTGCGGATGACGTCGACGCGATCATTGGGTAGGATGAAGCCGCCAGCGGTATTGGCTCCGCGACTATCGGTGGTGATCGCGACCGCGCGCTTGCCGGGCGGCAGGATCGCCGCCAGGAAACCGGAATCGGCCTTGAGCAACTTCTCCCGCCGGATCGGCTCCGAACCGTAAAGCTGCGCGCGGGCGATCTGTCCGACGAATTCGCCCTCGCCTCCGGGAAGGTCCTGACGGCGGATCACCTCGGCCGGTAGGCTCGCCAGCGGCCAGGCCAGCCATTTGAGGTCGCCCGCGGCCAGCTTGTTGCCGAGCGGGACATCAGCGGCAGCGACCAGCACCTCGACCGTGGGAGCGGGCTCGTACGTGGTCTCCGACGGGGTAGTGACCTTCGGCGGCCGGCTGATCAGCAAGGCAGCGCCGAGACCGGCGACGATCGCTACAGCCAAAACGATGATGCGGGCGGGACTCATAGCACACGATCCTTGGCCGGCATACGCCGACCTTCAGCCAGATCGTGACCTTCGAATCGTCAACTTATGGTTAACCGGAGGTATCTTTTTGCGCGGATCCGCCGATTCAGGGCAGGGTCGAACCTCTCAGGCGCCGATCGCAGCACGCCAGATCGCCGTATCCGGCAGCACGATGAGCGCGGCGAAAGCAAGCGCCACACCATAGGGCACGCCCTCATCCTTATCGTGCAGGCGCTGCGCCCAACTCCATCCCGCCGCCGGGCGGGGCAAAGGCATTTGCCTCAAGCTGAGCAATGCGAGGGTCAGTGCGCCACCTGCGAAGGACGAGATCAGAATATAGGGCAGCAACTGGTCGAAGCCGAACCAAAGTGCTGTCGCAGCGGCAAGCTTGGCGTCGCCGCCGCCGATCCAGCCGGCAGCAAAGAAGCCGAAACAAGCGGCCAGCACGAGAAGGCCGGAAGCCAGATGCCAACCCAGCTGAGTCCAGGTCAGGCCTACGCTGACCGCACAAAGGGCGAAGCTGGCAACCAATACCAGGCAAAGGCGGTTCGAGATCGTCATCGACACGATATCGCTGGCCGCGGCGTAGGCCATGGCGGCAGGGAAGACGACGAGGGCCAGGAAGAGTGAGATCGACATCACAGACATCCGATGAGGAGACCCGATCTTGCCCGGGCCGCCTCACCAAAGACTTACCAACTCGCGCACAGACTTAGATTGACGCCGAAGAAACGTGAAGCGCCCTGGATATCCTCCAGGGCGCTTCATGCCATCCGAAGATGATCGGCCGAAACGGCTCTTACTTGAGGGCCGTGTTGACGGCGCTGAACTTGGTGTTCAGGCTGGTGCCGATGCTGCCCCAGATGGCAATGCAGACGACGGCGATCAGGGCGGCGATCAGGCCGTATTCGATGGCGGTCGCGCCGGACTCGTCCTTGGCGAAGCGCGCAAACAGGTTCTTCATGGGTAGCTCCTTTGCACCACGTTTGACTGCTGCCTTCGCTCTAGAGTGGCTTCGGTCAGCGACAGGAGTGACATTACGGACCCCATCTTGCCGATCGGTTAAAGAGACCGAATAATTCGCCGAATTTTACAGGTCTGCTCTCGATGGTTAATAGGCTTTTAGCAGGAAGTTACAGTTAACGAGCGATGTAAAACTTCTTCATCTACAAATATATTCCGAAACAGACCCGCCTAGCCCCGGATATTACGTTGCGTCAGACGATCTGATTTCTGCAAGCGCGCAGGCTCTTCACTGCGCCAACGCGAGCTTTCCCCGCAATCAGGCTGGTCGCTCCCAGCGCAGACTGGCCATCTTAGCAAACCATTCATCATTTTCCGCTTTGCTCGGCCTGTTCGAAACTTTGGGGCGCGGACCATGTCCATTGCGATGCCGGGATCGCGGCTCTGCAGAAGCTTTCCGGCGCTGTTTTGCGTCGGGCTCGCGGTAGCGGGCGGGCTGAGCTTGTCAATCGACCCCGCACGCGCACAAGCCAGGCTTGTTCCCGCTCCAGCTCCGGAAGCCCGTGGCGACGACACGATAATCGATGCGGTCTCCGTGACGGTCGATCACGCCAAGGTCCTGCGGCTGCCCGAGCGAGCACAGACGGTCATCGTCGGCAACCCGGCGATCGCCGATGTCACGGTCCAGCGCAACGGCGTCATGGTCGTCACCGGCAAGAGCTACGGCGTCACCAACCTGATCGCGCTCGATGCCACCGGCGCATTGCTGGCAGAGTCCACCTTGCGCGTCGGCGCCGCGCGCGATTCCATCCTGACCGTGCAGCGCGGCCTCGAGCGCGAGAGCTATTCATGCACGCCGGCCTGCCAACCGAGCGCACAGCTCGGCGATTCCAAGAGCTTCTTCGACGGCACGAATGGCCAAAGCGGTGCACGCAACGCGGTTGCGACGGGCGCAGAGAAGAAATAAAACTCCTCCGCGCCCGACGCCGAAAGCCTGATCAGATCGTCTGGTTGTAAGTGCCGACTTCCGGGTTTTCGCGCAGAACGCCGTCGATCGCCTTGAACATCTCGCGCATGCGCGCCTCCGAAACGGGGCTCTCGCAGACCACGACCAGTTCCGGCTTGTTCGAGGAGGCGCGGACCAGCCCCCAGGTGCCGTCCTCGTTGACGACGCGCACGCCGTTGACGGTAATGACGTCGCGGATTGCCTGGCCGGCGATCTTGTCGCCCGCCGCCTTCATCGCCTCGATGCGCTTGGTGATCTTGTCGCTGACGCCGTATTTGATCTCGTCGGCGCATTTGGCCGCCATGGTCGGCGTGCCCCAGGTCTTGGGCACGGCGGCGTAGAGCTCGGCCATCGACTTGTCCGGATTGCGGTCGAGCATGTCGATCACGGCGATCGCGGTGACGACGCCGTCATCATAGCCGCGGCCGACCGGCGCGTTGAAGAAGAAGTGGCCGGACTTCTCGAAGCCGGCGAGGGCGTTGAGATCACGGACCCGGCGCTTGATGTAGGAGTGGCCGGTCTTCCAGTAGTCGGTCTTGACGCCGAGCTTCTGCAATTCCGGGTCGGTCGAGAACAGGCCGGTCGACTTGACGTCGACGACGAACTGCGCGCCCGGATTGAGCTTGCCGAGGTCGCGGGCCAGCATCACGCCGATCTTGTCGGCGAATATCTCCTCGCCATGGTTGTCGACGACGCCGCAGCGATCGCCGTCGCCGTCGAAGCCGAGCGCGACATCGGCGCCGTGCTGCTTCACGGCGTCGGCCATGGCGTGCAGCATCTTCATGTCTTCGGGGTTCGGATTGTAGCGCGGGAAGGTGTGGTCGAGCTCGGCATCCATCGGGATGACCTCGCAGCCCAGCGCTTCCAGGATCTGCGGCGCGAAGGCGCCGGCGGTGCCATTGCCGCAGGCGGCGATGACCTTGAGCTTGCGCTTGATCTTCGGGCGATTGGTCAGGTCGGCGATGTAGCGCGCCGGGAAGTCGGGCACGAATTGATAGGAGCCGCCGCCCGAAAGGTCGAAATCACCGGCGAGCACGATGTCGCGCAACTGCCCCATCTCGTCGGGGCCGAAAGTGACTGGGCGCTGGGCGCCCATCTTGATGCCGGTCCAGCCATTGTCGTTGTGGGAAGCTGTGACCATGGCGACGCAGGGCACGTCGAGGTCGAACTGGGCGAAATAGGCCATGGGCGACATGGCGAGCCCGATGTCGTGGACCTTGCAGCCAGCCGCCATCAGGCCGGTGACCAGCGCCATCTTGATCGAGGAGGAATAGCTGCGGAAATCATGGGCGGTGACGATCTCGGGCTTGACGCCCATGCGCTTGATCAGCGTGCCGAGGCCCATGCCGACAGCCTGGACGCCCATCAGGTTGAGCTCTTTGCCGAAGAACCAGCGCGCATCGTATTCGCGGAAGCCGGTCGGCTTCACCATCGGCAGCGATTCGTAGTCGAAGGTGTTCGGGAAGAGCTCGGGCAGGGGCTTCGGAAACATCGGGCCATCCATCTTCGAGGAGCGCCGGCCGTGAGGCCTGCGCGGAAATCATGCAGCGAGACGCGTGCGGAACGGACAGGCCACAGGCTACATGAATGCAGCCTGAGCATGACAGGGCGAGGACGCAAGGCTGGCATAGCCGATCCACAGCCGAAGCGGAATGCCGGGCCGGCCTAGAGGAAACTCCTGCCGACCAGCGCCTCGATCGCCTCGCGGCGCGGCACGCTCGGTTGGGCGCCTGCAACCGTGCAGGCAAGCGAGCCCGCGGCGAGCCCGCGCTGGAGCGCGCCGGAGAAACCGAAGCCGGCCTGCAGCGCGGCGGCGAAGGCACCGACGAAGCTGTCACCGGCCGCGACCGTATCGACGGCCTCGACAGCGGGTGCCTCGAGCCTTCGCTGGACGCCGCCATGCCAGCCGACCGCACCGGCCGCGCCGAGCGTGACGATGCAGGCGATGCCGCGCTCGCCATCGACCCGTTGCGCGATCGCATCGGGGTCGGTCTCGCCCCAGCCGAGCGAGCTGGCCAGGATCAGCGCCTCGTGCTCGTTGGCGATCAGGATATCGGTGAGCGCCAGCAGTTCCGGCGCCGGCTCCCCGGCCGGTGCGAGGTTGAGGATCACCCGCCCACCTCCGGCCCGTATCGCCTGCGCAGCAAGCAGGCATTCGCTCTCCGGGACCTCGCGCTGGAGCAGCAGCAGATCGCCCTCGCCCAGCTTCAACTCCTCGACGGCATCGGCCTTTGCCAGCGCATTGGCACCCGCTGCCACCACAATCTGATTGGCGCCATCGGCATCGACGGCAATGAAGGCGGCCCCGGTTGGTGCCTCGGTGCGTGCGACATGGGACAGATCGACACCATCCTCGGCCAGGAGTCCGAGCGCAATCTCGGCGAAACCGTCGCGGCCGACCGCGCCGACCAACGTCACCTCGGCGCCGGCCCGGCGCGCCGCCAGTGCCTGATTGGCGCCCTTGCCGCCGGGATGCAGCGCATAGCCGGGCCCCAGCACGGTTTCCCCCGCACCCGGCAAGCGCTCGACCGGCGTGACCAGATCGACATTGAGCGAGCCAAAGACGATGATCATGCCTGTAGCCCAGCGGCGAGACGGGTAACACCGGCGACGAAGGCGTCCTCGGGCGTGGTCAGCGTATGCTCGAGCCCGGCTGTGGCAAGTGCCCGGCCATAGCTCTGCGCCAGCACCCCGTCGGCAACGAGATGGAAATTGGCGAGGCCGCCGAACAAGGAGCGGGCGCCTTCGATCTCCTGCGCCACCAGCAAAGCGGAGAGATAGGGCCCGACTGCACCGCCTTGCATGCCTCCGCCAAGGACGTCACTGCGCGCATGGAAGGCGGCGTTGAGTAGGCCGCCCGGCCGCTTGGCCGCAGCGAGGCCGCGCCGCGCCCCCTCGGCAGCATCGTCACCAACCGGTTCGCTCGCCAATCGCGACAGGATCGAATGCTCGCGCAGCAGGCCGTAGACCTCGCCGGTCATGAAGCTGGCGAAGCGGGTGATGCGGCTGCCCTTGATCTCAGCCCATTTCGAATGGGTGCCGGGCAGGCAGGCGATGCCGTCGCTGAGGCCGAGGCCGACGATCAGCGTCTCCTCGCCGCGCATCACGTCGAAGGCGCCCTCATCGCAGGACAGGCCTGGCAGGATGGTCGCCTGCGTGCCGTCGTCGAGGGTAACGGCAAGGCCCGCCGCCGCGATCTCCTCGGGTCTCGCCGGGCAGGCGACATAAGGCGCTTCGACCCAGCCATTGCGGCTGCCGACCATGCCGGCGAGCAGCACCTTCGCATCCGGGCGCGCCTGGCGGAATTCGCCAGCGATCTCGGCGAAGGCCGCCGGGAAACCGCCCGCCGGCACCGACTGGATACCACGATCGGCGCTGCGCTTCGCCAAGACCGCGCCATCCTCGCCGATCAGGAAGGCGCGAGCACGCGTCGTGCCCCAGTCGAGCGCGATCAGGGGGGTGGGCATGGCAGGCTCCGGCGAGATGCGTGCCTCGTCCGATATCCCGGTCGAGGCGAGGCGAAAGGGCGGGGAATCTCTCCGGCCAGCAAGGCCCGGTCAAGTCCGGCAGCGGTTGATCCGCCACCCTTGGCGAATCCAGCGCTTGACGATGTCGTCGGCGAGCGCAATCGAGGCGAAGACGAACGCGTTCGGCCTTCCTGCGCAGACATGGCGCTTGCGGGTACCGTGAAGCCCCTGATCGCCTTAAAGGACCCCGCAATGCTGATCCTCTCGGCCGGCCGCTATTCCGCCCGCATCGCGCCGGAAGCCGGCGGCATGATCGCCGCGCTCGACTGGCAGGGGTCGGACGGCCGGAGGCATCCGCTCTTGCACGCGCCGGCGGGACTCGCGCCGCAGACGGAGACGCCGAACAAGTTCGGCGCCTGGGCGATGCTGCCCTTCGCCAACCGTGCCTTCGACAGCCTGATCGACGATGGTCATACCCGCTTCACCGTGCCGTCCAACAACCCTGCCGGCACGATCCATGGCTTCGGCTGGCAGTCCGCCTGGCAGGTCGAGCGGCAGGACGCCGGCCATACCGTGCTGGCGCATCGCCGCAATGCCGGCCCCGATCCCTATCGCTACCTGGCGAAACAGGAGATCCGGCTCGACGAGAGCGGTATGGCCGTCACTCTGTCGCTAACCAACGAGGCTGATCAGGCCCTACCTTTCGGCATGGGCCTGCATCCCTGGTTTCCCTGCGCCGCCGATACCCGTCTTGGTATGACCGCGACCGGTGCGCTGGTCTTCGGCGACCTGTTCCGCGCCAGCGGCACGCAAGGCTTCGCCGATGGTGGCCCCTATGCCGGCAATCCCGTCTTCGCCACCGGCGCCGAGAGCGCCTGGAGCTTTTTGGGTTGGGACGGCGCGGCCCGGATCGAGACGCCCTCGACCGGCCTCGCCATCACGATCACAGCGAGCGAGAGCCTGCGCTGCCCGGTCGTCTGGGCGCCGGCCGGCGCCGATTTCCTTTGCGTCGAGCCGCAGAGCCACGCCGCCGGTGCGCCGAGCGAACAAACCGTGCGCGAAGTCTCGCCGCTCGCCCGGCTTCAGCCGGGGGAGACATTGGAAGGCTGGATGCGGATCGCGGCGGACGCGATCTAACGCCAGCCTGGCCCCACCGGCTGGAAGCCGATCGCGCCGGCGGGTATCGCCGGCCTGAGCAGCATCTGCTCGCGTGCCTCGCCCCAAGCCGGGGCCTGGCGCTGCTGCTTGGCGCTCAGCACGGCCTTTTGCGTCTTGATCTTGGCCTTGGCGATCTTGTGCTTGGAGCCGGAGGACGCCTTGGCGAAGCGCGAGAGATTATCCGGCGCGGCCCCGTTCAGCGCGATGCGGGTGCTGCCGGCGCCGTGCTTCTTGACCAGCGCGAAGAGCTTGGCCGCGTTGGCGGGATGCAGGCGGATGCAGCCATGCGAGGCCGGGCGGCCGAGCGCACCGACGGCAGTGGTGCCGTGGATGGCATAGCCGCCGCGGAAGAACACCGCATACGGCATCGCCCCGCCGTACTTGCGGGAGTACCAGCTGCGTTCGAGCCGGGTCGGGCGATAGACGCCGTTGGGCGAGCGAAAACCCTTGCGGCCGGATGAGATCGCCCAGCTGTGGACCTCGCCGTCGCTGGTGACGACGCTCATACGTTGGGCGACGATATCGACGCGGACGTCGAGCTTGGCCTCAGCCGACGCAAGACCGGCGAATGACGCGCATAGAAAGGCCAGAATGCCGAGAAGGCGATACATGACGCTGCTCCTGAACGACGCAACCTGAAGAAAACGGCTCTTTGGTTGCTGCCGCAGGGACGCATGCGCTCTGCGAGGACAGCTCCGGCCTTGCCGCAAAGGAATCCCGAGGGCCACGCGCTTGTAAAGCGCAAACCGCTCAAATGGTTTCCAATCGCGTGTGTCGGAAGTGCGCTCAAGCGCTAGTCGAAGAACGCCGTCCAGGCGAGCAGCGCTGCGATCAGCCAGAGCGCCCAATTTCCCCAGCGGTTGCGCGCCGCTTCCGCCCGCCCGATCGCCTGGACGCTGGCTTCGTCCAGCGAGAAGCCGTGGCGCGAGGCGTCCTCGAGCTGCCCGAGCACGCGCTCGGCCCGGCCGACCGTTTCCGGCAGATTGGCGAGGCTGGCGGCAAGCGTGCGAACGCTGCGGCCGACATCCTCGAGCTTGCCGATCGGCCCGAGATTGCGCGTCAGCCAGTCGCGCACCACCGGCTCGGCCGTGGTCCACATGTCCAAATGCGGATCGAGCGTGCGGGCGACGCCCTCGACGACGACCATGGTCTTCTGCAGCATGACGAGCTCGGTGCGCGTCACCATGTCGAACAGCCCGGTGATCTCGAACAGGAGCGTCAGCACCTTCGCCATCGAGATCTCGTCGGCGCGCTTGTCGTGGATCGGCTCGCCGACGGCGCGGATCGCCTGGGCGAAATCGTCGACCGAATGATGGGCCGGGACATAGCCGGCCTCGAAATGCACCTCGGCGACGCGCCGGTAGTCGCGGGTGATGAAGCCGAACAGGATCTCGGCGAGGAAGCGCCGCTCCTTGTGACCGAGCCGGCCCATGATGCCGCCATCGACCGCAACCAGCCGGCCTTCAGCATCGACGAACAGGTTTCCGGGATGCATGTCGGCGTGGAAGAAACCGTCGCGGATCGCATGCTTCAGGAAGGACTGGATGACGTTGCGGCCGAGCGCCGCCAGGTCGTGGCCGGCGGCGCGCAGGGCCTCGACATCGGAGAGGCGGATGCCGTCGATCCATTCGTCGACCAGCATCTCGCGCGCGGTCAGTTGCCAGTCCGGCGCCGGCACGCGGAAATCGGCATCCTCCTTGGTGTTCTCGGTGAACTCCGAGAGCGCCGCCGCCTCCAGCCGCAGGTCCATCTCCATGGTGACGGAACGCGCCAGCGTCTCGACGATGGCGACGAAGCGCAGGCGGCGCGCCTCGGGCGAACGCGCTTCCGCCAATTGCGCGCCGAAGCGCATGGACGCGAGGTCGCGGTGGAAGCGGTCGCGGATGCCGGGCCGGAGAATCTTGACCGCGACCTCGGAACCGTCCTTGAGGCGTGCGCGGTGAACCTGGGCAATCGAGGCGGCCGCAACCGGCTCGCTGAAGTCGACGAAGATCGCCTCGACCGGCTTGCCATGGGCAGTCTCGATCGCGGCGCGCGCCTGCGCCATAGGGAACGGCGCCATCCGGTCCTGCAAGGCGGACAGGTCCTCGGCGATCTTCATGCCGACGACGTCGGGCCGCGTCGCCAGGAACTGGCCGAACTTGACATAAGACGGGCCGAGCCGCGTCAGCGCCGCGGCGAGGCGCGTCGCGGAAGAGCCGGCGCCGCGGCGCTCGATCAATCGGCCGAGCGCGATCAGCGCCCGCGCCGCCGGCGGCAGCACCGACGGGTCGACCAAGGCCAGCGCGCCCTCGCGCGCCAGCACGAAGCCGACCCGCGCCGAGCGGGCGAGATGGGCGAGGGCGGAGATCATGCGGGAATGCGGCGGATCGGCATCGCTGGCGTCGTCACAGCTTCCAGCCAGAATGCAGCGCCACCACTCCGCCGGTCATCGGCGTGAAACTGGCGCGGCGGAAGCCGGCCTCCGCGATCATGTTGGCGAAGATTTGCGGGCGCGGGAACTTGCGGATCGACTCGACGAGATACTGGTAGGGCTCGGCTTCGCCCGTCACCATCCTGCCCATCGGCGGGATGATGTTGAAGGAATAGGCCTCGTAGACCTTATCGAGCAGCGGCACGTCGACATGGGAGAATTCGAGGCAGAGGAAGCGGCCGCCGCGCTTCAGCACGCGATAGGCCTCGGCCAGCGCCTTCTCGATCCGCGGCACGTTCCTGATGCCGAAGGCGATTGTATAGGCATCGAAGAATGCGTTCGGCAGCGCCAGCTCCTCGGCATTGCCCTGGACGAAGCTGATGCGGTCGTCATCCGGAAAGCGCTTCTGGGCGCGCTCGCGGCCGACGCTGAGCATCTCGGCATTGATGTCGAGCACGGTGACCTCAGTCTGCGGCCCGCCCTCCTCCAGCACCTTGAAAGCGACGTCGCCGGTGCCGCCGGCAACGTCGAGATGCTGGAAGGGCCGATCGCGCGGCGGCTTCAGCGCCGTGAGCAGCGCCTCTTTCCAGGCGCGGTGCAGGCCGGCCGACATCAGGTCGTTCATCAGATCATAGCGGCCGGCGACCTTGTAGAAGACGTCGTCGACCTTGGCCTGCTTCTCGCCGAGCGGCACGCTCTCGAAGCCGAAATGGGTGGTGTCGGAGGCTGCTGTCACGGTTGGGCCGCTCTTGTGTTCGGGTGAGGCGATGAATAGCGAAAGGCTGGGCCGTTGTCGCGGGCCCTCTCGACGCATGCTGAAGAGCCGATGCCATGCCTGAACTTCCCGAAGTCGAAACCGTCCGGCGCGGGCTCGAGCCCGCCATGCTCGGCGAGCGCTTCGCACACGTCGAGCAGAACCGGCCCGATCTGCGCTTTCCCCTGCCCGAGCGCTTCGCCGAGCGGCTGACCGGGCGGCGCATCGAAGCTCTGTCGCGACGGGCAAAGTACCTGATCGCCGATCTCGACGACGGGCAGGCGCTGGTGATGCATCTGGGCATGAGCGGGCGCTTCATCGTCGAAGCCCCCGGCACGAAGCCGACTGAGCCCGGCGCTTATTACAACGAAATCGGCCGGCATCTCATCCACGACCATGTCGTCTTCCATCTCGGCTCGGGCGCGCGGGTCACCTACAACGACGTCCGCCGCTTCGGCTTCATGGACCTCGTCCCGCGCGCCGGGCTGGAAACGTCGAAGCATTTTGCCGGAATGGGCATCGAGCCGCTCGGCAACGAACTCTCCGGCGAGCTGCTGGCCAAGCTGTTTTCCGGGAAGATCGCCCCGCTGAAGGCGGCGCTGCTCGACCAGCGGCTGATCGCCGGCCTTGGCAATATCTATGTCTGCGAAGCCTTGTTCCGCGCCGGGCTGCATCCGGAAGCCGAGGCCGGCACGCTGGCAACGCCGACCGGCAAGCCGCGCGAGAAGGCGCATCTGCTGGCGCAGATCATCCGCGATGTCCTGGAGGAGGCGATCGCCGCCGGCGGCTCGACCTTGCGCGACTTCGCCCATGCCGACGGCTCGCTCGGCTATTTCCAGCACCGCTTCAAGGTTTATGACCGCGAAGGCGATTCTTGCGTCACGCCGGGCTGCGGCCATCTCGTCAAGCGCCTCGTCCAGTCGGGCCGCTCGACCTTTTATTGCGAGAGCTGCCAGAAGCGCGGCTGAGCGTCACGCGTTCTCCATGAAGCGCGCGAGGTTCTCCAGCGTCGAGCGCAGCCCGGCGTCGTGATCCTCCTTGCCGATGCCGACCGGCACGTTCTCGCAGAGTATGGTGACCTCGGTCCCGTCCCGGACCTCCTTGAAGCGCCACGTCATCGTCATCGTTCCGGCGAAGGCCGGGTCGTCCGAGACGAAGCCGACCTCCCAGACGATGCGCTCGCGTGGTTCGAGCGCGACGAAATGCCCCTCGACGATATCGCTGTCGGTGCTGGCCTTGCCGGGCGCCCCCGCCGGATCGTCATAGGTCAGGACCATGCGGTAGCTGCCGCCGGGATGTGGCTCGAAGCGCTCGATCTTCGCCCGCATCCCCTTCGGTGGCAGCCATCGGGCGAGCGCTGCAGGATCGACAAAGGCGTTATAGATCGCGCCCGGCGAAGCCTTGATCAACCGCGAGGCCGTGTCGGTTCTCGTCTCGGCGGGCATGGCAGGCTCCCTGAACGGTTGGGCGAAGGCTAGAGGCCGTTCCGATCGGCTTGCATCGCAAGCTGATCGGCAAAACGGTCTCTAAACTCAAAGGAGAGACGGATTCACCGATCAGATTGAGCCAATCTGATCGGATCCGGCTCTAACGGGATGAAACGCCCGAACCGGGCAGCATGTTTCCTCGGGTTTGGCCCGCGAACGCGCAGCCCCATCCAGCCTTGCACCGGCGCGCATGGACTTGCCGCGGCGCCACCCGCTAAAGCTGCGGCGACAGAAGCATCCGGGAGGCCGCCATGGCTTATGAGACCATTCTCGTCGAGGTGAAGGGCAAGGTCGGCGTCATCACGCTGAACCGGCCGCAGGCCCTGAACGCGCTGAACGTCCAGCTGATCGCCGACATCAATGCGGCGCTCGACGGCTTCGAGCGGGATGACGGCATCGGCTGCGTCGTCATGACCGGCTCGGAAAAGGCCTTCGCCGCCGGCGCCGACATCAAGCAGATGCAGGAGCGCAGCTATCCCGGCACCTATCTCGACGACAAGTTCGCCGATTGGGACCGGATCGGCCAGCGCCGCAAGCCGATCATCGCGGCGGTGGCGGGCTTTGCGCTCGGCGGCGGCTGCGAGCTCGCCATGATGGCCGATTTCATCATCGCCGCCGACAACGCCAAGTTCGGCCAGCCCGAGATCAACCTCGCCGTCATTCCCGGCGCCGGCGGCACCCAGCGCCTGACCCATGCGATCGGCAAGGCCAAGGCGATGGATCTGTGCCTCACCGGCCGGATGATGGGCGCGGAGGAAGCCGAACGCGCCGGGCTCGTCGCCCGCATCGTTCCGCTCGCCGATCTCATGGCCGAGACGCTGAAAGCGGCCGAGCAGATCGCGGGCAAGTCACTGCCCTCGCTGCTTTCAGCCAAGGAATCGGTCAACCGGGCCTTCGAGACGACGCTGGCCGAGGGCCTACGCTTCGAGCGCCGCGTCTTCTCGGCGCTGTTCGGCACCCATGACCAAAAGGAAGGCATGGCCGCCTTCATCGAGAAGCGGAAGCCGGAGTTCAAGAACCGCTGAGACCCTGCAACCCCGGCCGATCAGCGCCATGCATGGCCGGGGTCACGTTCTTTCACTTGAAAGGCCGGCGGCGCTGCTGACACCATGGCCTGCACTCTTGAAGCATGCAGGATTCGCCATGACCGCCGCAGCCAGCTCCCTCACCGACGGCATCGCGCTGCCGACCTATGCCGATGTCGAGGCGGCGGCGCAGCGCATCGCCGGCGTCGCCCACCGCACCCCGGCGCTGACCTCTCGCACGGCAAACGAACGCACCGGCGCCAATCTCGTCTTCAAGGCCGAGAACCTGCAGCGCATGGGCGCCTTCAAGTTCCGCGGCGGCTACAACGCCATCGCGGCGCTCACGCCCGAGCAGCGCAAGGCGGGTGTGCTGACCTATTCCTCCGGCAACCATGCCCAGGCGATCGCCTATGCCAGCAAGCTGCTCGGTGCGCCGGCGACGATCATCATGCCGCTCGATGCCCCCGCAGCGAAGGTCGCGGCGACCAAGGGCTATGGCGCCGAGATCGTGACCTATGACCGCTATAGTCAGGATCGGCTCGAGCTCGGCGACCGGCTGGCGGCCGAACGCGGGCTGACGCTGATCCCGCCCTACGACCATCCCGAGGTGATCGCCGGGCAGGGTACAGCGACCAAGGAGCTAATCGAGGAGGCTGGCGAGCTCGACGTGCTGCTGGTCTGCCTCGGCGGCGGCGGGCTCCTGGCCGGCGCACTGCTCGCGGCGAAAGCGCTCAATCCCGGCTGCAAAGTCTACGGCGTCGAGCCGGAGGCCGGCAATGACGGCCAGCAATCGCTGCGCAAGGGCGAAATCGTCAAGATCGACGTGCCCAAGACCATCGCCGACGGCGCCCAGACCGCCTTCCTCGGCGACTATACGTTCCCGATCATCCGCGATCTCGTCGAGGACATCGTCACGGTGCCGGATGCGGCGCTCGTCGCGACGATGCGCTTCTTCGCCGAGCGGATGAAGCTCGTGGTCGAGCCGACCGGCTGCCTTGCCGCGGCGGCGGCGTTCACGGGGGCGGTGCCTGTCGAGGGCAAGCGCGTCGGCGTCATCATCAGCGGCGGCAATGTCGATCTCGCCAGCTTCGCGCGCTTCATCGGAGACGGCGCATGAGCCAGATCGAGACGATCCTCTCGCCGCAGGTACCGGCGCCGGCAGGGCACTATTCGCAAGCGGTCGCCTACAAGGATCTGGTCTTCGTCTCCGGCCAGCTCGCCCCGCGCCCGGACGGCAGCCATACCGCGCAGGAGCCGTTTGCCGTGCAGGCGCGGCAGGCACTCGACAATCTCCTCGCCGTGCTCGACACCGCCGGCTGCGGCCCGGCCGATGTGCTGAAGGTCACCGCCTATCTGGTCGGCGCCGCGCACTGGCCGGAGTTCAACGCGGTCTATGCCGAGGTCTTCGGGCCGCATCGGCCGGCGCGCGCCGTCGTTCCGATACCGGAACTGCATCATGGCTATCTCATCGAGATCGAAGCCGTGGCGGTCCGCCGCAAGGCAGGTTGAAGGCAGCGGCGATTCCACCGTTGACGCCGCGCGCGGCAGGAACTATAGGGTCGGGCCTCGCGGCGGTCTTGCTCCGGCAGGACCGTCGCTCGCATTTTCAACCGAAGGTTCGTGGTCGTGCCAGCCGGCGGATAGCCAGGCGCTCACCGCGATGAGGACGAGGACAGACCATGGCCAACACGACTTCGGCCAAGAAGGCCGCGCGCAAGATCGTGCGGCGCACCGAAGTGAACAAGGCGCGCCGCAGCCGCGTGCGCACCTTCCTGCGCAAGGTCGAGGAGGCGATCGCCTCCGGTGACAAGACCGCCGCTGCCGCCGCACTGAAGGCCGCCCAGCCGGAGATCATGCGGGCCGCGCAGAAGGGCGTGGTTCACAAGAACACCGCTTCGCGCAAGGTTTCGCGTCTGGCTCACCGCGTGAGCGCGCTCGCCTCCTGATCACCGTTCCGTAGAGCGGCTTTCAGCTGAATTCGACCCGGCCGCGAGGCCGGGTTTTTTGTTTGCCGGGTCGCCAGCGGAACGCGCGCCCGATGCTGCGGCGCAACACCCGCTGTCAACGCAGATTCCGCAATCTTTCCACTGCTTTACCAGCTTGACTTCGGGGCTGTTTTAGAGGTCGGAAACCACCCCGTTTCAAGGTTTTGACCGCACAAAATTCCTCCATATTTTTCATGACCTTAGTGGGCAAAGCAATTCGCCTTGAGGAATCACCCTCCCCCGGAAGGGGTAGGCCGCACCCTTCGAAAAAAAAGATTCGGAGCCGGCACGAGACCTCGCCGGTAAAGAAAAGCTTAACTTCCCCAACTGATTGCGAGGCACTTACCGGTAGGTCAGGGAGGGGGTCACCACCCCCTGATCCGTGAAGCCGGCTGAGGGGGATATTGCCCCCGTTCGAGGCGGCCCTGTAAGGTCTTTTTCATCGCCGGGCGGACAGCGATGTTTGACCGGCTCTCCACAGATTTGTTGATGGTTTTGGCTTACAACCAGGCGGGGTTGGAAGAATGAGCTTTTATGTCTCAAAGATTTAAATGCCTTGAAATGAAGCACAGCTGCGACTGATCCTTTCAGAGCGCGCAGCACTACCCGGAAGAGCGTTGGGATGACCTCGCTTCGCGGCGTTTTTGCCGACGAGGAGAGCGACGCTTTTTCTAAAACCGAAAATATTGCACAACCGACCCCAGAACGGGTGGTCAAGTGCGTGGCATTGAAACGGGGCAATTGGAATGTTCGAGCGGATGGAGACTGGCAACTTGACTGAGGCAACCACCACCACGGTGCTGACGGGACTTGTCCTGAGCGAGCCGACGGGTGCTGCCGGGATCAAGGATCGCTGGGACAGGGTCCGCCGGCGTCTGCGCGCCGAGCTCGGCGAAGACGTGTTCTCCAGCTGGTTCGCCCGCGTCGAGATCGGTGCCATCGTCGATGGCGTCGTCCATCTCACCGTTCCGACCCGCTTCCTGAAGAGCTGGCTCGAAGCGCACTATGCCGAGCGCCTGCGGGCGCATTGCATGGCAGAGCTCGATGCCCTCAATGGGATCGCCCTCTCGGTGCGCCAGGTGGCGCGGGATAGCTCCGAGCCCTGCCGGGACACCCCGGCACAGCGGGCACGCATGACTCAGCCCCGTGCCACAGCTGCCGTCGCAGAGATCGCTCCCACCTCGGCGACCCATCAGTCCGGCGAACGCGATGCCATGGACGCCAATGGCACGCTGCTCGACCGACGCATGACCTTCCAGAGCTTCGTCGTCGGCAAGTCGAACGCGCTCGCCTTCGCCGCGGCCGAGCGGATCTCGGCAGCACCGGCCGGCTCGACGCCCTATAACCCGCTCTACCTCCATGCCGGTGTCGGCCTCGGCAAGACGCATCTGATCCAGGCGATCGCCCAGGATGCGCGTCAGCACGGCAAGCGCGTCGCCTATTTCACCGCCGACCGCTTCATGTACGGCTTCGTCGCGGCGCTGAAGTCGCAGACGGCGCTCGCTTTCAAGGAGAAGCTGCGCGGCATCGACCTCTTGATCGTCGATGACGTCCAGTTCATCCAGGGCCGCTCGATCCAGCAGGAGTTCGGCCACACGATCAATGCGCTGATCGACGCCGGCAAGCAGATCGTCGTCGCGGCCGACCGGCTGCCCACCGATCTGGAGGCGCTCGACGAGCGCATCCGCTCGCGGCTTGCCGGCGGTCTCGTCGTCGAGATCGGCGAGCTCGACGAGGCGCTGCGCGTCAAGATCCTGACGATCCGTCTCGACGGGCTGAAGGCCGCCCATCCGAGCTTCCACGTCAACCCGGACGTGATCGCCTATGTCGCCCGGGCGGTCGCCACCAATGGCCGCGATCTCGACGGCGCCGCCAACCGCATCCTGGCGCATGCGACGCTCACTGGCGCGACGGTGACGATGGAGACCGCCGAGGCGGCGATCCGCGATCTGGTGCGGACGCGCGAGCCGCGCCGGGTCAAGATCGAGGACATCCAGAAGCTGGTCGCGACCCGCTACAATGTCAGCCGCGCCGACATCCTGTCGGAGCGCCGGACCGCGGCGGTGGTCAAGCCGCGCCAGATCGCGATGTACCTCGCCAAGGCGCTCACCCCGCGCTCGCTGCCCGAGATCGGCCGGCGCTTCGGCGGGCGCGATCACACCACCGTGCTGCACGCCGTGCGCAAGATCGAGAAGGCGATCGTCGAGGACCGGCTGCTGCATGACGAGGTCGACCTGCTGAAGCGCATGCTGCAGGAGTGAGCCTGCCCTCGTGTTAGCTGTGATTGTGGGCATTCCCACCCTTGCGCGGGAACCGGCCCTCCGGCAATGTCGCGGGCCATTCTCTCGCCCGCGCACCTTGCTGCGCGGGCGCCAGCACGCCAGAAGACGCCCATGAAGGTTACGGTCGAACGCTCCACGCTCCTGAAGTCGCTCGGGCATGTCCATCGTGTGGTCGAGCGGCGCAACACGATCCCGATCCTGTCCAACCTCTTGCTGCGCGGCAGCGAGGATGGGCTGAAGCTCAAGGCGACCGACCTCGACATCGAGGTGGTCGAGACCGTGCCGGCCGACGTGGTCGAGCCCGGCGCGACGACGGTTCCCGCCCATACCCTCTACGACATCGTCCGCAAGCTGCCGGACGGCTCCCAGGTCTCGCTGGAGACCACCGGCGAGACCGGCCAGATGCTGCTGCGCTCGGGCCGTTCGCGCTTCACTCTGCAGACCCTGCCGGAGAGCGACTTCCCCGACATCACCGCCGGCGAGATGGCGCATCGTTTCGTGCTGCCGGCCGGCGAGCTCAAGCGCCTGATCGACAAGACCCAGTTCGCGATCTCGACCGAGGAGACGCGCTACTATCTCAACGGTATCTATCTGCACGCGATCGACGTCGACGGGCGCCCCGTCCTGCGCGCGGTCGCGACCGACGGCCATCGCCTTGCCCGCGTCGACACCGCCGCCCCGCAGGGCTCGCTCGGCATGCCGGGGGTGATCGTGCCGCGCAAGGCCGTGGCCGAGATCCAGAAGTTGCTGGAGGACGGCGAGAGCGAGGTTCAGGTCGAGCTCTCGGCCACCAAGATCCGTGTCGCCACGGCCGAGGTCGTGCTGACCTCGAAGCTGATCGACGGCACCTTCCCCGACTACCAGCGCGTCATCCCATCCGGCAACGACAAGCTGCTCACCGTCGACAGGGGCGATTTCGCGGCCTCCGTCGATCGCGTCTCGACGATCTCGTCCGAGCGCGGCCGTGCCGTGAAGCTCTCCATGGCCGATGGCCGCATGACGCTTTCGGTGACCAACCCCGATTCCGGCTCGGCGACCGAGGAGATCGAGGTCGATTACGATGCCGGCCCGCTCGATATCGGCTTCAACGCGCGCTACCTGATGGACATCGCCGCCCAGCTCGACGGCGACACCGCCCTGCTCAAGCTTGCCGATCCGGGTTCGCCGACGGTGATCCAGGACCGCGAAGGCGCTTCGGCCCTCTATGTGCTGATGCCGATGCGGGTCTGATCCGTTTGCCGTCTTGACCGCGGTCGCCCACCTCACGCTGCAGAATTTCCGCTCCTATCCGGCCCTCGATCTGGCGATCGAGGGCCGGCTCGTTGCGCTGTGCGGCGAGAACGGCGCCGGCAAGACCAATCTCCTCGAAGCGCTGTCGCTGTTCGCTCCCGGCCGCGGCCTCCGACGCTCCGATCTTTTGGAGATGGCGCGCCAGCCCGGCGATGGCGGCTTTGCCGTCTCGATCGCGCTGGCCGATGACGGAGCAAGGCTCGGGATCGGGCTGGAGCCGCCGGATGCCGAGGGGCGGCGGGCACGGATCGCCCGCATCGACGGTGTCTCGGCCGGCTCGGCACTCGCCTTCAGCGATTATTTGCGCCTGGTCTGGCTGACGCCCGATCTCGACGGGCTCTTCCGCGGCTCCGCCGGCGAGCGCCGCCGTTTCCTCGACCGGCTGGTGCTCGCGGTCGATCCCGGCCATGGCACGCGCTCGAACGCGCTCGAAAAGGCGCTGCGTTCGCGCAATCGCATCCTCGAGGAGAGCCCGCACCAGCAGCGCTGGCTCGACGCGGTCGAGCGCGAGATCGCCGAGCTTGGCGTCGCCGTCGCCGCCGCGAGGGCGGAGACGGTGGCGCGGCTCTCCGCCATCATCGCCCAGACCGGGGACGACGCCTCGCCCTTCCCGCAGGCCGATATCGCGCTGGAGGGCGAGATCGACGCCCTGGTCGCGAGCCTGCCGGCGCTCGATGCCGAGGATCGTTATCGCGAATTGCTGGCTGGGATGCGCCCGCGCGACAAGGCGGCCGGACGTACGCTCACCGGGCCGCAGGCTTCCGACCTCGCCGTACGCCATGCGGCCAAGGACATCCCGGCCGGACAGGGCTCGACCGGCGAGCAGAAGGCGCTGCTGATCGGGCTCGTGCTCGCCCATGCGCGTCTCGTCGCGACGATGAGCGACCTGCCGCCGCTCGTCCTGCTCGACGAGGTCGCAGCGCATCTCGACCCGCGTCGGCGCGCGGCGCTCTATGGAACGCTGTCCGAGCTCGGCTGCCAGGTCTGGATGACCGGCGCCGATCCGGCCCTGTTCGGCGATCTTCCTGATGGGGCGCAGCGCTTCCTGGTCACGCCGGGCGAGGTCCGGCAAGCGTCCTAGCGAAAGCGGCTCGCAGCGGCGGAGCCTTCAGGTTTGAAGGCGGTTAACCATTTTGAGCGACGCTCCCGGTGATGCATCCCTCGCAACCGTCCTTCACGGAGGCTGAAGCTGCGATCGCCAGCCGCCTGCTGACGATCCTGGAGCCGCATTTCGACGCCTCGGTGCGCAAGCTCTATGTGAAGACCTTCGGCCGCGACCTCGACCAGCTCGACATCTTCGCCGACGAGCAGCTGAAATATCGCAAACTGTTCAAGCTCGAATTCGATGAGCGCTACCGGCTGGCGAAGCTGCGCATCGTCGCTCGTGCGAATGATCGCGACATCCTGCTCGCCGACTATCCGCAGTTCTTCATCGAGGACTTCTCGAATTTCCTCGCTGTCCTGGTCGCATGCTGGAAGCGGCGCTGGGGACCGGTCGACGTGGCGCTGCGCGTGTTCACCAAGATCATGCTGACCGACATCTCCTACTCGCTCGCCTGTTTCGACGAGGCGCTCGAAAGTGACGTCAACGACCGCCTCGGCGCGCTCGAAAACGCCTTTCGCGACGGCATCGCCGAACGCATCTCGACGATCGAGGCCAGCATGGGAGACGTCGCCGGGTTTTCCGGCCAGCTCTCGACCAAAGCCGGCGCGACGCTGTCGGCTCTCGCGGGTACGCAGGAGCGGCCGGAACAGGTCGCCGCCTCTGTCGCCGAGATCGTTGCGGCGACGCGGCAATTCGAGCTCGCCAGCGCACGTATCTCGCAGGAAACGGCCGGCTCGAGCCGCGCCACGCAAGCGGCAAACGCCGAATGCCACGCGATCACCGACAGCGTCGCCCTGCTGCAACAGGCGAGCGACCGCATCGGCAACCTGGTCGAACTGATCCGCAGCCTAGCCGCGCAGACCAACCTGCTGGCGCTGAACGCAACCATCGAGGCGGCTCGCGCCGGCGAGGCGGGCAAGGGCTTCGCCGTTGTCGCAGCCGAGGTCAAGTCGCTTGCCACTGCGACCAACAACGCGACCGAGACCATCCGTCAAGGCGTCGGCGAGGTCGTCGATGCCGGACACGCCATCGGAGAAGCGGTGCGCGGGCTCGGAGAGACCATGCAGACACTGCAGGACAGTGCCGGCGTCGTTGCCGAGTCCGTTGCGGGACAAGCCAGCCATATCCGCTCGATCGCCCAGCGGGCGGAAAGCTCGTCTTCGGGCGTCGACGCCATCGCGCGCCATGCCGCGCTCGTCGAGGGACTTGCCAGCGAAGCTGCTGCACTCGCCCGGCAGGTTGACGACCGGGTCCGAGCGACCTCGTCGCAATCGAAGGCGCTGGAACAGTCGATCGGCGACTTCGTCGGCTCCGTCGCGAAGGCACGCGCCGAGAGGCGCCGCGGTCGCATCCGCCAGACAGGTTGATCCCTCCCATCACGCATGGCGATGGGACACGTCCGCCGCAGGCTGCTAGTCTGAGCCCAACAAGCCGACATGAGGGAGCAGCGCCCGATGGATCTCGCCGGACTTCTGGTTTTCGCCGGTGTCTATTTTCTCGCCGTCGCCTCGCCCGGCCCCGGCATCGCCGCGATCGTGGCGCGCTCACTCTCGACCGGATTCCGGCGGGCCGTGCCTTTCGTGCTCGGCATCGCAGCCGGCGATCTGGTCTGGCTGAGCTTCTCGGCACTCGGCCTGTCCGTGCTGATGCAGAACTTCCATGGCCTGTTCCTGGTCATCAAGTACGCGGGCTGCGCCTATCTGGTCTATCTCGCCTGGAAGCTCTGGACCGCGCCAGTGGAGAGCCTGGAGCACCAGCCGGCGATGCGTGGCGAGGGCGTCCGCCTCTTCCTCGGCGGCGTCGCGCTGACGCTCGGCAACCCCAAGGTGATGGTGTTCTTCGTCTCGATCCTGCCGCTGATCGTCGACCTGCAGGCGATCACGCCGCTCGCCTTCGTCGAGGTCGCCGTGCTGACCATGCTGATCATCAACACCACCCTGCTCGGCTATGCCTTCGCCGCCGACCGGGCGCGGCGGCTGGTGGCGAGCCCACGCACCATGCGCCGGATCAACCGCGTCACCGGCGGCGTGATGGCCGGCGCGGCGGCAGCAATCGCGGCGCGTGGCTGAGATGGCTGACAAGAGCGCAGAGCCCCGCGCCATTCGCCGCGAGGACTGGTCCGAGACACCCGGCGAATGGCATGGCGAGGTGCAGGGCTTCGGCGGCGAGGTCTCGCTGATCTTCGTTAGGGCCGAGCCGGGCAAGGGACCGCGGCTGCACAGCCATCCCTATCCCGAGACCTTCATCGTGCGCGCCGGACGAGCGCTCTACACGATCGGCGAGGAGGAGATAGAAGCTGGCCCCGGACAGATCCTGGTCGTGCCGGCCGGCGTGCCGCACAAATTCCGCAGCCTCGGGCCGGAGACGCTCGAATCCGTCGACATCCACCCCCGCGAGCGCTTCGCCACCGACTGGCTGGAGTAGGCCGGCCGGCCTCAGCGCCCGCCGGCGGCTGCGATCAGCTTCGCGACTTCGTTCTGACCGCGCTTGCGGGCGTGCTGGAGCGGGCTGACGCCGTCGCGGTCGGCGAGATTGGGGTTGGCGCCGGCATCGAGCACGAGCCTGGCCACCTCTCGATGGCGCGGGCCGCCATCGCCGAGAATCACGATCTCCAATAGGCAGGTCCAGCCGAGATTGTTGACGTGGTTCACGTCGATGCCGCTGGTCAGCAGCAGCTTCACCGTCTCGACATGGGCGCGCTCGCAGGCGGGGATCAGCGCATTGCCGCCATAGCGGTTGCGCAGCGACAGATCGGGCTTGAGCGGCAGCATCGCCGCGATGATCTCGGTGCGGCCGCTGGCGCCGGCGAGCAGCCAGGGCGTGTCCTGGTTCGCCGACTGGGCGTTCGGGCTGGCGCCTGCGGCGAGCAGTGCCTTGGCAGCGGCGACGTGGTTACCGGCGACGGCGAGCAGGAGCGGCGTCTGCCTCTGGCCGTCGCGCGCTTCGAGATCGGCGCCGGTCGCGATCAGGCGGTTCACAGCAGGAAGATCGCCACGACCGGCCGCTCCGAGCAGCCCGGTCTGTGCCTCACCCACCCCCGTCATCAGCAACACCCCCGCCAGGATCGCGGCGGTGCGCAGCAACCGCCTCATCGCCCGCCATCGAGCAGGCGCCCGACCACCTTGGCGGTATAGTCGACCATCGGCACGATCCGGGCGTAGTTCAATCGCGTCGGGCCGATGATGCCGACGACGCCGACGATGCGCTGGCCGCCGTCGCGGAAGGGCGCCGCGATGATCGACGAGCCCGACATCGAGAACAGATTGTTCTCCGAGCCGATGAAAATGCGTACCCCGTCGCCGGCCTCGGCGCGCGAAAGCAGGTCGATCAATTCGGTCTGGGTCTCCAGATCGGCGAAGAGCAGGCGGATGCGCTCAAGGTCCTCCTGCGCCTTCAGGTCCTCGAGCAGATTGGCCTGGCCGCGCACGATCAGATGCCGGTCGCCCGAGGGGCCGGAGGTGGTCGCGATCCCCGTCTCGACCAGCCGCGCGGTCAATTCGTCGAGTTCGCGCTCCATCTGCACGCGGCTGTCGGCGATCTCGCGCCGGAGCTCATCCAGCGTCTTGCCGACGATGCGGGCATTGAGGAAATTGCCGGCCTCGACCAGCGCCGAAGCCGGCAGGCCCGGCGGCAGCGCCAGGATGCGGTTCTCGACCGTACCGTCATCGGCGACGAGCACGGCGAGCGCCCGGGCGGCATCGAGCCGGACGAACTCGATATGGCGCAGGCGGGCATTGGCCTTGGTGGTGACGACGACGCCGGCGCCGCGCGACAGCCCCGAAAGCAGCGCCGAAGCCTCAGTCAGCGTCTGGTCGAGCGAGCGGTTGCTGGCGGCGGCCCTGATCTGCGCCTCGATGCGGGAGCGCTCGTCCGAGGTCAGATTGCCGACCTCCATCATGCCGTCGACGAAGAAGCGCAGGCCGCGTTCGGTCGGCAGGCGCCCGGCGGAGGTGTGCGGCGCATAGATCAGCCCGGCCATCTCCAGATCGGTCATGACATTGCGCACCGTCGCCGGCGAGAGCGCGATCGGCAGCAGTCGGGCGATGTTGCGCGAGCCGACCGGCTCGCCGGTGTTCAGATAGCCATCGACGATCTGGCGAAAGATCTCGCGCGAGCGCTGGTCGATCTCGACCAGACCGCCGGGCGAATCCGGGCGGGTATGGGCGCTCATCGCCTCGTGAACAGCCTGGTGACCATGCCCTATTGTCCCCGGCGCAGGCGGCCGGATCAAGTCCCATGGCCGGCTCGCCTTGCCGCTCTCCGGTTAAACGCCTACAAGCCGCGAATTCAGAAGACAGGATGGCACGATGAGACCCTCGAAGCGCGCAGCCGACGAGATGCGCAAGGTCACGCTGGAACGTGGCGTGGTCCGCTATGCGGAAGGGTCGTGCATGGTCACCTTCGGCGAGACCAAAGTGCTCTGCGCCGCGACTGTCGAGGAAAAGGGGCCGCCCTGGCTGCGCGGTACCGGCAAGGGCTGGGTCACCGCCGAATACTCGATGCTGCCGCGCGCCACCCATGAGCGCACCCGCCGCGAGGTCACCTCCGGCAAGCCGTCGGGCCGGACGCAGGAGATCCAGCGCCTGGTCGGGCGTTCGCTTCGCGCCGTGGTCGACCTGACCGCGATCGGCGAGCGCCAGATCGTCGTCGATTGCGACGTGCTCCAGGCCGATGGCGGCACCCGCACCGCCTCGATCACCGGCGCCTGGGTCGCATTGCACGATGCGCTGAAATGGATGGAAGGCCGCGGCATGCTCAAGGGCGCCAATCCGCTGAAGGACCATGTCGCGGCGATCTCCTGCGGCATCGTCGCCGGCAACCCGGTGATCGATCTCGACTATGTCGAGGATTCCGGCGCGCAGACCGACGCGAACTTCGTCATCACCGGCTCTGGCGGCCTCGTCGAGGTGCAGGGCACCGCCGAGGGCGCGCCCTTCAGCGAGGATGAGCTGATGGCGCTACTCAAACTCGCCAAGGGCGGCGTCACCAAGCTGGTCGCGCTGCAGAAGGCGACGGTAGCCTGACGTCATGAGCGCGAACCGCCTCCTCACCGGCAAGGTCGTGATCGCGACCCATAACCAGGGCAAATTGCGCGAGATGCGCGAGCTTCTGGCGCCCTATGGCGTCGAGCTGGTCTCGGCCGGCGAGCTTGGCTTGCCCGAGCCCGAGGAGAACGGCCACATGTTCGCTGAGAACGCCGCGATCAAGGCGATCGCGGCAGCGGAAGCCTCCGGCCTGCCGGCGCTCGCCGACGATTCCGGTGTCTGCATCGACGCACTCGATGGCGCGCCCGGCCTGTTCTCGGCCAACTGGGCCGGGCCGGGCAAGGATTTCGCCCCGGCGCTGGCCCGCGTCCAGATGGAGCTCGCCAAGCGCGGCGCGACGACGCCGGAGCAGCGCAAGGCGCATTTCGTCTCGGCCCTGGTGATCGCCTGGCCGGACGGGCATCAGGAGCTGTTCGAGGGCCGCGTCTTCGGCACGATCGTCGAGGCTCCGCGCGGGTTGTCCGGCTTCGGCTACGACCCGATCTTCCAGCCGGCCGGCCATGGGAAGACCTTCGGCGAGATGACGGCGGAAGAGAAGCACGGCATTCCGCAGGACGGCTCGCCCGGCCTGTCGCACCGGGCCCGCGCCTTCCACGTGCTGGCCGCCGCCTGCCTGAGGAAGCCCGCTTGACGATCGCAGCCGCCTTGGCGGGGCGGCCTCGCGTGCCGGCGCATCCGACCGCGGCTGCCGGCTTCGCCGTCTATGTGCATTGGCCGTTCTGCCTGGCCAAATGCCCCTATTGCGACTTCAACTCCCATGTCCGGCACCAGCCACCGGACCAGGCGCGCTACATCGCCGCCTTCCGCCGGGAGATCGCCCAGCGTGCCGAGCTGGCACCGGGACGTACGGTGTCCTCGATCTTCTTCGGCGGCGGCACGCCCTCGCTGATGGAGGGCGCCACGGTCGGCGCGATCCTCGATGCGATCGGCGAGCACTGGGCCGTCGCCTCCGATTGCGAGGTATCGCTGGAGGCCAATCCGACCAGCGTCGAGGCCGGCCGCTTCCGCGATTTCCGCGCGGCGGGCGTCAACCGCGTCTCGCTCGGCGTCCAGGCGCTGAACGATACCGACCTGAAAGCGCTCGGCCGGATGCATTCGGCGCAAGAAGCGCTCGATGCAGTCGCGATCGCCCGGCGCTATTTCGAGCGCTACTCCTTCGACCTGATCTATGCCCGCTCGCCGAACCAGACACCGGCGCTGTGGCAGGCCGAGCTCGAACTCGCGATCAGCCACGCCGCCGAGCATCTCTCGCTCTACCAGCTGACCATCGAGCCCGGCACCGCCTTCGACCAGCTCTTCCGCGCCGGCAAGCTCGCCATCCCCGATCCCGATGCGGGCGCGGCGCTCTACGAGCTGACGCAGGAGATCACCGCCAAGCACGGCCTGCCGGTCTACGAGATCTCGAACCATGCGAGGCCGGGCGCGGAATGCCGGCATAATCTGGTCTACTGGCACTATGGCGAATATGCCGGCGTCGGGCCAGGCGCCCATGGCCGGCTGGTGACGGCCGATGGCCGCTATGCGCAATCGACCGAGAAGCGCCCCGAGACCTGGCTGGAGCGGATCGAGGCCGGCAGCGACGCACTGGTCGAGAACGAGCGCCTCTCGGCCGAGGCGCAGGGCGACGAGTACCTGCTGATGGGCCTCCGACTCGTCGAAGGCATCGATCTCGACGTGTTCGAGGGGTTGGCCGGCCGCAAGCTCAACGGCAATCGTATCGGTAGCCTCATCGCCGAGGGCTTCCTCGCCCGCAAGCCGAATGGCCGCCTCGCCGCGACGCCCGAAGGCGCTCTTCTGCTCGACGCGCTCGTCGCGGATCTGGCGGCCTGAGGACGGATCGCGGCGCCGTCGCCGGACTCGATATCATTAAACCGATTTAGGTCGGTGAGAAGCCCTGCTGAAGCCGACCTCGTCATGACGAAACGGCCACCTTCCGCCACGTCACCGCCGCAATCGGCGCCCCCGATGTCGCTCGCATGGACGGGACAGTCCGGCTCAGGGAGGTCAAGATGCAGCAGAGCAAGATCGACGAAATGCGCCCGGCGCTGTCGCGCCGCCGCTTGTTGCAGGTCGCGGGAGCGGGCGCGCTCGTAGCCGCCGCCGACACGGCCCTGGCGCAGGCTCCTGCCGCCCGACCGGGGCCGCCGAGCACGGTGACTACCCCTCCGCGCGATTTCAGTCGCGGCGGTGCGCCGACCACCTATTTCTGGGACCCGGACGTCATCGCCGTCGATCCGGCCTTCGAGGGGCTGGCCCAGCCCAATGCGCCGATCCAGCGACTCTGGACCGGGGCGCTCTGGGCGGAAGGGCCGGCCTGGAATGCGCAGGGGCGCTATCTCGTCTGGAGCGACATCCCGAACAACCGGCAGATGCGCTGGCTCGAGGATGACGGCCGCGTCAGCGTCTTCCGCACGCCCTCCGGCAACAGCAACGGCAACAGCTTCGACTTCCAGGGCCGGCAGCTCTCCTGCGAGCATCTGAACCGGCGCGTCGTGCGCTATGAGCTCGACGGCTCGGTGACGGTCCTCGCCGACAAGTTCGACGGCAAGCGGCTGAATTCGCCCAACGATGTCGTGCAGCACCCCGACGGCAGCTACTGGTTCACCGACCCGCCCTATGGCGGCCAGCTCTACGAGGGCGCGCCCGACGCAGCCGGCGGCCCGAGCAATGCCGGCGGCAAACTCAATCCCCGGCTCGGCCAACCGCCCGAGATCGGCTCCTACAAGCGCGAATTGCCAACGAACTGCTACCGTATCGATCCGAGCGGCCGGGTCGACCTCGTCGTCACCGAGCAGCAGGTGCCCGACCCGAACGGCCTGTGCTTCTCGCCCGACTTCAAGAAGCTCTACATCGCCTCGACCGGCAAGGGCCCGGGCGATACCGGCCCCGGCGGCAAGGGCGACATCCATGTCTTCGACGTCGGCGCCGACAACAAGCTCTCGAACGGCAAGCTGTTCTCGGACTGCATGGTCGATGGGGTGAAATGCGGGCCGGACGGGCTGCGCTGCGACGTGCAGGGCAATCTCTGGGCGTCCAGCAATGCCGGCCGTGCCGTCGGCTACAATGGCGTGCTCTGCTTCAACCCCGAGGGCAAGCTGATCGGCCGCATTCGTCTGCCGGAGGTCTGCGGCAATGTCTGCTTTGGCGGGCCGAAGCGCAACCGGCTGTTCATGGCGGCGAGCCAGTCGATCTACGCGGTCTATCTCGGCACGCAAGGCGCCGGGCCAGGGTGAGAAGCCTGCCTTGCTGATAGACGCAGGGAACCCCTCCCCCTTGTGGGGAGGGGCAGGGGTGGGGTCGCAAAGCCCGGGCGATCGGTAAAAGCTGATAACTCTGCCGCGACTGCCAGACTCCATTCTTGTCGCCGGTCACCAAGTGGAACCACCCCCATCCCCATACCCTTCCCCACAAGGGGGAAGGGAGGAGCTTGGGCGACGTGACTTTCACAGAAAAATCCGGGTGAGAGAGCGGTTCCCGCGCTTATCGCCTTACGGCGAGTCTGCTTTCACGCAGGGTCGATTTCGTCCGGCGCTGGTTCTTCTCGCGCCGGCTCCTGCCCGGCATAGAGCTTGGGCAGGTAGGTTTCGTACCAGGCCTTCAGCTCGGCCAGAGCCGGATGCTCGAGGTTGCGGCGCAAATAGGCTTCGATCCGCGGCAGGTGCTTGAGATAGCCCGGCTTGCCGTCGCGCCGGTCGAGCCTGGCGAAAATGCCGGCGATCTTGGTGTTGCGCTGCGCGCCGAGGATCGCATAGGCGCGGGCAAAGCCCGGTACATCGAAGCTCGGGTCCGTGCCGCGCCGCGCCCCAGCATAGGCGGCGAGCAGGCGCAGTTCCAGCGCCGCCGGCACGTCGACCCGGGCATCCTGACCAAGCGCGACGAGGTCGTAGCCGGGGTGGCCGAGCACCGCGTCCTGGAAGTCGATCAGGCCGAGCCTCGCATGGCCGACGCGATCCGGCAGCCAGAGCAGGTTGGGCGAATGATAGTCACGCAGCGTCCAGGTCGCAGGCGTCGCGAAGAGCTCGTCGAACAGCTTTTCCCAGATGCGGCTGAACTCGGCCCGCGTCACCGCCGGCAGGGTCACGCCAGCGATATGCGGGGCATACCAGTCGAGCACCAGCTCGGTCTCGATGGCGAGCGCCTCGCGATCATAATCCGGCAGGACGTGGTCGCGCCCCTCGGCTACCGGCAGGATCGTCGGCAAAGCGTGCCGGTGGAGTTCGGCGAGCAGACGGGCCGCTGCCTCGTAGCGCTCGGGGATCGGCCCGTCCTCATCGACCACCGGCTCGGAGCCGAGGTCCTCGATGATCAGGAGACCGGTGACGAGGTCCTGCGCCAGGATCTCCGGCGCTGAGAGGCCGAGCGACCGCAAACCCTTGTCCATGGCGACGAAGGCGTCGACGGATTCGGCGAGATGGGCGATGGCGCTATAGGACTTGCCCTGGCGGATCGCCGGCCCGTCCGGACGCGGCGGCGAGATCATCAGGATCGCGGTCTCGCCCGAAGGCCTGCTCAGGCGTTCATAGGCGCGGCTCGAGGCATCGCCGAGCATGAACTCACGCCTTGCCTCGCTCCAGCCGGCCTCGTCGATCAGCTGCCGCGCGCCGATCGCAAGCGCCAGCCGCTGGCGCCAGAGCACGCCGCCGGACAGTGTCGCGATCCGGCTCTGCTCGGGATTCTCGGGATCGACCTCGAGCACGATGTCGAGCCGCCGGCCCGCCGGCAGCCGCGTGCCGGCTCGATCCGGCCATTCGACGATGGTGATCGCAAGATCGAGATCCTCGACCAGGCCAATATCGTCGAGCTCGTCGGGATTGCGAACGCGGTAGAGGTCGGCGTGCAGCAGAAGCCCGCGCGGGCTGTCATAGCTCTGCACCAGAGTGAAGGTCGGGCTCGGCGCTTCCAAAGCGGGATCGCCCACGAGGCGGCGCAGCATGGCGCGGGCCAGCAGCGACTTGCCGGCGCCGAGATGGCCTGAAAGCGCGACGATGTCGCCGGTCTTCAGGATATCGGCGATGTCCTGGGCCAGGCGTACCGTCGCGGCTTCGCTCGACAGAACGACGGTGTGGCTGCCCGCTCGCGCGGCCTCGTCACTCATTCGGCGGCATCCGAGATGCGCATGCCCTCAGGCGGAAAGACGGCGGTGACGCGCGTGCCCTGGCCGAGAGCGGAATCGAGCTCGACACGGCCGCCATGCAGTTCGACGATCGAACGCACCATCGACAGGCCGAGCCCGACACCGCGATGGCGCGAGCCGAGCGAATGGCTCTCGAACCGGTCGAACACCTTCTCCTTGACCTCGTCCGGGATGCCGCGGCCTTCGTCGGCGACGGTGATGCGGATTTCGCCGCCGATCCGCCCAGCGCTGACGCGGATGGTCTGGCCGGGCTGGGAGAAGCCGATCGCGTTCGAGAGCAGGTTGAACAGGATCTGGCGCAGGCGCTTGGGATCGGCGCGCAGGGGCCCGGTCTGAGGCGCGATGTCGACCTGCAGCTTGAGCTTGCTGTCGGCGAGGCGGTCCTGCAGGCCGGTCGCGGCCTGGGCGATGGTCTGGGCCACGTCGACCTCCGCGAGATCGAGCGCGAGCGCGCCATTGTCGATCGAGGCGAGGTCGAGAATGTCATTGATGATGGCGAGCAGCGCGCCGGAGGAGCGAACAATGTGGCCGGAATAGTCGCGTTGCTTGTCGTTCAGTGGCCCGACCGTCTCCTCCCCGAGCAATTGCGCGAAGCCGATGATGTTGGTCAGCGGCGAGCGCAATTCGTAGGAGACATGATGGACGAATTCCTCGCGCAACCGCGAAGCCTTCTCCAACGCCTCGTTGCGCTCGGTCAGCGCCCGCTCGACGTTCACGCCGGCGGTGACGTCGGCGAAGGTGATCAGCGTTGCGCCATCGGGCAGCGGCGCGGCGGTGCAGTCGAGCACCATGCCGTCGCGGCGCTCCATATGGCAGCGATAATCCTCGCGCGCATCGCGCACGCCGGCAACCGCGCTGCGGATCTCGGTCCAGACCGCGTCGTCCGGGAAGAGCGGCCGGCTCAGGGACACGACCTCATCGATGTGGGGGGCAGCGGCGACACGCTCGGACGAAAGCTTCCAGAGCTGGGCGAAGGCGGGATTGGAGAGCTTGAGGCGGCCGTCTGATCCGAACACGGCGACGCCTTCGCGCAATGAATCGAGCGTCTCGCGCTGGGTGCGCGAGAGCGCGTTGAAGCGCGATTCGAGCGTGAAACGCTCGGTCTCGTCGTCGAAGAGATAGGTGACGCCGCCCTGCGGGTTCGGGCTGGCGACGACATGGATGGTGCGCCCGTCGGGCAGGTACCACCAATCCTCGCTGGCGCGGGTCGCGGTGTAGGCAGCGTGCACCGAGGTCTTCCAGGTGCGATAGTCGCCAAGCTCGGGCAGGCGGCGCTCAGTGCGCAGGCGATCGAGGATCTCGCCGTCGCCGGGCGCACTGTCGAGGAAGCCCGGATCGAGCGACCAAAGCGCCTCATAGCCGCTATTGCGATAGATCAGGCGCTGCGAGGCGTCGAAAACGGCGACGCCGGTCTTCAGCCGGTCGAGGGTGCGCACATGTGCGTCCATCTGGCGCTGCAGATCGGCGCGGACCGCCTCCAGTTCGCTCATGTCGGTGGCGATGCCGGCATAGCCCGAGGGCGTCGGCGTTTCCAGGATATCGACGATCCGGCGCTGGCCAGCCATGACGACGGGTGCGCGCAGCTGGAAGACGCGGCCGTCCTTGCGGGCCTTCGTCGCCGCCTCGCGCTCGCTGCGATCGAAGAGTTCAAGCCCAGCCTTGACCGCTTGCTGGCCGTCGGCAGCCTCGACCGCCCGGGCATAGGCCCCGTTGACCCAGGTCAGGCGACCATCGGTGGCGCGCATCCAGACCGGCTGCGGCACGCCGGCGAGCAGCGTCGTCAGCGCGGCATGGTCGCTGGCGAGTTTGCCGAGTTCATCCTCCAGCGCCAGCGCCCGAGCGCGCTCACCGTCGACCTCGCGCAGCCGGATCACGGCGCGGCCGGCCACGGGCCGGCCCTCTGCGTCGACATAGCGTCCGGCTTTGGCCTTGAAGGTGAAGGCGAAGGCTTCGCCATGCTCCTTGAGAGCTTGCATCGCAAGTTCGAGCCGCTTTGCCTCGGCTGGCGGAGCCCAGGTGCCATAGGCCAGAGCCGGTGCGGAACCGCCGATGCCGAGGAAGCCGCTGTCGCCCTCGACCACCGGGCTCGCCTTCGGCCCTTGCCAGCTCAGCACGACCTGCCGATCCGCTGCGAGCAGTGCACCGAGGCGCTCCTGATGGCCGCGCGTCGCCTCCAGGCTGGCGGCGAGCTCGCCTTCCCGCCGGGTCCAGCGCGAGCGCTCGCGGACATAAAGAACCGAGGTGGTCGTGGCGAAGACGACAAGTCCGACGAAGATCAGCGAGAGGCCGCCGGCGTTGAACCACTCGGCGCGCACGGGCAAGATGGCCTCGACCTGAGCGAAGGCGGGGGCCGGTGCCACGCCGGCAAGCCCAGGCAGGAGAAAGCGGACCGCTCCGTTCATCTCCCGTCCGACCTGCCTTGCCCGTCTCATTCCCGCGTCCGTCCTGTCCTAAGGCCAGCCTGTGGCCGCAATTGGCGAGGCGCCATCGGCATGGCAGCCGACCATGGCTCCCCTTGAGGACCCACGCCCGCAACCTGCGCAAAGCCACCGCTGCACGAAACCGGACGCCGCGTGCAAAGCCTGCCGGCAGCCCGAATCAGTGCCACTGTAATCACCGCAGGACTCCGTCAGGAAGTACTTAATCGATAGTAAAGGCCGAATGGCGACGGCTGAGCCAGGTGTGTTCTGGCGACAAACAACAAGTTGATGCCGGAAAAGAGCGAACGTCTATTAGTAGTAGCGGAGGCGCCCGGTTGTGCTTCGAATACGACAAAGCCCGGCACGAGGGCCGGGCTTTCTCATCATTGCAGCCGCCGCCTGGGGGCAGGTTCCACGCGGTATGGCGTCGCCCGGCCGTCTGCGGCCGAGCGGAACGTGGCTCAGTAGCGGTAGAGTTCCGGCTTGAACGGACCGGTCGGCGCGAGGCCAAGATATTTCGCCTGCGCGTCGTTCAGCACGGTCAGCTTGGCGCCGACCTTGGCGAGATGCAGTGCCGCGACCTTCTCGTCGAGATGCTTCGGCAGCGTGTAGACCTTGTTCTCGTATTTGGCGTGGTGGTTCCAGAGCTCGACCTGGGCCAGCGTCTGGTTCGAGAACGAGCAGGACATCACGAAGGACGGATGGCCGGTGGCGTTGCCGAGATTCACCAGGCGGCCTTCCGAAAGCAGGATGATGCGCTTGCCGTCAGGGAACTCGACCTCGTCGACCTGCGGCTTGACGTTATCCCACTTGAAGTTCTTCAAGCCGGCGACCTGAATCTCCGAGTCGAAATGGCCGATGTTGCAGACGATGGCGCGGTGCTTCATCGCGCGCATGTGGTCGACGGTGATGACGTCGAGGTTGCCGGTGGCGGTCACGAAGATGTCGGCGCGCGGAGCGGCGTCCTCCATGGTGACGACCTCATAGCCCTCCATCGCCGCCTGCAGCGCGCAGATCGGGTCGATCTCGGTGACCATGACGCGGCAACCGGCCTGGCGCAGCGAGGCGGCCGAGCCCTTGCCGACGTCGCCATAGCCGGCGACGAGCGCGACCTTGCCCGACATCATCACGTCGGTGCCGCGGCGGATGGCGTCGACCAGCGATTCACGGCAGCCATAGAGGTTGTCGAACTTCGACTTGGTGACGGAGTCGTTGACGTTGATCGCCGGGAAGGGCAGGCGGCCAGCCTTGGCGAGGTCGTAGAGGCGATGCACGCCGGTGGTGGTCTCCTCGGAGACGCCCTTGATCGCGGCGCGGGTCTTGGTGAACCAGCCCGGATTGGCCTTGAGCTCGCGCTTGATCAGCTTGAAGAAGATCGTCTCTTCCTCATTGCCCGGCTTGTCGAGGAAGGCGGCGTTGCCGGCCTCGGCTTCGGCGCCGAGGATGACCAGCATGGTCAGGTCGCCGCCATCGTCGAGGATCATGTTCGGCGTGCCGCCATCACCCCAGGTCGCGGTGCGCAGGACGTATTCCCAGTACTCCTCCAGCGTCTCGCCCTTGATGGCGAAGACCGGCACGCCGGAAGCGGCGATCGCGGCGGCGGCGTGATCCTGGGTCGAGAAGATGTTGCACGACGACCAGCGCACATCGGCGCCGAGCTCGGTCAGCGTCTCGATCAGCACGGCCGTCTGGATGGTCATGTGCAGGCAGCCGGCGATGCGGGCGCCCTTCAGCGGGTTCTTGCCCTTGTGCTCGGCGCGGATCGCCATCAGGCCCGGCATCTCGTCCTGGGCCATGTTGATTTCCTTGCGGCCGTAATCCGCGAGGCTGATGTCCTTGACGACGTAATCCTGCTTCGACACGGGGCGCTCCAATCGATCGTGCTTTGAATGACGGCGGCTCTCTAGCAGGGCGCCCGCCAGAAGGCAATCAAAGATATAAAGATGTCTTTATGTGCGCCCTGCAGGGAGCGGAAAGCAGGGCATAGGCCGCGCGGCAGAACGCGCTACGGCCACCAACTCCGATTCCGCATAGCGCACAGTGAGAGGCGGCCCGTCAGAAGCGCGAAGAAGAACCAAATTAGCGCGAGAACGACGGCAATTCCCTTGGCGTAAACCAGCAACGCCTGAGCGACCGGCCACACGAGAGGCCTACTCCCCCTCACCGAACCTGTCAGCGACGAGCGTCCCCAGCGCCTGGAGCGCGTCCTTGGCGTCGGCGCCCTTGGCGACCACGGTGATGGTCGAGCCGATGCCGGCCCCCAGCGTCAGGATACCCATGATCGAGGTGGCGCCGACCGTCTCGCCACAGCGGCTGACAGTGATATCGGCGTCAAACTGGCTGGCACACTGCACGAACTTTGCCGTGGCGCGGGCGTGCAGGCCCTTCTTGTTGATGATCTGGAACTCGCCATAGACGGCACCGGCCGGAATCTCGACCTCGGAGCAGTCGCAATCCCCGTCGCGAATGTCTTCTTCGCGCATGTCCTGCACGCCGGGCCTCATTTGCCCGCCAGTACGCGGCTGGCGACCGTGATGTACTTGCGGCCGGCATCCTGCGCGCTGCTGACAGCTTCGTCGAGGGTCTTTTCCTCGCGCACGCTGGCGAGCTTGATCAGCATCGGCAGGTTGACGCCGGCGACGACGTCGATCCGGCCCGGTTCCATCACCGAGATGGCGAGGTTGGAGGGCGTGCCGCCGAACATGTCGGTCAGGACGATGACGCCCTTGCCGTTCTCGACCTGCTCCACCGCCGCGATGATGTCGCGTCGGCGGCCCTCCATATCGTCATCGGGGGCGATGGCGATGGTGGCAAGGTTGGCCTGAGGGCCGACGACATGTTCGAGCGCGGCGCGGAATTCCGTCGCCAAGTGCCCATGCGTGACAAGCACGAGTCCGATCATTCAGTACCACCGGAGAGCGCCAACGGCGCCCGGACAAGGTCGCGGTTTATGCGGCAGGTGCGAAATATAGGCAAGGCTTGTCTCGAACTCCTCGAAACCAATTCACCTCGCTCCGGCAAAGAGCGCAAGCGCCGCAAGCACTAGACGTTCGTCGCCAGCCCTGGGAAGCAGGCAAAGCCGCGGCAGGGTGACGCCGGCGATGGTCTCGACCAGCGCCTCCGGTTCCGGCATGCGCTCGGGCTCAGCGCCACAATCGATCACAAGACGGATCACCGCACCGGCGAGATACGGTTCCGGGGTCAGGCCAAGGCCGCGCCGCTCGACCAGCCCCTCGAGTGGCGATACCGGCCCGGCGATGACACGGCCAGCGCGGACGGTGATTTCGGTGCGATCATCGGCGACCAACCGGGCGAACCGGCCCTGCGACTGCGCCAAGCCGATCAGCGTCAGGGCCAGACTCGACTTGCCGGTGCCGGATGGGCCGCGGATCAGGACACCGGCCTCGCCGACGACGACGGCGCCGGCATGCAGGCGAAGCGGAGAAGCGGCGCTCATACGGGCTGCGCCGCCGCCGGCAGCCGCACGACGAAACGCGCGCCGAGCCGCTTGTCCTCGCCCTCGGACTGTTCGGAGGCATAGCGGTTCTCGGCCCGGATCGAGCCGCGATGGGCTTCGACGATCTGGCGCGAGATCGAGAGGCCGAGCCCGGAATTCTGGCCGAAGCCGCTTTCCGGCCGGTCGGTGTAGAAGCGCTCGAAAATCCGTTCCAGCGCATGCGGCGGAATGCCCGGGCCGTCATCCTCGATCGTGATCAACACGTCGCCGGCGACGCGCGACAGCCTGACCCTGACCGGCTTGTCGACTGGCGAGAAGGAGCGGGCATTCTCGATCAGGTTGACGAAGACCTGTCCGAGGCGGGAATCGTGGCCAAGCACCCGGAAAGGGTCGCTGCCCGGACGCGGGCCGCGCCGGTCGATCGAGAGTTCGACGACCGGCTGGTCCTCCCGACTGATCTGGTTCTGGACCGAGACGACTGCTTCGATCAGCTGGGCGACGTCGAGCGGGGCGGCATCGTCGCGGGCGAGCTCGGCATCGAGGCGAGATGCGTCCGAGATGTCGGAGATCAGCCGGTCGAGCCGCTTCACGTCATGACGGATCACCGCGAGCAGGCGGCTGCGCGAGTCGTCGTTCTTCGCCAACGGCAAGGTCTCGACGGCACTGCGCAGCGAAGTCAGCGGATTCTTGAGCTCGTGGGCGACATCGGCGGCGAAGCGCTCGATCGCCTCCATCCGGTTATAGAGCGCCTGGGTCATTTCGCGGAACGAGCCGGAGAGATGGCCGATCTCGTCATGGCGGCTCGAGAAATCCGGGACCTCCTCGCGCGACTTGACGCCGCGGCGGACGCGCTGGGCTGCATCGGCGAGCTTGCGGATCGGTTCGGCGATGGTGCCGGCGAGCAGGACCGAAAGCACGATCATCACCCCGGCCGCGACCACGAAGACCTGGAAGATGGCATAGCGCTCGGAGGCGATGACGGTGTCGATGTCGCCGCCTTGCGTCGACAGCAGCAGCGCGCCACGCACCGCCCGGAAGCGCTGCACCGGCACGGCGACCGAAACGATCGTCTCGCCGCGCGTATTGACCCGCACCACGCTCGCCGGCGAGCCGGCAAGGGCGCGGGCGACCTCGGTGTAGGATCTGCCGTTGGCGTTGGCGAAATCGTCATAGGCCGGCACGTCGGCGCGGCCGAGCCGGTTGCGGAACATGTTCCAGGTGCGCTCGAGCAGCGGCGGCTCGTCGCTCTCGCCAATGCGCGGCAGATCGAGGCGCAAGATGTCGCCGCGCGAATAGAGGTTACGCGAATCGAGCGTCAGCATCCCGTCCTTGTCGTAGATGCGGGCGCGCGTCTTGGTCGGCGTCACCAGACGGCGCAGAAGCGGGGCGACCTTTTCCGGATTGATCGAGAAATCCAGCGGGTCCTCGGCGATGGCGCCACTCTCGCCGGCCTGCATCTGCAGGAGCTTATCCGGATCGATCGCGATCGTGTCGGTCTCGACCGTGGCGGAGGCGGCAATGGCCCCGGCGATGATCTCGCCCTGCGTCAGCAGGCTCTGCACGCGCGCCTCGATCAGGCCCTCGCGGAACTGGTTGAGGTAGAGGAATCCGACGAGGAGGGCGACGAGGCCGGCGAGATTGAGGACGACGATGCGCCGGGTCAGGCTCGAGGCGGCCCGCCCGGAGATGGCGCGCCAGACACGGCGACTGAACAGCGCGGCGCGGCGGCGCAACGTCAGCCCCGTCCGCGGCCCGCCGGCGCGAGCCCCTTCCTGTTCGATCGTAGCCATGAACGGCTCATACCCTGTCCCGGCGCCCGCGCAAACGCGGTCTTGGGCCGCGCCGGAGCGCTCTCAGCCTTCCTTGAAGCGGTAGCCGACGCCATAGAGCGTCTCGATCATGTCGAACTCGACATCGACCTGGTTGAACTTCTTGCGCAGGCGCTTGATGTGGCTGTCGATGGTACGATCGTCGACATAGACCTCGTCGTCATAAGCCGCGTCCATCAGCGCGTTGCGGCTCTTGACCACCCCCGGCCGCTGCGCCAGCGACTGCAGGATCAGGAATTCGGTCACGGTCAGCGTCACCGGCTCGCCCTTCCAGGTGCAGGTGTGACGCTCGGGATCCATGCGCAGCAAGCCGCGTTCCAGCGCCTTGGCGTCCTCGGTGCGGGCAGGCGCGCCCGCCTCCTTGCCGCCGGCGCGGCGCAGGATCGCCTTGACGCGCTCGACCAGCAAGCGCTGCGAGAACGGCTTCCGGATGAAGTCGTCGGCGCCCATCTTCAGGCCGAAGAGCTCGTCGATCTCTTCGTCCTTGGAGGTCAGGAAGATCACCGGCAGGTCGGATTTCTGGCGCAGGCGGCGCAACAGCTCCATCCCGTCCATGCGCGGCATCTTGATGTCGAAGATGGCGAGATCGGGCGGATTCTGCTTCAGCCCGTCGAGGGCCGAGGCGCCATCCGTATAAGTCTGGATGCGATAGCCCTCGGCTTCCAATGCGATCGAAACCGAGGTCAGGATGTTGCGGTCGTCGTCGACCAGCGCAATGGTTGGCATAAGCTTTTCCAGCTCTTTGTGTTCTGGCGTTGCAATCAAAGGGTCCACTCTCGCGCGAGAGCGGCCAAAGCATGGCTGCAATCTAGCCAAGCCAAGGCGGTTTCGCTACGTCTCGCCTTCGAAAACCCTTAAGACAACGAAAAGTGCCATGGCGAGCGATCCGATCAGGCCGACCGATGCCAGCGCGCGTGGACTTGCACGAGGGCTGCTGCGCAGCGCGCGCTCAGGATCCCTGGCGACGCTGACGCCGGACGGCCACCCCTTCGCCAGCCTGACCAGCCTCGCCACCGATATCGACGGGACGCCGCTGATCCTGGTCTCGTCGCTGTCGGGACACACGGGCAATCTCATCGCCGATCCACGCTGCTCGCTCCTGATCGCGCCCGGCGGCAAGGGCGATCCGCTCGCCCATGCCCGGATCACGCTCATCGCCACGGCCGAGACGATCGACCGCGAGAGCGAGTTCGGCCAGCGCGTGCGCCGCCGCTTTCTGGCGCGCCAGCCGAAAGCCTCGCTTTATGTCGATTTCCCCGACTTCTCCTTCTTTGCGCTCAAGCTCGAGCGCGCCAGCCTGAATGGCGGCTTCGGTCGCGCTTATGAGCTCGAGGCAGGCGACGTGCTCAGCGACTGCTCGCAGGCTGGGGCCCTCATCGAGGACGAGGAAGGCGCGGTCGAGCACATGAACGAGGACCATGCCGACGCCATCCGGCTCTATGCGACGAACCTGCTCGGTGGCGAGGATGGCGCATGGCGCCTGTCCGGGCTCGACCCTGATGGCGCCGATCTGATGCTCGGCGACAAGGCGCTGCGCCTTGCCTTCGACGAGCCGGTGACGACACCCGATGCGCTTCGCAACACCCTGGTCGCGCTTGCCGGAAAGGCCCGCAGTGCCGCGTGAGTGTCGTCATTCACCACAGCTGAATTTTTAAACGATTTAGATCGGCGATCGTCATTGGCAGGTTAACGTCATGACTTGAGCCGGCGTCGTCATCCGCCTAAAGAGCCCTCCACTTCACCGGCCCATCGGGCCCATAGTGGGGTTCGCCCCACTACCAACCACGGCGCCGGCATCGTCAGGCGGCGGCTTCTCGGCAGGAGGAATTGCCAGTGGAGACCATCGGTCACGTCAACCCGAACAGCGGCGCCGACAGCTTCGGCTTCCGCGGGCTCAAGGCGGTCTATTGGAATCTCGCGGCCGCCCCGCTCTACGAGCAGTCGCTCGCCCGCGGCGAATCGCAGCTCGCTCGCGGCGGGGCGCTCTGCGCCGATACCGGCACCCATACCGGCCGCTCGCCCAAGGACAAGTTCGTCGTCAAGGATGCGCTGACCGAAAAGACCGTCTGGTGGGAGAACAACGGCGCGATCTCATCGGAGCAGTTCGAGACCCTGCTCGGCGACTTCATCAAGCACGCCGAGGGCAAGGAACTGTTCGCGCAGGACCTCTATGGCGGTGCCGATCCGGCCCACAGGGTGAAGGCACGGGTCTTCACCGAACTCGCCTGGCATTCGCTGTTCATCCGCAATCTCCTGATCCGGCCCGAAGCCGGCGAGATCGCGGGTTATGTTCCCGAACTGACGATCGTCGACCTGCCGAGCTTCAAGGCCGATCCGAAACGCCATGGCTGCCGCAGCGAAACGGTGGTCGCAATCGACTTCTCTCGCAAGATCGTGCTGATCGGCGGCTCCGCCTATGCCGGCGAGATGAAGAAATCAGTCTTCACCTATCTGAACTACACGCTGCCGGCCAAGGGCGTCGTGCCGATGCACTGCTCGGCCAATGTCGGATCCAAGGACGACCCGGCGGTCTTCTTCGGTCTCTCCGGCACCGGCAAGACGACGCTCTCGGCCGATCCCGACCGCACCCTGATCGGCGACGACGAGCATGGCTGGTCGAAGGACGGCATCTTCAACTTCGAGGGCGGCTGCTACGCCAAGACGATCCGACTCTCGGCCGAGGCCGAGCCGCAGATCTTCGCGGCCTCGCAGCGCTTCGGCACCGTGCTCGAGAACATCGTCATGGATCCGATCTCGCGCGAGGTCGATTTCGACGATGAGAGCAAGACCGAGAACACCCGCTCGGCCTATCCGCTCGACGCCATCCCGAACGCCTCGCGCTCGGGCCGCGCCGGCACGCCGAAGAACATCGTGATGCTGACCGCCGACGCCTTCGGCGTGATGCCGCCGATCGCCAAGCTGACCCCGGCCGAGGCGATGTACCATTTCCTCTCCGGCTATACCGCCAAGGTTGCCGGCACCGAGCGCGGGCTTGTCGGCGTCCAGCCGGAATTCTCGACCTGCTTCGGCTCGCCCTTCCTGCCGCGCCATCCGTCGGAATACGCCAACCTGCTGCGCGACTTCATCGCCAAGCACCATGTCGACTGCTGGCTGGTGAACACCGGCTGGACCGGCGGCGGCTACGGCACCGGACGACGGATGCCGATTCGCGTGACACGGCGGCTCCTGACTGCGGCACTCGACGGCTCGCTTAATCGCGCCGATTTCCGCCGCGACCCCTATTTCGGCTTTGCGGTGCCGACCTCGGTGCCCGGCGTCGAGCCGCATATCCTCTATCCCGTGAAGACCTGGCAGGACAAAGCCGCCTTCGCCGAGACCGCGAAGAAGCTCATCGGCATGTTCGCGGAGAACTTCGCGAAGTTCGAGCCCCATGTCGACGACGCCGTGAAGGCGGCGGCGCCGACGAGCTCGCTCGCGGCTTGAGCGCAATCGGCGCAAAAGCGTGCTATGGGAGGCGGCGATGCGCCGCCTCCTGATCGTTTTGCTCCAGCTTCTCCTGACCCTCATCATTCTCGGCGCAGCCAGCTGGGGCGCCGGGCTGCTCGCCTTCCGCCTGCCGGGAGCGACCGGCACGGCCGCCGCGGTCGGCTTTGGCTTGGCCGGACTCGCCGGTGCCATCGGCCTCTGGACCGGCGCGCCACGGCTGCCGCTGGCGTTCGCCGTCCTCTTCATCGGTCTGCTCGGCTGGTGGGGCAGCCTCAAGCCCTCGCATGAGCGCAACTGGATCCCTGAGTTGGCGCGCCTGCCGCAGATGAGCGTCGCCGATAACAGCCTGACCGTGAGCAATCTGCGTCATTTCACCTGGCGCACGGAAAGCGATTACGACCAGCGTTGGGAAACCCGCAGCTATGACCTCGCGCGCATCCAGGGCGCCGATCTCTTCCTGTCCTATTGGTCGGGCGAGGCGATCGCGCATCTCCTGGTGAGCTTCACCTTCGCCGACAGCCAACCCCTGACCATCTCGATCGAGGTCCGGCGCGAGCAGGGCGAGGAATGGTCGGCACTGGCCGGCTTCTTCCGCAGTTACGAAATGGCCTATGTCGCCGCCGACGAGCGCGACCTGATCGGCCTCAGGACCCAGGCGCGCGGCGAGGACACCCGCCTGTTCCGGCTCAACGCCTCGCCCTCGCAGGCGCGCGACCTGCTGCTCGCCTATGCCAAGGATATCAACGAGCTGGCGCAGAAGCCGCGCTGGTACAACACGCTGACCACCAACTGCACCACCGTGGTCTATCACCTCGTCGGCCAGGTCGCGCCCGGCTGGAAGTTCTCGCTGCCGCTCGATCCGCGGGTGCTGCTCTCCGGCTACCTGACCGGCTATCTCAGGGATATCGGCGCGGTACGCCAGGACCTGCCGCTCGACGAGTTGGTCCGACTCGGCCGGATCGGCGAGAAGGCCCGTGGCCTTGTGCCCGACAGCCCGGACTTCTCCCGCGTCATCCGCGAGGGCGTGCCGAGCGCACGGAACTGAGGCTCAGAGCTTCAGCACACAATCGGTCGATGCTCGCGGAACGCCGCGGCGAGCGTGCGCAGGGCCGCGCGCGATCTGGCGTCGGTGAGGGTCGAGACCATGACGATCTCCGATGTCGGCAAATCCGGCAGGCCGAAACGGCGGCTGACCTCGACCGTGCCGGCGGGGGCGAGCCGGCAGGAGAAGGCCGAGACTGCAAGGCCGGCAGCGACGGCCGCGTCGACCGCGATCGAACCGCCGCCGATGAAGACCTCGACCCAGGGGATGCCGACAGAATCGAGCGCCTTGGTGGCGATGTCGCGCACGCCGCAGGAGACCGAGAGCGTCGCAAGCCGCAGCGGCTCGCCCTGACGGTACTCGAAATCCGGCGCCGCGAACCAGCCGAACGACTCCGGCGCCAGAACCTCGGCCGGCCGACGATCATCGTCGCGGCGGACGATGGCCGCATCGAGCTCGCCCTTGTCGAAAGCCTCGAGCAAGGGACGGGAATGACCCAGCTGCACCTCGATCATCAGTCCGGGGTCGTGCGCGTTGAGCCTCGCGAGCAGCGTCGGCACTTCCGGCCCGAAGACATGCGCGGCGATGCCGAGACCAAAACGGCGGCGCGCATTGCACAGCGCCGAGAGCGCTCGGTCGTGCGCGGCAAGGAAGGCGCGGGCTTCGTCTAGGAACATCGCGCCCTGCGCGGACAGGCGCACAAGCCGCGGCGTGCGTTCGATCAAGCGATGGCCGAGACGCTCTTCCAGCCGCTTCAGCCTGAGGCTGACGGCAGCCTGGTGGCAATCCAGAGCCGTCGCGGCGCGGGTGAAGCTGCGCAGCTCCGCAATCGTAACGAAAGCTCTGACGGCATCGACGTCGAGTGTCATGGTACCAGCCATATCAATTCATCATCACTGAAATAGCAAGGCATTCTGTTCTGTTATTGCCCAGTGCCCGCTAGCTTGCCCGCGACTCGCCGCAGGGCCGCTCGCGCGCCCGCCGACAGGAAAGATCCGACACGATGGACGCCACCCAAACGCTGCCGGCGTCGCGCACGCGCGGCATGCCGGCCCTCATCGCCGCCTGCCTGATGGCGCTGATGTTCGGCCTCGAGATTTCCAGCGTGCCGGCGATCCTGCCGACGCTCGAAAGGGCTTTACCGGCCAGTTTCAAGGACATGCAGTGGATCATGAACGCCTATACCATCGCGGTGACGGGCGTGCTGATGGCGGCCGGCACGCTGGCCGATCGCTATGGGCGCAAACGCGTCTTCCTGATCGTGGTCATGGCCTTTGCCGTCGCGTCGTTGGTCTGCGGCCTGGCGGCCAACGCCCCGGTCCTGATCGTCGCCCGCATATTTCAGGGCCTGAGCGGCGGGGCCGGTCTCATCTGCAGCGTCGCCCTCCTGTCGCAGCAGTTCCGCGAGCCAGCCGAACGGGCGATGGCGTTCGGCATCTGGGGCGTCGTCTTCGGCATCGGCCTCGGCTTCGGGCCGATCATCGGCAGTGCCATCGTCGCACTCTCGGGCTGGCAATGGGTCTTCCTCGTCCACGCGCCTATTGCTGTCGGGACGGCGCTTCTGGCTCTGGCTGCCATATCGGAATCACGCGACCCCGCAGCGGAACGGCTCGATATCGGCGGCATCACCACGCTATCGTTTTCGGTGTTCTGCCTCGCCTATTTCATCACGCAGGGCCCCGACCTTGGTTTCACCAGCCCGCAAGCTCTGACCGTGCTCGCCATCGCCGCCGCGAGCTTCGTCGCCTTCCTCCTCATCGAACGGACGGTCAGCCGGCCAATGATCGATGTCTCGGTCTTCAAGATCCGCGCCTTTTCCGGCGCCATCATCGGCGCCGCGGCGATGAACGTCAGCTATTGGCCGTTCATGATCTATTTGCCGATCTGGTTCGAGGCCGGGCTCGGCTATGACGGCCTCACCGCGGGGCTGGTGCTGCTCGCCTATACGCTGCCCACCTTGGCCGTGCCGCCGCTGGCCGAGCAGCTGGCGCGACGCTACCGGCCGGGCATCGTCATCCCGGCCGGGCTCTTCACCATCGGGCTCGGCTTCATGGCGATGAAGCTCGGCTCCACCGTCGCCGCACCGAGCTGGCTGACGATGCTACCGGGCTGCCTGCTTTCCGGCATCGGCATCGGCCTCGCCAACACGCCGGTCACCAACACCTCGACCGCTGCCGTACCGGCCGAGCGCGCCGGCATGGCCTCGGGCATCGATCTCAGCGCCCGGATGATCTCGCTCACCATCAATATCGCGCTGATGGGCTTCATCCTCGTCGAAGGCGTGCGTGCGTCGCTCGCGACCAAGCTGGCAGCCGGCACCGATGCCACGACCTTGCGCGGCCTGGCGGAGAAGCTGGCCGCCGGTGCGCCGATCTCTCCCGAGACCGGCCTGTCGATAACGCTTGCGCGGCAGGCGCTCGCCGACGGCTTCGGGCTGGTCATGCTCTATGGTGGGATCGGCGTGTGGCTGCTCGCCGCGGCGAGCCTTGTGGTCTTCGCAGGGACGTCAACGCCCAAGAACGCGGCTTCTTGCCAGGCGCAATGAGAGCGGGCGATCAGCCGTAGCCGTGCAGGCTCGCACCGTGGCGCTTGAGCCAGGCCTCCGCCTGATCTGTGCCCGGGCAGAGCTTGTGGGTCAGCGCCCAGAAGCGGTGCGAGTGGTTCATCTCCTTGAGATGGGCGACTTCATGGGCAGCGAGATAGTCGAGCACCGGCGCGGGCGCGAGAATCAGCCGCCAGGAGAAGCTCAGATGTCCTCTCGAGGAGCATGAGCCCCAACGGCTGGTGGTGTCGCGCAATGTGAGCTTGCGGGCGGGGATGCCGAGCACGGCGGTATGGGCGCGCACCGCCTTCTCGAGGTCAGCGAGCGCTTCGCGGCGCAGGAAGTCCTTGACCCGGCGCGCGACATGGCCGGCCTCGCCGCAAACCGCGATAATCGGCTCGCCCTCGGCCGAGAGGGTGGCGCGAGTCAGCCCGCGCACCTTGGTCCAGTGCACGATGCGGTGGGGCACACCCCGCAGCGGCACGACAGCGCCGGGCTCGAACGGTACGCCCTGCGGCCGCTTGGCGAGACGCGCCGCGATCCAGCCGCCATGTTTTTCGGCAAAGATGCGGCCGGTCGTGAAATCGACGCGCTCAGGCAGGGTCAGCGTGATCTCGCCGGTTGCCTGCGAGACGCGCAGCGTCAGCCGCCGCGCCGTCGAGCGCCGCCTGACGGTGACCGGATAGAGCAGGCCGGCATAAGCGACCTCGATCCGGTCGGGATCGGGCTTGCGCCTGAACAGGGAGAACCGCATCCCGACGATTGTGCGGGATTCGCAGCGGAAGCGGAAGAGGGTGGGCAACGCCGCTCACGGCTGAGGACCGCAGCCTCGATTGCGCGCCGCCGCGCTGTTTCGCTTGCCTCTTGCGGACATCGTGTATTCTCTTTGTTCTCACCCGGAATCAAAGGCACACATGACTCAGGATCAGGCCGAACCGGTTAGGCTGGAAGAAGATGCCGAGACCGGCGATCTGCTCCTCGTCTATGGAACAGAGAAAGGCCTGCGGATCGATATCCGCTATGAAGGCGAAACGCTCTGGATGACCCAGGCGCAGATTGGGCAACTGTTTGCGCGCGATGTCTCGACCATCTCTCGGCATATCGCCAACATTTATGAGGAAGGCGAGCTCGACGAATCCACTTCTTTGCAAAAAACGCAAACAAGTACCGGCCGTCCTGCCACCCTCTACAGCCTCGATATGGTGATCTCGGTCGGCTATCGCGTCTCTTCCGCGCAGGCGACCCTGTTCCGCCGCTGGGCAACCGGCATCCTGGTCCAGTTCGCCAAGAAGGGCTTCGTCGTCGACACCCGGCGACTGAAGGAGCCCGGCAGTTTCGACCGCATTGCGGAACTACGCGAGATCATCCGCGACCTGCGTTCCGAGGAGGCGAATCTCTATGCCGAGCTGCGACGGATTTGCTCGCTCTGCCAAGACTACGACGGATCAAGCGAAGTCGCCCGGACCTTCTATCAGCGCGTCCAGGCCAAGCTCGTCTACGCGGTGACGTCGCATACCCCGGCCGAAATCGTGGTGGAACGCGCCAATAGCGAAGCGCCGAATATGGGCCTGAAGACATGGCCGGCGGACAATATCCGCAAGCATGATGTCGCGACCTCGAAGAACTATCTCGCCGATGCCGAAATCAAGGAATTGAACCGTCTGACTTCGATCCTGCTCGACATCTTCGAGGACCAGCTCGACATCGGCAGGCTCGTCATGATGGAGGATGCACGCCAGCTTCTGGACCGGCAATTGCAGCAGCTCGGGCGCGCGGTGCTCCGCGGCGGCGGCTCGGTCAGCGCGGACCAGGCGAAGACGCGCGCCGAAACGCAGTACCTCGAATTCGACCGCCGAAGGAAGCTAGAACGCCGGCACGAGGCCGACGCGCAGCTCGCCGAGCTCGCCGCCGAGGCGAAGCGCCTGCCTAAACGGCCCGGGCAATAGCCGCCTCGTTCAGCTCGCGACCTTCAGCGCCTTGCGCGCCGTCTCCGCGGTCCCGTTGCGACGTTCCTTGGCCGCCTTCATGTCGAGGGTCAGCATGAAGTCGGAGATGCGCGGGGCGATCTCGGAACGGAAGCGCGAGCCGTTGAAGACGCCGTAATGGCCGACGCCCTTCTGCAGATACTCGACCCGCATGTCCTGGGGGATGTTGACGCACAGATCATGCGCCGCCTTGGTCTGGCCGACGCCGGAGATGTCGTCATTCTCGCCCTCGACCGTCATCAGCGCGACGCTGCGGATCGCCTTGAGGTCGACCGGCTTGCCGCGATGCATCATCTCGCCCTTCGGCAAGGCGTGCTTGACGAAGACGATGTCGACCGTCTGCAGGTAGAATTCGGCGGTCAGGTCCATCACCGCCATGTACTCGTCATAGAAGTCGCGGTGCTTCTCGGCCGAATCACCGTCACCTTCGATGAGGTGCTTGTACATGTCGTAATGCGCGGTGAGATGGCGGTCGAAGTTCATCGCCATGAAGCCGGAGAGCTGCAGGAAGCCGGGATAGACCTCGCGGAAGGCGCCGAGATGCGGGAAGGGCACGCGGGTGATGCAGTTGCGGCGGAACCAGTCGGTGCCGCGTTCCATGGCGAGCTGGTTGACCGCGGTCGGCGAGCGGCGGGTGTCGATCGGCCCGCCCATCAGCGTCATCGAGCGCGGCGACGAGGGATCGCCCTCGGCCTCCATGCGCGCAATCGCGGCAAGCACCGGCACGGACGGCTGGCAAACGGCCATGACATGGGTGTCGGGGCCGAGCTTCTGCAGCATGGCGATGACGTAGTCGATATAGTCGTCGAGATCGAAGCTCCCAGCCGCGAGTGGCACGAGGCGGGCATCGATCCAGTCGGTGATGTAGATCTCATGGTCGGGCAGCAAGGTCTCGACCGTGCCGCGCAGCAGCGTGGCGTAGTGGCCCGACATCGGCGCGACCAGCAGCACCTTGGGCTGCGGCTTGCGCCGGCCGTCGATCTGACGGTCGAAATAGATCAAATTGCAGAAAGGCCGCTGCCAGACGACGCGCTCCTCGACCGCGACCTTGACGCCGTTCATCGTCGTCTCGTCGAGGCCGAAGGCCGGCTTGCCATAGCGGCGGGTGCTGCGTTCGAACAATTCGCAGGAGGCGGCGATCGAGCGGCCGAGCGGGGTATAGGTCAGCGGGTTCGCCGGGTTCTTGAAGGCGAGCTGCATGGCGTCGGACAAAGCCCGCGCCGGGCTGACCATCATATGAACCGCTTCATAGGCGTGATAGGCGAACGACATGGTGGCCCTTTCGCTCTTTCGCAGTGCCGCATTCACGATGCACCGCAACAGAGAACGCAGCCTAAGTGGTATTTGTTCTCATTCAATCGTTCAAAGGGCTAAGATTTCCTTGTGATGCCGATTAGCCACAGCTTTGTCCTCTACGGCCGTCCGCCGCTTTGCCAGGATTGCGTGCCGTGACGATCGCCGACCTCATTCCATCCGCTCCGGGAGGCATGCCGCGCCATTTGCGGCTCGATACGCTGGTGCGCTTGCGCTGGCTGGCGATCGCCGGCCAGAGCGTCGCCGTCGCTGGCGTCCATTTCGGCCTCGGCTTCTCCCTGCCCTTCGGCTGGTGCTTCCTGGTCATAGCGGTCTCGGCCTGGCTCAACATCGCGCTGCGCATCCGCTTCCCGCTCAGCCACAGGTTGCGCGAGGGCGCTGCGACGGCGCTGCTCGGCTTCGACATCCTCCAGCTCGCGGCGCTGCTCTACCTCACCGGCGGCCTGCAGAATCCGTTCGCGATCCTGTTCCTGGCGCCGGTGATGATCTCGGCGACGGCGCTGCCGCCGCGGCACACGCTGGCGCTCGGCCTGCTCGCCGCCGGGCTCGCTACCTTGCTCGTCTTCCTGCACTGGCCCCTGCCCTGGGCCGGCGCGGACCGGCCAGTGCTGCCGCCGCAATACCAGGTCGGCAACTGGATCGCCCTGCTGCTCGGGCTCGGCTTCACCGGCATCTATGCCTGGCGCGTCGCCAAGGAGGCTCGCGACCTCTCGGAAGCGTTGGCCGCGACCGAGCTGGTGCTGGCGCGCGAACAGCATCTCTCGCAGCTCGATGGGCTCGCGGCCGCAGCCGCCCACGAACTCGGCACGCCGCTCGCCACCATCGCGCTGGTCGCCCGCGAGCTTTCTCGGCTCGCCCCGGCCGAAGGCGAGATGGCGGAGGACATCACCTTGTTGCGCGAACAGGTCGAGCGCTGCCGCGGCATTTTGGGCAAGCTCGCCTCGCTGCAGGACGACGATGCCGGGCCGCTCGACCAGCTCTCGCTCAGCCTGCTGATCGAGGAGGCGGCCGGACCGCAGCGCCCCTTCGGCGTGCCCTTCGAGATCGCGCTCGTCGGCGAGAAGCCCGAGCCGGTCTGCCGGCGCAATCCGGGCATGATCTACGGGCTCGGCAACATCGTCGACAATGCCGTCGACTTCGCCGGCTCGAAGGTGACGATCACGGCACAGTGGACCGAAGGCGCCGTCCTCCTGACGATCGCCGATGACGGGCCGGGCTTCACGCCCGAAGTGCTGATGCGGGCGGGTGATCCTTATCTCTCGCGCTCGCATGCCAAGGAATCACGCGCCGGCGGCGGCCTCGGGCTTGGCCTGTTCATCGCCAAAACGCTGCTGGAACGCAGTGGCGCGACGCTCGAATTCTCCAACCTGCCGCTGCCGGCGACGGGCGCCAGCGTCCGAATCACCTGGCTGCGCGCGGTTTTTGAGCGCGACGACCGGCCGGCTGGACCTTCAAACTCGGAGCTTTTGGCCCCATATGCGACAGAATGAGGCGTTGCGGCGTTTCAACGCGTCGCGCAATCGATACAATCGATAGTGAGCCGGGCAGGTCGCCCGGAGGAGATGATGGCGATGGACACGGCGCCGACGACAGGCGAGCTCACCGACAATGCCGGCAGGGACATGTCCCTCCTGCTCGTCGACGACGACAAGCCGTTCCTGAACCGCCTTGCGCGCGCCATGGAAGGGCGGGGCTATTCAGTGAGAACAGCCGAATCAGTCCAGGCCGGGCTCGCGGCCGTCGAGGAGGAGGCGCCGGCCTTCGCGGTGATCGACCTGCGCCTCGGTGATGGCAACGGGCTCGACGTGATCGCCCGCCTCAAGGAAAAGCGCCCGGATGCGCGCGGCGTCGTCCTGACCGGCTACGGCAATATCGCGACGGCGGTGAGCGCGGTGAAGCTCGGTGCCTTCGACTTCCTGGCCAAGCCCGCCGATGCCGACGAGATCCATTCGGCCTTGGCCGCCGGGCCGAATGCGCGCCCGGTGCCGCCGGAGAACCCGATGTCGGCCGATCGCGTCCGCTGGGAGCACATCCAGCGCGTCTACGAACTGTGCAACCGCAACGTCTCCGAGACGGCGCGCCGGCTCGGCATGCACCGCCGGACGCTGCAGCGCATCCTGGCCAAACGCGCCCCGCGATGAGTCTGAGGTTTTGAGAGCCCTGCCTGTGCAGAAAACCGGTGACCGCTTTTCTGGGCAAGGCTCTGCTCCGCTGCCGGAGCGTATTTCGGAAGAGCTGATCGCGGAGCTCGTCGAGACCTTCTACGGCCGCGTGCGCCAGGACCCGCTGATCGGCCCGATCTTCCTCGCCAAGCTCGGCGAGGACTGGGGGCCGCATCTCGCCAAGCTGTGCGACTTCTGGTCGTCGGTAACGCTGATGAGCGGGCGCTATCGCGGCAAGCCGCAACAAGTCCATATGCCGCTCCCGCTCGAGATGCAGCATTTCGAGCGCTGGCTTTCACTGTTCGAGACGACGGTTTCCGAACTCTGTACCGGCCCGGCCGCCTTCCTGTTCGTCGACCGCGCCCATCGCATCGCCGACAGCCTGCAGATCAGCCTGAACATCGGCCCGAAGGCGCTCAATTTGCCGGAACGCCACAAGGCAGGCTGACGTCGATCGCGGAGCGGTGCTGCTCAGCAGCGTAGCTTCGACAAGCGCCAGCGATGACTGAGCGAGGCGATGTCGGCGATCTTCCAGAGATCGCCCGCGCGCACAAAATCGTAACGGATATGGTTCGGCTCGCCGAAGGTCCGGAAACGAACGTCGATGGCGGTGCGATTGCCGTCAGCTTTGGTCTCGATCCGCAAGGTGCGCGTGATTTCCTTGTCGTCGTAATCCTGCCCGCTGCTCGTGATGGCGAAATCGATGCAGAGGTTTTCGGTCCGATCGTCAGCAGCTAGCAATTTGATGAGGCCCGGCTGAAAATAGCGGGCGCGTTTCTCCGGAGAGCGCAGTCGCCCGATCGAGCTCTGTGTCAGGCCACCCGCGTATATCCCGCGGACAATCGATTCAGGCGTCTCGGCGGAAGCTGTGCCTGCCACGAGGGCTCCGAACACGGCGACGGTAAACCAGGGCTTCAGCACCATTCCGGTCCCCACGGATTGTCGGCGGACCGGAATCGCTAACTCAATTCTTACCTTAGGTCATGCGCTCCAAAGCGGTAATCCGATCCCCCAGCAACCGGCGCAGCTTTCAACCCAGGCCCGGATCCTCGCTGACCGCCAGCCGCCCCGCCGCGAGCCTGGCGAAGGCGATGGTCAGCATCTTGCGGCGTGCCGGGGCCAGTTGATGGCGCGGCGGCTCGCGCAGCATCTCGCCGCCCCAGGCGTCAGCGATGATCAGGCCGACGTCCTCGGGCAGGATGTCCAGCGGGAATTCGGGCGCGACCGCGAACAGGAAACCGTCGCAATAATCGCGATAATCAGGCCATTTGCCGTCGACCCGGTAGTCCTCGATCCCGGACTTGACCTCGACGACGAGCAGTTCGCCCGAGGGCGAGAGCGCAACGATGTCGCCGCGCCTGCCGTTGGCGAAGGTCATCTCCTTGACGATGGCATAGCCGCGCTCGCGCAGATGGCGCGAGGCGCCGCGGCAGACGGCACGGGTGATCTCCGGCCGGGCAGGCGGCGGATTGAGGACGGAATCGGCGACGACCATGCCAGACATGTTCTCTTTTTGTGCTCGCCGATGCAAGAGCCGCTTGCAGCAAGGCCCGGTATGGCTATGGTCCGCGCGCCTTGGAACGCTTCGCCCCCATCCTGCTGATCGCGCTTGCCGCCGGCCTCGCCTTTGCGCTGTGCTTAGGTTTGCGGCCCCTGATGATGCGCTATGCGCTGGCGCGGCCGAATGCGCGCTCCAGCCACCGCACACCGACGCCGCAGGGTGGCGGCATCGCCGTGCTCGCCGGTGCTTTCCTGGCATTGAGCCTGGCGCTGGCCCTCATCCCCATGGAGGCAAACGCGAAGCAGGGTCTCGTCCTCGTGATGGCTGCGGCTGCGCTGCTGGCGCTCGTCGGCGCCTGGGACGATATCAGACCGCTCTCCCCGGCCTTACGTCTGCCGTTGCAGATTTTCTGCGTCGGCATCGTCGTGTTCTACACCGCGCCTGAGATGCGCCTGCTGCCGGACGCGCTGCCGCTCTGGGTGGAGCGCGGTCTCGCCTTGATCGCCGGCGTCTGGTTCGTCAACCTCGTCAACTTCATCGACGGGATCGACTGGATCACGCTGGCGGGGCTGGTACCGCTGACCGGCGCGCTCGCGCTCGCGGGGAGTTATGGCCTCACCGACCCCGCCACCGGCCTCCTCGCCGCGGCGCTGTTCGGTGGGCTCCTCGGCTTCGCCCCGTTCAACAAGCCGATGGCGCGTATCTTTCTCGGCGATGTCGGGGCACTACCGCTGGGATTGCTCGGGGCTTATCTGCTTTACCGCTTGGCGGGCACCGGCGCACTGACCGCAGCGCTGATCCTGCCGCTCTATCATGTCATGGATTCGACCATCACGCTCTTCCGCCGCCTCGCGCGCGGCGAGAAAGTCTGGCAGGCGCACCGCTCGCACTTCTACCAGCAGGCGACCGATAATGGCTTTAAGGTCATCGAGATCGTCGCGCAGGTGGCCCTGCTCAATCTTTGCCTGATCGCGCTCGCGGCGGTCAGCATCGCCCTGCCCGCGTTCTGGGCTCAGCTCGGCTGCTTGCTGGCCGCATTGACGCTGACCGGCGCCCTTCTGCGTCGCTTCTCCCGCAAACGGGTGCGGCCGTGAGCGGCGAACGCGTCCTGCTCACCGGGGCCAGCGGCTTCGTCGGCCGGCATCTGCTTCACGACCTCATCGCCCGCGGCTACCGACTGCGGACAGCAGGCCGTAGCACGACGCCTAGCATCGCCGGTGTCGAACGGGTCGCGATCGGCGACCTCGGCACGCCGATCGCCTGGCGGCCGCTGCTCAAGAGCGTCGATCTCGTCGTCCATAGCGCCGGGCTCGCCCATGCCGACGGCACGATCCCCGAAGAGCGCTACCGGGCGGTCAACACCGATGCAACGCTGGCGCTGGCACGGGCGGCGCAGGCGGTCGGAATCCGGCGCTTCGTCTTCCTGTCCTCGATCCGGGCGCAGAGCGGACCGATCAGCGATCAACTGTTGAGCGAGGTTGATCCACCTGCACCGACAGACGCCTATGGCCGGTCCAAGCTAGCAGCCGAAGAGGGGCTCGCTGGCCTCGATATCGACTGGATCGCGCTGCGGCCGGTGCTGGTCTACGGGCCGGGTGTGAAGGCCAATATGGCGGCGCTGCTGAAGCTGGCGCGACTACCCATACCGCTGCCGCTCGGCGCCTTGTCGGCCAAGCGCTCGTTGCTGGCGGTCGAGAATCTCGCCGCGGCGGTCGCTTTCGCGCTGAGCGAAGCCTGCCCGGCAAGGCGCAGCTACATCGTCGCCGATCCGGAGCCTCTATCGGTCGCCGAGATGCTCGCCGCGATGCGGGCCGGCCTCGGGCGAGAGCCCGGGCTGATCGCGGTTCCGCCGCCTCTGCTCGCACTGGCGGCGCAGCTCGCCGGGCGTTCCGCCGCCTTTGAGCGCCTGGCCAAAGGACTCGTCGCTTCTCCCGGCGCCTTGCTCAGCGCTGGCTGGCGACCGCCTGCGGAGACGAAAGCTGCTCTGGCACGATTGGCGGCGAGCCCGACTGACGCCGGCTGAAATCCGGAATCGCCGCTTCGAGCACTGCCTCCGCGCCGAGCCTGTCCTGCGCCGCGAGCGCCCGCTCCAGCTCGCCCAGCCAGCTCTGCAGGCGGGCGCGGCCGGCGAAGATCGGCTTGGCCGCCATGACGCCGTCCAGCCCGGTCTCGGCCATCGGCTCATCCTTGGCGAAGAGGATCTCGTTCAGGCGCTCGCCCGGTCTGACGCCGGTGATCGCGACCTCGATGTCGACGCCGGGCTCGTAGCCTGCGAGGCGGATCATGCGCTCGGCGAGATCGATGATCTTGAGCGGCTGGCCCATCTTCAGGACGTAGACGGCGGCGCGCTCATCCTGCGCCTCGTGCTCGGGCGCATGCGACGCGGCGGTCAGCACCAGATCGCAGGCCTCGCGGATGGTCATGAAGTAACGGATCATATCCGGGCTGGTCACGGTGACCGGTCCACCGCGCTCGATCTGCGCCTTGAACTTCGGCACGACCGAGCCGACCGAGCCGAGCACGTTGCCGAAGCGGACCGCAACGAGACGCGTGCCGCGATTGCCAGCGGCGAATTCCGCGTCGCGAGCCTGGGCATACATCTCGGCGAAGCGCTTGGTCGCGCCGAGCATCGAGACCGGCTCGATCGCCTTGTCGGTCGAGATCATCACGAAGATGCCGGCGCCGGCGGCGATTGTCGCCTCGATGGCGGCGACCGAGCCGAAGATATTGGTCTTGATGCCTTCGCCCCAATCGGCTTCGAGATAAGGCACATGCTTCAAGGCGGCGGCATGGATCACGATATCGGGCGCGAACGCCTTGAACAGCGGGCCGATGCGGGCTTCGTCGCGGACATCGGCAAGCGCGCCGGTGACCCGAATCGGCAGATCCTGCACCGCCAGCGCCTCGGTGACGTGAAACAGCGCCGGCTCGGAATTCTCGACGACAAGCAGCTCCGTCGCACCGAAGGCGGCACAACGCAGGCAGATCTCGGAACCGATCGAGCCGCCGCCACCGGTGACGATGACGCGCTTGCCCTTGAGGAAGCCTTCGAGCCGCTCGCGGTCGATCTTGATCGATGGGCGCACCAAAAGATCCTCGATCTCCAACGGCGCCAGCTCATTGCCACGTACGCTCTCGCCGAGCGTATCGAGGCGCGAGATCGGGATGGCGAGCTTGCGCGTCTTCGCCAACCACTTGTCCGGCTCGGCCTCCGGCGCCAGGGCGCTCGGCGTTGCGACGATGCGGCGGAACGGCTCGCCGCGCTCACTGGCGTCGGCTGCGACTATCTCCATCTGCGAGAGCAGGCCGAGCACCGGCACGCCCCGGATGGATTGCCCGAGATCGTCACTGCGCGGTGAGAGAATGCCTGCCGGACGCATCTTGCCCATGGTCCCCGATTCCATGGCGCGGATCACCATCTCGATATCGACGCCACGGCCCAGGAGCAGGGCTGGCAGCGTCGCTTCGCGCGCCGCCTGATGCTTGGTGCGGGAGTATCTGAAATAGCGATAGGCCAGGCGCGGGCCTCCGAGCAGCGCGATCTGGACCAGCCAATAGAGAACGATCGTGATCTTGCCGAAGAAGAAGTAGCCATAGAGATTCGGCGCAACGAGGACGTAGTCGACGACCAGCAAGGTCAGGGTCAGGACCGTGACCGCTCGGACGATGTTCGACAGATCCGGCAGCGAGGCGAAGCGCCATTTCGAGCGATAGAGCTGGAAAAACCAGTAGACTGCTCCGGCATAGGCAACGAAGAAGGGCAGGATCGTCGGCAATTGCCGCATCCGCTCCTCGAACAGCCAGCCCTCGAAGCGCACGGCGAAGACGAAGACGATCGCGAGCGCGGTCATCGCCAGGTCATGGACGATGACGGCGAGCTTCTTGGCGCTTTGTTTGGAGAGGGTCAGCATGTGCGGCGGGGTATCCCGCTCCCTCACCGCCTTGTCAACGCAGGCGGAGCCGGTGGGTCAGGCGACCTGTCGCCCGGCACCCAGCCCGGCGAGGATGAAGTCGATCATCTCCTCGATGCTCGGGCCCGGCAATTCAGCGCACTGGCCGAGCAGGAGCGGGTGACAGAAGCGCAACATCGCCATGCGCACGCAATGGGTCGCCGTGATCGGATCGCGGGCGGTGAACTCGCCCTTGGCGACACCATCGGCGACGACGACGCGCAGGATCGCGTCATAACGCTCGATATGGCCCCGCACGACGTCCCAGCTCTCCTCCATGGCGCAGGCGACCATCTCGTGCAGGCGGTGATTGTCGAGATAACGGGCGGCGTTGATGCGGCAGGTCGCAGCGAGGATATCGCGCAAACGTTCGGCGGCGGGGCGCTTTTCGGCCGCGATCGCGGCGACGGTAGCCTCGAGTTCGATCATCGAGCGCTCGGCGACCGCCTCGTTGATCGCCTTCTTGGAGTCGAAGAAACGATAGACATTTGCCGGGCTCATGCGCAGCGACTTGGCGATGTCGGCGACAGTGGTCTTCTGGTAGCCGATCTGGCGGAAGAACCGCTCGGCGACGTCGATGATCTCGTGCCGTGTATCGCGCTCTATTGTGCTCATGCCAGGGGCAACTTCCCGGTCTGGTGACTTGTTCCCATAGGCCGTCTGCGGACGCCATTGTTGAGTATGACGAATTTCGTCAGTCGTCAACAAATTGAACGGCAAAGCTTTATTTGTCCGCTCCTGACAGTTTTTCGCCGAGCAGCCTTCAATCTCTGGATCGCGACCGCGCCAGTTCGAGCAGCGCGGCGGTGTCGAGATATCGCTCCAGATGCTCTGCCAGCCGGTCGAGCGCCGCCTCGACCGCGGGTTCGTAGGCCTCTCCGGTCGCGAGCGGTTTTCCTGCCAGATTTTCGAGCCAGGCCCGGCGCAGCGGGTCCGATGTCAGGACGCCATGGAGATAGGTCCCGACCACCCGGCCGTCGGCGCTGCGAGCGCCTTCCGGCCGCCCTTCGACCCTAAATGGCGCCCGTGACCGGTCCGGTCCGTCGCTGGCGCCGAGATGGATTTCGTAGGCGCGGCCGATGGCACCGCTGCCGGGATGTTCGACCGCAACCTCCCGAACGGTCTTGTCGGGCGTCAGCTCTGTCTCGATATCGAGCAGGCCGAGCCCAGGGGCCGCCCCCGCCGGCCCTTCCAGGCCGAGCGGATCGCGCACGACCGTGCCAAGCATCTGGTAGCCGCCGCACAGGCCGAGCACATGGCCGCCGCGACGGCGATGGGCGATGATGTCGATATCCCAGCCCTCCTCCCGTAACCGGGCAAGATCACGCAGCGTCGTCTTCGAGCCCGCGAGGATCACCAGGGCGGCATCACCCGGCAGCGGTGTGCCCGGCCCGATGAAGACGAGTTCGACGCCGGGCTCGAGCTTCAGCGGGTCGAGATCATCGAAATTGGCGATGCCGGGCAGGACCGGGACGACGATCTTCAGCGCGCCGTCACGGACCGGCACGCCCCGCATCAGGTCGAGCCCATCCTCGGCCGGCAGGCGCGCGGCATCGGCGAACCAGGGGACGACGCCGAAGCTCGGCCAGCCGGTGGCCTTGGTGATCGTGTCGAGCGCCGGCGTGAACAAGCCGACATCGCCGCGAAAGCGATTGATCGCGAAGCCGCGGATCATCGCCCGGTCGTCGGAATCGAGCACGGCATGGGTCCCGATCACGCTGGCTATGACGCCGCCGCGGTCGATGTCACCGATCAGAATGGCCGGAACGCCGGCCGCGCGAGCGAAACCGAGATTGGCGATGTCGCGGGCGCGCAGATTGGTTTCCGCCGGCGAGCCCGCCCCCTCGACCAGGATCAGATCGGCGCCGTCGCTCAACCGCGCGAAGCTTTCCAGCACCTTGGGCATGAAGTCGCCGCGCCGACTGAAATCACCCGAGGCGAGATGGCCGGCGACGCGACCCTGCAGGATGATCTGGCTGCCCCGCTCGCTCTCGGGCTTGAGCAGCACCGGATTCATATCGACATCGGGCGCGATCCGGGCGGCGCGCGCTTGCAGGGCCTGAGCTCGCCCGATCTCACCTTGCGCAGTGGCAGCGGCGTTGTTCGACATGTTCTGCGGCTTGAAGGGACGAACCTTCAGGCCGCGATCGGCGAAGAGCCGACAGAGACCGGCAACGAGCAGCGACTTGCCGACATTGGAACCGGTGCCGAGCAGCATCAGCGCGGGGGTTGGACGAGAAGAGCGCATGAGCCCTGCCTAGCGCGCTTCGGCCCCGGGCGGAAACGGCGCATGTGGCCCGGCGGCGGAAAAAGCTCACCGATCCACGTCAGCGTCCCACTGCTCCAAAGGGGCGAAGAAGCAGCAGAAGCTGGCGTGAACCGGCTGAGGGGTAGAAAATACTGACTGCTGACGAATGTCAATATTCATCACTCCGCAGATTCTGCCGCTTTTCTGAACCGATGCGCGTCGGCGTTGCGCGTGCTATGGCCGGCACTCAAGCCTCCCGGACCTGAAGCAAGCCGCGATGAATCCGATCTTCTCCGCACTTCCGACAACGATCTTCGAAACAATGTCGCGGCTCGCGCGCGAGCACCAGGCCGTCAATCTCGGCCAGGGCTTTCCCGACGATCCCGGCCCCCTCGATGTGCGCCGCAAGGCGGCCGAGGCGGTGATCGACGGCTGGAATCAGTACCCGCCGATGATGGGCCTGCCTGAGCTGCGCCAGGCAACGGCCGCGCATTTTCGCCATTGGCAGGGGCTCGAACTCGATCCCGAGGCAGAGGTTATGATCACCTCCGGCGCGACCGAGGCGATCGCAGGCGCGCTGATGGCGCTCATCTCGCCCGGCGACGAGGTCGTGCTGTTCGAGCCGATGTACGATGCCTATCTGCCGCTGGTCCGCCGCGCCGGGGGCATTCCCAAGTTCGTGACGCTGACCCCGCCCGCCTTCGGGCTCTCCGAGGAGGCGCTGGCGCGGGCGTTCTCATCGAAGACCAGGGTGGTGCTGTTCAACAATCCGCTCAACCCGACCGCGACCAACTTCAGCGAGGCCGATCTCGACCTGCTGGCATCGTTCTGCGTCCGGCACGATGCGGTCGCGATCTGCGACGACGTCTGGGAGCATGTCGTCTTCGACGGTCACCGCCATGCGCCGCTGATGAGCCGGCCCTGTATGCGCGAACGTACGGTCAAGATTTCCTCGGCCGGCAAGATCTTCTCTCTGACCGGCTGGAAGGTCGGGATGGTGATGGCGGCGCCGGAGCTGATGCGCGTGCTGGCCAAGGCGCATCAATACATCACCTTCACCACGCCACCGAACCTGCAGGCGGCCGTCGCCTATGGCCTCGGCAAGGACGACGCGTATTTCGAGGGGATGCGCACCGATTTCCAGCGTTCGCGAGACCGGTTCGCGTCCGGGCTGACGGATCTCGGCTTCAGCGTACTGCCGAGCGCCGGCACCTATTTCCTCAACGTCGACATCGGCCCGCTCGGCGAGGGCGACGACGTCGCGTTCTGCCAGCGGCTCGTGAGCGAGCACGGCGTTGCGGCGATTCCCGTCAGTGCCTTCTATGCCGAGGGTGCAGTGCGCAATGTCGTGCGCTTCTGCTTCGCCAAGCACGACGCGACGCTCGACAAGGCGCTGGAACGGCTCGCCACAATGCAAGCCAGCGCCTGATCAGCCCTTCCGGAGTGTCTCGACCAGGGCCGCGGCCCGCAGCAGCTTCAGTTCGCGCCGCTTGGCTTCGGCCGCAAGATCATGACCGCGCATCGTCTCGATCGCCATGACGAGTTCCGTGGTCGCCTTCTCGGCCTCGGCACGGTCGCGGATACGCTCGGCGAGCTCCAGGCGCGCTTCAGCCCGGTTGGCCGCACTCTGCGCCCAGAGCGCGGGCACGATCTCGCGGCGCCTGACCTCCAGCGCCGCATCGAAAGCGGCGATCGCCTCTTCCAATACGACCGGCTCGCGATAATAGGTTGCGAGGCCGACCAGCGCGGCGCCGATCCGATCCTGCACCTCGGCCCAATCGAGCGGAACGCTCTCGCGGGGACGGTCCTCGAGCACGAGCTTGAAGCAGTTCACAGCGGCTTCGAACGCGGCTACGCCGCTGGCGCGCAGGCCGAGCGCGACATGCGCCTTGCCGAGTTCCCATTGCAGCCGGCCCCATTCGCGCGGCATATCGGCCCGCGTCAGGCCCGAGAGCCCGGCCCGGAACGCGGAGACGCCCTCCTCGAGCAGGCCGGCATCATCCTCCATCTCGCCGAGACGGGCCAGCGCCTCGCCGAGCCGGGTCTGGAGCGCGGCCCACAGACGTGGCGCCTTGGCCCGGGTCAGATCCTCCAGCGTCGTGCGATAGATCTCGACCACCTGGCGGAGCAGGGCGCCGCCGCCCTCATAATGCGACAGGCCGGTGAGCGAACGCGCCAACCGGAGCTGCGTTTCGGCCCAGGGCACGGTCTCATCGAAATTGTCGAGCTTGGCGAGCATGCCACGCAATTGCTCGATCGCAGCGACGAAAGCGGACCTGTCGGAAAAGTCGGCGCCCTTGCGCGCCAGCGCATCGGCCTGCATCCAGGCATAGCCGCGCCCACTCTCGGCGTCGGCCGAAGCCGCGATCAGCGCCGCTTCGGCGAAGCGCTCCGCCGCCTCGCCATAGGCTTTCGGATTGAGTTGCAGGATCGCCGCGGCGGCACGATCGGCACGGCCAGCCGCGGCCGCCAGAAGCCGCTCCTTCGACATCTTGTCGAGTGCGATCGTGCCGTCGAGGTTTCGCTGCTCCGCCTGAGCCAGGATGCGGTCCACCTCCGCAAGACGCCCTTCGGCCAGCAGACGCGCCGCCTCCGTGCGCAAGCGATCGAGTTCGGGATCGACGCCGGACGGCTTCAGCAGGCGGGCATGAAGAGCCTTGTAGTCGCCGGCTTTGCGAAGGAGATCATGCTCGATTCGGCTGAAATCAGTTTTGCCAGGCGCTGCCATCGAGGCGAGGACGCCAAGCAGCAGCGCGGGGGGGACCCCCTCGCGCTGCGAGACCCGCGCCAGGATGGTGGCGAGTTCCGGATTCATGAATTCGGGACCGCCACCCCGGTGCAACCGCGGGTCAGATCGCGGCGATGACCGCGATCTCGACGGTGTATTGCGGGCCGGCGAGCTTGGCCTCGACCGTGGCGCGGCCAGGCGTGTTGCCCGCCGAGACCCAACCGTCCCAGACCGCGTTCATCTCGGCGAAGGTCGAGATGTCGGAGAGCCAGATGTTGACCATCAACAGCTTCGACTTATCGGTGCCGGCCTCAGCGAGAAGCCCGTCGATGATCGAGAGGATGTCCTTGGTCTGCTCGCCGACGCTCTTGCCGGCCGCCTTGTCGGCGACCTGACCGGCGAGATAGACCGTGTTGCCATGCACGACGGCCTTCGACATGCGCGGGCCGGGGGCGATGCGCTTGATGCTCATGATCTGGTCTCCATCAGAATGGGCCTTGCTGGTAGCCCGAGAGGCGAAAGCGCGCAAATGCTTATGACGCAGCCACCCAGCCGGCCCAGAGCAGGGCATAGCGCGCCGCTTTGCCGATGAACACGAGCAGAATGAAGCGCAGAAGCGGATAGTTCAGCGAGCCTGCGACGAAGGTCAGCGGGTCGCCGCCGATCGGCAGCCAGGCGAAGAGCAAGGACGGCCAGCCGAAACGGGCGAACCAGCCCTGCGCCTTGGCGAAGCGCACCGGATCCGGTCGCAGCCGCACGGGCAGGCGCTCGACGCCGCCTGTCGCGATCAGCCGACCGAGCCACCAGTTGACGACCGAGCCGGCCGTATTGGCGAGCGAGGCGACGATGAAGAGGAATGTCGGATCGACGGTCTTTGCCGCCAGTAGCCCGACGAAGACGGCCTCCGACTGGGCCGGCAGCAGCGTCGCGGCGACGAAGGCCGCTCCGGCCATCAGGCCAAGGGCGGAAAGATCGAGCTGCTCCAGCACCGCCAATAGTTCCTATCGCGCCGAACGAACTGGCTGGCGCATCAGTCCAGCATCGCGACAAGAGCATTGACGGTATTGGCGTTGCGCAGCGTGCCGATGCCGAGCTTTTTGGTCGTCAGATGCGAGAGCAGCTTCGCCTCGCTCGGTTTGCCGCCGAAATCGATCCATAAATCGCCGTCCGCGAGGGCGAGCGCAATGCCGGGCGCGGCGATCCTGCCGAGCATGGCCAAGGCGCCTGGTCCGAGTGGTTTTCGCATGACGCGGATGCCGATATCGGCGCCGTTCCCGCCCGGAAAGGGATTTTTGGCGGCGAGCCGCCGCCAGTCCTGCGCGGTGCGCAGGATGATATCGACATGCTTGCCGAACCGGGCGCGGAAAGCCGCTTCCAAGCGGCTCTCGATCGCCGCGAGGGGCGCGTCGTCGCCCTCGAAGATCAGATTGCCGGTGGCGACCCAGGTGCGCGGATCGCCAAAACCGAGCTCCGCAGCCATGGCCTTCAGATCCGCCATCACCAGGCGCTTGCCGGGGCCGAGCACGATCGAGTGCAGGAGGGCGACATAGGTCGTCATAGCGGCTTCAGAACCGGCGGTTTCACGCCCGCGTTACAGCCGCCGCAGCGCGACCTGCTGGATGCGATGGCTCGCGCCCTTGGTCAGGATCAGGCCGGCGCGCTGGCGGGTCGGCACGATGTTCTCGCGCAAATTCGGTAGGTTGATGCCGGTCCAGAGGTTCTCGGCAATCGAGAGCGCCTCCTCCTCGCCGATCTCGGCATATTTGCGGAAGAAGGAGCGCGGATCGCGGAAGGCGGTCTGGCGCAGCGTCATGAAGCGATTGACGTACCAGCGGTGCAGGTCATTCTCGTCCGCGTCGAGATAGACCGAGAAGTCGAAGAAGTCCGAGACGAACGGGATGATCGTGCCGTCCTTCGGCAGGCGGCTCGCCTGCAGCACATTGAGCCCTTCGAGGATCAGGATGTCCGGCCGCTCGACCGTGACCTGCTCGCCCGGCACCACGTCGTAGACCAGATGCGAATAGACCGGCGCGCTGACGGCGCGCTTACCGGCCTTCACCTCGGAGAGGAAGCGCAGGATCGCGGCGCTGTCATAGCTCTCGGGGAAGCCCTTGCGCTGCATCAGGCCGCGCCGCTCGAGCTCGGCATTGGGCAAGAGGAAGCCGTCGGTGGTGACGAGCTCGACCTTGGGCGTATTCGGCCAGCGCGACAGCAAAGCCTTAAGCACGCGGGCCGTGGTCGACTTGCCGACCGCGACCGAGCCGGCGACGCCGATGACATAGGGGACCTTGACCTCGGCCTCGGCCATCAGGAAGCGCTGCGTCGCCTTGAACAGCCCTTGCGTCGCGGCGACGTAGAGCGAGAGCAAGCGCGAGAGCGGCAGGTAGATCGCCACGATCTCGTCGAGCGAGATCGGGTCGTTGATCGACTGCAGCTTGGTCAGGTCGTCGACCGAAAGCGTCAATGGCGCATCGGCGCGCAGATGCGCCCACTCGTCGCGCGTGAAGCTGCGATAGGGCGAGACGAGGTCGGGGCCAGGCGGCGCCGCGATCGGACGCTGGTCCATGATGCCCCCCGTATTCCAGGCTTCGAGGTTCAACGCGACACTCGCCTCGACTTCAACGGGGCCGCGCCGCTTTCTCGGCCAGGCCGGAGCGCGCGGTACGGGCCTCAAGCTGGCTCAAGACGTCCCGCAATGCAACATCGCGCGCCTTGAGCACGACCAAAAGATGATACAGCAGATCGGCGCTCTCGGCGATCAGCTCGTCGCGATCGCCCTTCACGGCGGCAATCACCGCCTCGACCGCCTCCTCGCCGAGCTTCTTGGCGGCGCGCTCGGGACCGGCAGCAAGAAGCTTCGCCGTCCAGGATTCCTCGGGCGGGGCGCTGGCGCGCTCGGCGACGATGCGTTCGAGATCGGTCAGCGAGAAAGCTGTCATCGCGTCAATCCAGCCGCATCGCCAGCCCGGCCGCCGCCATATGCGCCTTGGCCTGCGGGATGGTGAAGGTGCCAAAATGGAAGATCGAGGCCGCCAGCACGGCCGAGGCGCGGCCCTCGCGCACGCCCTCCACGAGATGGTCGAGCGTGCCGACGCCGCCCGAGGCGACGACCGGGATCGAGACCGCATCGGCGACGCGGCGGGTCAAGTCGAGGTCGAAGCCGGTCTTGGCGCCATCGCGATCCATCGAGGTGAGCAGGATCTCGCCTGCTCCCAACGAGGCGACCTCGCGGGCATAGGCGATTGCGTCGAGCCCGGTCGGGTTGCGCCCGCCATGGGTGAAAACTTCCCAGCGACCGGGCGAAACCTGCTTGGCGTCGATCCCGACGACGATGCATTGCGCGCCGTATTTCTGCGCGGCTTCACGCACGAACTCACGGCGCTTCACCGCCTCGGTCATGATCGAGACCTTGTCGGCCCCGGCCAGCAGCAATTGCCGGATGTCCTCGACCGAGCGCACGCCGCCGCCGACCGTGAGCGGCATGAAGCAGGCTTCGGCCGTGCGCGTCACCACATCGAACAGGATGCCGCGGTCCTCGCTGCTGGCGGTGATGTCGAGAAAACAGAGCTCGTCGGCGCCGGCTGCGTCATAGGCCTTGGCCGCCTCGACGGGATCGCCGGCATCGACGAGATCGAGGAACTGCACGCCCTTGACGACACGGCCGTCCTTGACGTCGAGGCAGGGGATGATGCGGGTCTTCAGGGTCATCGGCGGGCCTGCTCGGGCGGAACGACAAAACAATCGGCCGCATATAGCGCCGCGGCTGCACTGCACGCAAACGCAGCGCGCGCCGGCCGGATTGATCGCCGGCACGATCCCTGCTCTCTTGCGCGTCATAAGCAAAACCGAGGGGAATTTCCATGACGATCACATCGTCCTTCAAGGCCCTGAAGCTCGCGGCGCTGAGCGCCACCGCAGGGCTTGGCCTCACCGTTGCCGCACTGGCGCAGGCTCCGGCCAGCCAGCTCGAGGCGATCCAGAGCCGCGGCGCCCTGCAGGTCTGCACCACCGGCGACTACAAGCCGTTCACACTGGCCAAGGACGGCAGCTATGAGGGCATCGACATCGAGCTCGCGAAGTCGCTGGCGAAGGCCATCGGCGTCGAGGCCAAGTTCGTGCAGACGAAATGGGCCGAGCTGATGAACGACTTCACTGCCGGCAAATGCGACATCGCCATGGGCGGCATCTCGGTGACGCTCGACCGGCAAAAGCGCGCCTTCTTCTCCGCGCCCTACCTGATCAACGGCAAGGCCCCGATCGCGCGCTGCGCCGATGTCTCCAAGTTCCAGACCGTCGCGGACATCGACAAGCCCGAAACCCGGGTGATCGTCAATCCGGGCGGCACCAACGAACGCTTCGTGCGCGCCAATTTCAAGCAGGCCAAGATCGAGATCTTCCCCGACAACGTCACGATCTGGGACCAGATCCTCGCCGGCAAGGCCGACATCATGGTGGCCGAGTCGATCGAGACCAAGGTCCAGGAGAAGATCCGCCCGGGCCTATGCGCCATCAACCCCGATGCCCCCCTGCAATATGGCGAGATGGGCTATCTGCTGCCGCGCGGCGATATCGTCTTCAAGGCCTTCGTCGACCAGTGGCTGCATCTCGCCAAGGCGACCGGCGAATTCGCGAAGATCTACGACCAGTTCGTGCGCTGATCCGGTCGGCCGGCTCCGCTGGAACACATCCTGCCCGTGCGAGGATTGCAACGATGTGCGACCATTGTATCTCAACCGCCAGCAAGACCGGGCTTTCGCGCCGTGGCTTGTTTGCGGCCGGCGCCGGCCTGGCCTTGGCCGGCGCGCTGTCCACTCCCGCGTGGGCGCAACCGGCCGCGGTCAGCGCCGATGAAGCGCTGAAGCGGCTGGTGGAAGGCAATGCCCGCTATGCCGCTGGCAATCTGAACGAACGTGACTTCTCGGCCGGGCGGGCGGCGCGCGCCGCCTCGCAAGCACCCTTCGCCTCGATCCTGAGCTGCGCCGATTCGCGGATCGCGCCGGAGCTCGCCTTCGACCGTGGGCCGGGCGAGCTCTTCGTCGTGCGCGTCGCTGGCAATTTCGTCAACGAGGACGGGCTGGCGAGCCTGGAATACGGCGCGCAGGTGCTGGGGTCCCAGCTCGTCCTGGTGCTCGGTCACAGCAATTGCGGCGCCGTCTCGGCCACCATCGACGTGGTCAAGAACAACACCAAGCTGCCGGGGCACCTGCCCTCGTTGATCAACGCGATCAGGCCTGCCGTGCTCGCGGCGCAGAAGGAGGGAGCGGCCGATCTGCTGAAGGCGGCCACCATCGCCAATGTCCGGCTCAACGTCGCCAAACTGAAGAAGGCCACGCCGATCCTGTCGCAGCGCATCGCGCAGAAGCGGCTTGCCGTGGTCGGAGGCGTCTACGATCTGGCGACGGGCAAGGTCGAGCTGGTCTAGCCGAGCTCTCGAAGCTCAGCTGACCGCCGCGGCGACTCTCGCCAATGCCGCCGCAGGATCGATGCGCCCGTCATAGAGCGCCCTGCCGGTGATCGCGCCTTCGAGGATCGCGGCGTCGGGCGCCATGAGCCGCTCGATATCGGCCATGGAGGCGAGCCCGCCGGAGGCGATCACGGGGATCGAGAGCGCATGTGCCAGCGCGATCGTGCCGTCCCAGTTGATGCCCTGGAGCATGCCGTCGCGGGCGATGTCGGTGTAGACGATCGCGGCGACGCCGGCGTCCTCGAAGCGTCGGCCGAGATCGTCGGCGGCCAGCGCCGAGGTCTCGGCCCAACCTTCGACCGCGACGAAGCCGTCACGCGCGTCGATGCCGACCGCGACCTTGCCCGGAAAGGCCTTGGCCGCCTCGCGCACGAAGCCGGGATCGCGCACCGCCGCCGTGCCGATAATGACGCGGGCGACGCCCTTGGCGAGCCAGCCCTCGACCGTCCTGATGTCACGGATGCCGCCACCCAGCTGCACCGGGAAGGAGACGCGCTGCAGGATCGCCTCGACGGCCGCCGCGTTCATCGGCTTGCCTGCGAAGGCGCCGTCGAGATCGACGACATGCAGCCACTGGAAGCCTTGGCGCTCGAAGGTCGCGGCCTGGGCGGCGGGATCGTCGTTGAAAACAGTCGCCTGGCCCATATCGCCCTGCTTCAGGCGGACGCACTGGCCATTCTTCAGGTCGATGGCGGGGAAGAGGATCACGGCGTCCACCTCAAGAAATTGCCAATCAGCTTCAGGCCGAGCTTCTGGCTCTTCTCCGGGTGGAACTGCGTGCCGGCGATATTGCCCTTTGCCACGATCGCGGTGACCGGGCCGCCATAATCGGTCAGCGCCAGCACCTCCTGCGGATTCTGCGCCGTCAGCGCATAGGAATGCACGAAATAGGCGTGCCAGCCGGAGGGGCCGGTCTCGATGCCTTCGAGCAGCTTGTGCTCGTCCTGCGGATGCAGCGTGTTCCAGCCCATATGCGGGATCTTCAGGGCATCGTCCTGCGGCCGGATCAGCGCGACATCGCCGGCGATCCAGCCAAGACCTGGCGTGGTGACGTATTCGAGCCCCCGGCTCGCCATCAATTGCATGCCGACGCAGATGCCGAGGAAGGGCCGGCCCTTGGTCCGAACCGTCTCCTCCAGCGCCTCGACCATGCCGGGGACGGCATCGAGCCCGCGCCGGCAATCAGCGAAAGCGCCGACGCCGGGCAGCACGATGCGGTCGGCGGTGCGAACCTCAGCGGGGTCGCTGGTGACGCGGATGGTCGAGGGAATGCCGGATTCCGTGGCGGCGCGCTCGAAGGCCTTGGCGGCCGAGTGCAGATTGCCCGAGCCGTAATCGACGATGGCGACAGTTTGGCTCATCGTCCGTTCGCCTCGGGGAAGAGGCCGATCACCGGCGCCGGGCCGGCTGCGAAGCGGGTCGGCGCCGGAGCCGACGGCGCCTCGACAACTCGCGATGATGTGACAGCCGGCAGCGCCCGCTCGAAGAAGCGGCGCTCGGCGCTGGAGAGGTCCGGCGCCTCGACGACATCGACCAGCCGCCAGCCCTTACGCAGCAGCTTGCGCGCGATCAGGTTCTGGCCCTCGAGACCCAGGAAAACCGCCAGGGCGGTATGCGAGAGCATCACTGCGAGAAAGGAGAAGCCGATCTGGCGCTGGAGATAGATCAGCCCGCCCCAGACCAGGGCGTAGACGATGAAGGCGAGCCAGAGCCGTTTGAACAGCAACCAGACTCCGCCGAAGATCAGGGCCGGCCAGGTGAAGCTCTCCGGCAGGAGGCGGGCCTGCTCGATCTCCTCGCGCAAGCCTCCCGCGTCCGGCGGCGGGATCAGAGCCTGATAGAACGCCATCGCAGCAATCCCCTACAATGCGCCCTTGGTCGAGGGCACGCGGCCGCCCTCGCGCGGATCGACCTCGATCGCCCTGCGCAAAGCCCGCGCCAGGCCCTTGAAGCAGCTCTCGGCGATATGGTGGGCATTGTCGCCATAGAGCGTCTCGACATGCAGCGTGATGCCCGCATTCATGGCGAAGGCCTGGAAGAACTCGCGCACCAGCTCGGTGTCGAACGTCCCGATCTTCTCCGCCTTGAACTGCGTGCGGAAGACCAGGAAGGGCCGGCCGGAGACGTCGACCGCGACGCGGGTCAGGGTCTCGTCCATCGGCAGGTGGACGTCGGCATAGCGGCGGATGCCCTTCTTGTCGCCGAGCGCCTGCTTCAGCGCCTCCCCGAGCGCGATGCCGGCATCCTCGACCGAGTGATGATCGTCGATATGGGTGTCGCCCTTCACGCTGACCGTGGTGTCGATCAGCGAATGGCGGGCGAAGAGATCGAGCATATGGTCGAAGAAGCCGACGCCGGTCGCAATCTCGGCCTTGCCCGTGCCGTCGAGCACAAGCTTGACCGCGATATCGGTCTCATTGGTGCGGCGCTTCACTTCGCCCGAACGCATGCTGGCCTCTGTACTCTCACAAATATCGCGTCGCTTTAGCAGGCGGGTCGCGCGAAGGCCATCGCCATCCCACTGCAGGACTAACGCGGAGCGGCCAAGGCAGGCCTCGACGCGTCATCCTGGGCGCCCGAAGGGCGGCCCGGGATCCATCGTAAAGCTTGGAGCCCTACGATGGATCCCGGCGCTCCGCTTCGCTACGGCCAGGATGACGCAGAGGTTCCAACGCCCTGTCCGGCGGCGGGCCAAAGCGGCGAAGGAAGGCACGTGCCCGCGGCATTGCGTCGTGGAGGAACTGGCCGGGCTCGCGCAGCCATAGCCCGTCATAGGTTTTCGACTTCGCTTCCGAGATCAGCACGTCTTGCGGCAAGGGCACGAGCGTGCCGTCCCAGCCCGGCCACCAGAGCCGGCCCTTGGCCCAGTGATGGGCGATCAGGACCTCTTCGCAGCGATAACCGTGAAAATCGAACGCGATCTTACCATCGCTGACGAAGACATGATTGCCGGTGAAGCTCTCGGCCGGCCGGATCCAAACGGGGTGGAAACCGCGCTCTGGATAGGCCTCCAGGAAGGCATAGGCGAGGATGTGGCAGGCGCCGCAGGCGAAGAAGACCCGCTCGGAGAGATTCCAGCGTTTGACCGGGTCGCTCTTGATACCGGGCTTCAGCCTGAACATGTTGGCGGTTCCTGACTGCCATTGATCGAGATCGAATCGCGATGTCCGAGACTAGCAATGCCCCCGTGATGCACGCGACCACCATCCTGATGGTGCGCAAGGGCGGCCGTGTCGTGATCGGCGGCGACGGCCAGGTCTCGCTCGGCCAGACGATCATGAAAGGCAATGCGAAGAAGGTGCGCCGCCTCGCCAAGGGCGCGGTGATCGCGGGCTTCGCCGGCGCGACCGCCGACGCCTTCACCTTGTTCGAGCGGCTCGAAGCCAAGCTGGAGCAGTTCCCGACGCAATTGCTGCGCGCCTGTGTCGAACTTGCCAAGGACTGGCGGACCGACCGCTATCTGCGCCGGCTCGAAGCGATGCTGCTCGTCGCCGACAAGGAGGTCTCGCTGCTGATCTCCGGCACCGGCGACGTGCTGGAGCCGGAAGCTTCCGAGTATGGCTCGGTGATGGCGATCGGTTCAGGCGGCAATTACGCGCTCGCGGCGGCCCGCGCGCTGGTCGATGGCGAGGGCGATGCCGAGGCGATCGTGCGGAAAGCGATGAAGATCGCCGGCGACATCTGCGTCTACACCAATCATTCCCTCGTTATCGAGAGCCTGGAGAGCGCATGAACTTCGTCGCTGACGGCTATGCCTTCGCCCCCGCGACGCCCGACGATTTCCCGTTGCTGGCGCGCTGGCTCGAACAGGACCATGTCCGGCGCTGGTGGGGCGATCCCGACGAGGAACTCGCCGAGATCGCGCGCATCTTCGGCGATCCGAGCATGGAGGCGCTGATCGTCAGCCATGACGGGCGACCCTTCGCCCATCAGCAGAGCTGGGATCCCGCGCTCTGGCCGGATTATCCGCTGCAGGACCAGCCGGCGGGCACGCGCGGCATCGACCAGTTCATCGGCGAGCCCGACATGCTCGGCCAGGGCCATGGCACGCGCTTCATCGGCGCCTTCGCCCGGCACCTGCTGGCGGAGGGTGCGCCGCGGGTGGTGATCGACCCCGATCCGGAGAATCTCGCCGCGATCCGCGCCTATGAGAAGGCGGGCTTCACGGCGCTCGACATTCGCGCGACCGGCGACGGCGCCGCGCTGATCATGATCCAGGAACCTGTTTGATGACGTCGTTTTCCCCCCGCGAGATCGTCTCCGAGCTCGACCGCTTCATCGTCGGCCAGAACGACGCCAAGCGCGCCGTCGCGATCGCCCTGCGCAATCGTTGGCGCCGGCAGCAGCTCGAAGGCCCGTTGCGCGAAGAGGTCGCGCCGAAGAACATCCTGATGATCGGGCCGACCGGCTGCGGCAAGACCGAAATCGCCCGCCGCCTCGCCAAGCTGGCGAATGCACCCTTCCTCAAGGTCGAGGCGACCAAGTTCACCGAGGTCGGCTATGTCGGCCGCGACGTCGAATCGATCGTGCGCGATCTGGTCGAGGTCGCGATCGGGCTGGTCCGCGAGAGCCGGCGCAAGGACGTGCAAGCCAAGGCCCATATCGCGGCGGAAGAGCGCGTGCTCGACGCGCTGGTCGGCGCCACCGCGAGCGCGACCACGCGCGACGCCTTCCGCCGTAAGCTGCGCGCCAACGAGCTCGACGACAAGGAGATCGAGATCGAGATCGCCTCGGGCGGCGGGGCCCAGCCGATGTTCGAGGTGCCCGGCATGCCTGGCGCCTCGATCGGCGCGATCAACCTCTCCGACATGTTCGGCAAGGCCTTCGGCCAGAAGGGCAAGCCCCGGCGCGTTCAGGTCAAGGATGCCTATGGCCCGCTGCTCGCCGAGGAGAGCGACAAGCTGATCGACCAGGACGCGATCATCCAGACAGCGATCCGCGAGGTCGAGAACAGCGGCATCGTCTTCCTCGACGAGATCGACAAGATCTGCGCCCGCGAGGGCCGCGCCGGCGCCGATGTCTCGCGCGAGGGCGTGCAGCGCGACCTGCTGCCGCTGATCGAGGGCACGACGGTCGCGACCAAGCACGGGCCGGTGAAAAGCGACCACATCTTGTTCATCGCGTCCGGCGCCTTCCATGTCTCGAAGCCGTCCGACCTCCTGCCGGAGCTGCAGGGACGCCTGCCGATCCGGGTCGAGCTCTCGCCGCTCGACGTCGAGGATTTCAAGCGCATCCTGACCGAGACCGAAGCCAGCCTGATCAAGCAGTCGGTGGCGATGCTGGCGACCGAGCAGGTCACGATCGACTTCACGCCGGACGCGATCGCGGCGATCGCCCGCATCGCGGTCGAGGTCAATTCGAGCGTCGAGAACATCGGCGCACGAAGGCTCCAGACCGTGATCGAGCGTATCCTCGACGAGATCTCGTTCACCGCGACCGATCGTGGCGGGGAGAGCGTCACCATCGACGCCGCCTATGTCGAAGCGCGCATCGGCGATCTCGCCAGGAATGCCGATCTGAGCCGGTTCATTCTGTGAGCGATCCGGGCGGGGCAGAGGCACCATCCTCCCGCCTCGCCCGCGATTCTCTGATCGTCGGCGCAGCGACGATACTGTCGCGCCTGCTCGGCTTCGCCCGCGACGTGCTGATCGCGCGGCTGCTCGGCACCGGCCCTGTGGCGGATGCTTTCCTGGCCGCACTGAGGCTACCGAATCTCGTCCGGCGCGTCCTCGGCGAAGGCGGGCTGAACGCGCCCTTCGTGCCGCTCTATCTCGCCATCAAGGCCGAGCGAGGCGGCGAGACGGCGAAACGCTTCGCCGGCGCGGCGGCAAGCCAGCTCGGGCTGCTGCTGATCGGCTTCGTCGCACTGGCGGAGATGTTCGCGCCCTGGGTCGTGCTTGGGCTGGCCGGCGGTTTTGCCGACGAGCCGCAGACGCTGGCGCTAGCCGCCTTCTACATGCGGCTGATGCTGCCTTTCGTGCTGCTGACCACGCTCGCCGCCCTGCTCGCTGCGCTGCTCAATGCCGAAGGGCGCTTCACCGTCGCGGCGCTGGCGCCGGCGCTGATGAACGCGATCCTGCTCGCCGCGCTGCTGTTCGAAACGTTCCGGGGCAGCGACAGCCATGCCAGCGCGACGCTGCTCGCCGCCTGCCTCAGCCTGACGGGCCTCGCCCATCTCGTCATGATCCTGTGGTGCCTGCGCGGAATCGGCCTCCCGCGCCCCAGCCTGCGTTGGTCACCGGACATGACCCGGCTGATCAGGACCGGCGGGGCCACGCTGCTTGCCGCTTCCGCCGCACAGCTTGTCCTGCTGGTTTCGACGCAGATCGCCTCGACCGAACCCGGCTCCGTCTCGGCCTTGTACTACGCCGACCGCGTCTTCCAGCTGCCGCTGTCCTTCTTCGGCGTCGCCATGGGCACGGTCGTGCTCTCGGCCATGGCCGGCGAAGTATCGCAGGCAGACCACGACGCCCTGCTCGGCCGGGCATTGGCGCTCGGGCTGGCACTCGCGATCCCGGCCGCTGCGGCGCTCATCGTGCTGGCCGAGCCCATCGTCTCGGTGCTGTTCGAGAACGGGCAGTTCGGCGTGGCCGATCGCGAGCGCACTGCCGCGGCGCTGGCAGCCTTCGCCTGCGGGCTGCCCTTCGCGCTCGCCGCCAAGGTTTTCGGGCAGGTCTATTTCGTGCGCCAGCAGCCACGTTTGCCTGTGATCGCCGGCCTTACCGCGGTCCTCGTCGCGGCGTTGGCCGGGTTCTTCCTGCTCGGCTGGCGCAATGCGGCGATGATCGGCGCCTTGGCAGCAAGCCTCGCCTTTATCGTCCAGACGGGCTTGATGGGAGTGAATCTCCTGCGAACCGGGCTGTGGCGGCCGCGCTGGACGGATGCCCGGATGGTCCTTGCGATCCTGCTGACAGCCGCGCTCATGGTCCTGGTGCTGAACGTCGCGATCGGACCGCTCCTTCCCGCTCTGAACCCGGGCGAGCCAGCATTGCAGCGAGCCGGCGCGCTGGCGCTCCTATGCTGCGCGGGCGCCGCGACCTATGCCGTCGCCGGCTTCCTCCTCGGCGCCTTCGACCCTGTCCTGCCGCCACGGCTCTTGCGCCTTCGCGGCGCTTCCGTCAGAACGCCGCGTTCCTGAGCGGATCGACCACCGACTCAGAGGATTTTTTCGCCCTGACGACGGAGCGCCCCATGGCCGCTTTCTCTCCCCGCGTCTTCTCCGGCATGCAGCCGACCTCGACGCTCCATCTCGGCAATTATCTCGGCGCGCTGGTCAACTGGGTCGCGATGCAGAAGACCCATGACTGCATCTATTGCGTCGTCGACATGCATGCGATCACGCAGGGCTTCGACGTCTGGGGCGGCCCGGCCGAACTGACCCGTGCCACACGCGAGGTCGCGGCCGCCTATATCGCCGCCGGCGTCGATCCAAAGAAGAGCATCATCTTCAACCAGAGCCAGGTCGCCGGCCATGCCGAGCTCACCTGGGTGTTCAACACGGTCGCCCGGCTCGGCTGGCTCAACCGCATGACGCAGTTCAAGGAGAAGGCCGGCAAGGACCGCGAGAACGCCTCGATCGGGCTCTACGACTACCCCGTGCTGATGGCGGCCGACATCCTGCTCTACAAGGCGACGCATGTCCCGGTCGGCGAGGACCAGAAGCAGCATCTCGAGCTGACCCGCGACATCGCCCAGAAGTTCAACAACGACTTCGCCGAGCAGATCGGCAAGCTCGGCGTCGGCACCGGCGAGCTCGGCTTCTTCCCGCTGCCCGAGCCGATGATCCAGGGCCCGGCGCCGCGGGTGATGAGCCTGCGCGACGGCACCAAGAAGATGTCGAAATCGGACCCATCAGATTATTCGCGCATCAACCTGACGGATGATGCCGACATGATCGCTCAGAAGATCCGCAAGGCGAAGACCGATCCCGAGGCGTTGCCCTCGGAAGAGAAGGGGCTAGAGGGCCGGTCCGAGGCCGAAAACCTGGTCGGCATCTATGCAGGTCTCAGCGGGGAGACGAAGGCGCAGGTTCTGGCTGAGTTCGGTGGCAGCCAGTTCTCCGGTTTCAAGGCGGCGCTGGTCGAGCTCGCCGTCGGCAAGCTCGCGCCGATCGCCGAGGACATGCGCCGCCTCCTGGCTGATCCCGGCCATATCGACGGCATCCTCAGCGACGGAGCCGACAACGCCGCAGCGATCGCCGAGCCGATCATGCGCCACGTCAAGGACATCGTTGGCTTCGTGCGCCGACGCTGATCTTAGTAGGCGCCACAGGAAGGCTTGCGCTGACCTTGCGACGCCTGTCACCATGAGACGACCTGAAATCGGCGGACATGTTCCGCAAAAGTGGGGACCACTTTTGCGGAACATGCCCTGACCCTAGAATGGGCGCGAATTCTGATCGACCGACCGATACCGGTCGATCGGAAAGCGCGCCGAGGCAGCAGCAATGGTCAAGAGACGGCGGTCCTACGAGACGGGCCATCGCCCGAAATTCCTCGCTGTCGTTGACGACAGTCCCGAATGCGCCAAGGCCGTGCGCTTTGCGGCGCGGCGCTGCGCCCGCCTCGGCGCGTCGATCGTGCTGCTCGGCGTGGTCACTCCGCCGCCGGACGAGACCTGGCTCGGCGTCGGCGACATGGTGCAGGCCGACGCCGAGGCCGAGGCGGAGGAGTTGATCGACGTGGCCGCCGCTGCCGTGCGCTCTCTGGCCGGGCTGGAGCCTGAAAAAGTCGTGCGCACCGGCATCAAGGCCGACGAAATGGTCAAGCTCATCGAGGCGGACGAGGACATCTCGCTGCTGGTGCTGGCCGCCGGCATCGGCCGCGACGGACCCGGCCCGCTGGTCAGCGCGCTGGCCGGCAAGGGCGCCGGCAGCTTCCCGATCCCGGTCGCGATCGTGCCCGGCCACCTCGCCGACGAGGAGATCGACGCACTGGCCTGATCCACGTGCCGCAGCTGGAATGATTCCAGCTGAGGGCCTATATCGAGGTCAGGAACGGCGGCCTTGACCCGCCGGCGCCGGAGACAAAGACATGTTCATCCAGACCGAAGCGACACCCAACCCCGCCACCTTGAAGTTCCTGCCCGGCCGCAGCGTCTCGCCGCAAGGTCCGGTCGAGTTGCGCGACCCAGCCCTCGCCGAGCGTTCGCCACTCGCCACCCGCCTGTTCGGCGTCAAGGGCGTCTCCGCCGTGTTCTTCGGGTCGGATTTCATCACCGTGACCAAGACTGAAGGCGAGTGGCCGCATCTCAAGCCCGCTATCCTCGGCGCGATCATGGAACATTACATGTCGGGTGCGCCGCTGATGAGCGAGGGCGCACCGAGCGACGAACTCGCCGAGAGCGAGGAGGAATTCTTCGCGGACGAGGACGCCGCGACTGTCGAGACGATCAAGGAACTGCTCGAGACCCGTATCCGCCCGGCTGTCGCCGGCGATGGCGGCGACATCACCTTCCGCGGCTACAAGGACGGCACGGTCTACTTGGTCATGAAGGGCTCGTGCTCGGGCTGCCCCTCCTCGACCGCGACCCTGAAGCACGGCATCCAGAACCTGCTGCGCCATTTCCTGCCACAGGTGCGCGAGGTTGAGGCGGTTTGATCGCCGCCGCCCATTTCGTTCCTTTGAACATTCTCCACGGGTCATCCCGGCCGGAGCGCAGCGCAGAGCCGGGATCCATGCCTGAACCCTCATCGGTTATCTTCCGGCATGGGTCCCGGGTCTCCCTTTGGTCGCCCGGAACGACCGGCTTTGTTCTAAGCCCGGTGGGCGGCTGATGCGCATCCTCGCGATAGACACCGCGCTCGGCGCCTGCTCCGCTTGCGTCCTCGACACCGGCGAGCTCGCTCCGGTCGCGATCGAGCAGACCGCCATGGAGCGCGGCCACGCTGAGGCGCTGATGCCGATGATCGAACGCGTCATGGGTAAGACGGAAGGCGGCTTCGCTTCGCTCGATCGCGTCGCCGTGACCATCGGCCCCGGCAGCTATACCGGCCTGCGCGTCGGCATCAGCGCGGCCCGGGCGATCGCGCTCGCCGCCGGCATCCCGGCCGTCGGCATCTCGACACTGGCCGCCAGCGCCGCGCCCTTCATCGGCCGCGAGGGCGGACGCGTGGTCGCCGCCGCAGTCGACGCCAGGCACGGCCAGGTCTGGTTCCAGGCGCTGAACGCGCATGGCAAGCAGCTGGTTTCGATTCGCCAGGTCAACCATCGCGACGCCGCCCGCGCCATCGGTGCCGGCCCCGTCTCGCTGGTCGGCTCGGCCGCGCTCGCCGTCGCCAATGAGGCCTGGGCGATCGGGCTCGACGCGCTCGTCGTCGACGATGCCAGGGCGCCGGACGTGATCTGGGTGGCTCGGCTCGGGCTGATCGCCGATCCCGAGAGCGCGCCGCCCCGGCCCCTCTATCTCAAGGCGCCGGAAACGACGCCGCAGGACCGCGCCCGGCTGCCGCGGCGCTAGAAGACGATGAACTGGCTCCAATCTCTGTTCAGACGCCGGCCGGCGACGGGCCGGACCGGCCCGCTCGATGTCCGTCATGCAAGGCAGGTCGCAGCCCTGCATCATCAAGGGGGCTTCGCGCGGCTCTGGGACCCCAGTGAATGCGCGGCGCTGCTCGCCGACCGTGCGGTCATCACCGACGGCGTGTTCATCGGCAGTGCCAGCGAGCCTTGCGGCTTCGTGATGTCGCGGATCGCTGCCGATGAAGCAGAAATCCTCAGCATCGTCGTCGGCGGCTCAAGACGCCGATCCGGACTCGGGCAGACGTTGCTCTGCGCCCATCTGGCGCAGCTGGCGGCACGTGGTGCGGCGCGCCTCTTTCTCGAGGTCGAGGAAGGCAACGCCCCCGCGATCGGCCTTTATCATCGTCTCGGCTTCGAGACCGTCGGACGGCGCGAGGGGTACTATCCGAAGCCGGATGGCAGCCGCGTCGCGGCGCTGGTGATGCGGCGCGATCTCGGCTGACCCTCCTCGCGCCGGCGGCATAGACGGCTGTCAGAGGTCCGATTATAGCCGGATCGCAGAAACGGGGCGCCAACGCAGAGAATGAACGGCTCAGCATGAAAGGCCTCCGTCCCGGCGCCATGGTTCGGCTCGCGCTGCTCGTCCTCGGCACGCTCGTCCTGATCCCGCCGCAGCTCGTCGCGATGCGCCTCGGGCGGCCGTTCTATTTCACGCGGCTGTTCCAGAAACTGGGCTGCCGCTGCTTCGGCGTGCGCATCACCACGCGCGGTGCGGCTCCGCCGGCCGGACAGGGCGGGTTGATCGTCGCCAATCACACCTCCTGGCTCGACATCCCCGTCATCGGCACGACCGGTCCGCTCTCCTTCGTCGCTAAGGCCGAGGTCGCGACCTGGCCGGTCGTCGGCTGGCTCTCGACCCTGCAGCGCACCGTCTTCATCGACCGGATGCGCCGCGGCGCCACCGCCGGCGTCGCCAGCGAGATGGGCCGGCGCCTGCAGAACGGGCAATCTGTGGTGCTGTTCGCCGAAGGCACGACCGGTGACGGCACGCGCGTCCTGTCGCTGCGCTCCTCACTGCTCGGAGCCGCTCACGAAGCCGTGCGCGGCGCTGACGAGGCCGAGACCACGATCTATCCGCTCTGCGTCACCTATACCGGCTTCCATGGGCTGCGCGGCGGACGGGCCGAGCGCTCGGCGCTGTCCTGGTATGGCGACACCGAACTCGCGCCGCATTTCCAGGCGATGATCAATTCCGGCGCCATCGATGTCGAGCTTGCCTGGGGCGAGCCGATCCGCATGGGCCGCAAGCTTTCGCGCAAGGAGGCGACGCGCCTCGCCGAGATTTCGATCCGGCGGGCGCGGCAGGACGCCGTCACCGGCCGGTCACGCAGCTGAGCCAGATTCGCTTCGCGTTGGACGGTAGCGGCCCGGATATTGCCTGCTTGCCATTGGAAGCGATATGATTCCCATTCGATGGGCGATCGGGATAAGGAGACGCGGTTGAGGCCGGATCAGCGTTGATGAAGAAAGTCCATATCAAGTCCTATGGCTGCCAGATGAACGTCTATGACGGCCAGCGCATGGCCGACGTCCTCGGGCAGGAGGGCTATGTCGAGACTGCGACGCCTGACGATGCCGACCTCATCCTGCTCAACACCTGCCATATCCGCGAGCGCGCGGCGCATAAGGTCTACACCGAACTCGGCAAGCTGCGCGACCTGAAGCGCGAACGGAAGGCGCAGGGACGCGAGACCACGCTCGTCGTCGCCGGCTGCGTCGCACAGGCGGAAGGGGCCGAGATCCAGCGGCGCCAGCCGGCTGTCGACCTGGTCATCGGCCCGCAGACCTATCATCGCCTGCCGGCACTGCTCGCACAGGCAAGGAGCGGCCGCGTCGTCGACACTGAATTGCCGCCCGAGGACAAGTTCGGCCATCTGCCGGCGCCGAAGCCGGCCGTGATCCTGGCCCGCGGCATCTCGGCCTTCGTCACCGTGCAGGAAGGCTGCGACAAGTTCTGCGCGTTCTGCGTCGTGCCCTATACCCGAGGCGCCGAATTCTCGCGGCCCGTCGCGCAGGTGATCGCCGAGGTCGAGCGGCTGGCGGAATCCGGCGTGCAGGACGTCTCGCTGCTCGGTCAGAACGTCAACGCCTATCATGGCAAGGGGCCGGATGGCGTCTGGACCCTGGCGCGGCTGATGCACCGCATCGCCGAGGTGCCGGGCATCACCCGCATCCGCTACACGACGAGCCATCCGCGTGACATGGACGAGGAGCTGATCGCCGCCCATCGCGACCTGCCGCAGGTGATGCCCTTCCTGCACTTGCCGGTGCAGGCGGGCTCGGATCGGATCCTCGCAGCGATGAATCGCAAGCATACGTCCGACGAGTATCGCCGGCTGATCGACAAGATCCGCATGGCGCGGCCGGATATTGCGCTTTCCTCCGACTTCATCGTCGGTTTCCCCGGCGAGAGCGATGCGGATTTCGAGGAGACGCTGCGGCTGATCGCCGATGTGCGCTTCGCCTCCGCCTATTCGTTCAAATATTCGCCACGCCCGGGAACGCCGGCGGCGGAACTCGCCGAGCAGATCCCGCTTGCGGTCATGGATGAGCGGCTGCACCGGCTGCAGGCGCTGGTCGAGGAACACCGGCAGGGCTTCAACCACGCCATGGTCGGGCGCACGGTCGAGATCCTGATCGAGCGCGCAGGCCGGCATCCCGGCCAACTCGCCGGCAAGACGCCCTATATGCAGGCTGTGCAGATCGAGAGCGCGACGCACCGGATCGGCGACCGCGTCCTGGCCCTGATCGAGCGCGCCGGCTCGAATTCGCTGTTCGGCCGCGCCGTGGAACGGCCGGATCTGGCTGCCTAACGAGAGTTGGTGTGTTGCGTGCGATGGTGTCGGCGTTGTGGTGATGGTTAGAGCCCGTTTCGGTCAACTTGCACCGCAAGCTGATCGGATCAAACGGTCTCTTTCTAAAAGTGAGAGACGGAATCACCGATCAGGTTGAACCGACCTGATCGGATCCGGCTCTGGTGACTGCGCCTGTCCGACTCATTCCGAATGGAGACAATGGTTTTGGCCCAGGCCGATCAATTCAATCCGAGAGCCGAGCGCGGCGCACGCCGCGACGAGACGCTGACGCGCGAGGGCTTGCCCGGCGCCGAGGTCGAGCTCACCTTCGACAACAACCAGACCGCTGGCCTGGTCTTCGGCCATTACGACCAGAATCTGGCGCATCTGGAGCGCCGCCTTGGTATCGTCGTCAGCCCGAACGGCAATCACGTCACCATCAAGGGCCCGCGCGAGACCGCCGAGCAGGCGAGCCGCGTGCTGCGGACCCTCTATGCCCGCGCCAAGACCGGCGCCGCCGTCAATCTCGGTGAGGTCGACGGTGCGATCGAGGAGAGCAATGTGCAGCGCTCGCTCTTCCCGTCCGACAATGCCGGCAAAGCCGCCTTCGACGCGGTGGTGACACGCAAGCGCGGCCCGGTCAGGGCCCGCAACGCGGCACAGGACGCTTATCTGCGCCAGCTCAAACGCCACGAGCTCGTGCTCGCCGAGGGCCCGGCCGGCACCGGCAAGACCTGGCTCGCGGTCGGCCACGCCGTCTCGCTGATCGAGCAGGGCGTGGTCGAGCGCATGGTGCTGTCGCGGCCGGCCGTCGAAGCCGGCGAGCGGCTCGGCTTCCTGCCGGGCGACATGCGCGAGAAAGTCGATCCCTATCTGCGGCCGATCTACGATGCGCTCAACGACTTCATGGAGCCGCGCCATGTCGAGCGCGCCCTGCAGACCGGCATGATCGAGATCGCCCCGCTCGCCTTCATGCGCGGGCGGACGCTGACCAATGCCGTGGTCCTGCTCGACGAGGCACAGAACGCCACCTCGGTGCAGATGAAGATGTTCCTCACCCGCCTAGGCGAGGGCTCGCGGATGATCATCACCGGCGACCCCTCGCAGGTCGACCTGCCGCCGGGCCAGCGCTCGGGCCTGATCGAAGCGGTCAGGCTCCTGTCCGGCGTCGAGGGCGTCGGGCACGCCCGCTTCGAGGAGGGCGACGTGGTGCGTCACGAGCTCGTGCGCCGCATCGTCATGGCCTATGAGGACGCCTCCCGGAAGGAGCGCGACGAACGCGAAGCCCGCCTCGCCGCCTTGCCTGCGCCGGATGCGCCCGCCGAGGGCGATGCCGAAGGGCTGAAGCGCATGCTGTCGCGGGAGCGGCCGCGATGAACGACCGACCTCGATCGCGGCGCGCGGCGCCGCGAACCGGGACATCAGAGCCCGCCATAAGCGGGCCTTCGCTCGACATCCGTACCCAGTCACGGCGCTGGCGCGAGGTCGCGGATTTGCGGCCTCGTATCGCCGCCGCAGTCGAGGCGGGGCTGGCGCTCGCTCCGGTCAAGACCCTGCCGGGCGCGGAGCTCAGCCTGCTCCTGACCGACGACAAGCGCATCCGCATCGTCAACCGCGACTGGCGCGGCTTCGACAAGGCGACCAACGTGCTCTCCTTCCCCGCCGTGCCGCCGGAGAAGATCGCCGCAAGCCCGATCATCGGCGACATCGTGCTCGCCTTCGAGACGGTCGCGCGCGAGGCTGAAGTCGAGGAGAAGTCCTTTGGCGACCATCTCAGCCATCTCGTGATACACGGCCTGCTGCACCTGGTCGGCGAAGATCACGAGACCGAGGACCAGGCCCAGCGCATGGAAGCGCTCGAGACTGCGGCGCTCGCCCGGCTCGGCATCGCCGATCCCTATGCCGGCTCGGACCCCGAGCCGACTCAACCCCGCCCGAAGACCGTGAAAAACCCAAGCCCCCAGCCTGCGTCATGAGCGACGACCCCCGATCTTCCTCATCGTCGGAACCGACCGGCCGCGGCCTGTCCCACTGGCTCGGCCAGTTCCTCGACAAGCTTGGCCTGCGCCAGGGCGGCTCGATCCGCGAGGACATCACCGAGGCGCTGGCGCAGAACAGCGGCCAGATCACCGACCTTTCCCCGCAAGAGCGGGCAATGCTCTCGAATGTGCTGAGCCTGCGCGAGCGCCGCGTCGCCGACGTGATGGTGCCGCGCGCCGACATCATCGCAGTCTCATCGGAGGCGACGCTCGGCGACCTGCTGGCGCTGTTCCGCACCGCCGGCCATTCGCGCCTGCCGGTCTATGGCGAGACGCTCGACGACCCGCGCGGGATGATCCACATCCGCGACTTCCTCGACTTCATCGCCGCGCGAGCCAAGCCGGGCCGACGGGCACGCGGCGAGGCGGAGGTCAATGCAGGGCCGAGTCTGGGGGCGATCGACCTGTCGATGACGCTGGCCCAGGCGAAGATCCTGCGGCCGGTGCTCTATGTGCCGCCCTCGATGCCTGCGGTCGACCTTCTGGTCAGGATGCAGGCGACGCGCACCCATATCGCCCTGGTGATCGACGAATACGGCGGCACCGACGGGCTGATTTCGATCGAGGATCTGGTCGAGATCGTCGTCGGCGACATTGAGGACGAGCACGATCTCGACGAGGCCCCGGCGATCGCGCCCGCCGGCGAGAACCGCTTCATCGCCGATGCCCGCGCCACGCTCGATGAGCTGAAGCAGGCGACGGGGATCGATCTGTCGAGCGCCGAGGTCGCCGAAGAGGTCGACACGCTCGGCGGGCTGATCGTGACATTGGCTGGCCGCGTGCCGGTGCGGGGCGAATTGATCAAGGGCCCCGAGGAGCTCGAATTCGAGGTGCTCGACGCCGACCCGCGCCGGGTCAAGCGCCTGCGCATCCATCGTCGCGACCCGGTCACGGCCGAACCGCCGGCAACACCGGACGCTGCATGACAAGCCTGCCGGTGCTGGCCGACCGCGTCATCCTCGCCTGGGGTTGGCCGCGCAGACTGATCGCGCTCCTTTGCGGCGCCTGCGGGGCGCTGGCGCTGGCGCCGCTTGACCTCTGGCCGCTGATGGTCGTGCCGATGACGGCCGCGGTCTGGCTGATCGACGGCTCGGTCGCCCAGAGCCGGCGCGGCCGCCTCTGGGCAGCGGCGACTGCGGGCTGGTGGTGGGGCTTCGGCTACCACCTCGCCGGCCTGTGGTGGCTGGGCGCCGCCTTCCTGGTCGAGGCCGACAAATTCGCCTGGGCAATGCCGCTCGGTGTCGTGGCACTGCCGGCCTTCCTGGCGCTCTTTCCGGCCGCCGGTTTCGTGCTGGCGCGCGCGATCTGGCCCACTGGCGCCGGCCGCATCCTGGTGCTGGCCGCTGTGCTGGCGCTGAGCGAATGGCTGCGCGGTCATATCCTCACCGGCTTCCCCTGGAACGTCTACGGCATGATGCTGGCCGGCCCTGCCTGGTTCGCCCAGAGCGCCAGCCTGATCGGGCTCTACGGGCTGACGGCGCTTGCGGTCGCGATCGGCGCAGCGCCGGCAGTGCTCGGCACAAGCGAGGAAGGCTCGGCGCCCTGGCGCGCTCCGATGCTGGCAGTTCTGGCGCTTGCCGCCATGGCCGGCTTTGGCGCCTGGCGGATTCCGGCCGAGCCGGTCGCGGCAGTCAGCGGCGTGAAGCTGCGCCTGATGCAGCCGAACCTGCCGCAGGATGCGAAGTTCAGCCCGCGCAACAGCGAGATGATCCTGTCGCAATACTTGGCGCTGAGCGACCGCGCGACCAGTCCGGCGACGACGGGCGTGCAGGACGTTACGCATCTGATCTGGCCGGAATCGGCCTTTCCTTTCCTGCTTGGGCGCACACCGCAGGCACTGGCGCGGATCGCCGCCCTGCTGCCTCCGAATGCCACGCTGATCACCGGCGCCGCCCGCGCCGGTGAGACCCTGCCCGGCGAAAGCCGGCCGCCGATCTACAATTCGATCCAGGTGGTGAACGATGAGGGCGTGATCACCGGCAGCTACGACAAGGTCCATCTCGTCCCCTTCGGCGAATACCTGCCGCCCCTTCTCAAGCGGCTGATCCGCGCCGTCGGCCTTTCCGAGTTCGTCTCGGTCCCCGGCGGCTTTGCTTCTGGCAGCCGGCGCACGCCCTTGCAGATCCGCGGCCTGCCGCCCGCCACGGCACTGATCTGCTACGAGGTGATCTTTCCTGGCGAGGCCATGCCCAGCGGCCCGCGACCAGGCTTCATCCTCAACCTCACCAATGACGGCTGGTTCGGGCAGACGAGTGGGCCCTACCAGCACCTCGCGCAGGCGCGCTTGCGCGCCATCGAGGAGGGGTTGCCGCTGGTCCGCGTCGCCAATACCGGAATCTCGGCAGTGGTCGATCATTATGGCCGGATTCGCGCGGCCCTGCCCCTCGGCGAAACCGGCGTCCTCGACACCTCACTGCCGCGGGCAGGGCCGGCAACGGCCTATTCCCGCTTCGGCGATCTTTTCTTTGCAGGTGTAGTTGCCAGCCTAATGCTCGCTGGAGTATTAATGCGGCGACGGTGATCCCATTTGGAACTTTCTTCTGGGAAGGCCGCCGAACAGTCGGCCGCACCGGGCCTTCAGCGGGCCGCCGACAGGTCTGAACGAAGAACAGCAAAAGGGGCCGGCGAGAATGCTGAAGAAAGTACCCAACCCGATCGATCGTCATGTCGGCAGCCGCGTCCGCATGCGCCGCATGCTTGCCGGCGTCAGCCAGGAAAGGCTCGGGGAGGCGCTCGGCCTGACCTTCCAGCAAGTACAGAAATACGAGAAGGGCACCAATCGGATCAGTGCCAGCCGCCTGCAGCAGATCTCGAAGATGCTGGGCGTTCCGGTTGCATTCTTCTTCGACGGGGCGCCGAACGACGACACCATAGAAAGCGGCTTCGCCGATTCCTCGGCCACGACCTATGTCGCCGACTTCCTCGCCACCAGCGAGGGCGTGCAGCTGACCAAGGCTTTCGTGCGCATCAAGAATCCCCGGGTGCGCCGGCGTATCGTCGATCTGGTCGATTCGCTCGCCGACGTCCCGGCCGAGACCATCGAGCAATAGCACTCGGGTTACGCGGGGCGACGGGCACTCGATAGCCGACTGGTCAGGCCGTTTCCGGCCTGACCAGCGATTCCCAACGCGAATTGAGATCGCTGTCGAGCCGCTTCAGTGCAGGACCGGCGCCGTCTCCTGAGTCAGAACAAGCGTGCTCCGGTTGATCCGCTGCAGCTGTGGATTGGGATTCACCAGCAGGAAATCCCTGAGCTTCACCTGATCCGGCTCCGACATTGAGAGGATCTGGACCGCAAGCCAGAGTTCATCCGGCAAGTCCATGCGGTAGGCGACGTCCACCAGCTCCTGATGCATCGGTTGGTTACGAAGCAGGTTTGTGAGTAGTCCCAGCGCGTATTCGATCTTGGCGCGGCTACTGTCGGCATCGTGCTGACTAGCCATGCGGAATCCTCCGCTCGCCCGGAGCCCGCTTTGCCTCGCGGCGCGGCTGGATCACCGGTGCAGCGATGTCCTTGAAAGCAAGCGTGCGGCGGTAAGCCTCTTCGCTCACGGTAATGATCGTGCCGACGCAGTTCATGCCGTCGATCATCGCCGGCAGGCCGAGCGGCCGGACCTCCCAGCCCAGCTCCAGAAAGCGCGGCATCCACCAGGTTTCCATCACCACCGTGATCGCGGCGACATCATTGGCCAGGCAATGCTCGAACATGCCGGCCAGAACGGTGTACAGAACCTTGCTGTCGCCACCGCGCCGTTCCGGCACGACGAAGATGCGCGTCCATTCGACGATATCGCTGCCGCGCTGAAGCCCGCGCACATCGGCCAGGAACGGGAACACATCCGCCATCAGATGCGGACCCAGCGTCGGGACGAGCCTGGTGCCGCCGATCACCCGCCCGTTCTCGACCGCGAGCAGATAAGTCGCTTCCTCGTTGTCGAACTGGTCGATCTCCCGGCCATCGGGCCGCTCGAGCGCCATCCATTTGCGCTCGCCGACATAAATCTGGTGCCGAATCCTGAAATGCTGCTCGAGTTCGGCACCGTAGAGATGCCGATTGCCGGCATCGACAACATGGATCATCACCGCGTCCCCCTGTTCAAGGAACGCAAGCTGCCGCTTTTCCGTCCACCCGGGTATTCCGGAATTCCGGAAGATTGGCGCCGAATTTCAGTTCAGATGCTGATTTCACCGCGGCGATAGGCTTCAATAACCGTGCGTGTTCGCCCGCGGACCCCGAGCTTCCTGGCGGCGTTCTCGAAATGCGCTTCCGCGGTCCCCGGCGAAACACCGAGGCGTTCCGCGACGCCCTCGGTCGTCTTGCCGGTTGCGAACCAGGTCAGGACCTCGCGCTCGCGGACGGTCAGGACGTGATCGAGCCGCGCCGGTCGCAAGCAATCCGCCGCCTTGCCATGCGCGTAGATCGACATCAGATGGATCGCCGAGCGGGCCTGGCGCGACAAGTCCGGCCGATCACCCGCCATGGTGACGACGGCCTGGAAGCCCGCTTCGCCATGGATCGGAACACAGAAGCCTTCGATCATGTTGAAGTCGCGTGCCCGATGCATCACCTCGCGCTGGCGCGCAGATGCCTCATCCTCGTGATAGATGTCGCCCCAGGCGAAAGGATCGATCGTCGTCTTGCAATAGGCCGCGATCGGATCCCAATCCGAGAACGATCTTTCCAGATAGAGCTCGAACCAGCCCGGCGGCCAGCCATTGAGGAGGACCAGCGGATCGATCCGGTCCCCGATCTCCGGTAGCCCGGTGATCAGGAAGGCGTGGAAGCCATAGCCAGCGAGCTTGTCGCGTAGCGCGGCGACGACCGTGGTCGGATCGGTGAGGGTGCTCAGCCGGTCGATGAAATCGAGCGCGTCCCGTCCCGCGTTGAAATGCCGTCCCGACATGTCCCGCCTTCCTTGACCATGCCAGTTTCGGCCCAGTGCGTCCAAGAATCAACGCATACCAACGAATACCCGTCTATTTCCTGCAAAGAGCGGCGGTAGACGCGAGATCGGAAGTGCGATTGAGTGTGGAATGAGGTGAACGGCCCATGCTGAAGAAACTCCCGAACCCGATCGATCGCCATGTCGGCAGCCGTGTGCGCATGCAGCGCATGCTGGCAGGAATCAGCCAGGAGAAACTCGGCGAGGCGCTCGGCCTGACCTTTCAGCAGATTCAGAAATACGAGAAGGGCACCAATAGAATCAGCGCCAGCCGGCTGCAGCAGATCGCCAAGATGCTGGGCGTTCCTGTTGCTTTCTTTTTCGAGGGCGCCCCAGCCGGAGATGCGGTAGCAGGCGGCTTCACCGACACTGCCGCTACTTCCTATGTCGCCGACTTCCTGGCCACGAGCGAGGGCATACAGCTGTCGAAGGCGTTCGTGCGCATCAAGAGCCCGCGCGTACGTCGACGGGTTATCGACCTGGTCGAAGCTCTGGCGCACGACTCCGGGGAAACTGCCTGATTCTTCGTTTTTTTGTTCGCCTCGACGAACGAAATGTCGATGAAAAGAATTTCTCGCCTTGACGGCGAACCTTTCCGCTGCAAAAGACGCTGCGCTTTTTTATTTGCAACCGGCTGTCCGCCGGCGTCGCATCGCAGCTTGGGAAGGATCCCCACCCGTGTCCCGCCAGAATTATCTCTTCACCAGCGAATCCGTCTCCGAAGGCCATCCGGACAAGGTCTGTGACCGAATTTCCGACGAGATCGTCGATCTGTTCTTCAAGGAGGCGATCAAGGCGGGGCATGATCCGGCGCAGGTGCGCGTTGCCGCCGAGACGCTTGCGACCACCAACCGCATCGTCATTGCCGGTGAGGTCCGCACCCATCTCGACGAGAAGCAGATCAAGTCGAAGGTGAAGTCGGCGGCGCGCAAAGCGGTCCGCGCGATCGGCTACGAGCAGGACGGCTTCCACTGGAAGAAGGCGAAGATCGACGTGCTGCTGCACCCGCAGTCGGCCGACATCGCCATGGGCGTCGACGAAAGCAGCAACAAGGATGTCGGTGCGGGCGACCAGGGCATCATGTTCGGCTATGCCTGCCGTGAGACGCCGGAACTGATGGCGGCTCCGATCTACTACGCCCACAAGATCCTCGAGGTCCTCGCCAAGGCGCGCCATGCCGGCGAAGGCGCCGCCGCCAAGCTCGGCCCCGACGCCAAGAGCCAGGTCACCGTCAAGTACGAGAACGGCAAGCCGGTCGGCGTCACGCAGATCGTACTCTCGACCCAGCATCTCGACGAGAAGCTGACCTCGGCCGACGTCCGCAAGATCGTCGAGCCCTATATCCGCCAGACCCTGCCCGATGGCTGGATCTCGAAGGAGACCGTCTGGCACGTCAATCCGACCGGCAAGTTCGTGATCGGCGGCCCCGACGGCGACGCCGGCCTGACCGGCCGCAAGATCATCGTCGACACCTATGGTGGCGCGGCTCCGCATGGCGGCGGTGCCTTCTCGGGCAAGGATCCGACCAAGGTCGACCGCTCGGCGGCTTACGCGGCGCGCTATCTCGCAAAGAACGTCGTCGCGGCCAAGCTCGCCGACCGCTGCACGATCCAGCTCTCCTACGCCATCGGCGTCGCCAAGCCGCTGTCGATCTATGTCGATCTGCACGGCACCGGCAAGGTCGACGAGGCCAAGCTCGAGAGCGTACTCGGCGACGTCATGGACCTGACGCCGCGCGGCATCCGCACCCATCTCGCTCTCAACAAGCCGATCTATGCCAAGTCGGCAGCCTATGGCCATTTCGGCCGCAAGGCTGGCCGCGACGGCAGCTTCTCCTGGGAGAAGACCGATCTGGTCGACGCGCTGAAGAAGGCTGTCGCCTGATCCCGTCGTCACCGCATGCGTGAAGGCCGGGGCTGCGCCCCGGCCTTTTTCTTTTCCGTCCAGGCCGTAAAAGCGTCCTCATGACAGACCAGCACGATTCAGAACGGGCCTTCTTCGGCCGGCGCAAGGGCAAGGGGCTGCGCCAGGGCCAGGCCGAGCGCATCGCCGAGGCCCTACCGGCGCTCCGCCTGCCCGAAGGACCGATCCTCGACCTGAAGGCGCTTTTCCCGGTTCCGGTCGAGGCTGTCCGACTCGAGATCGGCTTCGGCGGCGGCGAGCATCTCCTGTCGCGCATGCGGGAGAGCCCGCAGATCGGCTTCATCGGCGTCGAGCCCTTCGTCAACGGCATGGCCAAGTTCCTGGCCGTGATCGAACAGGAGGGTCTGCGCAACATCCGGCTCTGGGACCGCGATGCCGCGCTGCTCCTTCCGCTCTTACCGGCCGGAAGCATCGACGCGGCTGATCTGCTCTATCCGGACCCCTGGCCCAAGCGCCGTCAGCGCAAGCGCCGCTTCGTCTCCGAACGGACGCTGGCGCTGCTCGCCAGGGTGCTGCGGCCGGGTGGCCGCTTCCGCTTCGCCAGCGATATCGACGACTATGTCGGCTGGACACTGGCGCGGCTCATCGCCTCGCCCGATTTCGATTGGGTCGATGAGAGCGCCGAGAATTGGCGCCGACCCTATCCTGGCTGGGTCCGCACGCGCTACGAGGCCAAGGCGGTCAAGGCCGGGCGGGTGCCAAGCTATCTGACTGCGCACCGTCGCGCATCCTGAGGAAGCCGAGCACGCGCTGGGCCGTCGTCGGCGTGAGGTTGCGGAAGCTCTGACGAGCCCGCTCAAGCAGTGACGCGGACTTGCCATCGCCCTTGCGCAGGCCGATCAGCGCCCTGGTCGTCTCCCAGGACCATCCCATGCCACGCGCCACCAGAAGAACGGCGTCGCGATCCGGGCCGAACACGATCTGCTCGGTCGCCGGCAGGGTCAGGCGAGCCAGAGTGGCGACGCCGCAGATGGCGTGCTCCACCGCGCCGGACGTCGCATATTGCGAGATCACGGATTCGTCGAGCTTGGCGGCCTCGTCGAGGGCCTTGACGTCGGCCAGCGCTTTACCGAACCGGCCGAGCTCGTCCCCGATGGTCGCCTGGACCGAGACGGCCTCGGCGCCGCGTTCGACCGCGCCGGCGACCGCACCCGCCAGGGCCGGTTCGAGTGAGGCTTCGAGCCGGCGGCGGACCGAGCTCTTGGCCGCAGCCATCAGCTGTTCGGCGAGATCGGCCGGAATGTCGACGCGGGCGCCGAGCGTCGCCTGCAGGGCATCGTCCTGGGAGGCCCGCATGACCAGGACGCCCATGCCGTGCCGCGAGAAGCGGGCGGTCTGGTTGGCAGCGACGGCATGCGTCACGACACGGCCGCCCCGCAGGATCAGGAAATCGGTGACCGGCTCGCCGAGATCGGGACGCTCGGTGATGGCAAGCATGTGATCGCGCCCTTTCGCCGCCGCGACGGCGACGAGATCATGGTCACTGAGACGAGGCGAGCCGACGAGAACCGGTCGGGCGACCGCGATCTCGTCGAGGGCGAGCTGGCGGACGACGCCGCTCGGCGCGTTGGGGACGGGCGCCAGCCGCTCCGCCAGTTCGATGCGCGCCCTGATCTCAATCGCACGCGCGAGGCGGCCGATGACCACATCGAAGACGCCGACCTGATCCTCGCCCATATTTTGGGCCGTGCTGAGGAAGAGATCGGTCAGCCGCGCCAGGATCGCGGCGCGCTCGCTGTTCGAGCCCCGCGCCATCGTCGTCTCAAGATCGCGCAGCAACGTACCGACAGGACTCATCACGCAACCTCGCGACACACCATCCCCATGTCGTAACAGCGAAGAATGACCAGTGGGTTAGCGGGATCGCCGCAATCGCGGAGACGCTTGCAAGATCATCGAAACAGGACTAGATAGCGGCCAACAGCTCTGGTTTCGGTGTAAGCCGGCGATCAAGAGCGGGCCCACCGGCCCGCTCTTTTTTATTGGCCGAACCCTTCCACGAGCCTGGAGCCGGATCCAATCAGGTTGGAACAACCTCGTTGGTGAATCCGCCTCTAAACTTTTGGTAGAGAACGCGCGCGCCGCGGGAGATGGGCGAGCCATACGGATGGGCGAGCAGAACAGCCAGGATCAGGAAGCGCGGATCGTCGTCGAGAGCGGCGTCGCCGCGCGCGTTGCCGCGATCATCGAGCCAGCGATCGCGGATCTCGGCTACCGGCTGGTGCGCGTGCGCATCACCGCCCAGAATGGCTGCACTGTCCAGATCATGGCCGAAAAGCCCGACGGCACCATGACCGTCGAAGGTTGCGAGGCGGTGAGCCAGGCGGTTTCGCCGGCGCTGGACGTCGACGATCCGATCCAGGCGGCGTATCATCTGGAGGTGTCGTCGCCGGGCATCGATCGCCCGTTGGTCAGGCCGGGCGACTTCGAGCGCTGGGCCGGCCATCTGGCCAAGATCGAGACCAGCGAGCCTCATGCCGGCCGCAAGCGTTTCCGCGGCATTCTTCGGGGGGCAAGCGGCACCGACGCATTGCTGACGCGCGACGATGCCAAGACGGAAGAGGAACGCGATGTCGCGATCCCGATGCGGCTGATCCTCGAGGCGCGGCTGGTACTGACCGATGCGCTCGTCACCGAGTCGCTCAGACGCGGCAAATCCGGCCTGGCGCCGCAAATGCCGCCCGCCGACGAAATCGCCCAGCCCGCGCCCGGGCGCGGCAAGTCGCTGGGCCCCCGCGACCCCAAGGCCCGCAAACCGGGCAAGGGCCGCAAGGGGCCAGTGCAGAACACACAGGAAGAGGAGTGAGCGCCATGGCTGTTAGCGCCAACCGGCTCGAGCTGTTGCAGATCGCCGATGCCGTCGCCCGCGAGAAGTCGATCGACCGCCAGATCGTGATCGACGCGATGCAGGACGCGATCGCCAAGGCGGCGCGCTCGCGCTACGGCGCCGAGACCGACGTCCATGCCGAGATCAATTCGAAATCGGGCGAGCTCCGGCTGGCCCGCCATCTCCAGGTCGTCGATCTCGTCGAGAACGGCGCCGTCGAGATCACGGTCGACGAGGCCAAGCGCCACAACCCGGCCGCTCAGGTCGGCGACGTGATCGCCGATCCGCTGCCGCCCTTCGATTTCGGCCGCATCGCCGCCCAGTCGGCCAAGCAGGTCATCGTGCAGAAGGTGCGCGAGGCCGAGCGCGACCGGCAGTATGACGAGTATAAGGATCGCATCGGCGAGATCGTCAACGGCGCCGTCAAGCGCGTCGAATACGGCAATGTCTTCGTCGATCTTGGCCGCGGCGAGGCGATCATCCGCCGCGACGAGATGATTCCGCGCGAGACCTTCAAGGTCGGCGACCGGGCTCGCGCCTATGTCTACGATGTTCGCCGCGAGCCGCGCGGGCCGCAGATCTTCCTGTCACGCACGCATCCGCAGTTCATGTCGAAGCTGTTCGGCCAGGAAGTGCCGGAGATTTATGACGGCATCGTCGAGATCAAGGCCGTCGCCCGCGATCCGGGCTCGCGCGCCAAGATCGCGGTGATCTCGCGCGATTCCTCGATCGATCCGGTCGGCGCCTGCGTCGGCATGCGCGGCTCGCGCGTGCAGGCCGTGGTCGGCGAGCTGCAGGGCGAGAAGATCGACATCATCCCGTGGTCGCCCGATGTCGCGACCTTCGTCGTCAACGCATTGCAGCCGGCAGAAGTCGCGAAGGTGGTGCTGGACGAGGAAGCCGACAAGATCGAGGTCGTGGTGCCGGACGAGCAGCTCTCGCTCGCCATCGGCCGCCGCGGTCAGAATGTTCGACTCGCTTCGCAGCTCACCGGCTGGGACATCGACATCCTGACCGAAGCCGAGGAATCGGAACGCCGCCAGAAGGAATTCGTGCAGCGCACCGAGCTGTTCATGAACGCACTCAACGTCGACGAGACGGTCGGCCAGCTGCTCGCTTCGGAAGGCTTCCGCTCGGTCGAGGAGGTCGCCTATGTCGAGCCGACCGAATTGTCCTCGATCGAGGGCTTCGACGAGGACACCGCTGGGGAAATCCAGAGCCGTGCTCAGGAGTATCTCGCTGCGATCGAGGCCGAGTTCGACGACAAGCGCAAGGCGCTGGGTGTCGCGGACGAGCTGCGCGAGGTCGAAGGCATCACCACGGCGATGATGGTCGCGCTCGGCGAGAACGACGTGAAGAACGTAGAGGACCTCGCCGGCTGCGCCACCGATGACCTCGTCGGCTGGACCGAGCGCAAGGATGGCGAGTCCACCCGTCATTCCGGCTATCTCGACGGTTTCGACCTGTCTCGGCAGGAGGCCGAGGCGATTGTGATGGCGGCGCGCGTCAAGGCGGGCTGGATCGAGGCGCCAGAGCCCGAGGCTGAGACCGAAACCGAGACCGAGGAGTCGCAGGCCTGAGCCGGAGCGACATCGAGATGAACCGGCGCGGCCTGCGCGAAGGTCCGGAACGGACCTGCGCGCTGACGCGGCAGGCACGGGCGCCGGAGGATTTGATCCGCTTCGTGGTCGGCCCCGGCGACGCGCTGGTGCCGGACATCAGGCGCAAATTGCCGGGGCGCGGCGTCTGGGTCTCGCTCAGTGCTGCTGCGGTCGGCGAAGCGGTCAAGCGGCGCGCCTTCGAGCGCTCGCTGAAGACGAAGGTGACGGTGTCGCCTGATCTCGCGGCCGAGGTCGACGCCCTGCTGGTCAGGGATGCGATCCAGGCGCTTGCCATGGCGAACAAGGCAGGGCTGGTCTCGACCGGCTTCGCCAAGGTCGAGGCGCAGGCAGGAGCCGGACGCCCCGCTGCGGTGATCGCCGCTAGCGACGGTGCAGAGGACGGCAGGCGCAAGATCGGCCAGGCGCTCCGGCGGGCGGCGACGCCGAAAGACATACCGGTCGTGGCGATTTTCGCCTCGGCTGAACTGGAACTGGCGCTCGGGCGTGAGCATGTGATACATGCAGCGCTTGCTCCGGGTCCGGCGACTGAGGGTTTCCTCGCGCGCTGGCGTCGGCTCGTCCGTTTTCGGACGAACGATGCTGGCGAAACGGCGTTTATCGACCCGACTGAATCCGACGCGCGTGACCAGACGAAGACCGAACCGGCAGGACCGAAAGCGGAATGAGTGATACCAAGACCCCCGGCGACAAGACCTTGAGCGTGACGCCTCCCAAGACGTTGTCGCTGAAGCGGCCTGTCGAACAGAGCACTGTCCGACAGAGCTTCTCGCATGGGCGCTCGAAGCAGGTCGTCGTCGAGGTCAAGCGCCGCGTCGCCGGCCACGAGCCGGCTCCGGCTCCCGTAGCGCGCGCCCCCCAGCCGCCTCAGGCTCCGACACCACCGCGGCCGCAACCGCCTCAGGCGCCGCCGCAGGTCAACCGGCCGGCCAGCGGCATGCTGCTGCGCACGCTCTCCGACGACGAGAAGGATGCGCGCCAGCGCGCCCTCTCCGATGCACGCGCCAGCGAGGCCGAAGCCCGCTCCCACGCCGAGGAGGAAGCGCGCCAGCGCGCCGCCCGCGAACAGCGTGAGCGCGCCGAGCGCGAGGCCGCCCAGGCCCGCCAGCGCGAGGAAGAAGACCGCCGCCGGCAGGAGGACGAGCACAAGCGCCGGGCCGAGAGCGCGGCCCGCCAGCGCATGAGCGAGGAGGCTGCGCCGCCGCGGCCCGCGCCGGTGCGCGATGCAGCAGTACCTGCCAGCGCTCCCCCGGCCTCGACCTACACGCAGACACCGCGCCCCGCTCCTTCTGGACCACGGGAGCCGCGCGAATTCGGTGGGCCGCGCCCGCCGGCACGCGATGTCGGCGCCCGTCCGCCGCGTCTGGATTTCCGGCCGCCGCGGCCGGATTCGCCGCGTCCGCCGCGCCCCGATGCGAGCGCGCCCGCCGAGCCGGTCGTCGCCCGGCCGGTCCGGCAGGCGCCATCCGCTGGCGCTCCGCGCAGCCGCCCCGATGATGGCGAGGCGCGTCCCGCCTTCCGCCGCCCGGGTGGAGCTCCCGGCGCACCCCGAGGCGCGCCGGCCCCTGCGCCCAAGACGCCCAAGGTCGGCGAGAAGCCGCGCGGCCGCCTGACGCTGTCGACCGCGACTGGCGGAGACGACGAGCGGACCCGCTCGCTCGCTTCCTTCCGCCGCCGCGTGCAGCGCATGACGGGTCATCGCGCTTCGGACGTCGCCAAGGAACGCGTGATGCGTGAGGTGATCATCCCGGAGACGATCACCATCCAGGAACTCGCCAACCGCATGACCGAGCGGGGCGTCGACGTCATCCGCCTGCTGATGAAGCAGGGCGCGATGCACAAGATCACCGACGTGATCGACGCCGACACCGCCCAGCTCGTGGCCGAGGAAATGGGCCACACCGTCAAGCGCGTCGCCGAATCCGACGTCGAGGAAGGCCTGTTCGACACGCCGGACACCGACGAGACCCTGGTTTCGCGCCCGCCGGTCGTGACCATCATGGGCCATGTCGACCACGGCAAGACTTCGCTGCTCGACGCGATCCGGCAGACCCATGTCGTGACCGGCGAAGCCGGCGGCATCACCCAGCATATCGGCGCCTATCAGGTGACGACGCCGAACGGCGCGAAGGTGACCTTCATCGACACGCCCGGCCACGCCGCCTTCACGGCGATGCGCGCCCGCGGCGCCAAGGTGACGGACGTCGTAGTGCTCGTCGTCGCGGCCGATGACGGCGTCATGCCGCAGACGGTCGAGGCCATCAACCACGCCAAGGCGGCCAAGGTGCCGCTGATCGTGGCGATCAACAAGATCGACAAGGCGGACGCCAACCCGGATCGCGTGCGTTCCGAGCTGCTGCAATACGAGATCCAGGTCGAGACGCTCGGCGGCGAGACGCTGGAAATCGAGGTCTCGGCCAAGACCGGCAAGAACCTCGACAAGCTGCTCGAGGCGATCGCCCTTCAGGCCGAGCTGCTCGACCTGAAGGCCAATCCAGAGCGCGCCGCCGAAGGTACCGTGATCGAGGCCAAGCTCGACCGCGGCCGTGGCCCGGTCGCGACCGTGCTGGTCCAGCGCGGTACATTGCGCACCGGCGACATCATCGTCGCCGGCTCGGAATGGGGCCGCGTCCGCGCGCTCATCGGCGATACCGGTGCCCAGATCAAGGAAGCGTCGCCATCGCTCCCGGTCGAGGTGCTCGGCTTCAACGGCACGCCGGAGGCCGGTGACCGCGTCGCGGTTGTCGAGTCCGAGGCGCGGGCCCGCGAGATCACCGATTACCGTGAACGCCAGAAGCGCGACCGTATCGCCGCACGCGGCGGCGGATCGGGCGCCGGCCGCTCGCTCGCCGAGATGATGCGCGACCTCAAGGAAGGCGCTGGCCGCAAGGAATTCCCGCTCGTCGTCAAGGGCGACGTGCAGGGTTCGGTCGAGGCTATCGTCGGCACGCTCGAAAAGGTCGGCAATGACGAGGTCCGCGCTCGCGTGCTCTCGTCCGGCGTCGGCGGCATCACCGAATCCGATGTCACGCTCGCGCAGGCTTCGGGCGCCGCCGTGATCGGCTTCAACGTGCGTGCCCACAAGGAAGCGCGCGAGGCGGCCGAACGGGCCGGCGTCGAGATCCGCTACTACAACATCATCTACAACCTCGTGGATGACGTTAAGGCGGCGATGTCGGGCCTGCTGGCCCCGACGCTGCGCGAGACCATGCTCGGCAATGCCCAGATCCTCGAGATCTTCAACGTCTCGAAGGTCGGCAAGATCGCCGGCTGCCGCGTCACCGACGGCACGATCGAGCGCGGCGCCAATGTCCGCCTGATCCGCGACAACGTCGTGGTTCACGAGGGCAAGCTCGCCCAGCTCAAGCGCTTCAAGGACGACGCCAAGGAAGTTGTGGCCGGCCAGGAGTGCGGCATGTCCTTCGAGAACTATCAGGATATGCGCGCCGGCGACGTAATCGAGTGCTATCGCGTCGAGGAGATCAAGCGGACCCTCTGATCGGCTCGCTTGCTCCCGGATAGTCCAGATGGCCGGGCTTTCGCCCGGCCATGACGTTTCAAACCCGTCCGTCCGGTCCGATCCCGGAGAACGAGAACCATGGCAAAAAAACCAAACACACAGGGCTCCGGGCCCTCGCAGCGGCAATTGCGCGTCGGCGAACTGATCCGGCATGCGCTCGCCGAGATGCTGGCGCGCGGCGACATCCATGACGATGTGCTGGCCAAGCACGTCATCACCGTCCCTGAGGTCCGGCTCTCGCCCGATCTCAAGCTCGCGACCTGCTACATCATGCCGCTTGGCGGCCAGGACGTCGCGCCGGTGTTGAAGGCGCTGGCCTCCCATACGCGCTACATCCGCGGCGAAATCGCCCATCGCGTGAACCTGAAATACGCGCCGAACGTCCGCTTCCTGCGGGATGAGAGCTTCGCTGAGGCCGAGCGCATCGATGCGCTGCTCTATTCGGACAAGGTGCGCCAAGACATCCTGAAACAGCCGCTGCGCATCGATCAGGACCAGCCGGACCAACAAGACAAGCACGATGATGACGACTGACGAGAACCGCCCGGCGGAGACCGATGGCGGCCGACCGCCGCGCCCGAAGAAGCGCGACGTGCATGGCTGGGTGGTGCTCGACAAGCCGGTCGGCATGACCTCGACCCATGCCGTCGCCGTGGTGAAGCGCGCCTTCTGCGCCAAGAAGGCCGGCCATGCCGGCACGCTCGATCCGCTGGCGTCGGGGCTGCTGCCGATCGCGCTCGGCGAGGCGACGAAGACGGTCCCCTTCGTGATGGATGGTCGCAAGGCCTATGAATTCACCGTCGCCTGGGGCTCGCAGACTGACACCGACGATACCGAGGGCAAGGTCGTCGCGACTTCGGAGCAGCGTCCTGATGAGGCGGCGATCGCGGCCCTGCTGCCGCGCTTCACCGGGACGATCCAGCAGGTGCCCCCAAAGTTCTCGGCGATCAAGATCGCCGGTGAGCGCGCCTACGACCTCGCCCGCGACGGCGAGGAGGTGACGCTGCAGGCCCGCCCGGTCGAGATCACCGCGCTGCGCATCGTCCGGCACGATGGCCCAACCACGACCTTCGAGGCCGAATGCGGCAAGGGCACCTATGTCCGCGCGATCGCCCGCGACCTCGGCCTGGCGCTCGGCTGCCTCGGCCATGTCGCGCATTTGCGCCGGACCCGTGTCGGGCCGTTCGCGGTGGCGGATGCAGCGACCGTCGAGGCGCTGCGCGATGGCGGCAACGCCACAGAGGCGCTTCTACCGGTCTCGGCCGCGCTGGCGCTGATCCCCGAGATCACTGTGCATCGCGATGCCGCGCTCAGGCTCAAGCGCGGCCAGAGCGTGCTGCTGCGCGGCCGCGACGCGCCGCTGGAAGCCGAGGCGGTCTATGCCGTGAGTGGCGGCGTCTTGATCGCCACCGGCTCGATCGCACAGGGCGAATTCGTCCCGCATCGCGTCTTCAACCTTTAGAAGAACGCCATGCGAAGCACACGTATATCGTGGTGAACTTCGTACTGAATGGGACGAATCCCCGTTAAAATAAACGGTTTTCAGCCGAATTCGGCATCTTTTAAAACGAAATTTACCAGTTTGGACGGGTTCTTAAGTGCTGGCCGGTCTCGGCCCCCTCAAGGAGCCGCCCGTGAAGAAGCTCGCCTCGCTCTGGCTACCCATCTCGAACCGTCTCACCATCCTCGGGGTTGTCATCATCGCCGCCGCCGTGGCTGCGTCGGTCGTCCTGTCGATCCGCGCGGCCGACAGCGCGATGCGCGAACGGGCTCAGGCCAGCCTGATCGTCAACAGCAACCTGTTGCGCGATGTCCTGACCTCCAAGGGCGAGCCGCGCCTCGATGGCGACAAGCTCTATTTCGGCCCCGACCTGGTGAACGGCAACTTCGCCGCGGTCGACAAGGTCAAGGCGCTCTCCGGCGGGACGGCGACCGTGTTCATGGGCGACACCCGCGTCTCGACGAATGTGCAGAAGCCGGACGGCTCGCGTGCGGTCGGCACCAAGCTGGCGCAGGGCCCGGCCCATGATGCCGTCTTCAAGGATCGCAGGACCTATTCCGGCGCCGCCGATATCCTCGGCATTCCCTATTTCACCATCTACGAGCCAATCGTCCAGAAATCGAACAATGCGGTGATCGGCATTCTCTATGTCGGGATCAAGCAATCGGACTTCCTCACCGTCATCGACGAGATGATCCGCAACAACATCGCCGCGGGCCTTGCGATCGCTGCGATCGGCGGAGCACTGCTGTTCTGGCTGACGCGCCGGATGTTGAGGCCTCTCGGCCAGCTCAAGGAAACGATGCTGAAGCTCGCAGCCGGCGATCTTGCCAGCGAACCGCCTAAGCTGCGCAGCGGCGACGAGGTCGCGGCCATGGCCGATGCGGTCGCCATCCTGCGCCAGGCAGCAATCGAGAAGGCGCGGCTGGAGACCGAAGCGGCAGAGCAATCGGAACGCAGCGATACCGAGCGCCGCAGCAACCAGGTAGAGCGTGAGCGCGCGGCAGAGCAGCAGCGCGACCATGCACGACAGCAGGAGGCGATCGTCCGCACCCTCGCCTCCGGGCTGGAGCGCCTCGCCCAGGCGGACCTGACCTGCCGGATCGAAGATGCCTTCCCGGCGGAATACGAACAGCTGCGTGCCGATTTCAACGAAGCCGTCGATCGCCTGTCCGCGACCGTCTCGACGATCCAGTCGACGGCGTCGGAGGTCGGCATGGCGGCGCGTGAGATCAACACGGGCGCGGACGATCTGTCGAAGCGCACCGAGGAGCAGGCCTCCTCGCTGGAGGAGACCGCCGCGACGACGGAGGAGCTGGCCGCTTCGGTGAAGGCCTCGGCGCAAGGCGCGCGCCAGGCGGCGGCGATCGCCGAGGAGGCGATGAAGGCGGCGCAGGATGGCGGCGCCATCGCCGGCGAGGCGGTCGCGGCCATGGCCCGGATCGAGGAAGCCTCGAAGAAGATCTCCGACATCATCCGGGTGATCGACGACATCGCCTTCCAGACCAACCTGCTCGCGCTCAACGCAGCGGTGGAAGCCGCCCGTGCCGGCGATGCCGGCAAGGGCTTCGCCGTCGTCGCCAGCGAGGTCCGTACCCTGGCGCAGCGCTCGAGCGAGGCGGCCAAGGACATTTCCGGGCTGATCTCCTCCTCGAACAGCGAGGTCGAGACCGGGGTCAAGCTGGTGCGCCGGGCCGGCGACTCGCTGGAGAAGATCCTGTCGGCCTCGCAGAAGGTCACCGGCACCATCCAGGAGATCTCGGCAGCCTCGGCCGAGCAGGCGCATGGCATCGACGAGATGAGCCAGGCGGTTGCCCATCTCGACGAGATGACGCAGGCCAACGCCGCGCTGGCCGAACAGAGCGCCGCCTCGGCCGGGGCGCTGTCGGGCCGCATCGGCGAGCTCAACACGCTGGTCGCGAGCTTCCGCACCGGAAGCAGCGCCAGCGTCGCCATGGCCGCCGGATCGGTCTCTGCCGGCCCCATGGCGCGGCCGGCGGCTACCCGCGTAGCCAGGCCTGGCGTCAGGCCGACCGCGGCGGAATCCGAGCCCCAGCGGCTGCGCCAGCTTGCCGAAGCCGCCTTCGCCCAGAGCAAGGCCACCGCGCCACGCCGCGAACACGCGCCAGCTGCACCGACCCGAAAGGTCGCCAACGGTCGCGCCGGCGACGATGGCTGGGAGGAGTTCTGAGGGCTGTTAAGCCGAGCGCTCAGCCGCTGAAGACCGCTTCGCCGCCGCGCAGACGGGCGACATCGCGCAGCGGCGGAGCGCCGAACAGGCGGCTGTATTCCCGGCTGAACTGCGAGGGGCTTTCATAGCCGACCTCGAAACCCGCCGAGGCCGCGTCCTGCGCATTAGCCAGGATCAGCCGGCGGGCTTCCTGCAGCCGCAGCTGCTTTTGGTATTGCAGCGGGCTCATCGCCGTCACGGCCTTGAAATGCTGATGCAGCGCCGAGGGGCTCATCCGTGCCTCGGTGGCGACGATCTCGATGCTGAAAGGCTTGCGGTAGTTGCGCTTGATCCAGCCGATGGCGCGATTGACCTGCTGCAACTTGCTCTCCGCCACTGCGATCTGGCGCAGGCGCGCCGCCTGCTCGCCGGTCAGCAGACGGTACAGGATCTCGCGCTCGGCCAACGGCGCGAGAACCGGAACGTCGGCAGGATTGGCCAACAGGTTGGTCAGCCGGAGCACGGCATCGAGCAGGACTGGTGTCATCGGGCTGACTGTCATACCCGAGCCAGGCGGCAGCTCCCGCTCGGCGAGGGGCGCTGATTCCAGCATGAGCGCGCTGATGGCGAGCGGGTCGAGCTCGAGCTTGACGCAGAGATAGGGCTTGTCCGGCGTCGCCTCGATCACCTGACCAATGACGGGCAGATCGAGCGAGACGACGAGACTGTGCGCCGCATCGTAGCGATAGATCCGGTCACCCAGGATCACCTGCTTGGCGCCTTGGGCGATGACGCAGAGCGCCGGCTCGTGCAGGCCATGCATCGGCTCGCTCGGCTGCGAGAGGCGGACCACCTTCAACCGCGGGATCGGCGTCATGTGAACACCGTCGGTCGGCGCGAAGCGCTCGATCAGCGCGGCGAGTTCCTCGACCTGACGCATGCGAGAATCCTCCTTCACCAACGACGGGAGCCGCCTCGGCTTCGGACTTTCATATAAGGAAGCACCAGGGTTTTGCGATGGCTTGGCCCCATCACTGGAGGATCAGGCAATGATCGCGGCGGATCGATCTACCGCGTCTCGCCTGCGCCGGTGCATCGTCGGATCATACCGGCAGCGTTGATGAACAACGGACCCATGGGCAAACGCCCTGGCGTCCCGTGCCGGTCACTACTGACATGTTCCTGTCAGAGGCGGCGCTATCTGCACCGCCCAACACCCTGAACAAAAGGAGGACATCATGCCCTTCAGCCAGGTCATCCAGTCGCTCGGCGCGATCGCGTCGATCATCGCGCCGGCTAAGCCGGTGGTTCGTCCGCTCGAGATCGATCTCGAGCTCCCCGAGCCATTGACCAAAGCCGAGCTCGCCGTGCTCGGCCGCTGGGTCAGCGAGGACGGCGCCATCCGGCTCGATCTGCGGCCCAATGGCCGCTTCGGCAAGCAGCGCGATCAGGCGCCGAGCCACGCCGGCCGCTACGAGGTCGATGCGTCGCTGCTCTATTTCGAGAGCGATGCCGGCCATGTCTGGCGCGGCGAACTCCGCCGCGGCCAGCTCGCATTCGGCGAGAAGCGTTTTCGCCGGACCATGCAGCTGGATCCGGCCAGGTTGGTCCAACCTGACCGGTGAAGCGTCTCGATCTTGAGGTTGGAGTAGGCCTCCTGCCTCAATAGCCGACAGTAAAGCGCTGGCGCGCATGCGCCGGCGCCTCCAGCTCGTCGACCAAAGCGACGGCATAGTCCTCGGCCGAGATTCGGCTCTGGCCCTTGCCGTCGACCAGGAGCTGATCCTTGCCGAGGCGGAACTGGCCGGTGCGCTCGCCCGGCGCGATCACGGCGGAGGGCGAGAGGAAGGTCCAGTCGAGACCACTCTCGCCCTTCAGCAGGTCGAGGAAGGCACCGCCCTTCCTGGCTTCATCCAGATAGATCGCCGGGAATTCGGGCGTGTCGAACAGCTTCACGCCGGGCGCGACCTCAAGGCTGCCGGCGCCGCCGACGACGAGATAGCGCTTCACGCCGGACTGCTTCACTGCGGCGAGCAGCGTCGCCGGATCGCTTGCGGAGAAGTGCACCGCGCTGATCGTCGCATCATGGCCGGCGAGCAGGGCGGCGAGCCCGTCCTTGTCGTAGACATCGCCGGTCTTCGCGGTCACACCGGCGCCCTGCGGCACCTTCTCCGGATTGCGCACGATGGCAGTGACCTGGTGGCCGCGGCTGGTCAGCTCGGCGAGCAGGCGCGAGCCGATGAAGCCAGTGGCGCCGATGAGAGCAATCTTCATGATCGATACCCCTAGTATCTGATGGGAACCAACATCCCGATGGACACCAGATGGCGCATGTGAGATTTTCCCTCAAGAAGGCACTTTCACGCCACAAGGTCACCTGCCGGAAACCTGCCATGCTGCACCGCCCCGACGCATTCGACGCCCGCTGCCCGACAAGGCAGGTGCTCGACCGGATCGGCGACAAATGGGCCGTGCTGGTGCTGATCCTGCTGGAGCAGGAAACGCTGCGCTTCAACGAGCTGCGCCGCAAGATCGAGAACATCTCGCAGAAGATGCTGTCGCAGACGCTGAAGAGCCTGGAGCGCGACGGCCTGATCACCCGCCGCGCCTTCCCGACAGTGCCGGTCACGGTCGAGTACTCCCTCACGCCGCTTGGCCACACGCTCGCCGGCACGGTCGCGGCGCTGACGCGCTGGGCCGAAGCTCATATCGGCGAGGTCGAGGAAGCGCAGCGCCGCTACGACCACGGCGAGGCCGCCGCCTGATCAGCGCTTCAGCGAACGTTTCGGCTTGAGGAACGCGGTCCAGGCGTCATCCGGCGGGCCCTCCTGCATAACCTCCGGCGCCTTGAAGGCGTCGGGCGCCAATCCCTTCTCCAGCATCTCCCAGGCGATCGGCATGGCGACCGCGGCGCCGGGGCGAGCCCTCGTCGAGAACGGCGCGATCGCGGTCGAGCCGCGGCCATTGCGGAGATAGTCGATGAAGATGCGGCCCTTGCGCGCCTTCTTCGACAGGGTCGCGGTGTAGAGCTTCGGTTCGGCCTGCTCCATCGCCTTGGCGAAGTCGCGTGCAAAGCCCTTGACCTCGTCCCAGTCCGCTTTCGGCTTCAGCGGCAGCACGACGTGGAAGCCCTTGCCGCCGGAGGTCTTGAGGAAGCTCTCGAAGCCGAGCTCTTCGAGGCGCTGGCGCACGCTCAGCGCCGCCTCGCGCACCCGCTCCATCGGAACGCCCTTGTCGGGGTCGAGATCGAAGATGATCTGGTCAGGCGTCTCGACCGCGTCGATGGTCGCGCCCCAGACATGAACCTCGACCGTGCCAAGTTGAACCAGCGCGGCAAGACCGTCGAAATCGCGGATGAAGAGCAGTTCCTCGCCATCCTTGTCCTTCATACGCGAGACCGCCTTATGCAGGCCGGCGCCAGCGTGCTTCTGGAAGAAGACCTGTCCGCCGACGCCGTCGGGCGCACGCAGCAGGCTCAGCGGGCGCTCGACCACGAACGGCGCCATGCGCTCCCAAACGCTGGCGTAATAGTCGAGCAGATCCTGCTTGGTGAAGCCGATATCGGGCCAGAGCGGCTTGTCTGGATTGCTCAGTTTCACGGCGGTCTCCGGCCCGGCTGCGGGCTTGCCAGCGGGCTTCGCTGCTCGTGACGTCTTCGTTACGGCCTTGACGGGCTTTTCCTCGACCACCTCCTGCGCCGGCTTGTCCTCGCGCAGGCCGAGGAAGGCCGAATGCCGCAGGGTCTTCGAGGCCGTCCAGGAGCCGAAGGCGATCTCGGCGACGAGATCGGGCTTGACCCAGACGATACCGCGCTCGCGGCCGGCTTCGCCTGAAAAGGGCGAAGCGTCCGCGGCGATGGCATCGAGCGTTTTTTTCAGCGCGGCGGCCGAGTTGCGAGTGAAGCCGGTGCCGACCCGGCCGGCGGGCTTCAGTTCGCCATCCTCATGATAGCCGAGGACGAGCGAGCCGAGCTGGTTGCGCGAGGTTCTCGAGGGCACATAGCCGGCGATGACGAATTCCTGCCGCTGCGTGCATTTCGACTTGACCCAGTCCCGCCCACGCCCGCTGCGATAAGGCGCCTCGGCGCGCTTTGAGATCACGCCCTCCAGCCCCATGCGGCAGGCATGGCGCAGCATGGTCTGGCCCGGCTCGACGAAATGCTCGGAATAGCGCAGTGGCGCATCCGGTCCTGCTGACCCTAACAGCTCCTCGAGCAGGCCCTTGCGGGCGAGCAGAGGCTCGGCCTGCAGGTTCTCGCCGTCGAGATGCAGCAGATCGAAGGCGAAGAAGACGAGGTTCGCAGTCTTGTCCTCCGACAATGCCGCCTGGAGGGCGGAGAAGGAGGAGATGCCGCTCTCGCCCAGCGCCACGACCTCGCCATCGATCAGCGCGGTCTCGCAAGGCAGCGCGCCGAAAGCATCGGTGATGCGGCTACCAAAGCGCTCGGTCCAGTCGAGCCCGGTGCGGGTGAGCAGCTTGACCTTTCCGTCGGAGATCCGCGCCTGCAGCCGATAACCGTCGAACTTGACCTCGTGCAGCCAGGCTTCGCCGGCCGGTGGCTTATCCTGCAAGGTTGCCAAACATGGCTCGACGAAGCGCGGCAGCTGCTCGCCCTTGGCCTTCGCTGAGCGCCCGGTGGCCTTGGCTTTTGCCGGCTTGGACTTGGCAACCTCGGACTTGCGGCCTTTCGCGGGCTTTTCGTCGGTCGACCAGACGTCCCCTCCGGGATCCTTGCCAATCTCCTCGACGCTCCTGCCCGACTTCACCGAATCCGGCGCGGTTTCCAGGATGTCCTCGTCGTCGCGAGCGAAATCGTCGTCGACCTTGATCAGCAGCCAGTTGTCGCGCTTCTCGCCGCGGCGTGGTTTCAGCCGCACCAGATGCCAGCGGCCAGCCAGCTTGTGGCCTTCGAGCGCGAAGGCAAGGTGGCCTTTTTCCATGCCGCGCACCGGATCGCCCTCTGGAATCCATTTGCCCTCGTCCCAGACGACCACGGAGCCGGCGCCGTATTCGCCTTCCGGAATCGTGCCTTCGAAGGAGCCGTATTCGAGCGGATGGTCCTCGACATGGACGGCGAGGCGCTTCTCCCCCGGGTCGAGACTCGGCCCCCGCGTCACCGCCCAGGACCAGAGCACGCCGCCATGCTCGAGCCTGAGATCGTAATGGAGGCGGCGGGCGGCGTGCTTGTGGATCACGAAGGCACCGCCGGCCTGAGCGGCCTTCCGGCGGCCGGCAGCACCTTTCGGCTCGCGGGTGCGGGAGAAATCGCGCTTCGAACGATAGAGGTCGAGATTGGCCATGGCGCCCTCCGACGCCGGTCAGGCGCTTTTCTTGGCCTTGCCGGCCGCAGGCTTTTGAGTCGGCTTTCGCGCGCCCGCTGGCTTCTTGCCGCGAGCGGCTGATTTGCGCGGCGTCTCGGCCGACGAGCCGCTCTCCTCGCCAAGGCTCTTCTTCAGCGCCTCGAACAGGTTGACGACATTGGAGGGACGCTCGGCCGGCTTCGCCACCGGCGGCTTCTTGCCCTTGCGCTTGGCCTCGATCAGGTCGAGCAGCGCTTCCTCATAGTGGTCCTCGAAGCCACTGGGATCGAACTTCGCCTGCTTCTTCTCGATGATGTGGGTGGCAAGATCGACCAGCTCCTCGTCGAGCTTGCCCTTGCGCAGGCCGTCGAAGACCTCGTTCGGCTGGCGCACGGTCTTGTCGTAGCGCAGCGTTGTCAGCAGCAGCCCCTTGTCGAAGGGTTCGATCATCGCCGGCCGCTCGCGGCGATAAAGCACGATGCGGGCGATGCCGGCCTTCTTCTGCTTCGCCATCGCCTCGCGGATCACGGCGAAGGCCTCTTCCGAGACCTCGTCGGACGGGCTGAGATAATAGGGTTGGTCGAAATAGACCTGCGGGATTGCGGCGCGATCGACGAACTGCTCGATCGACAGTGTATGTGAGCTCTCGATCTGGACCGCGTCGATCTCGTCCTCCTCGATGAGCAGGTATTCGTCGCCGCCGATCTCGTAGCCCTTGACCTCGTCGTCGGGATCGACCGGCTTGCCGCTGACGCTGTCGATATATTGCCGCCGGACGGTATTGCCGGTCTTGCGGTTGATGACGCGGAAGGAGACCTTCTCGCTATGGTCTGTCGCCGAGGTCAGTTCGACGGCGCAGGAGACCAGCGAGAGCTTAAGATAGCCCTTCCAGGCCGGGCGGGGCGCCATCAGGCCGCCCTCAGCGCCGGGCGGGCCGGGAAGGCCGGCGGCAGGCCGCGCAGCCAGGCCTCGGCCCGGACGATCTCGTCACGGGTCACGACCGGCACTGGATCGGAGAGGATCGCCAGTAGGATCTCCGGGTCGAGTTGGCCGTTGGCGATCACATCGGCAAGCGCATCGCGGGTCTCGCGCTCAGCCCGCAGCTGGGCGCCGAGCGCGGCGATGAGGCGATCCTTCGGCATGGCTGGCATGATACTCGACCTGGTTTGGAGACCTGCGGCGAGTCAACCTTTGGAGCCGGCAGAGGTTCCGGCGGGCAGTGCCTCGGAGTCAGCGAGCTGGCTCATCGTCCACCAGCACCTCCTCAGGCGGAACCGGGTCGGGCGCGCCCTCGGCAAAATATCGCGTCAGGATCGCCGGCAGGCTCAATGGCGTGAGCGGCTCCTGCACGCTGTCGAGCTCGGCAACCGGCCACCAGCGATGCTCGACGACGTTCTGCGCTTCGACCTCGTCAATCATGACGGGATCGAAGCGTGCGACCTCGACGATGCGATACTCCTCGCGCTGCGATATCCGGCGAGCGCCCCAGTCGAAGGTATGGTGGCGGCGCCAGACCAGCGCGCCGACCCTGAACTCGACCAGCCCGAGCTCTTCGCGGAGCTCGCGCTTCAGCCCGTCCTCGATCGTCTCGCCCTGATCGAGCCCGCCGCCCGGCGCGATCCAGAAGCACCGCGTCTCCCCCGGCGGTCGCAGGCGGAAGAGTAATGTCTCCCGTTCCGGCGTGAGGATGAGAGCGCGCACGGCCCGTCTTTCCTCGACTTGCTTCATGCTCTTCTCTCCGTCGCGACGCTGCATGCTAGCGTTTCCGCCAGTTTCGTGTATATGCCCGGGCAACCGGCCCGATGGCCGGCTGCGCATCCCTTCCGTGATGAGGCGGATGCGGGCTTCGGACCCTGCTGGACGACATCCCGGCCTGGCCCGCCAGATCAACACCGAACCAAAGGACATGACGATGTCGATCACTGCCGAGCGCAAGACCGCGCTCATCAACGAACACGCCACCAAGCCGAACGATACCGGTTCGCCGGAAGTCCAGGTCGCGATCCTCACCGAGCGCATCAACAACCTGACCGGCCACTTCAAGTCCCACACCAAGGACAACCATTCGCGTCGCGGCCTGCTCAAGCTGGTCTCGCAGCGCCGCTCCCTGCTCGACTACCTCAAGGGCAAGGAAGAAGCGCGCTACAAGACGCTGATCGAGAAGCTCGGCATCCGCCGCTGATCGAGACCGAATTCCGCCCGGTGCCTCGCTGCTCCGGGCGGTTCTGCTAAGGGGTCGTATCAACGGCCTTGTCCGGGAGCGCCGCAATGACGCGACGCCCCTTCCAGTGCGGCAGCCGCATGGGGCGGCCTTCCGCATGATCCGCCGGCGTCAGCGACGTCCATGGCAGGATCGCCGAGCGCCCGGGCGCCGCTTCCTTCAAGCATATCCCGGACGTTCCGCCGTCTTGCCCATGGGCTCGAGCGACGCCGGACGGATCGCATCCGACCGAAAGAAAATCCATGTTCGACATCCAAACCGAAGAGCTGATCTGGGGCGGCCGCAAGCTCGTCCTCGAAACCGGCAAGATCGCCCGCCAGGCCGACGCGGCCGTGCTCGCGACCTATGGCGAGACCGTCGTGCTCGCGACCGTCGTCTCCGCCAAGTCGCCGAAGGCCGGGATCGACTTCTTCCCGCTGACCGTGAACTACCAGGAAAAGACCTTCGCCGCCGGCCGCATTCCCGGTGGCTATTTCAAGCGCGAGGGACGCCCGACCGAGAAGGAGACGCTGGTTTCGCGCCTGATCGACCGGCCGATCCGCCCGCTCTTCGTCGAGGGCTATCGCAATGAGACGCAGGTCGTCTGCACCGTGCTGCAGCATGACCTCGAGAACGATCCCGACATCGTCGCGATGGTCGCCGCCTCCGCCGCCCTGACGCTGTCGGGCGTGCCCTTCATGGGCCCGGTCGGCGCTGCCCGCGTCGGCTACTTCGACGGCGCCTACAAGCTCAATCCGCTGGTCGACGAGATCAAGGAGTCGCAGCTCGACCTCGTCGTCGCCGGCACGCCCGACGCCGTCCTGATGGTCGAGTCGGAGGCCAAGCAGCTCTCCGAGGAGATCATGCTCGGCGCCGTGATGTTCGGCCACAAGCACTTCCAGCCGGTCATCGACGCGATCATCCGCCTGGCCGAGAAGGCCGCCAAGGAGCCGCGCGACTACGTGCCGGCCGACAATTCGGTCGTGCTGGAGGCCGTGCTCAAGCTGGTCGATGCGGATATCCGCGCCGCCTACAAGATCACCACCAAGGCCGAGCGCTACAAGGCCCTGGACGCCGCCAAGGCCAAGGTCCAGGTGCTCGTCTCGGAGACGCCGGACGGCAAGACCACCTTCACCAAGGAGCAGGTCGGCGGCCAGTTCAAGGAAGCCCAGGCCAAGGTCGTGCGCTGGACCATCCTCGACGACGGCGTCCGCATCGACGGCCGCGACCTCAAGACCGTCCGCAAGATCGTCTCGGAAGCCGGCATCCTGCCGCGCACCCACGGCTCGGCGCTGTTCACCCGCGGCGAGACGCAGGCGCTGGTCGTGACGACCCTCGGCACCGGCGACGACGAGCAGTACATCGACTCGCTGGAAGGCACCTACAAGGAAACCTTCCTGCTGCACTACAACTTCCCACCCTATTCGGTTGGTGAAGCCGGCCGCATGGGTTCGCCCGGCCGTCGCGAGATCGGACACGGCAAGCTCGCCTGGCGCGCCATCCGCCCGATGCTGCCGGCGAAGTCGGAGTTCCCCTACACGATCCGCGTCGTCTCGGAGATCACCGAGTCGAACGGCTCCTCCTCGATGGCCACCGTCTGCGGCACCTCGCTGGCGCTGATGGATGCCGGCGTGCCGCTGAAGGCGCCGGTCGCGGGCATCGCCATGGGCCTGATCCTGGAAGGCGAGCGCTTCGCAGTGCTCTCCGACATCCTCGGCGACGAGGATCATCTCGGCGACATGGACTTCAAGGTCGCCGGTACGGCCGAGGGCATTACCTCGCTGCAGATGGACATCAAGATCGCCGGCATCACCGAGGAGATCATGAAGGTCGCCCTCGACCAGGCCAAGGGCGGCCGCGATCACATCCTCAGCGAGATGAACAAGGCGCTTTCGGTGGCCCGTGGCCAGCTCGGCGAATATGCCCCGCGCATCGAGACGATGAAGATTCCGGTCGACAAGATCCGCGAAGTCATCGGCTCCGGCGGCAAGGTCATCCGCGAGATCGTCGAGAAGACCGGCGCCAAGGTCAACATCGAGGACGACGGCACCATCAAGATCGCCTCGGCCGACGGCAAGTCGATCGAAGCGGCGATCAAGTGGATCAAGTCGATCGTCTCGGAAGCCGAGCCGGGCATGATCTATGACGGCACCGTCGTGAAGGTCATGGAGTTCGGCGCCTTCGTGAACTTCTTCGGTGCCAAGGATGGCCTCGTCCATATCTCCGAGCTGGCCCCCAACCGGGTCCAGAAGGTTTCGGACGTCGTCAAGGAAGGCGAGAAGGTCAAGGTCAAGTTCCTCGGCATGGACGAGCGCGGCAAGGTCCGCTTGTCGATGAAGGTCGTCGACCAGACCACCGGCGAGGACATCACCGAGAAGCTGAAGGCCGAGCGCGACGCAGAGAAGTCCCGCGAGCGCCAGGGCGCCGAAAACTGAGGCGCCCGAAACGCTGAGCGTTTCACGTGAATCAGACGCCCCGCATCCTGCGATGCGGGGCGTTTCTTTTTGAGGGTCCCTCTGGTGCGTTGCGGCAAATTCAAATAGTCTAGACTTATCGCCTTCGGAGGCCAGCATGACCGCGCACCGCATCACTTCGCCCGAGCAGCTCGTCGCGCTCTATCCCAACCCGATCGCGCCGGCTTCGGTGATCAAGGAGATCGATCACATCGATGCCAACTACGGCGCGCTGATCGCGGCCTCGCCGTTTTTCGTGCTGGCGACCAACGGTCCGGATGGCCTGGATTGCTCGCCGCGCGGGGATCTGCCGGGCTTCGTTGCGGTCAGCGACGCCAAAACGCTGCTGATTCCGGACCGAAGAGGCAATAACCGCCTCGATTCATTGAAGAATCTTCTGTCCGACAATCGAATCGGAATGCTCTTTTTGATCCCCGGATATGGCGAAACCCTGCGCGTCAACGGCACTGCGGTGCTCTCGACCGAGCCGGAGCTATGTGCGCGCTTCGAGATGGCTGGAAAGCTGCCAGCCTGCGTGATCGTCGTCACCGTCGAGGCGGCCTACTTCCAGTGCTCGCGCGCAGTGGTGCGCGCCGACCTCTGGAACCCGGCAACGCAGGTCGACAAGCGGGCGCTGCCGAGCGCCGGCACGATCCTGCGGGAGATTTCGGCTCGCGCTGCGGCAGAGACGTTCGATGGCGAGGCCTACGACAAGGCGCTGCCGGAGCGGGTCAAGGCGACGCTATACTAATCGAGCGCGAGTCGTCCCGGGCGGAGCGCGGCCATTAGATGCTCAACCGTCGCCACGAAACGCGGGAACCCTCTCCTGTAAGGAGAGGGTAGGGTGAGGTGTAGGCCGCTTGACCAGTGCCGCGGACGCTCACCGCCCGGCCGGGTTCAGGCCAACGTTTCCGCTCCGAACACCTCACCCCTGCCCCTCTCCTTCCAGGAGAGGGGTTCCTCGCGCCTTTCGAAGTAACGTCGGAGCCTACTCCAACACCCCCACCACCGCCTCGACCGCCTCGACGATTGCGCCGGAACGCACCAGTGCCGTCGCCTGATTCATCTCGGCAGCATACCAGCGGTCGCCATTGAGCGCCGGCGGGATCGTCTGGCGCAGCGCCTCGAGCGCCGCCTGCGTGCCCTTGCCGAGCGGGTGGGCCTTGGCCGTCTCGGCGATCAGCGACAGCGCCTGGCAGGCCATCAGGATCTCGGCGGCGATGATCATCTCGACATTCTCGACGACGGTGCGCGCCTTGCGTCCACACCAGGTCGAGTTCGAGACATGGTCCTCGGCATTCGATTTGCCGGGGATCGAATCGACCGAGCCGGGCGACGACAGGGTGCGGTTCTCCATCACAAGCGCCGACATCGAGCACTGCACCGTCGCAAAGCCGGTGTTCAACCCGCGCTTGCCGGCGAGCAGGTTGCGCGGCAGGCCGTAGCTCATGGTCGGGTCGACCAGGCGGGCGAGCCGGCGCTCGCAGATCGAGCCGAGATCGGTCATGGCGATGGCGAGCAGATCCATCGCCTGGGCGACGTACTGGCCGTGGAAATGGCCGCCGGAGATGACGCGGTAGCCGTCATCCTCGGGGAAGATCAGCGGGTTGTCGGTCGCCGAATTGGTCTCGGTCGCGATGATGCGGCTGACATAGTCGAGCGCCTCGCGCGCCGGGCCGTGCACCTGCGGAGCGCAGCGCAGCGAATAGACGTCCTGCACGCGCGGCGCCGGCGGCTTGCCCGGCGTGCGGCCGATCTCGTCAGGATAGATCGTCTCGCGGGCCGAGGCCGAGCAGCGCTTCGAGGCCTGCGTGATCTTGAGCAGGTTGCGCGCGACCAGCGCCTGGCCGGGATGCGGACGGGCGGCATGGACGCGCGGATCGAAGGCGGCGAGCTCGCCGCGCATCGCTTCGAGCGAGAGCGCCAGCCCGATATCGGCCGCCTTGATCAGGCGCTTTGCGTCTTCCGTCGCGAGCACGCCGAGCGCGAGCGAGACGGTCGAGCCGTTGATCAGGGCAGACGCGTCCTTGGCGCCAAGCTTGAAGTCCGGCTCCAGCCCAGCCCGCGCCAGGGCATCGCGGGCCTTCATCCGCTTGCCCTTGTAAACGGCTTCGCCCTCCTCGAAGCCGCAGACCGCCGCCGACATATGGGCGAGCGGCGCGAGATCGCCGGAAGCGCCAACCGAGCCCTTCTGCGGGATCACCGGATGGACGCCGGCGTTGAGGCAGGCGAGCAGGCGCTCGACCAGCGCGACCTGCGGACCGGAATAGTTCGAGGCGAAGGCGTTGGCGCGCAGCAGCATGGTGGCGCGCGTGACGTCCTCCGGGAAGGGCTCGCCGATGCCGGTGGCGTGGGCGTAGACGCTCTTGCGCTGATACTCGGTCATCTCCGACATCAGCACGCGCTGGTCCTTGAACAGGCCGACGCCGGTGTTGAAGGAATACATGAACGGGGCTTCGTCGTTCATGAAATTGGCGTCGATATGGGCCCGCGTCGCCGCGATCGCCGCGCGCGCCGCCGGCGCGAGATTTGCCTTCTCATAGCGGCCGGAGGCGCCGGGCCGGGCCACGCGCAGCACCTGCCGGCCCTTCAGGGTGCGTCCGTCGATCGTTACCGCCATGGCCTGTCCTCGTCAGCTTCGCCACCGATCTAACGGGCCATGGCGCCAAAGGGAAAGGCCCATTCCTACCCGGAACCGAAAAGCACCTTGCATGAAGTGGCGCAGTTTGCGCTAGGATGGGCCGTCGCGGCCTGCTGCGGCGCGACATCGGCGCGCCTTTACCCCGCGCCTGGAATCCCTCAAAGGTGCCGCCAGGAGCGTCACGATGGATTTCGAAGCCTTTTTCCGCAGCGAACTCGACAGCCTCAGGGCCGAGGGCCGCTATCGCGTCTTCGCCGATCTCGAGCGCCGCGCCGGCCGCTTTCCGCGAGCCACCTTCCACGGCGCCGGCGGGCCACGCGAGGTCACCGTCTGGTGCTCGAACGATTATCTCGGCATGGGCCAGCACCCGGCGGTGCTCGCGGCGATGCGCGAAGCACTCGACAATTGCGGCGCCGGTGCCGGCGGCACCCGCAATATCGCCGGAACCAATCACTATCACGTCCTTCTGGAGCGCGAGCTCGCCGATTTGCACGGCAAGGAAGCGGCGCTGCTGTTCAACTCCGGCTACATGTCGAACTGGGCCTCGCTCTCGACGCTCGCTGCGCGCATTCCCGGCTGCGTCGTGCTGACCGATGCGGCCAACCATGCCTCGATGATCGAGGGCATCCGGCATTCGCGGGCCGAGAAGCTGATCTTCGCCCATAACGACGCGGACGACCTGCGCCGCAAGCTCCAGGCGATCGACCCGGCCCGGCCGAAGCTGATCGCCTTCGAGTCGGTCTATTCGATGGATGGCGACATCGCCCCGGTCGCCGCGTTCTGCGATCTCGCCGACGAGTTCGGCGCGATGACCTATATCGACGAGGTCCATGCCGTCGGGCTCTACGGCCCGCGCGGGGGCGGCGTCAGCGAGCGCGACGGGCTTAGCCACCGGCTCGACCTGATCGAGGGCACGCTGGCCAAGTCTTTCGGCGTGATGGGCGGCTATGTCACCGGCTCGGCTGCGCTCTGTGACTTCATCCGCAGCTTCGCCTCAGGCTTCATCTTCTCGAGCTCGCTGCCGCCGGCGCTCGCCGCCGGTGCGCTGGCCGCGATCCGGCATCTCAAGGCGAGTTCGGCCGAGCGCGAGGGGCAGCAGGACAGGGTGCGCAGTCTGCGCCGCCAGCTCGACCAGGCCGGCATCCCGCATCTGCCCAATCCGAGCCATATCGTGCCGGTGATGGTCGGCGATGCCGCGCTGTGCAAGCGGATCAGCGACGAATTGCTGGAGCGCTTTGCGATCTACGTCCAGCCGATCAACTACCCGACCGTGGCGCGCGGCGGTGAGCGGCTGCGCATCACGCCGACGCCGCTGCATTCGGACGAGGACATCGCCGCGCTGGTCGGCGCCCTCAGCGAGATCTGGGGCGCCGTCGGGTTAAAGCGGGCGGCCTGACGGGCGCGAGAAATCCCCTCTCCCCTTGCGGGAGAGGGTTAGGGTGAGGGGTCTCACGACGCTGATCGCGAGCACCCGATCGGAAAGCGCTGAAATCGCCCAGACCTGCGCGACCCCTCATCCGGCCCTTCGGGCCACCTTCTCCCGCAAGGGGAGAAGGGAAAGGCTGTCACTCAGAGCAGGCCGTTATTGCCGGCGAGCGTCTTCAGGTTGACGTCCGGGCGTGCGCCGACATGGCTGATGATCTCGGCCGCCGCCAGCGCGCCGAGGCGCAGGCAATCACAAGTCTCGCGGCCCGAGGTCAGGCCGAACAGGAAGCCGGCGGCGAAGAGATCGCCGGCACCGGTGGCGTCAACCACGCGCTCGACCGGGAAGACCGGCTCGGCCACGATCCCCTCCGGCGTCACCGCCAGCGCGCCGTTCTCGGAGCGCGTCACCACGGCGAGGATGTTCTCCGCCCGCAGACCGGCCAGCGCCGTGTCGAAATCGGCGGTCTGGTACAGACTCTTCAGCTCATGCTCGTTGGCGAAGACGAGGTCGACCAGGCCGTTGCGTACCAGACCGAGGAACTCGTCGCGATAGCGGTCGACGCAGAAGGAATCGGACAGGGTGATGGCCACCCGTCCGCCGGCCTTGTGGGCAAGCTCCGAGGCCTTGCGGAAGGCGTCCTTGGCCGCCGGCGGATCCCAGAGATAGCCTTCGAGATAGACGATATCGGCGTTCTCGACCGTCGCCGCATCGACATCGGCCGGCATCAGGCCCTGGCAGGCGCCGAGATAGGTGTTCATGGTGCGCTCGCCGTCCGGCGTGACGATGATGAAGGAGCGCGCCGTGGCTGGACCATCCGCCGCAGCCGCCGTGTCGAAGGCAACGCCCTGCGAGGTCAGATCATGGCGATAGAGCTTGCCGAGCTCGTCGGCCTTGACCTTGCCGATAAAGGCGCTGCGCCCGCCGAAGGAAGCGAGGCCCGCGGCGGTGTTGGCCGCCGAGCCGCCCGAAACATATTTGCCCGGACCCATCGCGCCATAGAGCAGCTCGGCCCTCGCCTCGTCGATCAGCATCATCGCGCCCTTGGCGAGTCCATGGCTGACGAGGAAATCTTCCTCCGCCGAAGCGAAAACGTCGACGATGGCATTGCCGAGGGCGAGCACGTCGTAGCGCTTGGAGGTCATGAAAAGGTCCGTGATAGCAGGAGGATGGCGGCGTGTCGCATTGCCGACCGGTGAGGTCAAGCGCCGCCGCGCCGCCGCGCGGCACTGTCGAGGATCGAAGTCAGGGCCGCCAGATCGGACGGGCCGAGCCATTCTACCTCATGGGCGAGGCGGTTTGCGAACAGCGTCGCTTCCGGTTCGAGACCGGCCGTGTCGATCACGACGCGCGGATGGGAGAGCTCGGCGAGGCGGATCAGTTCGTCGGCCTCGTCCCAGATCACGCCGAGATGATGGATGGCGCCCTGGATCAGCGTGAAGGTAGGCTGGCCGCGCTTGCCGTGCTCCAGCGCGGAGAGATAGGCCGGGGTGACGCCGAGCGCCTGCGCCATCTGCGCCAGCGTGACGCCGCGGGCAGCGCGCAATTCGCGAACGCGGCGGCCGAACGGCGTCATCAGTCCAGCTCCCGACTGCGGCGCAGGCGGATATAGAGCGCCCCTGCTCCACCGTGACGCTGCTCGGCCTCGTCGAAGCCGAGCACGAGGGGTCGCAGATCCGGCAGCCGCAGCCAGTGCGGAACGTTGCGGCGCAGGATGCCGCGTTCCTCGCCATAAGGGACATCGCCGGCAATGCCCTTGCCGGTAACCACCAGAACGAGCTTCGCGCCACGCTGCTGCTGCTGGCGTAGGAAGCCGCGCAAGGCCGAATGCGCCTCGTCCTGGCGCAGGCCGTGCAGGTCGATCACCGCTTCGACGCCCTGCTGGCCACGACGCAATTGCGTACGCATGCGCCGTTCCAACGGCACCAGCGGTGGCGCGGTGAGCTTCGCTGGGTGCCCCTTGAGCGCAGGCGCTGCGGGAGGCTGGGCACTCTCTACGGGCGGGGGCGGCTTTTCCGTTTTCGCTTCCGGCTCGGCTTCGACCGGCGCGCGGCCGGGTAGCGGCTTGACCGTGCGCGCGACCTGGCGCCAGAGCGCGAGTTCCGCCTCGGAGAGGAGCTTGCCGCGCCGTCGCATGGCTCAGCGCGGCCAGAGCACGACGAAATCGAAGGGGTGCCGGATCAGGCCGGCGCGATGACCGGCTTCCGCGCCCGAGCCGATAAAGAGATCGAGCCGGGCCGGGCCGACGATCGCGGTTCCCGTATCCTGGGCCAGGACGAGCCGGGCCAGCCTCTCGCTGCCGCCCTTGCCGTCGGGAATCTCGGTCTCGATCCAGGCCGGCATGCCATAGGGCCAGAGCGAACGGTCGACCGCGACGCTGCGCAGCGGCGTCAACGGCAGGCCGGCGCCACCGATCGGGCCGGAGTCGGCCGGGAGATCATCGTTGCGAGCGAAGAAGACGAAGGAGCGGTTGAGCCGGATCAGCTCGCGGGCGAAGCCAGCATCAGCCTTCAGCCGGGCGATGAGCTTGTCCATCGTCATCTGCTCGGGCGGGATGTTCTCGCGCCGGCTGAGCTCGCGCCCGAGCGAGGTGTAGGGGTGGCCGTTGCGCCCGGCATAGACGAGGCGCGTCACCTTGCCGTCCGGCAAGCGAATCCGGCCCGAGCCCTGGACCTGGAGGACGAAGCGGTCGACCGGATCGCGCATCCAGAGGATCTCGAGCCCCTGACCGGCGAGCGCACCCTCCTCGATCGCGGTGCGATCCGGAAAAGCCTCCAGCCCCTTGGCCATCCGGCGGGCGGAGGTCAGGGTCGGATCGAGGCCGGGCCAGTCGTCGCCTGGCATCTTGGTCACGAGGTCGGCAGGGCGTCCATAGAGCGGCGTCGGAAAGGCGTCCGAGCGCGTCAGCGAGCCCTCGAATTCCGGCTCGAAATAACCGGTCATGAAACCACGCTCGGCGCCGGTAGGACGAATGCGCCAGAAGGCGAAGTTATCCTCGAAGAAGCGGCGGGCTGTCTCGCGGCTCGGCTCTCCCGCCGCAAGCAGAGCTGCGGCCTTCGTGCAGAGCACCGCCAAGGCGGGAGGCGAAGTTGCCCCTTGGCGCAGCGGTGGATCGGTCTCGCAGCCCTGCGCGAACAGGCCCAGGGTGACGCGTTGATCGTCGACGCCCCAGCCGGAAAGCATGGCGGGCGCCACGGGCTCGGCCCGGGCGCCCTGCGGCAGAGGTGGAGATGAAGCTTCGGCGCCGGTCATCGATAGGCCTGCGGCAAGCAGCCCCAGAACGAGACCGGCGGCACGAATCACGCGGCCGATTCGGTGGCGACCAGCAGCCAGTTCGGATCGCGGCTGCCGAGCTGACGCGAGAAGGTCCAGACGTCGTTGACCTCGGAGACCGCCTCGGCGCTGCCGTCGACGACATTGCCCTGCGCATCGCGGACCGCGCTGATCAACTGCGAGACGAAGGCGATGGTGACATTCGCGGCCTTGCCCTTGACGTCGACCGCGGTGATCTCGGCCTTGTCGATCGAGACGAAATTGGATTCGGCCTTCTCGCCGCGCTTCTCGCGCTCGGCGATCGCCTGCTCGAAGCCGTCATAGACTTCCTTGGCGAGCAGGCCCTTCAAGGTCTTGCGATCACCGCGAGCAAAGGCGGTGACGATGGTCTCGTAGGCCGACTTCGCACCGCCAAGGAAACCCGGTGCATCGAAGCGTGGCTCCTGACGAGCGATGGCGTCGAGGCCGACGGCGATGGGCGATCCTGGCTCGGCAATGTCCTTCCAGCGCTCCGCGTCGGCCACCGGGGCAGCCGCGGCATCATTGGCGGCGCCCGGCAACCGGACGACATTGTCGCGGCGCTCGCCATTGCTCGCCTGGTCAGGACGCAGGGGCGGCGCCTCACGACGCGCGAATGGATCGACCGGCGGCTTCTCGTGCCCGGTCTTCTGGCCCAGAACCGAGCGCAGTTTCCAGGCGACGAAAACGGCCAGGGCCAGGAAGACCAGGGTCGTCATATCGAAATTCTGCATCGCCGGCTGATCCGAACCTCGAAAACTCGTTCCCGCGCGGGCGCGCTTCTGCCGCCCGTCATCGAACGGATATGGTGAGGGAGGCTCGTAACATCCACCCCCGGTGCGCGACAAGGGCGTGAGAGCTCGCTTCGCTTGTGCCAGCCCCGCTGCCATGATAGCCGACGCGAGCCCGGCGCCGCCGCCTTGCCGGGCAGTTCCGGCCACGGCACGGAATTTCCTGATGATTTTGTGCAGATAGTGATGGGACCGATGGCCAACGAAAACGGCAACGGCGCCGGCGCCGCCAACCAGCAGGGGCCCAGCCTCAACACGCTGGTCCAGTACATCAAGGATTTCTCCTTCGAGAACCCCAATGCTCCGCGCTCGCTGACCCAGCAGCAACAGCAGGGCGGGCCGCAGATCGGCCTCCAGGTCAATGTCCACGCCAATGCGCTCGGCGAGAACGACATCGAGACGATCCTCACGCTCGAGGGCAAGGCAACGCTGAATGACGAGACGCTGTTCGCGTTCGAGCTGAGCTATGCCGGTGTCTTCCGCATCCTCGGCGTGCCGCAGGAGCAGCTGCACGCGGTCGTGATGATCGACTGCCCGCGCCTGCTCTTCCCGTTCGCCCGGGCGATCGTCGCCGATGCGGTGCGCAATGGCGGCTTCCCGCCGCTCTATATCGACCCGATCGACTTCGCCCAGCTCTACCGCCAGCGTCTCGAGGAGATGCAGGCACAGCAAGGTACTCCGAACGCCTGAGCGCTAGCTGCCAGGCACAAGAGACAGAAAAGAGCCCTCCGGGGCTCTTTTTATTGTTTATTTGCGCAGCTGCTTGCGAAGCAGCCAGCTGCTTTCCATCTCGACCTCGCCAGAGGTGCCCGTTCCGGCGCGCCATTTCCGCGAGGTTCACGATTTCCATGGATGCCCTTATGACGCTCGCCGCCGACCCAGCCATATGGGCGGCGCTCGGCGCCCTGATCGCCATGGAGGTCGTGCTCGGTATCGACAACCTCATCTTCATCTCGATCCTGACCAACAAGCTGCCCGAGCATCAGCGCTCGCGCGGCCGCAAGATCGGCATAGGCCTGGCACTGGTCCTACGGCTCAGCCTGCTCTCGACCGTCGCCTTCATCGTGCAGCTCACCGCGCCGGTGTTCTCGGTCTTCGGCAAGGTCTTCTCCTGGCGCGACATCATCCTGATCGCCGGCGGCCTGTTCCTGGTCTGGAAGGCGACCAAGGAGATCCACCACAAGGTCGATCCGGATCACGGGCCGGACATGTTCGATGGGGGAGCGGCCGCAGCCGTGACCTTCGGCGGCGTGATCTTCCAGATCCTGCTGCTCGACCTCGTCTTCTCTATCGACAGTATCATCACCGCGGTCGGCATGACCGACCATGTGCCGGTGATGGTGATCGCGGTGATCGTCGCGGTGCTGGTGATGCTGCTCGCAGCCGACCCGCTGGCGCGCTTCATCGACAAGAACCCGACGATCGTGATGCTGGCGCTCGGCTTCCTCCTGATGATCGGCGGCACGCTGATCGGCGAGGGCTTCGGCGCCCATATCCCTAAGGGCTACATCTACGCGGCGATGGCCTTCTCGGCCCTGATCGAGGGGCTGAACATGATGTCGCGTCGAGCGATCCGGAAGCGGGTGGAGTAATCGACGGGATCGTCATGCTCGGCCCTGGCCGTGCATGACGGCCGGCCTCACGCCTCCTCGGGCAGGCCGAGATAGCCGCGCCAGAGCGGCCCCTTGAGCTTCGCCACGAAGGCTTCGTGGGCGGCTCGCTCCTCAGGCGTGAGACGCGGACCGAGCGGCCGCTGGCGAACCGGCCGCTCGGTCGTGACGGCAACTCCAACGCCAGCCCTGCCGGCAGCAGCTATGCCGAGACCGAGGCTCGTCTGCTTGCCGCCGATCAGCTCGATATAGACCTCGGCCAGGATCTCGGAGTCGAGCAGCGCGCCATGCTTGGTACGACGGCTGTTGTCGATGCCGTAGCGGGCGCAGAGCGCGTCCAGGCTGTTGCTCGCGCCAGGATGCTTGCGCCGCGCCATCGCCAGCGTGTCGACCACGAGCGCCGGCACGATCGAGGGCAGGCCAAGCCGGCCGAACTCCATATTGATGAAGCCGACGTCGAAGGCCGCGTTATGAATGACCAGCCTGGCATCCGCGATGAAGGCGGCGAACTCGGCGGCGACCGCAGCGAAGACCGGCTTGTCGGAGAGGAAAGTCTCGGAAAGCCCGTGCACCCTGAAGGCGCCGTCCGGCATGTTCCGCTCGGGATTGATGTAGACGTGGTAATTGCGGCCGGTCGGGCAATGATTGACGAGCTCGACGCAGCCGATCTCGACGATGCGATCACCCTTCAAGGGTTCGACGCCGGTGGTCTCGGTGTCGAGAACGATCTCGCGCATGCTCAGCCCGCCCTTTCAGTTTGGCCGAAGCGGCCGGCGACGGCGTTCAGGATAGAGCGGACCTGGCGCTCGGCGGCCACGAGCCCGCGCGAGGTGTCCACAAGGAAATGGGCCCGGCGCCGCTTCTCCGCATCCGGTATCTGGCGGGCAAGGATCGCTGCGAACTTCTCCTCGCTCATGCCAGGACGGCCGAGGACACGCTTGCGCTGGACCTCGGCGGGCGCGGTGACGACGACGATGGCGTCGCAGCGCCCCTCCCCACTCGTCTCCAGCAGAAGCGGTACGTCGAGCACAGCCACTGTCGCGCCACCCTTGCGGCATTGTGCCAGGAAGGCCTGCTCCTCAGCGCGCACCAGTGGATGGACGATGGCCTCGAGCTTAGCCAGTGCCTCGGGTCGGCCAAGCACCGCGGCCGAGAGTTTGGCCCGGTCGACGACACCATCCACCGTTGTCCCCGCGAAGGCTGCCTCGATCTGCGGCGCTGCAGCGCCGGCATAAAGGTCATGCACCGCCTGGTCAGCGTCATGGACGGGCACCCCGGCCGTACGGAACATCGCCGAGGTCGTCGACTTGCCCATGCCGATCGAACCGGTGAGGCCGAGCAGGAAGGTCATGGCATCACCTCCGCCATCATGCTCATCCAGCAGGAATATCGGCTTCGAGCTTCGCCCGCAGCGCATCTGTTACTTGCGGCCGGACGCCGAACCAGCGCTCAAAACCCGGCACCGCCTGGTGCAGCAACATCCCGAGCCCGTCGACCGGAATGCCGCCATGGAGTCTGGCCTCGGCAAGCAGCGGCGTCTCGAGTGGGACGTAGACGATATCGTCGACGATCGTGCCAGGACGCAAGCCGGAGAGGTCGATCTCCAGCGGAGCCTGGCCAGACATGCCGAGAGAGGTCGTGTTGACGATCAGATTGCTCTGGCCGACCAACCCGGAGATCTCCTGCCAAGGCCATGCCTCAACCGTCTTGGGGAAGGCTGCCGCCAACTCGACCGCGCGATCCGGGCTGCGATTGGCTAGCAGGATGCGGCTGAGGCCGCGTTCAACGAGGCCATAAATGACCGCGCGGGCTGCGCCCCCCGCGCCAAGGATGAGCGCCGTCTCGGTCCGCCCTGCCCAGCCCGGCACGCAGGCATCGAGATGGGCAAGGAAGCCATAGGCGTCGGTGTTGTCACCGTAGAGCCGGCCATCTTCCATCCAGAGCGTGTTGGCAGCACCCATGGCCCGCGCCGTCTCGCTGAGCCGATCGAGCAGCGGCAGCACGATTTCCTTGTTTGGCACGGTGACGTTGCCGCCCACGAATTCGCCGGCGCGCAGCCGCGCGATGAGAGCGGGCACCTCGGCAGGCGGCACCTCGACGCGCTCATAGCTGCCGGCCAGCCCATGCTCGGCGAGCCAGTGGCCATGGATCAGCGGCGAGCGGGAATGCGCGACCGGATGGCCGATGATGAAGCAGCGCTTGGTCATATGAAGCTTGGGGCGAAGGTCATGCGACGAGATCAAGGTCGCGGAGCGTGGCGAGCAGGCTCAGCATCGGCAGGCCGAGGATGGTGAAATGATCGCCCTCGATGGCCTCGAACAAGTGGATACCCAGCCCTTCGAGCTGATAGCCGCCGACGCTCGTAATCGCTGCCTGGCCCGCCTGCCCGACATAGTCCTCGATGAAGTCCGGTGTCAGCGGGCGCATTGCAAGCGTCGCGCTGCTAGTGCCGCGGCTGATGATCTGATTATCACGGGCCAGGGCGAATGCCGATGTGAGCACGTGCTTGCGACCGGCGAGCTTGGCGATCTGCCGTGCGGCGGCGGCCGCATCCTCCGGCTTATGAAATGGCCGGCCTTCGCAGATCAGCATCTGGTCCGCCGCCAGGACAATCCGATCGGAGTGACGTGGCGAGACCGACAGGGCCTTGGCTTCAGCCAGCGCTGCAGCGACGCCCGCAGGCGGTCCGCCAACGGCGAGGAACTCCGCTTCGATTGCCCTCTCATCGACGACCGGCTTGATCACTTCGACCGACACCCCCGCAGCTTCGAGCAACTGCAGGCGCGTCGCACTGCCGGAGGCGAGGATGAGTGGCCGGTCGCCTCGCCAGAATGTCGCTTGAGCCGTCACGTCGCGATGAACTTCATACGGTGATCGCGCAGCAGATCGAGGATTCCCGCGGCGGTTTCCTCGATCGAGCGGCGGGTAACGTCGATGACTGGCCAACCCCGGCGCGCGCAGAGCCGACGCGACTGGGTGACCTCATCGGCAACTGCATCGGGATCGACATAGGGCGTCTCGTCATCCGCCTTTAGCGATAGGAGCCTGTTCTGCCGGATCTGGATGATGCGTTCGGCACTGGCGACGAGACCGACGACCAAAGGCTTCTTCAAGCTCTCGAGCTCGAGGGGAAGCGGCACGTTCGGCACGAGTGGGATGTTGGCGGTCTTGATGCCGCGATTGGCGAGATAGATGCTAGTCGGCGTCTTCGAGGTCCGGCTGATGCCGACAAGGATGACATCGGCGCTTTCGAGATCGCCGCCGAGCTGGCCGTCATCATGCATCAGCGTGTAATTCATCGCATCGATGCGCCGGAAGTACTCGGCGTTGAGCATGTGCTGCGCGCCAGGCCGCGGCGCTGCGGCTTGGCCGAGATAAGATTGAAAAAGCGACAGCACCGGCTGCAGCACCGAGAGGCAAGGGCAACCGATCTCGCGGCAGAATGCCTCCAGCCGCTCCGACCATTCCGGCTCGACCAGCGTATAAAGCACCACGCCTGGAGAGGTCTCGATCTCGGCGAGCACGCGCGACAACTGGTTCTCGGAACGGACGAGCGGATAGACGTGCTCGATCGCCGAGACCGCCTCATACTGCGCAGCCGCCGCACGGCTGACCGCGATCAGGGTCTCGCCGGTCGCATCGGAGACCAGGTGCAGGTGAAAATAATTACGCGCCACGGCTTCCCCCGCCGGCCCATCTCCAACTCAGCTCTAGAGGTGTTCAGCCAGCGGGGGAATCCCTCTTTCGTCCGACGGGCGGAGCGGGACACCGTTTCAGCTGGCCGGGACAAGTGGGGATAACTGGGCTCAGCCGGAACCCTGCCGCGGACGGACGGGATAACTCGGCGAAAGCTCAACAGGCATTCGCCTGTGGGCCGAATGTCGATGTTTCACGTGAATCATTTTGGGGCGCGGCGCGAGACCGCGCCTCCGAGCAGAAACCAATTGGTTAAGAAACTGTTAAGGCCCTCCCCCGGCGCAAGGGCCGCCCCACTTGCCCGGGCATGGCCTGTGGACCGGTTGTGGACAATCTTGGGGCGGGCTATGTGCCCCTATCCAAGAGTCAAAACAGAAGACTCTCTTAGAAGAGATTCTTTTAGAAGAAGGGCCAAGAGCCCGATGCGTTTCATGACCCAAAGCCTTTTCCTCCGTGCCCTTTCCGGCGAGATATTGCCGAAACCTCCACTCTGGATGATGCGTCAGGCAGGGCGCTATCTGCCGGAGTATCGTGAGCTCCGGGCCAAGGCGGGTGGGTTCCTCGACCTTTGCTACAATCCCGATATGGCCGCGGAAGTGACACTGCAGCCGATCAGGCGCTTCGGCTTCGATGCCGCGATCCTGTTCTCCGACATTCTTGTGATACCGCATGCGCTCGGGCAGAAGCTCTGGTTTGCGCAAGGTGAAGGACCACGGCTGGAGCCTGTCGCCGACGAAAGTCGATTTGGCGAGATCCATGAGGAGATCGATCCGGACGTGCTGGCGCCAGTCTACGAGACGGTTCGCCGGGTGAAGGCGGCTCTTCCCGCGGGAACCGCGCTGATCGGCTTCTGCGGTGCGCCCTGGACGGTGGCGACCTATATGGTCGCAGGACGAGGCACCCCGGATCAAGGGCCAGCGAAGGAGCTGTTCCGCCGTGACCCTGAGCTGTTCGCCAGGTTAATCGACCGGCTTGTCGTTAATTCAGCTGCTTACCTCAATGCCCAGATCGAGGCTGGCGTCGACGTCGTGCAGATCTTCGATAGCTGGGCAGGTTCGCTGGGGCCGGAGGATTTCAAGCGCTGGTGCGTCGAACCCACCCGGCGAATCGTCGATCTGGTTCGCGCTCGCCACCCGCAGGCTAGGATCATCGGCTTTCCGCGCGGGGCCGGCGCCGGCACTCCCGATTACATTCGCGGTACCGGTGTTGATGCCGTCGGGCTCGAGACCGAGATCGACCGGACTTTTGCGCGCGACGCGATCCAGACGCTGGTCCCGGTGCAGGGTCATCTCGACCCGCAATTGCTCCGTGCGGGTGGCCCGGAGCTGGATCGGGAGGTCGAGGCGATCCGTGCGGCATTCGGCGCAGGTCCGTTCGTGTTCAATCTCGGGCATGGCATTCTGCCGGACACGCCGATCGCTCATGTCGAGCGGCTCGTCGAGCTGGTGCGCGCCTGAAGGATCGATCCTATGGCTTACGAATGGATCAAGGCTTTCCACGTGATGGCGGTGATCGCCTGGATGGCCGGGATGCTCTATCTGCCGCGCCTGATGGTCTACCATGCCGAGGCGCAGACCGGCTCGATCCAGTCCGAGACCTTCAAGATCATGGAGCGCCGGCTGCTCAAGGGGATCATCAACCCCGCGATGATCGTTGCCTGGGTGCTCGGGCTCTACCTCGCCTGGAGCGCTTTCGGCTTCAAGGGCGGCTGGCTGCATGGCAAGATCGCGCTGGTCCTTGTCCTTTCGGGCCTGCATGGCTATCTGAGCGGCAGGGTCAGAGCCTTCGCCGAAGACCGCAACGACAAGCCGGCGCGCTTCTATCGCATTCTCAATGAGGTGCCGGCGCTGCTGATGGCTGGAATCGTCATCCTGGTGATCGTCAAGCCGTTCTGAGATCGGCGCGGTTTCCCGCTTGAGCCCGGCGGGGAAAGCGGTTATCAAGCCTCTGCGCCTTCTGTTCGCGTCCTTCCCTATCGTCGACGGTTCGTGCCACGGCGGCTTTCGCCTGCCGACACGACATCCTGACAAGTGGGGCTCCCAGCCCTTCGTCCCCGTCGATCCCTCACTGCCGTCTGGCCCGCCTCTATGCAGGCCTGCTCAACCCGGGTGCCCCATGCGGGAAATCAAACTCCACGAACTCAAGGCGAAATCGCCGACCGAGCTGCTCACCTTTGCCGAAGGCATGGAGGTCGAGAACGCGAGCACGATGCGCAAGCAGGAGCTCATGTTCGCGATCCTGAAGCAGCTCGCTTCCCAGGAAACCGAGATTCTCGGCGAAGGCGTCGTCGAAGTCCTCCAGGACGGCTTCGGCTTCCTGCGCTCCTCCGATTCGAACTATCTGCCCGGACCGGACGATATCTACGTCTCGCCCACCCAGATCCGGAAATTCGGCCTGCGTACCGGCGATACCGTCGAAGGCCCGATCCGCGGACCGAAAGATGGCGAGCGCTATTTCGCCCTGCTCAAGGTCAACACGATCAACTTCGAGGATCCGGAGAAGATCAAGCACAAGATCCACTTCGACAATCTGACGCCGCTCTATCCCGATGAGCGGCTGAAGCTCGAGGTTCAGGATCCGACCAAGAAGGATTTCTCGCCGCGCGTCATCGACATCGTCGCGCCGGTCGGCAAGGGCCAGCGTGCCCTGATCGTGGCGCCCCCGCGCACCGGCAAGACCGTGCTGCTGCAGAACATCGCGCAGTCGATCACGACCAATCATCCCGAATGCTACCTGATCGTGCTGCTGATCGACGAGCGGCCGGAAGAAGTCACCGACATGCAGCGCTCGGTGAAGGGCGAGGTGGTGTCCTCGACCTTCGACGAGCCGGCGACCCGCCACGTCCAGGTTGCGGAGATGGTGATCGAGAAGGCCAAGCGTCTGGTCGAGCATGGCCGCGACGTCGTCATCCTGCTCGATTCGATCACCCGTCTCGGCCGCGCCTACAACACGGTCGTGCCGTCCTCCGGCAAGGTGCTGACCGGCGGTGTCGACGCCAACGCCCTGCAGCGTCCGAAGCGCTTCTTCGGCGCGGCCCGCAATATCGAGGAAGGCGGCTCGCTGACCATCGTCGCGACCGCGCTGATCGACACTGGCAGCCGCATGGACGAGGTGATCTTCGAGGAGTTCAAGGGCACGGGTAACTCGGAAATCATTCTCGACCGCAAGGTGGCCGACAAGCGCATCTTCCCGGCGATCGACATCATCAAGTCCGGCACCCGCAAGGAAGAGCTCATCACGCCGCGCTCCGACCTGCAGAAGACCTATGTGCTGCGCCGCATTCTCAACCCGATGGGTCCACAGGACGCGATCGAGTTCCTCTTGGACAAGCTGCGCCAGACCAAACAGAATTCCGAATTCTTCGACTCGATGAACACTTGATCGACGATCGTCGCCTGAGCGATATGGAAAAGGCCTCGGCTCTGTTGCCGGGGCCTTTTCTTTTGCGATGTGTCCCGAGGCTCAGCGCGCGCTTGCGACGGCCTCCGCCAATCGATTCGGCTCCGTGACAGGCGGCAGGCAGCGGCCGCGCAGGCAGACGAAAGCGGCACCAGTTCCTGCCTGCCTCGCGTAAGCATGCGCCGGATGCTCGGGCGGTAACCCGTCCGGGTCGGGGCAGTCGACCAGCATGGTCGTCAGATGCGGTAGTGCCAGGGCTGCCCGCCGGAAGATTTCCCGCTCCGGACCTGCCAGCACGATCTCGACGCCGTTGCGGGCGAGGTCATAGGCGTTGAGAACCGAGCCATGCGCCATCGGAGCATGGACCGCAGCAGCGAGTATGACCGCCAGGAAACGGTCGGCCCATTCGCGATCCTCCGGCGGTCCGGATTGCGCCGCGATCCGCAGCAGGTTGGCGGCATGTAGGCCGTTGGCGTTGGGCACGGCGTCGTCATGAGTCGGCCTGGGTATGATCGGTAGGGCCGCACTGTCCGCACGCGTCATGCGCAGGAGGCCAGAGTCAGCCTCGCGGTAGTACCGGTCGAGATGGGTGCTCCAACGTCTGGCGAGATCAAGGTAGTGCTGCTCACCGGTGAAGTCGTGCAGCGCGAGGGCCGCCTCGGCCATGGCGGCGTGATCGAGCGCAAAGCCTGGGGCAATTAGGCGGCCGGCCCGATAGGAATGAGCAAGGCCTTCGCCAACCGCCATGGATTCGGCAACGAAACGAAAGGCGTCGGCGGCGAGGTTGATCCAGTCCTTGCGGTCGACAATGCCGGCAGCGCGGACGAGACCTGAAATCATCAGGCCGTTCCAGTCGGCGAGGATCTTGTCGTCACGGCCAGGGGGGACGCGCTCGCTACGGACAGACAGCAGGCGCGTGCGGAGCTCGGTGAGCCTGGCAGCCACCTCTGGAGGCGGATCAGGCGTATCCAGCCGGTTGAGGATGGCATGGCCTTCCCAATTGCCGTCGGCGGTCACGTCGTAGTGGCGGGCTAAAAGGGCAGCGTCTTCCGGGCCGAGAACCTCGCTCAGCTCGGGAAGCGTCCAGACATAGAATTTGCCCTCCACCCCTTCCGAATCGGCGTCGAGACTGGCGGCAAAGGCGCCTTCAGATAGCAGCATGTCGCGCTTCAGCCAGCTGACGATCCCGTCCGCCGCTTCGTACAGAAGCGGATCGCCGGTGCGCGCCGCCTCGAGCGCGTAAAGGGGCAGCAGCTGGGCGTTGTCGTAGAGCATCTTCTCGAAATGCGGCACGAGCCAGCGCTCGTCGACGGTATAGCGGGCAAAGCCGCCGCCGAGATGGTCATGGATGCCGCCGCGCGCCATCTGCACCAGGGTGCGGCTGGCAGCTTCGCGGGAGGCCTCGTCGCCGCTGCGGGCGCCATGGCGCCAAAGCAGTTCGACCAGGCTGGGGTTCGGAAATTTCTGGGCTCCGCCGAGGCCACCATGGTCGCGGTCGAAGCGGCGCGCGATCTGGCTGGCGAGATGGTCGAGATCGGGCTCGCTGACCTCCGTGGCGCGCTGGAGGCTCTGCTGCAGCGCCTCGCCAATGGCTGCGGCATTGCGGTCGATGCGCTCGCGATCGCTGCGATAGAGGCCGGCGATTTGCCGGAGCACGTCGATGAAGCCCGGCCGGCCATAACGCGAGGTCGGCGGGAAGTAAGTGCCGCCCCAGAACGGCGCGCCTTCGCTGTCGAGGAACATGGTCAGTGGCCAGCCGCCCTGCTCTCCGAGGGTGTGCAGGGCGCTCATATAGACATGGTCGATATCGGGCCGCTCCTCGCGGTCGACCTTGATGTTCACGAAGAGCTCGTTCATCACCGCAGCGATGGCCGGGTTCTCGAAGCTCTCATGCGCCATGACATGGCACCAATGGCAGGCAGCGTAACCGACGGAGAGCAGGACAGGGCGATTGCTGGCACGGGCGTGGGCGAAAGCCTCGTCGCTCCATTCCCACCATTCGACGGGGTTCTCGGCGTGTTGCAGCAGATAGGGACTGGCGGCATGCTTCAGGCGGTTCATCGGCGAAACTCCAGCCCTGGCGGGAACGAGCGGTGAAAGCCTATCCGACGATTGTGGCACTGTCCTCCGGTGCCGGGCGCGCCGGTGTCGCAGTGGTGCGGGTCTCGGGCGAACGCGTCCGATTCGTCCTCGAAACGATCGCTGGAGCCGTGCCCGAGGCACGCAAGGCCGCTTACCGAGCCCTGCGCGATCATGATGGTGCGGTCATCGACCATGGCCTGGTGCTGTTCTTCCCTGCGCCCGCGAGCTTTACTGGTGAGGATGTCGCCGAATTCCATATCCATGGCTCGCGCGCGGTGCTGTCACGCCTGCTCTCGGTACTCACCGCGCTGCCAGGCTTGCGCATGGCCGAAGCCGGCGAATTCACCCGCCGTGCCTTCGAGGCAGGCAAGCTCGACCTGGCCGCTGTCGAGGGGCTCGCGGACCTGATCGATTCGGAGACGGAATGGCAGCGCAAGCAGGCACTGCGTCAGATGGAAGGTGCCCTTGGCCGCGCTGCCGGCGAATGGCGGAGCGCTCTAATCAAGGCGATGACGTTGCTCGAGGCTGAGATCGATTTTTCGGACGAGAGCGACGTTGGAGGCCCATTGATCGTCGATGCGGTAGCGGCAGCGCAGGCCACGCTCGCTAGCTTGCGTTCCGCGCTAGGCAGTTTCGAAGCTGGCGAGCGCGTCCGAGAAGGCTTCGTGGTCGTCCTCGCCGGGCCGCCCAATGCGGGCAAGTCCAGTCTGCTCAATGCGTTGGCACGTCGCGACGTCGCGATCGTCTCGCCGATTGCGGGAACGACGCGGGACGCGATCGAGGTGAGGTTGGACTTGAGCGGCATTCCTGTCGTGCTCGTCGACACCGCTGGCTTGCGCGAGAGTAGCGATGCGGTCGAGGCCGAAGGCGTGAGGCGCGCCCGGCAGAGAGTGGCACACGCAGATCTGGTTCTGAGCTTGCGCTCCCCCGATTCGGAAGCGGAACAATCTCAAGGCGACGCTTTGGTTATCGCGACGATGACCGATCTTGGTGGAACTGCCCGCCCTGGGGAAATCGGCGTGTCAGCCGTAACGGGAGCTGGGTTGCCCGAGCTGATCGACACCATTGCAGTTCGCCTGGGCAAGCTGGGCCAGGCGGAGCCTGCGCTCGTCACCCGCGAGCGCCAGCGTGTCGCGGTGGCAGATGCTGTGGTTGCTATCGAGCGCGCTGCCATGCTTCCGCATGAGCAGCCGGAGCTGATTGCGGAAGAGCTGCGCCTCGCGGTCAGGGCGCTGGAGCGCCTGATCGGCAAGGTCGATGTCGAGGATGTGCTCGACAGCCTGTTTTCCGGTTTCTGCATCGGCAAATAAGCGGTTTTCGTTGACCTCGTGATCGGGCTTGGCTAGCGAAGGCTCATGTCGGATGCGCGGGCGAACGGGCACTACGATGTCGTCGTGGTGGGCGGCGGCCATGCCGGGGCGGAAGCCGCGGCTGCGGCTGCGCGTGTCGGCGCCAGGACGGCGCTGATCACCCAGCAGATTGCGACCGTCGGCGCTATGTCGTGCAACCCGGCGATCGGTGGGCTCGGCAAGGGCCATCTTGTGCGTGAGATCGATGCGCTCGACGGGATCATGGCGCGCTGCGCCGACCAGGGTGGCATCCAGTTCCGCATGCTCAACCGGCGCAAGGGTTCGGCAGTACGGGGGCCACGGGCCCAGGCCGACCGCAAGCTCTATCGTGAGGCGGTGCAGGCTGCGCTGGCCGTTCCGGACAATCTCACCCTGATCGAGGGTGAGGCGTTCGATCTGGATATCAAGGCAGGCGCCATTGCCGGCGTTGTACTCGCGGACGGTCGTCGATTCGCCTGCGGAACGGTCGTGCTCACCACCGGCACGTTCCTGCGTGGCCTGATCCATATCGGCGAACAGAAGATCCCGGCCGGCCGGGTCGGCGAAGCGCCCTCGCTCGGTCTCTCCGCCACGCTGGAACGTCACAACTTTCCGCTCGGAAGGCTTAAAACTGGGACGCCGCCGCGGCTGGACGGTCGTACGATCGACTGGTCCGGCCTGGAGATGCAGCCGGGCGACGATCCGCCGGAACCGTTCTCGGCGATGACCGAGGCGATCACCACGCCGCAGATCAGCTGCGGCGTGACGCGGACGACGTTGGCGACGCATGATCTGATCCGCGCCAACCTGCACCGGGCTCCGATGTTCTCCGGGCAGATCGAAGGGCGCGGGCCGCGTTATTGCCCGTCGATCGAGGACAAGGTCGGCCGCTTCGGCGATCGTGACGGCCACCAGATTTTCCTCGAGCCCGAGGGTCTTGACGATCCGACGGTCTATCCGAACGGAATCTCAACCTCGCTGCCGGAGGATGTGCAGCTCGGACTGTTGAAGACAATCCCGGGCCTGGAGCAGGCGGTGATGCTGCGGCCGGGCTATGCGATTGAGTACGATTATGTCGATCCGCGTGCGTTGAAGCCGACACTCGAGACGCGGGCGGTCGCTGGCCTCTTCCTCGCCGGGCAGATCAATGGCACCACCGGCTACGAGGAAGCAGCGGCGCAGGGGCTGCTTGCTGGCCTCAACGCGGCACGCCGCGCCGGCGGCAGCGAGCCGGTTGGCCTGGATCGCACGCAATCCTATATCGGCGTGATGGTCGATGATCTGGTGACACGTGGCGTTACGGAGCCGTACCGGATGTTCACCTCCCGCGCCGAGTTCCGGCTGTCGTTGCGCGTGGACAACGCCGACGAGCGCCTGACGCCGCTTGGGATCGCGTATGGCCTCGTCAGTACGGTCCGTCGTGAGCGCTATGAGGACCGCCAGTTGGAGATCGTTAAGCTTACCGAAGTGTTGCGTGAGCGGGTCTTGTCGCCCACGGAGGCCGCTGCGGCGGGGCTGGAGCTGAACCGGGACGGAGTCAGGCGTTCGGCCTTCCAGATTCTGTCCTATCCGACGGCTGATTTCGAGGTGCTGATCCGAATCTGGCCCGATCTTGAGGCATTCTCCGAAACGGTACGGGCTCGCGTTGCGGCCGATGCGACCTATGCGGTCTATCTCGACCGGCAGGCGGCGGAGATCGATTCCTATCAGCGTGATCTGGCCCTTGCGCTACCGAGCGATCTCGACCTCGACGGGATATCCGGCTTGTCGAACGAATTGCGGCTCAAGCTGAAAGCTGCCTGGCCGGGCAATTTGGCGCAAGCGGGCCGAATTGAGGGCATGACCCCAGCGGCTTTAACCTTGCTGGCGGCGCATGCGCGCAGGCACAAAGCCGGGCGCACGTCGCGCGTCGAGGCATGACCCTGTGAGTTCTGTTGATAAGGGGGATAACGAGGACAGGCGCCGCGCTTTTCGCTTGACGCCTGTTTCACGTGAAACAGAGGAGCGCCTTGCCATTCTGGTCGGCGAGCTTCGGCGCTGGCAGCAAGCGAAGAACCTGGTCTCGGGTACGACGCTGGACAAGGTCTGGACCCGGCATATTGCTGACTCGCTGCAATTACTGGAGCGCGCGCCGCAAGCTCGACGCTGGCTCGATCTAGGCTCGGGCGGCGGTTTTCCAGGTCTGGTGCTCGGCATCAGGCTGGCGGAGCTGGGCGGTCATATCGACCTGGTCGAGAGCAATGCCCGCAAATGCGCCTTCCTGCGCCACGTCGCGCGGCTGACAGGCGCGCCGGTAACCGTGCATGCGGCTCGCATCGAGGACGTTGTCGATGGCTTTGTCGGCAAGGTCGATGCTGTGACGGCGCGGGCGCTGGCGCCGTTGCCGCTCCTGCTCGACTGGTGCAAAGAGCTGTTGAGAACCGGGGTGACGGGAGTCTTTCCAAAGGGACAACATCTAGATGCGGAATTGACCGCTGCGGCTAAATATTGGAAGATTCAAGCCACAACGTTTCCATCCTTGACGGATTCGGCGGCTGCTATCCTGGTGATCAGCGGCGCCGAGAAACGGGCGGATTGATGACCGAACCTCTCTCTATTTCCGTTCCGGCGCGACCGCGCGTTCTGGCGCTCGCCAATCAGAAAGGCGGGGTCGGCAAGACCACGACCGCGATCAATCTCGGTACGGCACTCGCTGCGATCGGCGAGAAGGTGCTGATCATCGATCTTGACCCGCAGGGCAATGCCTCGACGGGGCTCGGCGTCGATCGCAAGAGCCGGAAGGCTTCGACCTACGACGTGCTCTGTGGCGACATCGGGCTCGGCATGGCGATGCAGGCCACGGCTGTTCCCAATCTGTTCCTGGCGCCGTCGACGCTCGACCTGCTTGGCGTCGAGCTGGAGATCGCTAGCGCCAAGGACAGGGCGACGCGACTAAAGAAGTCGATCGATGAACTCGTCGACGACCAGCGCTGCAGCGACCTGACCTATATCCTGATCGACTGCCCGCCCTCGCTCAGCTTGATCACCATCAACGCCATGACCGCGGCGGATGCGGTGCTGGTGCCGCTGCAATGCGAGTTCTTCGCGCTGGAAGGTCTCAGTCAGCTGCTCAAGACGGTCGAGCAGGTCCGCGCCGGCCTCAACCCCCGCCTGATCATCCAGGGCGTGGTGCTGACCATGTACGATCCGCGCAACAACCTTTCCGGCCAGGTCATGGCCGATGTCCGCGATTTTCTCGGCGACAAGGTCTACGAGACGGTGATTCCGCGCAATGTGCGGATCTCGGAGGCGCCGTCTTATGGCAAGCCGGCGCTGCTCTATGACCTACGCTGTGCGGGTTCGCAGGCCTATCTGAAGCTGGCCTCGGAGGTGATCAGGCGCGAGCGCAGCTTGCGCGCCGCGGCCTGAAGCGGGTGAAGGGTTCAAGAGGAATGGCAATGGTCGAGGAACAGGGACGTTCGCGTCTTGGCCGTGGTCTCGCCGCTTTGATCGGCGATGTCGGCGATGAGATCGGTGCACTCGAGCGGGCCCGCGGGCAGCGCAAGGTTCCGGTCGAGTTCCTGCGTCCGAATGCGCGCAATCCACGCAAGACCTTCAACGACGCGGAGCTGGAGGATTTGGCCGCCTCGGTGCGCGAGCGCGGCATCTTGCAGCCAATTATCGTGCGCGCGATCCCGGGCATGATCGACGCCTACGAGATCATCGCCGGCGAACGGCGCTGGCGGGCCGCGCAGCGCGCTGAGTTGCATGATGTGCCGGTGATCCTGGTCGAGGCCAATGATCGCGAGGCCCTCGAAATCGCCATCGTCGAGAACGTCCAGCGCGCTGATCTCAATGCGATGGAAGAGGCGGCCGGTTATGAGCGGTTGATCGCCGAATTCGACTATACCCAGAACGACCTCGCCAAGGTGATCGGCAAGAGCCGCTCGCATGTGGCGAACACGTTGCGCCTGAGCAAATTGCCTGAGCCGGTCAAGCAAATGGTCAGCGAAGGGTCGGTCTCGGCCGGCCATGCCCGCGCGTTGCTCGCTGTTTCGGATCCGGAACAGGTCGCGAAACGCATTGTCGAACAAAGCCTTACCGTCCGCGACATCGAGCGGCTCGGCCAGGACGAGGCGCGCAGCGAGAACAAGCCGGTGCGAGCCGCGGCTCCGAAACCGGAGAAAGATCCGGATACCCGCGCGGTCGAGAAAGCGCTGGAAGAGGCGCTCGGCCTCGGAGTCTCGATCCAGCACCGCGCGACCGGTGGCGGCGAGATGCGGATCAGTTACAAAACGCTGGAGCAGCTCGACGCACTCTGCCGGCGCCTGAAAGCTTGATCAGCGCCCCTTGCCGGACATTCGGCTGAGCGTCCAGAGCGCGCGGGCGGCAATGGGCTTCGCCATGTCGCCGTCACGGCGCACGGCCAGTATCGCCGTTCCGAGGATTGTCACGGCGTCACGCAGCCTCGTCGCCGGCCAGGCGCTGAGCGCGGCTTCCGCAGTTGCAATGCGCGGGTAGGGCAGCCGCATGGCACCGATCGCTTCGCGCGTCGGCTTACCGCTTTCTATGGCGAGCTTCGCCTTCAGGAGCGCAAGCGCATGGCGCAGAACTGCGCCGAGCAGCACACCCTGATCCAGCCCTTCGCTGCTGAGCTTGGCGAGCGCGAGATCGAGGCTCGGCAGGCGGCCAGCGAAGACAGCATCGACCACGCCGGCTTGCTCGCGCTGAGCGGTATCGCCGACGACGGCTTCGACATGGGCAGCCGTCAAGGCCGGGTCATTGCCAGCATAGAGGATCAGCTTGTCGATCTCCTGACGGGAGGTCTGGCGGTCGCCGCCGAGCAGGCCGGTCAGAAGGTCTCGGGTGCTTCGGTCGATGCTCTTGCCGGCCGCCCGAGCCATCTCGTCGACAATCGTGCCGAGATCGCGCGCCGCATCGCCATAGCAAGGCACGGCGAGCGCGGATTTCGCGCGCTCACAGGCCATCCGCAGCGGATTGCTCTTCTGCAGGTCACCGGCCTCGACGATCACGATCGCGTCCTGCGACGGCGTCGCCAGCAACGGTTCGACCGCGGACACGAGCGGACGCGAGGTCGGCGAGACGCGGATCGCGCGGCATCCGCCGAACAGCCCGATGGTATTGGCCTCGTCGACCAGCTTCAGAGGATCGGAGGCGATGTCGTCGCCATCCATGCGGATCAGCTGGAAGGCGTCGTGAGGGTCGTCGACGCTACTACGAGCCAAGGCGGCGGCCCGCTCGGAAATCAGTCCAGCATCGGGGCCATAGAAGAGGAACAGGCGCCAAGCCGGGTCCGGGCGCGCGAGCGCGCGATCGGCCTCATGCGCCTTGACCATCGCCATGGAAAGCTGCCTCAGCCGCTGACGAGCGAAGCGGCGACGCGAGCCTTGATCAGCTGAGCCAGGTTCTTCGCAGCGCGGACCTGAGCGTCGCGCGCGGCACGCAGCGAGGCAAAACGCTGCTGCGAGCGCTCATAGGGTGCCCGGACGACGCTCTGGCCTGAAGCCACCACCTCGTTCGAACCGGCGCGGACCAGTTGCCAGTCGGCCGTGGCGACCAGAACAGCGGAATCGGCGCGGCCATTGGCGTAGTCGACCGTGATGACCTCGAGCGTTTCGCTTGTGGTCGCGGTAAGCTTCAGGATCTTCTGCCGGTCTGGCTCGCCGCCGCCGTCGAACTCGAAGACGAGCTCGTTGCGCAGGTAGTGGCCGACCAAGCCCTTGATCTCAGGTACCTCGATGCCGAGCATGGCATTGCGGACATTGCCGCCGACCCTGCTGACCGTGCCCTCGCCATAAAGCGGCTGGAAGCAGCCGCCAGCAAGCGCAGCAAAGGCGAGCACGGCTACGAGCGCCAGCGGACGATGGCGCGTCATGGCTCCGGTCTCAGACGACGACATTTACGATCCTCCCCGGCACCACGATCACCTTGCGGATCGGCCGGTTCTCGAGAGCCCTGGCGACAGCCTCGGAGGCGCGCACGATCGCCTCGACTGCCACCGTATCGGCATCGGCGGGCACCGTCACCTCTGCCCGCTTCTTGCCGTTGACCTGTACTGGCAGGATCTTGCTGTCATCCTGTAACAAATCCGTTTCTGCCTTGGGCCAGGCGGCTTCGCCGGCGAGGCCGGGGAGCCCGAGAGCCTGCCAGCATTCCTCGGCCAGATGCGGCATCATCGGCGCGACAAGCTGCGTGGCGATCATGGCGGATTCATGCAGCGAGAAGGCGATATCGGCGGGGATATCGGCCGACTCGGCTGCAGCGTCGAGGGCTTTGCCGATCGCGTTGGTCAGCGTGTAGATATGCGCGACGCAACGGTTGAAACCGAGCCGCTCGATATCGGCGCCGACGGCATGAAGAGCGCGATGGCTCGCCTTGCGCAAGGCGAGCGCGGGCTCCGAGAAACTCGCCGGCAGGGCGGGCTTGCTGCCGACGCGCTCGCCGATCTCGGCGACGAGGCGCCAGAGCCGCTGCACGAAGCGGGCAGCGCCCTGGACACCCTCGTCGCTCCAGATCACGTCGCGATCGGGCGGCGAATCCGACAGCATGAACCAGCGGGCGGTGTCGGCACCGTAGGAGGCGATGATGTCGTCGGGATCGACGACATTCTTCTTCGACTTCGACATCTTCTCGATCGGGCCGATCTCGATCGGAACCCCGGTCTCAACGTCGAAGCCGCGGCGCTCATTGCCGGTCGCTTCGATCCGGACATTGCCGGGCTCGATCCAGGAGCCGTCCTCAGCCCGATAGGTCTCGTGGACGACCATGCCTTGCGTGAACATGCCGTCGAAAGGTTCGTCCAGGCCGGCATGGCCGGTCGCCTTCATCGCCCGGGTGAAGAAGCGCGAATAGAGCAGATGCAGGATCGCATGCTCGACGCCGCCGATATACTGGTCGATCGGCAGGAAACGGTCGACGGCCTTGCGGTCGGTCGGGCTGTCAGTCCGCCAGGGATCGGTGAAGCGGGCAAAATACCAGGACGAATCGACGAAGGTGTCCATGGTGTCGGTCTCGCGCCGCGCCGGCTTGCCGCATTGCGGGCAGGCGACATGCTTCCAGCTCGGATGATGGTCGAGCGGGTTGCCAGGCTTGTCGAAGGAGACGTCGTCGGGGAGCTTGACCGGCAGATCCTGCTCCGGCACCGGCACGACGCCGCAGCTCTCGCAGTGGATGATCGGGATCGGACAGCCCCAGTAGCGCTGGCGCGAAATGCCCCAATCGCGCAGACGGAAATTGACCTTGCGCTGGGCGACAGAGCGGTTGCCGAGGGTTTCGGCCTCCAGACGTCTGGCGACATCTTCTTTCGCTTCCGGAATGGTCATGCCATCGAGGAAGCGCGAATTGATCATCCGGCCATCGTCGACATAGGCGGTATCGGTGATGATGAAGCTCGCCGGATCCACGCCTTCAGGGCAGACCACCGGGGTGTTTCCGAGCTCGTACTTGTTGACGAAGTCGAGGTCACGCTGGTCGTGCGCGGGGCAGCCGAAGATCGCGCCGGTGCCATATTCCATCAACACGAAGTTCGCGACATAGACCGGCAAAGTCCATGACGGATCAAAGGGATGGGCGGCGCGAAGGCCGGTGTCGAAGCCCTGCTTCTCGGCCTTGTCGATATTCTCCTGGGCCGTGCCGGTCTTCTTGCATTCCGCAATGAAGTCCTGCAGCGCCAGGTTCGTTTCGGCGGCGGCTTTGGCCAAAGGATGGTCAGGCGCGACCGCGATGAACTTCGCGCCGAACAGCGTGTCGGGGCGTGTCGTATAGACCTCGACCTCGTCCTGCTTCAGCGAATTCGATTCGAGTACGAAACGAACCAGCAGCCCTTCCGAGCGGCCGATCCAGTTCTTCTGCATCAGCCGGACCTTGTCCGGCCAGCGGCTCAGCCCGTCGAGCGCGTCATTCAGCTCCTGGCCGAAAGCGGTGATCTTGAAGAACCATTGCGTCAGCTCGCGAATCTCGACCGGTGCGCCCGAGCGCCAGCCGCGGCCGTCGATGACCTGCTCGTTGGCGAGTACGGTCTCGTCGACCGGATCCCAGTTGACCTTGGCGGTCTTGCGGTCGACCAGCCCGGCTTTCAGGAAATCGAGAAAGAGCTTCTGCTGGTGCTGGTAATAGCTGGCATCGCAGGTGGCGAGCTCACGGCTCCAGTCGAGCGACAGGCCCATAGACTGCAGCTGACCGCGCATGGTCGCGATATTGGCATAGGTCCAGTCGCGCGGATGGACCTTGTTGGCCTTGGCGGCGTTCTCAGCCGGCAGTCCGAAGGCGTCCCAGCCCATCGGGTGCAGCACAGCAAAGCCCTTGGCGCGCTTGTAGCGCGCCACCACGTCGCCCATGGCATAGTTGCGGACATGGCCCATATGGATGCGCCCCGACGGATAGGGGAACATTTCGAGCACGTAATAGCTCGGCCGCGGGTCGTCATTGCGGGTCTCGAAGAGCTTGCGCTCATCCCAGACCTTGCGCCATTTCGGTTCGGCTTCCTTCGGATTGTAGCGTTCGACGGCCATGCTGATCGTGTCGTTCTTGCGTGATCGGAGTTGCGCGGACTAGGACACGAAGCAACGCGCCCGGTCAACGTTCAGAACGGCTTGGGCGCCGTGCGTGGCGGACGAAAGGCGATGGCGATGCAGGATGTTGCGGCAAGGCTGCAGGAGACGCGGGCGGCGATCGCCCGCGCCGCGCGCGATTTCGGCCGCGAGCCCGAGGCAGTGACGCTTGTCGCGGTCTCCAAGACCAAGCCAGCGGAGGTGATCGTGCCGCCGCTGGAAGCCGGGCAGATCGATTTCGGTGAGAATTACGTGCAGGAGGCCACGGCCAAGTGGCCGGCGCTGCGTGAGCGCTTCCCGCAGGCCAGGCTGCACATGATCGGGCCGTTGCAGTCGAACAAGGCGCGCGAGGCTGTCGCGCTCTTCGATGTGATCCACTCGCTCGACCGCGAAAGCCTTGCCAAGGAGCTTGCCCGCGAGATCGAGCGCGCCGGCAAGGCGCCGCAGCTGATCGTGCAGGTCAACACCGGCGCCGAGCCGCAAAAGGGCGGCGTGCTGCCCGGCGAGGTCGACGCTTTCCTCGAGCTGTGCCGGAGCCGCTACGGGCTGATGATCGCGGGGCTGATGTGCATTCCCCCGGCCGAGGATCAGCCTTCGCCGCATTTCGCTCTGCTCGCCAAGATCGCCAAGCGCAACGATCTGGCGATTCTGTCGATGGGTATGAGCGCCGACTACGAGGCAGCGATCCAGCTCGGCTCCACCCATGTCAGGGTGGGCAGCGCGATTTTTGGCGCGCGCGGCTGACAGATGTCGGTCGCCTAGATTGGCTGGCCGACGTCGATGCGATTGCCGTCGGGATCCTCGAAGACGAAAGCGCGCAAGCCGTAATCCTGGTCGCGCAAACCCTTAACGATGCGTAGCCCGTGACCGCGGCAGAGCTCATGAAAGGCGTCGACATCATCGACCATGATATGGGCAATGTTGAAGGGCGCGGCCTTGTGGTCCTGCTGCAGGGTCAGGTGAATCTCGGCCCTGCCCTTCTTGAGTATCATGAAGCCGACCGGCTGGCCGTTCTCGAAGGTCTTGGTGAAGCCGAGCACGCCGACATAGAAGGCGCAGGCGCGCTCCATATCCTTGACGGGGAACATCGCGGCGACGCGGCCGAAGCCGATCCCGGTCGGGATTGAATCAGTCATGGCACAGTCTCTTGCTGGGAGCTGGCTTTCCTGAGCGGGACGGTGCCCGCGCAGTCCAGCGCTCCTGAAAATCGATCGGCGAGACGGTGCTCGAAACTAGTATCCTCGGTCCGCGCCAGCTTGCAAGCGGCTAGCGCACCACGATGGCGCAGCGCCGCGCCAGCCGCGGCAGAATCTTGCCGAAGATGTCGCCGGTCACGGCGACGCAGCCGGCAGTCGGCGTGAAGCCCGATCGGGCGAGATGCCAGAAAATTGCGCTGCCGCGGCCGCGCTGGACGGGCGCATCGTTCCAGCCGAGCTCGACGATGACGTCGTAGAGGTTGTCGGCGCGGGCGAGCCGCTCCTCGGCCTCGCCGGGTGGGCGGTCGATCAGGCGATTGTAGCGCCGGTCGTTCTGATCGTCGCACCAGGCGTCGCGCGGCGTGATTGCGCGGACCGGCAAGAGGCTCGATGGCCGTGGCAGCCTGTCGGCGCGGTAGAAGACCCGGCGTAGCGGCAGCTTGGCCCGCGGCGTGCCGCCATCGCCTTCGCGCTTGGTGACGACGATGCCGGAGCGGCCGAGGGCGCAGGGAAAGGCCGCGGAACCGGCGATCAGGAAGCCCTGGCGGCGATCGCGCACCGAGCGCACCACCACGAGCCGGGTCAGCCGCCCGCCGGCTGCGGCGCCATCATCACGTTTCTTCACAGGACATCCATCTTGCGTGATCTGCCGTCTGTTTAGCGCCATCCAGCGCGCTTTCGGTTTGACCGGCGCCAGCCGGACCGTCAGAATCTGCGCTGAACTCAATATGTTGGAGCATGAGCCCGCCCGTAAAGGTGGCTCCCACTTCTCCCGAACATGCTCTAATGTCGCGCCAACGCAAACGGGCTGAATCGCTCCATGTCGGCTACCCACCATATCCTGCTGGTCGATGACGACCAGACGCTGCGCGATGCGCTCGCCGAGCAGCTCGCGCTCTACGACGAATTCAAGGTATCGTCGGCGCCGACCGCGACGGCGAGCCTCAAGGCTGTCCAGGCCGAGCGTATCGACCTCGTGGTCATGGATGTCGGCCTGCCCGACATGGATGGCCGCGAGGCGGTGAAGCTGATGCGCAAGAACGGCTTCAAGGGGCCGGTGGTGATGCTGACCGGGCAGAGCTCGGACGCCGACACCGTGCTCGGGCTCGAGGCCGGCGCCAATGATTATGTGGTGAAGCCGTTCAAGTTCGCCGTGCTGCTGGCGCGTATCCGCGCGCATCTTCGGCAGTACGAGGCGAGCGAGGACGCGATCTTCCAGGTCGGCCCCTACACCTTCCATCCGGGGTCCAAGCTCCTGGTCAGCGCCAAGGGTTCGAAAACCAAGCTCACCGAGAAGGAAACGGCGATCCTGCGCTTCCTCTACCGCGCCGGCCGCAAGCCGATCGCGCGCGAGACCTTGCTGCAGGAGGTCTGGGGTTATAATTCGCAGGTCACGACGCACACGCTCGAGACCCATATCTACCGCCTGCGCCAGAAGATCGAGCCGGATCCCGCCAATGCACGGCTGCTCGTCACCGATGCCGGTGGCTACCGGCTGAACCCTTAAGCGCCGGATGTCGCTCAACGACGACATCACCCTGCTGGCCCGTCAGCCGCTGCTGGGCCTGATGGATCGCGATGCGCTGCGCCTCGTCGCCTTCGCCGCCGAGACCCGGACCCTGCGCGCCGGCGACGTGCTGTTCCGGCGCGGCGAAGGCTCGGACGGGGCTTTTCTCGTCGTATCCGGGACGGTGGCGCTGAAGCGCGAGGATGACGGCCGGCCGGCAGACGAGGTTGTCGGGCCGGGTACGCTGATCGGCGAGCTCGCACTGTTCACGGCGCTGGAGCGTCCGGTGACGGCGATCGCACGCGAGCCGACCCAGGTGATGCGCCTGGCGCGCAGCGTGATGCGCCGCGTCCTCGGCGAATCACCCGATTCTGCGCAGGCGATCGCCGCTGCAGTCGCTGAGCGCCTGCATGATTTCAACAGCGAGCTTGCCTCGGTCGGGGCGGCACTCAGGGCGATCGACCTGCGCTGACGGCGATCAGAGTTCCAGCTGGACCGTCACCGGAACGTGATCAGAGGGGCGCTCCCAGCCGCGGGCCTCGCTCAGGAAGGAGAGGTCGCGCAGCGTCGGCTTCAGTCCGTCCGAAAGCCAGATATGGTCGAGACGGCGGCCGCGATTCGAGGCCTGCCAGTCGGCGGCGCGATAGCTCCACCAGCTGTAGAGTTTTTCGGGCTCGGGCCTGAGCGTGCGGGCGGCATCGGTCCAGCCGAGCTCGCTGCGCAGCTTCTCCAGCGCCGAGGTCTCGATCGGGGTGTGGCTGACGACGTCGAGCAGCTGCTTGTGACTCCAGACATCGTGCTCGTAGGGCGCGATATTGAGATCGCCGACCAGGATGCTCGGCCGCCCGGCCGGATTGCGGGCGATGCCCCAGGCGCCGATGGCATCGAGGAATTGCAGCTTGTGGGCGAATTTCGGATTGGCCTCGGGATCGGCGATGTCGCCGCCGGCCGGGATGTAGAAATTATGGATGGCGATGCCGGCAGCCGCGCCGGCGCCCTGATCGAGCACGATGGTCATATGTCGGGCGTCGTTGCGCTCGCACATCGCCATCGCTTCGGTCTCGGAGAAGGGCAGCTTCGAGACGATGGCGACGCCGTTGTAGCCCTTGTTGCCGATGAAGGCCTGGTGGACATAACCGACCTCGGTGAAGGCCTTCGCCGGGAACTGCTCGTCCGGCGTCTTGGTCTCCTGCAGGCAGAGGACATCGGGCTGGTGGGCCTTCAGGAAGTCGGTGACCATCCCGATGCGCAGGCGCACCGAATTGATGTTCCAGGTGGTGACGCTGAGCTGCACGCGGGGAAATCCGGCGGAAAGGGAAGCCGGAAACTGGGTCGTCAGCCTCCGAAAAGCAAGCGCTGCTGCGCCGCTCAGAGCACCCGCTCGTAGTTGATCACGAAGTTCTTCTGGTCTGGCCGGCGCTGGGTGTCGAGATTGTAGACCGAGACCGAAGTCTCGTAGCCCTGCGGGTCGATCACCACCCATTGCCGCAGCGCGTTGGCGGCAAGGTCGAAGTTCAGGGTGATCTTCGAGGTGCCGCCCAGGGTCGAGCGGTCCTCGAGCTTGAGCGAGAGGATGTCGCCCTTGGTGCTGACGCCGGTGACGATGCTGTCCTTCTCAAGATTCATCTGCTCTTTGAGCAGGAACTTCAGCGGGGTCTGGCCGATCGAGTAGAGATCCTGGGTGGCGAGCTTGCGATCGCGGATCGCCACCGAAGTCCCGTCGGCGATGACCTCCATCGTCACGGGCGGCCGGTATTCGAAGCGCATCTTGCCCGGGCGCTGGATATAGAGCTTGCCCTCGAAGCGGCGGCCGTCGGCGGCGAACTGGATGAAGTCGCCCTGCAGTGTCGAGAAGCCGTTGAAATAGGCGTTCAATCGCTCGACGGCCTCAGCCTTCGACAGGGGAGCGCTAGGCCTCAACGGCTTGGCAGCCGGCGTTGCGCGCGGCTCGTTGTTCGCGGTGACGACAGGCTCCTGCGCGGGGGGCGGTGCCGATGTCGTCCGGGCGGGCTGTGCAGCAGCCTCGGCGCGTGGCAGGCCGAGGCCCGGCGGTCGGACCGGCGGCAGGGGAAGTGCGCGCTGAGCCGGGCGGGCGGCGACAGCGGGCTGGCCGCTGGGCTTGATGTCGAGCGGCTGGGCGAAGACCTGGCCCGAGGCCAGCGCGAGCGCCAGGGCGGCGGCTGCGAAGGCTGACATGGGCGAGAGACTGGTCATGGAGCTCGGATGTCCGGTTGGCAGCGTTCTGGCGAAATATCGTGCCGCCAAGGCTGGCAGGCAAGGGTTCAACGCTTCAGTAGGCGGCGAGGTTGCACCGGGCTGATGGCATTTTCAGGACCGGTTTCGCGTCACTTGGCCGCGCCCGCCCCTCAGTCCTCGTCTTCGCGTGCTCTTCCGGCTTCGACGAGGATCTCGCGTTTACCGGCGTGGTTGGCCGGGCCGACGATGCCCTCGTTCTCCATCCGCTCCATGATCGAGGCGGCGCGGTTGTAGCCGATCTGCAGGCGGCGCTGGATATAGGAGGTCGAGGCCTTCTTGTCGCGCAGCACGACCGCCACCGCCTGCTCATAGGGGTCGTCGCTCTCGGCGCCCATCGCGCTCTTGTCGAAGACCGCGCCGTCCTCGTCCTCAGCCGTTCCGGCCTCGTCCTCGGCGGTGACCGCGTCGAGATAGTCCGGCCGCCCTTGCGTCTTCAGATGCGCCACGACCTTTTCGACCTCGGCGTCCGAGACGAACGGCCCGTGCACGCGGGTGATCCGCCCGCCGCCGGCCATGTAGAGCATGTCGCCCTGGCCGAGCAGCTGCTCGGCGCCCATCTCGCCGAGGATCGTGCGGCTGTCGATCTTCGAGGTGACCTGGAAGGAGATCCGCGTCGGGAAGTTCGCCTTGATCGTGCCGGTGATCACGTCGACGGAAGGGCGCTGGGTGGCGAGCACGACATGGATGCCGGCCGCGCGCGCCATCTGGGCCAGGCGCTGGATCGTGCCCTCGATCTCCTTGCCGGCGACCATCATCAGGTCGGCCATCTCGTCGACGATCACGACGATGTAGGGCAGAGGCGACAGGTCCATCGCCTCCTCCTCGTAGATCGCCTCGCCCGAATGCTTGTCGAAGCCGGTCTGGACCGTGCGGGTGATGACCTCGCCCGCCGCGAGCGCCTCGCCGACCCGGACATTGAAGCCGTCGATGTTGCGCACACCGAGCTTCGACATCTTCTTGTAGCGCTCCTCCATCTCGCGCACCGCCCATTTCAGCGCGACGACCGCCTTCTTCGGGTCGGTGACGACCGGGGTGAGCAGATGCGGGATGCCGTCATAGACCGAGAGCTCGAGCATCTTGGGATCGACCATGATCAGCCGGCACTCTTCCGGCTTCAGCCGGTAGAGAATCGACAGGATCATGGTGTTGATCGCGACCGATTTGCCCGAGCCGGTGGTGCCGGCGACGAGCAGATGCGGCATGCGGGCAAGATCGGCGATCACCGGCTCGCCGCCGATGGTCTTGCCGAGGCAGAGCGCCAGCTTGTGCTTGGTGCCCTCGAAATCCTGGCTGGCGAGCAACTCGCGCAGGAAGACGGTCTCGCGCTTGGCGTTGGGCAGTTCGATGCCGATCGCGTTCTTGCCCTGCACCACCGCGACACGCGCCGAGATCGCGCTCATCGACCGCGCGATGTCGTCCGCAAGCGAGATCACACGCGAGCTCTTCGTCCCAGGCGCAGGCTCAAGCTCGTACAGCGTCACAACAGGGCCGGGGCGGACCTGGCTGATCTCGCCGCGCACGCCGAAATCCTCGAGCACCCCTTCGAGCAAGGTGGCATTCTGTTCCAGCGCGTCGGTGGAGACGGTGCTCGCCGGCAATTTCTTTGGCTCGGCCAGATAGGTCAGCGGAGGCAATTCGAAGCCGTCGCGCTCGAGCAGCGAGGGTTGGGCCTCGCGCGTCAGACGCTTGCCCGGCTTGGGGGCGCGCGCGGGCTGCGTGACGCGCGGCGCATTGAGGTCGCGCAGATCCTGCGCCTCGAATGGCTCGTCATCATCGTCATAGGCCGGGCGGGCACTCGTTCCCGGTCTGATAGCTGCTGCGCGCGCAAGTTCCGGGACGACGACAGGTGACCTGTAAGGCTCTGGTTCGCCGGCGAAGTTGGGCTCGCGGCGGACCCGGCCGGTCTGCACCGGTGCCGGCACCGAGCCGGCGCTCGCCGAGGCCGGCTGTGGCGGCCGCGGCAGACGGCGCATGATCGCGGCCTTCAGCGCCATGGCGCCATGGGCAAGCCAGCCGATCAGGATCACCGACAGGCCCGGCTCGTCGTCGCGGCGGTCGTCCGAATCGGCCCAGGCCGGATCATCGTCGTTGTCGAGATCGGGATCGGCGTCCGTGACGAGGCCGAAGCCGGCAGCGGCCGTGACCGAGAGGATGGCGATGCCGGCGAAGACGAAGGCGACGAGGCCGCCGAGCGCGGTGCCGGAGAGCCCGACGATATTGCGGGTGCCATGCAGCAGCGCGTCGCCGATCACGCCGCCCATGCCGGTCGGCAGCGGCCAGCGCGGCGTCGCCGGCAGGGCGCTCGCCACCGCGGCGGTCGAGACGATGCCGATGACCCAGAGCACGAGCTTGAGCGCGCTGCGATCAAAGAGATGGAAGCGGATCAGCCTGAGCGACCAGAGCAGCGGCGGCAGCAGCAACGCGACTACGCCGAGGCCGAGCAACTGCATGGCGAGGTCGGCAATCATCGCGCCGGGACGGCCGAGCAGGTTGCGCACGGTGCCGCGCGTGGCGTTGTTGAGGCTGGGATCGTCCACCGACCAGGTGGCGAGGGCGACCGCGACGGCGACCATCAGCGCGAGCATCGCCATGCCGCCGATCTCGGCGGCGCGGCGCGACAGGAACTCCCGCACCGGATCGGGCAGGCGGTCGATCAGCGATGAGGAGCGTCGGATCGTGCGCATCGGGCCGTAGTCTGCGGGCGTGAGGAAGGCGGCTGAGACCGCCCCATCGAACCGGCAGGTTAGGAAGGTCCGGTTAAGGCGCGCTTAACCTTGCGCTGCCGACGCGTGCTGTCGCGAGGTTGGGGAACGATGGCGCGAGCAAAGCATTCTTCGACAAGCGATAGCGAGGAGGGCGAGATGGCCGACGGCGATGACAGAATTGCGCGGATTGCCCGGATCTGGCGCGGCCGGACCGTGCCGGAGAAGGCCGATGCCTATGCGGATTACCTGCTTGAGGTCGGCGTCAGGCCGCTGGCCAAAAAGGCGCTCGGTGCGCAGATGTTCCGCGAGGCTCGGAAGACCGAGAGCGAGTTCGTGACGATCTCGTATTGGGAGAGCGTCGAGGCGATGTCGCGCTTCGCCGGGCCCGATCCGCGCCGGATCCATCATCTCGAACGCGATGCCGAATTCCTGATCGAATTGCCGGAGGGCGTGCAGGTGCTCGAGATCGTGCTCGACCGCACTGCAGACAAAGAGTGAGCCACATCCTCCGTTCGAGCGGCTCTCCCAGCATCGCGGTTGGCCTATTGTCGTGCTGTCGGAGCCCACTTTCCCGACCTGTCACGAGGAGAGTTCGATGGCCTCAAGCTTCACCATCCACGATGCGGCCGGCTACGAGCAACTCATGGGCCGCTGGAGCAAAAAGCTCGCGTCCCTGTTCATCGACTTTGCCGGGGTTGCCGATGGCGAGCGCGTTCTCGATGTCGGTTGCGGCACCGGCAGCCTAACCTTCACGCTGGCCGAATCCGCGAAGCCCGCCGAAATCGCCGCGATCGACTTTTCCCCCGTCTTCGTCGCGGAAGCGACTCGGCGCAACAGCGACCGGCGCATCAGCATTCGGCAGGCCGATGCCTGCGCCCTGCCGTTCGAGAATGGCTTGTTCGACCGGGCCATGGCGCTGCTCGTGCTCCATTTCGTGCCCGAGACCGGCAAGGCAATTGCCGAGATGGTCCGCGTCGTGCGCCCGGGCGGCGTGGTCGCAGCGGCGGTGTGGGATCATTATGGCGGCATGCCGGGCATGCGCATGATGGTCGATACAGTTTCGGTGCTGAGCGAAGGCGGGCGTCAGATGCGCGCCCGCTACTGCTTCCAGCCGATGACGCAACCGGGCGAAATGAGGCGCGCCTTTGTCGAGCAGGGGCTCGCGGACGTCGAAGAGACCGAGCTGATGATACGCATGGACTACTGGAACTTCGACGATTTCTGGGCGCCGATTGCTGCGGGCGAAGGGCCACTCGGCAAATATGTGGCTACGCTCGATACCGCAGAACGCGCGCGCGTCGATGCGGCCGTGCGCGACGCCTACGAGGCCGGCCGGCCCGACGGTCCGCGGTCTTTCGCGAATGTCGCCTGGGCATGCCGGGGCACCGTTCACTGAGCCGGCGGCGGGCTTTCCCGCGGTAATGAAAAGCCCGGCGGTTTCCCGCCGGGGCGATGTTTCACGTGAGACCAGCCGGCGCTCAGTCGTGATAGGCGCGCTCGCCGTGTTCGGCGATGTCGAGGCCTTCGCGCTCCTGGTCGGCCGGGACGCGCAGGCCGACGATCACGTCGACGATCTTGTAGAGGATTGCCGAGCCGACGCCGCTGAACACCAGGGTGAACAGCACCGCCTTGAGCTGGGCCATGAAGGCGGTCCCGAACTCGTAGGTCGCGGCGACCAGCTCGCCCGGCTTGGTCGCATAGTCGGGGATGCCCGCGCCGCCGAGCGCCTGGTTGACCAGGATGCCGGTGCCGAGTGCGCCGATGATACCGCCGATGCAGTGGATACCAAAGACGTCAAGCGAGTCGTCGTAGCCGAGCGCGTTCTTGACGGTCGAGCAGAAGACGAAGCAGACCGCGCCGGCGATCAGCCCGAGCACGATCGAGCCCATCGGGCCGGCAAAGCCCGCGGCCGGGGTGACGGCGACGAGGCCAGCGACCGCGCCCGAGACCATGCCGAGCATGGATGGCTTGCCCTTGACCGCCCATTCGACGAACAGCCAGGCGACGGCCGCCGCCGCCGTGGCGACGAAGGTGTTGATCATGGCAAGGCCGGCCGTGCCATTGGCTTCGAGGTTGGAGCCGGCATTGAAGCCGAACCAGCCGACCCAGAGCAAGGCGGCGCCGATCAGCGTCATGGTCAACGAATGCGGAGCCATCAGCTCCTTGCCAAAGCCGATGCGCTTGCCGATCAGCATGCAGCCGACCAGACCCGCGATACCGGCGTTGATGTGCACGACGGTGCCGCCGGCGAAGTCGAGCGCGCCCCACTTGAACAGCATGCCGGCATCGGCGTTGACCGCGTCGAGCGCGGCCTGGGCCGCGACCTTGCCGTCCGCGCCGGCCTCGGCCAGCGCCTTGGCGGCATTGCCGACCGCATCAGGCCCGCCCCAGTACCAGACCATGTGGGCCATCGGGAAGTAGATGAAGGTGACCCAGAGCACGATGAAGAGCAGCAGCGCCGAGAACTTCATGCGCTCGGCGAAGGCGCCGACGATGAGGGCCGGCGTGATGCAGGCGAAGGTCATCTGGAAGGCGATATAGACATATTCCGGAATGACGACGCCGTTGGAGAAGGTCGCGACGGTCGAATTGCCGTCGACGCCGCGCAGGAAAGCCTTGGAGAAGCCGCCGACGAAATCGTTGAGGCCGCCGCCATTGGTGAAGGCGAGCGAGTAGCCGAAGATGATCCACATCAGGCTGACGATGCAGACGATGGCGAAGACCTGGGTCAGCACCGAGAGCATGTTCTTGCTGCGGACGAGGCCGCCATAGAACAGAGCGAGGCCGGGCACGGTCATGAGCAGGACGAGGATCGTCGAGCTCATCATGAAGGCGACGTCGCCCTTGTTGGGCACGGGGGCAGGTGGCGCGGCGGGGGTCTGCGCCAGCGCGGCGCCGGCCATCGCGGCGAGCGCCAGCCCGACCAGCCCAGCCCGGTTAAGGGTCTTGATCTTCATTGTTGAAACTCCTGGACGGAAGGTCGGGATCAGAGGGCGTCGCCGTCGGTCTCGCCGGTGCGGATGCGCACGGCCTTCTCGATCGACGAGACGAAGATCTTGCCGTCGCCGATCTGGCCGGTGCGGGCGGCGGCGGTGATGGCCTCGATCACCTTGGCGACGAGATCGTCGGTGACGGCGACCTCGATCTTGATCTTCGGCAGGAAGCTCACGGCGTATTCAGCGCCGCGGTAGATTTCGGTATGGCCCTTCTGGCGGCCATAGCCTTTCACTTCGGTCACGGTCAGCCCGTGCACGCCGATGGCGGTGAGCCCGTCGCGCACCTCCTCCAGCTTGAACGGCTTGATGATAGCCATCACGATCTTCATGGCTGGGTTACCCCCGCTTTCTGCGCCGCCAAACCTTCAGTCCGGACGACCTCGTTGCGCCTCTGCGCGCTTGTGGAGCCAGGCGCGTCGTGGTCGACCTATCAAGCAGCGTGCCAACCGGGAGATGTGGCGCGTCAGCGGGCAATGCCGCGATTCCGCCACGATCAGGCGGGCATCAGCGGGCTATACTGGCTAATAATTAGGCAGATGCCTAGAAAGCAGGCGGCTTTTGCTCAAACGCGGTCGGGGCGAGGCCGGATCAGCCCTTCCTGCGCGACCGAGGCGACGAGATGCCCCTCCCGGTCGAAGATCAGCCCACGCGAAAAGCCGCGCGCGCCCGAAGCCGAGGGGCTGTCCTGGGCATAGAGCAGCCAGTCATCGGCGCGGAAGGGCCGGTGGAACCAGAGCGCGTGATCGAGGCTCGCCGCCTGGATACGCCGGTCGAAGACGCTGGTGCCATGGGCGATCAGACTGGAATCGAGCAGCATCAGGTCGGAGGCATAGGCGAGCACGCTCTGGTGCAGCGCCGGCTCGTCCGACAATTTCTGCGAGGCCCTGACCCAGACGTCGAATCTCGGCTCCCGCGATCCGTCTGCGGCGTAGCGGCTCATCTCGACCGGGCGGATCTCGATCGGTCGCTCGCGCCGGTAATAGGCGCGCACCGCCTCGGGCATGTGCGGCAGCACGTCGCGCTCCATACCGTCGCGATCTGGCAGGTCCTCCGGCATCGGTACTGCCGGCATCGGCATCTGGTGATCGTAGCCCGGCTCGGCGATCTGGAAGGAGGCCGACATCGCGAAGATCGCGGCGCCTTTCTGCAGTGCGAGCACGCGCCGCGTCGTGAACGAGCCGCCATCGCGCAGGCGCTCGACCTCGTAGACGATCGGGATTTGCGGATCGCCCGGAAGGAGAAAATAAGCGTGGAGCGAATGGGGCTGGCGCTCCTCGACCGTCTTGCAGGCGGCATAGAGCGCTTGGCCGATCACCTGGCCGCCGAAGACGCGGGTCCAGCCATTGTCGGGGCTGCGACCCTGGAACCGGTTGTGTCCAAGTGGTTCGAGATCGAAGATCGAGAGCAGGGTGTCGGTGGTGCGGGTCATCGGCAGGAAACCGGCTCGGCGCGGGCTTGCGGCCCGGGCCGGCTCTAGGCAAGACGGCAGGGTTGCATCAGCAACGAGCGATCCGGCCGCGTCAAGCGGTGCGATGCGAGGAAGGCCATGGTGCAGAGCCCCGAAAATGCGAGCCAGCGCATCGTCATCGCCGGCGGCGGCGTCGCCGGGCTGACGCTGGCGGTCGCTCTGAAGCAGGCACTGGGCGAGAGCTTTTGCGTGATCGTCGCCGATCCGGCGCTGGCCGGGCCGGCGCGAGCCGATAGCCGCGCCTATGCTGTCGCGGCGGCAGCGCGCAACATGCTGGAAGCGCTCGGCGTCTGGCGCCTGGCGGAAACGGCGGCGACGCCGATGACCGAGATGGTGATCACCGACAGCCGCACACCGGATCTGGTGCGGCCGGTTTTTCTCAGCTTCGACGGCGAGGTCGAACCTGGTCAGCCCTTCGCCCATATGGTCGAGAATGGCGCGTTGATGGCGGCACTACTCCAGGTCTCGCGCGCCAATGGCGTCGAGCTGCGGGCCGAGGGCGTCCGCTCGGGCGCAGCCGACGAAGGCGATATGACTGCGGTGAGCTTCGCGGGCGGCGAGAGACTCGATTGCGCCTTGCTGGTCGCGGCGGACGGGGCGCGTTCCAAGCTCCGCGAGCAGGCCGGCATCGGCTGGGTCGGCTGGTCCTATCCGCAATCGGGGATCGTCGCGACCATCGGCCATGAGCGGCCGCATGAGGGGCGGGCGGTCGAGCACTTCCTGCCGTCCGGCCCGTTCGCGATCCTGCCTTTGGCCGATGGCGGCAAGCTCGGCCATCGCTCCTCGATCGTCTGGACGGAAGCAAGCGAGAACGTCGCGGCGCTGCTGGCGCTCGATGAAAGCGACCTGCTGCTCGAAGTCGAGCGCCGTTTCGGCCTCGAACTCGGCGAGATCACCATGGAAAGCCGCCCGGGCGCCCATCCCCTCTCCTTCGGCGTGGCACGCCGTTTCGTCGGCGAGCGGCTGGCGCTGCTCGGCGATGCCGCTCATGTCATCCATCCGATCGCCGGCCAGGGGCTCAATCTTGGGCTGAAGGACGTGGCGGCTCTGGCCGAGGCGATCGTCGATGCCGCCCGGCTCGGCCTCGACGTCGGCGGTGCGGACGTGCTCGAGGCCTATGAGAAGGCGCGGCGCTTCGACACGGTCGCCATGGGTGTCGTCACCGACGGGCTCAATCGGCTGTTCTCGAACGATTCGACGCCGCTGCGGTTGGCGCGCGATCTCGGGCTCGGCCTGGTCGAGCGCATGCCGGGGCTGAAGCGCCTCTTCATCCGCGAGGCCGCCGGGTTGGCGGGATCGACGCCACGCCTGCTCAAGGGCGAGATGCTGTAGGCACTCCTTGTTGCCGTGACGCAGAATCAGACCCGGCCATACCGAGTCGGACCTGATTATTCTCAGCAGGTCACGCAGCAAGCCTCCGCGCATACCCGAATCTTACTTGAGTCAGCCCAAGTAGGACCTGCAATTTCCAGTGTTATCCCTCCAGCTGCCGGGCCTCTTCCGGCAGCATGATCGGGATGCCGTCGCGGATCGGATAGGCGAGCTTGGCGGCGCGGCTGATCAGCTCCTGACGGGCGGCGTCGTATTCGAGCGTGCCCTTGGTGACCGGGCAGACGAGAATCTCCAGCAGCTTCGGATCGATTCGCGTCGCAGCCGGCATCGTACTCTCGTCTTCGGGGCTCATCGCCAAACTCTCTTCTCGGCCTTACCGGCGTGGCAGATCGGCCAGCATCCCGGCCGCCACCATCAGCTTTGGCAGGGAGAGGCCGGACATGGCAATGGCCGAGACGGTAGCGCGGGTGCGTTCGGCGTCGGCGCCCCGTTCTGCCAGCCAGTCCTTCAGCGCATCGGGGCCCGATTTGCCAGTCGCGATCTCCTGCGTCAGCCCGGCATGGGCGTCGGTCAGCGTCTCGACCGCGCGCTGGCGCGCCAGACGCTCATAGTCGTCGGTCGCCGGCACGGCAGCGGCCGAGGAGGCGAGCGTCGAGAAGCCGAAGACCGAATCGGCAGCGAAATGAATCCGCGCGACGTCGACGATGTCGCGCTTGGTGCGGCTGGCGATGTCGACGATGTCAGTCGCCTCGGCGAGCCAGGGCAAGCTGGCAACGCGCACTGCCAGCGGCTCGGGCACGCCTTCGGCCGTCAGCGCGGCGATGCGGGCGGTGCGCGCCTGGGCCGCTGCCTCCGGCAGCAGCTCGGCCAACGCAACCTCCAGCGCCGCGCCGCCCTTGGCATAGTGCACCACAGTCTGCTCGATCGTGCCAGGCATGGCGACGCCGCGGCGCAGGAACCAGCGCATCCGGTCGACGACGAGTTCCTGCGCAGCGGCGTAGAGCCCGGTCTGGATCTTGCCCGGCAGCTTGGCGTCGAGCGCGTCGATGGCGCCGTTGAGCACGATCAGGTCGAAGGAATCGCGCGCGACGGCGTAGGCGGCGGCGATCGCCGGAGCCTCGGCGCGGGTCTGGTCGGCCAGTGTCGAGACGATGGCCGGGCCACCGCGGTTGATGATGGCGTTGGCGAGCTGGGTCGCGACGATCTCGCGGCGCAGCTTGTGGCCTGCGATCTCAGCGCCATAGCCCTCGCGCAGCGGCTGCGGGAAATAGCGGACGAGCTCGCTCTTCAGATAGGGATCGTCGGGGATGGCCGAGTCGAGCAGCGCGTCATGCAAAGCGAGCTTGGCATAGGCGAGCAGGACCGCGAGCTCTGGCCGGGTCAGACCCTCGCCGCGCTTCTCGCGCTCGATCAGGACCGCGTCGGACGGCAGGTACTCGACGCTGCGGTCGAGCCGGCCGTCCTCCTCGAGCTGCACCATCAGCCGGCGTAGATGCGGCGTGGCCTGGATGCCCTGCGCCTCGGTCAGCGAGAGCGCCAGGCTCTGCAGGTAATTGTTGCGCAGGACGAGCAAGCCAACCTCGTCGGTCATCTGCGCGAGCAAAGCGTTGCGCTTCTTCTCGGGCAGGCGGCCGTCGCGGACCGGGTCGGCGAGTGCGATCTTGATGTTGACCTCGACGTCGGAGGTGTTGACGCCGGCGGAGTTGTCGATCGCGTCAGTATTGAGGCGCACGCCCTGACGCGCGGCCTCGATGCGGCCACGCTGGGTCGCGCCGAGATTGGCGCCCTCGCCGATCACCTTGGCGCGCAGATCGGCGCCGGCGATGCGGATCGCGTCATTGGCGCGGTCGCCGACCTGGGCGTCGCTCTCGTCGCCGGCGCGGATATAGGTGCCGATACCGCCGAACCAGAGCAGGTCGACCGGCGCCTTCAGGATCGCGGTCATCAACTCGGCCGGCGTGACCTGCGCCTTGTCGAAATCGAGCGCCTGTCGCACCTCGGCCGAGAGCGTGATGCTCTTAGCCTGGCGCGAGAAGATCCCGCCGCCCTTGGAAATCAGCGACTTATCGTAGTCGGCCCAGGAGGAGCGCGGCAGCGCGAAGATGCGCTGGCGCTCGGCCAGGCTCTTTGCCGAATCGGGATCGGGGTCGAGGAAGATATCGCGATGGTCAAAGGCGGCGACGAGCTTGATCGCCGGCGAGAGCAGCATGCCGTTGCCGAAGACATCGCCGGACATGTCGCCGACGCCGGCGACGGTGAAGGGCGTCGTCTGGATATCGACGTCGATCTCGCGGAAATGGCGTTTCACCGCCTCCCAGGCGCCGCGCGCCGTGATGCCCATGCCCTTGTGGTCGTAGCCCTGCGAGCCGCCGGAGGCGAAAGCGTCGCCGAGCCAGTGATGCTTCTCGGCCGAGAGTGCATTGGCGGTGTCGGAGAAGGTCGCGGTGCCCTTGTCGGCGGCGACGACGAGGTAAGGGTCATCGCCGTCATGGCGGACCGTGTCCGGCGGCGGCACGACCGTCTCGCCATCGAGATTATCAGTGAGCTCGAGCAAGGTGCGCACGAAGATGCGATAGCTCTCGGTGCCTTCGGCGAGCCATGCCTGGCGGTCGCTCGCCGGCGGCAATTGCTTGGGCACGAAGCCGCCCTTGGCGCCGACCGGCACGATGACGGCGTTCTTGACTTGCTGTGCCTTGACCAGCCCGAGCACCTCGGTGCGGAAGTCCTGCGACCGGTCTGACCAGCGCAGGCCGCCGCGCGCAACCTTGCCGAAGCGCATGTGCACGCCTTCGACGCGTGGTGAGTAGACGAAGATCTCGTAGAGCGGGCGCGGCAGCGGCATGCCATCGACCTGACCGGAGGCGAACTTGAACGAGATCGTGCCGCGCGGATGCCCGTCGGGGCCGATCTGGAAGAAGTTGGTGCGCTGGCCTGCGTCGATCAGGTTGACGAAGCGGCGCAGGATGCGGTCCTCGTCGAGGCTGGTCACGTCGGCGAGCGCAGCTTCGATGCGCTCGCGCTCGGCTGTCACCTGCTCGGCCCGCTTCTCGTCGGACAAGCGAGGATCAAACTTGGCGATGAAGAGCTTGACCAGGCCGGTGGCGATGCCGGAATGGCGGGTCAGTGCATCGGCGATGTAATCCTGCGCATAGGGCGCGCCGACCTGGCGCAGATAGCGGCCGAGCGCCCGCAGCAGCGCCGCCTCGCGCCAGGCGAGGCCGGCGGCGAGCACGAGCTGGTCGAAGCGGTCGGATTCGGTGAGACCGCGGAACTGCGCCATCAGCGCCGCTTCGATCGTCGGATCGAGATTCTCGATGTCGATCTCGCCGCCGCTGGCGCGCTCCAGCGTCATGTCGTGCAGCCAGACGCGCGTGTCGGCGCTGGCCCCGCCATTCTGCTGCGGCGTGATGTTGAAGGTGCGCTCGTTGACGACGCGGAAGCCCATGTTCTCCAGCATCGGCACGCGTGCCGACAGCGAGATCGCGGCGCCGCGTGAGAACAGCTTGAGGTTGGCGCGGGTCGGGCCGTCGCCCTCACGGCGGTAGAGATTGACGGCGCGGGGGCGCTCATCCGACAGCTTCTGCAGCATGTCGATATCGATCAGCGCATCCTCGGCGGAATAGCGCTCGCGATAGGCGGCGCCGAAGGCCTCGGCATAGCGCTCGGCTAGTGAGCGTGCGGCCGGGCCCGCCTTCTGCGCGTCGAGCGCATCCTTCAGCCCATCGCCCCAGGTCCGCACGATCGCGGCGATGCCGGCCTCGAGCGTGCCGCGGTCGATCTTGGGCGTGCGGCCCTCGTCGCGGCCGATGATATAGTGCGTGCGTGCGAGCGGGCCTTCCGGATAGGCCGGATAGGCGGCGGAAACGCGGCCCTGATAGATGCGCGCGAGGAACTCGCCGACGCGGCGGCGCACGGTGGTATCGTAGCGGTCCTTCGGGATGAAGACGAGCGCCGAGACGAAACGGTCGAACTCGTCGGCGCGGGCGAGCGCGCGGATGCGTGGCCGCTCCGTCAGCTGCATGATGTCGAGCGCAAAGCGTTCCAGCGTCTCGACATCGATCTGGAAGAGCTCGTCGCGCGGGAAAGCGTCGAGCACGCTGTAGAGGGCGCGGCCGGAATAGCTCGACGGATCGAAGCCGGTGCTCTTGAGGACGCGCGCGACCTTGAGACGAAGATAGGGAATGGCGCGGGCGGTGCCGGTATAGGCGTTCGAGGTCAGAAGGCCGACGATGCGCAATTCGCCGTCGAGCCTGCCATCGGCGGTGAAGAGCTTGATCCCGACATAGTCGAGATGGACGCGGCGATGGACACGGCTCTTGACGTTGGCCTTGGTGATGATCAGCGCCTGCGGCTTGGCCAGGAAGGCGCGAATCTCAGGCGTCATCACCACGAGTTCGCGATTCTTGCGCAGGACCCGAACATCCGGATCGCGCAGGATGCCTAGGCCGGAGGAATCGACCGGGTCGGCGGCGGTGTCGCCGCCGGCGAAGCGATAAGCGCGCACGCCGAGCAGGGTGAAATTGTCGCTGGCGATCCATTCGAGGAAGTTCAGCGCCTCGGTGACCTCGTCCTCCGGCAGCGGAGGCGGGTTGGCGCGGTAGGACTGGATCACCTCGGTGATGCGGCCGCGCATTGCGGCCCAGTCGTCGACGGCGAGGCCGACATCGACATAGACGCGGGCCAGGCCGGCGGCGAGCCGGTCGCGCGCCTCGGGCGTGTCGATCCGGTCGAGATGGATATGGATCAGGCTTTCGCGGCGCGTACCTTCGACGGCGCGACCGGCGGCTTCACCGGCGAGCGATTCGAAGGTGCCGTTGTCCTTACGCACCACGGCAAGGATGGGATGGGCGACCAGACGCGGCTCGTAGCCCTGCTCGGCCAGCTCGGCGAGGGTGGAATCGAGCAGGAACGGCTTGTTGTCGTTGACGACCTCGAGGATCGTGATCTGGCGTTCGCGCCCACCATCTGCGACAGCCTCGTCCCGGAAACGCAGATTGGGCTCACCGGGCTTGCGCCGGCTGGTTAGGTGCACATAGGCGGCGTCGGCAGCACGGGCGAGCAAGTCGGCCGGCAGCGCGACGAGATCCTCGGCGACGGTACGGCCGTAAAGCAGCTTGGGGAATTCTGCGGGCATCGCCGAGCCGAGCTCGCGAGCGGTGGTCTCGATTGCGATCACGGCTGCAGCCGTGGCATTCGCTTCCCGCTTAGCCATCGTCATCTTCCCCCTGCTATTTTGCCGCAGCGATGACATAGCTCTCAGGCCTCTGCAACTTTCGTCGCAGGCTAGCGGCCAGATTGCACCAATATGGCGCGGAAACGGCAGCTTGTGCCCGATCCGCGCGGATATCAGCGCGAGGAGTGCAGAGATGACGAAGAAGCATGACAAAGCGATGGTGGGCGAGGTGCCTGCGAAGCAGGACGCACAGCCTGCCGTGATGGCACTCGCGTTGCCGCGCGCCGCGCTTTCGGAGGAGATGCAGGCCTATTTCGCCAAATGCGAGGAGAAGCTCGGCTATGTGCCGAATGTCCTCACGGCCTATGCGCATGATGACGCCAAGCTCTCTGCCTTCGCCACCTTCTACAACGACCTGATGCTGGCGCCGTCCGGCCTGTCGAAGCTGGAGCGCGAGATGATTGCGGTCGCGGTCTCCAGCGTGAATCGCTGCTATTACTGCCTCACCGCGCATGGTCAGGCGGTACGCCAGCTCTCCGGCGATCCGGTTCTCGGCGAGATGATGGTGATGAACTATCGCGCCGCGCAGCTCTCCCCCCGCCACCGCGCCATGCTCGATTTTTCGGTGAAGCTGACCGAGGCGCCGCACAGGATCGAGGAAGAGGATCGGGAGACCTTGCGCAAGGCCGGCTTTGGCGAGCGCGATATCTGGGACATCGGCGCGGTCGCCGCCTTTTTCAACATGTCGAATCGGATCGCCTCGGCGGTCGATATGCGGCCCAATCCCGAATATCACGGCGCGTCGCGCTGAGCTTCCGGTCAAAGAAAACGGCCGGCGGAAACCGCCAGCCGTAAGTTAGCCTGGACTAGTTGGCCCGACCCGCCGCAGCGCCGGAGGGGCTGGGGGGCTGACGTGTCCGGAACCGGACAGGCCGGGCCGTCTAGGCAACGAATCGGAGTTGAACGCCGCAACGGGGCGCTCGCTTGGCGCAAGCGCGGCAAAATCATGGCAATCGCGCTGAAGGCGGAGGAAGGTCTCGGCGCCGTCATCAAGCTGTCTTGCCAGGGCCCGGGGGTTGGGCGCATCATCTCTTGCCGGGTAACGGCAGGCGATGAATAGGAGGCGCGATGAGCGAAAGCGAAATTCCGCCAGCGCAGCGAGCAGGCGCGGTCGTCGCCTTTCCGGCCGCCGCCGCGCCCTCTTCCGTCACCTTCGATCGCCGTGAGCTGAACGAGCTGCTCAACCTCTACGGCCGGATGGTCGCGGCCGGTGAGTGGCGTGACTACGCCATCGATTTCCTGCGCAACAAGGCGCAGTTCTCAGTCTTTCGTCGCGCAGCCGAAGTGCCGCTCTACCGGATCGTCAAGGACCCGTCGCTGGCGAGGCGGCAGGGCACCTATTCGGTGGTGACCGCGACCGGGCTGATCCTGAAGCGCGGAGCCGAGTTGAGCCGGGTGCTCAAAGTGCTCGACAAGCGGCTGAGTGTAGTGGGCTGAGATCGCCACACAAGGCTGACCCAAAAGAAAAGCCCCGGCCTTGCGGCCGGGGCTTCGTGTTTTCAGGCTGTCGCCCTGATCACTCCTGCTTGGAGCCGAAGAGCGAAAGCAGCATCTGGAACATGTTGACGAAGTTCAGGTAGAGCGACAGGGCGCCGTTCACCGAAAGCTTCGCAGCCGACTCGGAGTCGAGGTCCGAGTACAGGTACATTTCCTTCAGGCGCTGCGTATCCCAGGCGGTCAGGCCGGCGAAGACCAGCACGCCGATCACCGAGATGACGAAGCCGAGCGGGCCCGACTGCAGGAACAGGTTCACGACCGAGGCGATCACCAGGCCGATCAGGCCCATGATCAGGAACGAGCCGATGCCCGAGAGCGACTTCTTCGTGGTGTAGCCGTAGAGGCTGAGACCAGCGAAGGAGGCTGCGGTGATGAAGAACACGCGGGCGATCGACTCGCTGGTGAAGACGAGGAAGATCGCTGCCATCGATACGCCCATCACCGCCGCAAAGGCGAAGAACATGGCGCGGGCCGAGGACGAGCTCATGCTCTCGGCCTTGAACGAGAAGAACAGGATGAAGGCGAGCGGCGCCAGCATAATGACCCAGCGCAGCTGGCTGCGGAACAGCAAGTCGCCCAGCGGCGTCAGCGCGGTGACCTTGCCCGAGGGCGAGTAGCCGGCGATCGCCAGCATCGAGATGCCGATCGCCATCAGGCCGGTGATGGCCAAGCCGATCGTCATGTTGTTGTAGACGCCGAGCATGAACGAGCGCAGGCCCTGGTCCAGCTCGGCAGCGCTGGTCTGCTGGGCGCGGCCGGCGCCCCAGACCTGAGCGTTGCGGTCGAAATCGCTCATGGAGAGAGTTCCCCTTGAAACTTTGCCTGGTGGATAACCGCCGTTGCGGCGCCCACCGCCGCGCACCATCGTCGCGACACTGCGAAATATGATGGGGATCGCGCGGCCTTACAAGAGGCAAGCATGGTTAGCGCCGCCGCCGGCATAGAATTTCACCGGCCAGTCGATGCAACATTACACTCCGTTCATGTTTATGCCGCGCTGCGATGAGTCAGAACTCATAAATTCCGCAGATGAGAAGCTGGCGCTTTCGACAGTATTTGTAGCGTCCCGACCAATCCGAACGCGACGGTGACCACGACGGCTGCAGTCGCAGCGATGATGGCGCCTGTTGGATCGAAGACGAAATCTATCTTCATCACTTGCGTGACGACGCCCCATCCGGCCGCGGCACCTGCCAGGAGCCCGAACAGGGCAGAAACAATGCCGATGCCTGCGTATTCGAGGACGTACGACGAAAGTATGAAGCGACGGGTGGCGCCGAGCGTCTTCAGGATCATCGCGTCATAGAGCCGCGCCCTCTGCCCGGCCGCCAGCGCCCCCGCGAGAACCAGCAGGCTTGCAGCGATGGCGAGGCTAGAGGCGCCGCGAATCGCGCCGGCGAGCTGGCTGACGATGGTGTTGACCGCCTCCAGTGCGTCCTTGACCCTGACCGCCGTCACAGCCGGGAAGGCGATGGCAAGCTGGCGCATCAGGACCGCATCGCTGGTGGTGGCTGCCGCGCCGTTGTCGGTCACGGTGGCGAGGTTGGTGTGCGGTGCGCCGGCGAAGGTGTTCGGCGAGAACACCATGACGAAGTTGATGCCGAGCGAGCGCCATTCGATGTCGCGGAAATTGGCGATGCGCGCGGTGATGTTGCGGCCGAGCACGTTGACCGTGAGCCTGTCGCCGAGCTTCAGCCCCAGCCCCTCGACAGCGCGGGCGTCGAAGGAGACCAGCGGCTCGCCGCGATAGCCTTCCGGCCACCATTCACCCGAAGCGAGCCTGGAGGCTTCGGGCATCGTCGCGGAATAGGTGATGCCGCGATCGCCCTCCAGCACCCAGGCCATCTGCTCGCTCGCCTTGATCTGTTCGGCGGGGACGTCGTTCACGCTGACGATCCGCCCGCGCATCATCGGCACGCGCTCGACATGCGCGCCGGGGCGCTGCTCGCTTAGGAAGCGGTCGAACTCGGCCGCTTGGGCGTTGGGGATGTCGAGGAAGAAGAAGCTCGGCGCCTTCTGCGGCAGCGACTGGGTCAGTTGCCGCCTCAGGCTGACATCGATGAAGGCGAGGGTCGACAGCAGCGCGACGCCGAGACCGAGCGACAGCACGAGCGACTGGGTCAGCGCGCCCGGACGATAGGTGTTGGCAAGCGCCATCCGAAGCGCCGGCCGGCGCGGGCGCCCGGCGCGGCGCGCCAGCGCCATCAGCCCAAGGGCAACCAGGCGCAAGAGAAGGAAGACGCCTCCGGCGGCGGCGATGTAGATCAGCGCGATGCGCCGGTCATAGGCGAAGGCAAGCGCGACGCCGACGAGGCCGGCGAGCGCGGCCAGGAAGATCGCTTTGTAGACCCAGCGCGGCTGGCGCCGGTCAGGTTCGACCTGGTCGCGGAACAGAGCCGAGACCGGCACGTCATGAGCGCGGCCGAGCGGGATGATGGCGAAGACCAGCGCTGTCAGCAGGCCGTAGAGGGCGGCGATAGCGAGTTCGGCCGGCGCCAGGGTCGGCTCGAACGGCAGCGGCAGGATGTCGGCGAGCGCGTAGCCCAGCGCAAAGGGCGCCGCCGCGCCGAGCGCGAGCCCGATCGCGATGCCGATACCGGCGATCAGCATGACTTCGATCAGATGGATGGCGACGACCCGGCCGCCGGTGGCGCCGATCGCCTTCAGCGTGGCGAAGTCGAGCCGCTTGGCCTCGACGAAGCGGCGCACCGCATTGGCGACGCCGACGCCGCCGACCAGAAGCGCAGTCAGGCCGACCAGCGTCAGGAACTGGGTGAAGCGCTCGATATTGCGTTGGAAGTTCGGCGCGGCGTTGGCGCGCGAGCGGACTTCCCAGCCCGCATTCGGCTGCTCGCGTGTGGCGTCAGCCAACAGGGCGTCGAGCGCGACGTCGGTGTTTGCCCCCGCCGGCAGAACCACGCGGGCCGTCCAGCGAACCAGGCTGCCGGGCTGGAGCAGGTCGGAGGCGCGGAGAGCGTCTTGCGAGAGGATCAGGCGCGGCCCGAAGCCGACGCCGGCAGCGATCTTGTCGGGCTCGGAGACAAGATTGGCGCGCAGCTGCACCCGGGCGGAGCCGATCAGCACGGTGTCGCCGGGCTTGAGATCGAGCCGGCCGAGCAGGACGGGATCGGCGATACCGCCATAGACACCATCACGCAGGGCGAGCAGATCGGCGGCCGGTGCTGACGGGTCGGTGCGCAATTCGCCGATGCTCGGATAGGAGCCGTCGACGGCCTTGAGCTCGACCAGCGCTGCGCCCTTCTCGCCGGCATTGGCCATGCTGCGCAGCGTCGCAATGGTCGAAACCTCGCCATGGCGGGCGAGGAAGGCATGCTCTTCCGCGGTCAGCTCGCGATGGATCAGGCTGAAGGCGGCATCGCCGCCGAGGATGCGTCGACCCTCGCGGCCGAGGCCTTCGCTCAAGCCGCGCGAGGCCGAGGAGACGGCGGCAATCGCCATGACGCCGAGGGAGAGACAGGCGATGAAGACACCAAAGCCGCGCAGGCCGCCACGCAGGTCGCGCCAGGCGAGGCGCAGGGCGAGCTTCAGGCCGACAGGCCTGCGTGTGGGACTGGAAGGAGTAGCCGACGGTCTGACGGGAGCGTGCATGTCAGATCGCCAGTGCCTCGGTGCCGGCCTCGGTCTCGATGCGGCCGGCCCGCAGGCGCACGGTGCGGTCGCAGTTTGCGGCCAGCGACAGATCGTGGGTGACGAGCACGAGCGTGGCGCCGCGCTCGCGCCGGAGCGCGAAGATCAGGTCGACGATCGAGCGGCCGGTGCTCTCGTCGAGATTGCCGGTCGGCTCGTCGGCGACGAGGATCGCCGGGTCGGGTGCGACCGCGCGGGCGATGGCGACGCGCTGCTGCTCGCCGCCGGAGAGCTGGGCCGGGTAGTGGTCCATGCGTTCGCCGAGGCCGACATTGCGCAATTCGGCGGCAGCGCGCTCGAGAGCATCGTCGATGCCGGCGAGCTCGAGCGGCAGCGCCACGTTCTCACGCGCCGTCATGGTCGGCACGAGGTGGAAGGACTGGAAGACGATGCCGATATGGCGGCCACGGAAGATGGCGAGTGCGTCCTCGCCGAGCAGGCCGAGATCCTGTCCGGCGACCTTCACCAGCCCGGAATCGGGCCGCTCCAACCCGGCCATCGTCATTAGCAAGGTCGATTTGCCGGAACCGGAGGGGCCGACGAGGCCGGTGGCCTGCCCTTGCGGGATGGTCAGCGAGACGCCTTTGAGGATATGGACGCGGGCAGCGCCACGCCCCAGACTGAGCTCGACGTCGCTGAGTTCGATCGTCGGGGTTGCCTCGCTCACCGCCATGTTTCCGCTTTCATCCCGTCCGATGCCGCCGCTTCGACTTTCATTCCGAGCCGAAGGGACAAGAACCGCCATGCGTCGCGCCGTCACCCGATATGGGCGCTTAGCGTCTCGAATCCAGCTGTCGCCGCGCATTTGGGCGGCGATGCTGCTCGTCTTCGCCAGCTTGAGTTCTTTTTCAATGAACAGCTCCGCCTTCGCCCAGACCAAGCCTTTCAAGTTGGTCGCGTTCGGCGACAGCTTGACTGCCGGCTACAATCTGCCGGGCAGCGCCGCCTTTCCGGCGGTGCTGGAGAAGATGCTGCGCGACAAGGGGATTTCGGTCGAGATCGCCAATGCCGGCGTCTCCGGCGATACCTCGCAGGGCGGGCTGGAGCGGCTCGACTGGTCGGTGCCTGACGGGACCGACGGCGTCATCCTCGAGCTCGGCGCCAATGACGCCTTGCGCGGTGTCGATCCGGCACTGACCGAGAGGTCGCTTGACGCAATCGTGACCGGGCTGAAGGCGCGCGGCATCTCGGTCCTGCTTGCCGGCATGTACGCGCCGCGCAGCAACGGTCCGGACTATGTCGCCCGTTTCGATGCCATCTATCCGAAACTCGCCGAGAAGCACGGGCTCGTTCTCTATCCCTTCTTTCTGGACGGGATCGCCGGGGACCGGTTATTGAACCAGCCCGACATGCTGCATCCGAAGGTTGAGGGCGTGCGCGTCATCGCGCAGCGCATCCTGCCGACGGTGGAGCGGTTCCTTTTCTCCCTGCGCCCGCGCTCCTGAGCTAGGGCGCACCCTGCCATCACCCTAGTCATGCGCGGCGCGCTTCCGGTGCGTCCGCTATCGGAGCTTTTCGCCATGGAATACCGCCGTCTCGGCCGCACCGATCTCAAGGTCTCGGCGATCTGCCTGGGCACGATGACCTGGGGTCAGCAGAACACGGAGGCCGAGGGGCATGAGCAGATGGATTACGCGCTCGACCAAGGCGTGAACTTCTTCGACACGGCCGAGCTCTATTCGATCCCGCCCACGGCGGAGACGCAAGGCTCGACCGAGCGGATCATCGGCACTTGGTTTAAGGCGCGCGGCAATCGCGACAAGGTGATCCTCGCCTCCAAGGTGGTCGGCCGCTCGGCCAATGACTGGTTCCGCGACGATAAGGGGCCGACTCGGGTCAATCGCCGGCAGATCGAGGAAGCCGTCGACAAGAGCCTGAAGCGGCTGCAGACCGACTATATCGACCTCTACCAGATCCATTTCCCCGACCGACCGATGGCCTGGGGCTCGAACCCGACGCGCTTCAACCAGGCGGCCTTCACGCAGGCCGAGGACGAGACGCCGATCGCCGAGCAGCTCGACGCCTTCGCGGGAATCGTCAAGGCCGGCAAGATCCGCCATCTCGGCCTGTCGAACGAGAGTGCCTGGGGCACGATGAATTTCCTTGCCGAGGCGAAGGGGAATGGCCGCCCGCGCGTGCAGTCGATCCAGAACGCCTACAATCTCCTGAACCGGACCTTCGAGACGGCGCTGGCCGAGATCGCCATGCGCGAGCAGGTCGGGCTGCTGGCTTATTCACCGCTGGCCCAGGGCTATCTCTCCGGCAAATATCTCGACGGCGCCCGGCCGGCTGGCGCCCGTACGACGCTGTTCGATCGCGCCCAGCGCTACCAGACCGCGGGCGCAGACTTGGCGATCAAGGCCTATATCGCGCTTGCCGATGAGGCCGGGCTCGATCCCGTGCAGATGGCACAGGCCTTCGTGACCTCGCGCTGCTTCGTCACCTCGAACATCATCGGGGCGACCAGCATGGAGCAGCTCAGGACAGCGATCGGCTCGGCTACGGTTGCGATCTCACCCGAGCTCGAGGCGAAGATCGATGCGATCCATCAGCGCGTCGGCAACCCCTGCCCATGAGCGGGAAGCAGAGCCGGCTTGTCGGCAGCGGTGCATGGTGCGAGGCTCGCGTCTCGCCAGAGTCACAAATCACTGGCACTGGTTCGCCATGCCCCGGCTATTCACCGCCCTGGAAGTTCCCGCTGAGGTCGCCTCGAGCCTGACGCTGCATCGCGGCGGATTGGTTGGCGCCCGCTGGATCGAGCCCGCCGACTATCACATCACCTTGCGCTTCCTCGGCGATGTCGACCGGCGCACGGCCCATGACATCGACAGCTTTCTCAACGATGTCGGCGGCGAGCCGCTGGTCATCACGCTCGATCAGCTCGGCAGTTTCGGCGGCGACCGGCCGCGCGCGGTGTTCGCGCGCGTCCAGCCTTCGCAGAAGCTCAACGAGCTGCAGGCCGAACTGGAACGCTTGGTGCGACGGCTCGGGCTGCCGCCCGAATCGCGGAAGTTCACGCCGCATGTGACGCTGGCCCGGCTGCGCGATTCATTGCCTGCCGATGTCGCCCATTATCTCGCCACGCATCCGATCGTGCGCCCGATCAGTTTCACGGCGCGCCGATTCGCGCTGATGTCCTCGCGTGATTCGATCGGCGGCGGGCCCTATGTGCTGGAGGCGGCCTATCCGCTCGGCCTGCACTATCCGAATCGCCCACTCGGCGCGCTTTCGCAGCGGAGGTGACATTGGGACATGACCGGCCGAAACGCTTGAGTCCGGAGGCCCGCAAGGAGGCGTTGTCGGTCCTCACAGGCTGGACGCTGGTCGAGGGCCGCGAGGCGATGAGCAAGCGCTTCGTCTTCCGCGACTTCAACGAGGCCTTCGGCTGGATGAGCCGGGTCGCGCTACTCGCCGAAAAGCTCGACCATCACCCGGAGTGGTCGAATGTCTACAAGACGGTCGAGGTGACGCTGTCGACGCATGATGCCGGCGGTCTGACCGAGCTCGACGTCAGGCTGGCGCGCGCCATGGATGCGATGGCGAGCTAGCTGCCCGGGCTCGTCAAGCGCCGGACCCAGCCCGCCGGGAGTCGCTTGGCGATCGCCTTCAGTGTCGGGCGCAGGTGCGGCAGGGCGAAATCGCAGGCGAGCTGTCCGCGCCAGCTCAGCGGCACGGTGAAATCGCGCACTGGCACGGCCCCGTCGGCATGTTCTTGCTTATAGGGATCGGCGGGGGCCAGCAGGTCGAAAATCGAGCTGCCGCGTGTCCTGGCGCTGGCGAAGGCGTGGTGAACCAGCACGCGGCCCAGACCTTCCCGCTCGAAACTCGGATCGCTGGCGATGACGTGGCCGAAACTGCGTCCCTTGCAATCGAAAGAGAGATCGATCCCGATTGGACACCCGTCGCAGCTGACGACAGAGAGGCGCAGGCCCGCTTCGTCATCCAGGTCGGCAGCAAGCCCCGCGAAGAAGCGAGCGAAGCGGGGATCCGCCACGGCGGGCGCGACAATGCCGTGCTGGGCGAGCGCTCCCCGTTTCATCAAGGCGGCCTGCTCGGCTAGTGCAGCTGCCTCTTCGCCCGGCTCGATGCTGGTGAAGGCGATCTCGCCTCGCTCGGTGAGACGGCGCAGGCGACGGCGGTAGCTGGAGCGATCGCGCGCGGGATAAGCGAGGCTCGGCCCGTCAGGTGCCACCCGCAAGGCCAGATCGGCGAACGGTGCTTCCTGGTTCACCACCGGAGTAGTCAGACCAAGTCGGTTGCAATGGCCGAGCGCGCCGTCGTCCCGCACCAGGCGCAGCTCGACCAGATCGACACCGCGCCGGCGCAGCGCCTCCCAGCCGCGCTCCAGCCAGTGTTCGCGCCGCGGGTCGGCCTCGATGAGGACATCACCGAATTGCGCGACCGGCGCTCCCATCAGGCGCACCAGTTCGAGGCCGAGGCGGTGCCGGCGTTCCAACGGCCAGAGCATGACCAGGCGCCCGGCCTCGCGACCAACGACGAGGCAAAGGCGATCACCGGCAACAAGGTAGTGGTCGCACCAATGCCGCAGGAAGGCATGACGCTGGAAAAGCTGATGCGGCAGGCCGGCGCGTGCGAAAAGCGCGTCCCATTCCGGCTTCAGAGCCAGGAAGGCATCGCGGCCCGTCAGAATCTCGACGGCAAAGCCGGTAGCGGCCCTGCCATCGGGCGAGGGCGATCCTTCGGCAACCGCCTGCATGGGCTTGGCGCGCATGCTCAACCCTGGCCGCGGAGATGGTCGATCAGGCGCCGTCCACCTGCCAGGCGGAACTTCGCGAGATAGGGCACGAGCAGGAGCGGATGGCGGGCGGCGAAAGGGGCGTCATGCTCGACCATGTGGCGGATGGCGAGCACCGGCAGCGGCGCTCGCAAGGGACGAAATTCGTGGTTCCACAATCCCGGAGCCTCGGAGGTTTCGTGCATCAGCCCGACCATCCGGCCACGGGCCAGGGAGTAGACTTTGTGCCGTTTCTGGACGCGCTGCAGCATTGCGACGCCGCGCGCGTCGGCACAGCCGGGAAAGCCGATGATGACGGTGCGGAAATGTGCCATGCCCGGCTTGCAGGGAATCGCGTCGAGCGCCCCGAAACAGCTGCGGATAAGTGTGAAGGCGCGCTCCTCCTCGTCCGGGCCGGCAGTGCAGACCGCAAGGCGCGCCGTATCGATACGGGCTGCCTGGCGGGTGAATGGGCAGACGGCGCCGGTGCGGCCGAGTTCCGGATGCTCGCGCATCAGATAGCCCTCGACCCAGCTCATCAGGGTGGCGAGCGCGGCATTCGTCTGGGGCTCGGCGGCGACGTCGGCGCGCGCCTGCGCGAAGGTCAGCAGCGCATCGCGCGCTTCCGCCGTTCTCGCTACCCTGTTCAGCATGAAAAAGCCCCGCGATCTCTGCAACCGGGGATAGCAGGAACGCCTTAGAGAATGGTTGACGAGGTCTTGTCGCAAGCCATCGCGGCGTTAGGGTTTAGGAAAGCTTATCGCCGCCTGGCCAGCCGCAGGCCGCGAGCGCCGCGTGCATATGCGGCGGCGGCGGCGCAGTGACGTTCACTGGCTCGCGCTTCGGGTTGAGCGGGATCGAGACGCTTTGCGCATGCAGGTGCAAGCCTGGCCCGGTGTCGCGCGGCGCCGTGCCGTAGATTTCGTCACCGTGGATCGGCCCGAAGCTCGAGGCACAATGCACGCGCAATTGGTGCGTGCGGCCGGTCAGCGGCTCGAGTGCCAGCCAGGCAGTGGCCATGTCATTGAAACGACCGCGGCCGAGCACGCGGTAGCGTGTCTGCGAGGGCAGGCCATCCGGGTCCGGTTTCATCCACCAGCCGCGCTCAGGCGAGCGTTTCCCGAGCGGCAGATCGATGAGGCCCTCGTCCTCGGCAGGCTCGCCTTCGACGACCGCCCAGTATGTTTTTCCGATGCGACCGTCGCGGAAAAGCTGGTTGAGCTGCGCCATGGCGCGGGGGTGACGGCCGAGCACGAGGCAGCCCGACGTATCCTTGTCGAGACGGTGCGCGGCCTCCGGGCGTCGCGGCAGGCCGAAGCGCAGGGCGTCGAGATGGTCGGTCAGAACCGGGATGATGCGGCCTTTTGCCGCCGGGCCGCGATGCACCGGAAGCCCCGCCGGCTTGTCGATCACGAGCATCATCGCGTCGCGATGCAGTAGCGCGAAGGGCAGGTCGTCCTGCGAAAGGGCTGGTCGCTCGGGCGTGGTCATGGCATTGCGCTAACCAAGGCCGCCGTGCAGCGCAACCAGCAGCGCCGGAATTTGCGGTAGCAGGACGGGTGATGAGCGAGACCGAACCGAAGAAACGCGGCTTCTTCTCGAAGCTGTTCGGACTGGATCAGCCGGCGGAGATGCCGCTGCCGGAACCGGCGCCCACTCCTCTCTCCGAGCCGCCGGCCGAGCCTGCAGCGGAGATTGTGCCCGAAGCCGAGCCCGAGGCGCCGCTCGCGCCCGAGATTCTGCTCGGCGAAGCCGCGCCCTTGCCGATTGCGGCGCCGGAGCCCGTACAGCCCAAGCGCAGCTGGTGGCGCCGGCTGCGGGACGGGCTGTCGCGCACCTCCTCCGCGTTGACGACAGGCATCAGCGACCTCTTCACCAAGCGCAAGCTCGACGCCGGGACACTGGAGGATCTCGAGGATATCCTGATCCAGGCCGATCTTGGCCTCGCGACCTCGGCCCGGATCGCCAAGGCGGTCGGCGAAGGTCGCTATGACAAGCAGATCGAGCCCGATGAGGTGAAGGCGATCCTGGCGCGCGAGGTCGAGGCGATCCTGATGCCGGTCGCCACCCCGCTTGCGATCGACGCCACCAAAAAGCCGTTCGTGATCCTGATGGTGGGGGTCAATGGCTCGGGCAAGACGACGACGATCGGCAAGCTCGCGGCCAAGTTCCGGGCCGAGGGCAAATCGGTGATGCTGGCGGCGGGCGACACGTTCCGTGCCGCGGCGATCGAGCAGCTCAAGGTCTGGGGCGAGCGCACCGGAGCCGAGGTCATCGCCGGTCAACAGGGCGCCGATGCGGCCGGGCTCGCCTTTGAGGCGTTGCAAAAGGCCAGGGCCAACGGCACCGACGTATTGCTGATCGACACGGCCGGGCGGCTGCAGAACAAGACGGGGCTGATGGACGAACTGGCCAAGGTGGTGCGGGTGATCCGCAAGCTCGACGCAGAAGCGCCGCATACGGCGCTGCTCGTGCTCGACGCGACGGTCGGCCAGAACGCGGTCAGCCAGGTCGAGGCCTTCCGCGAGACCGCCGGCGTCACCGGCCTGGTGATGACCAAGCTCGACGGCACGGCGCGCGGCGGCATCCTCGTCGCCTTGGCGGCGCAGTTCGGCCTGCCCGTGCATTTCATCGGCGTCGGCGAGAGCGTCGACGACCTCGAACCGTTCTCGGCGCGTGATTTCGCCCGTGCCGTGGCAGGACTGGGAGAAGCGGCATGAGCGGGACGGCGGCGAGCCCGAGCGAGGCAAAACCGATCAATCCGCTGCTCAAGCTGGCGCTCGAATTCGGGCCGCTGGCGATCTTCTTCTTCGCCAACTCCTATGGCGATCGCTGGTTCGGCGTGGCCGAGGACCGGCGCATCTTCGTCGCCACCGGCATCTTCATCGCGGCCTCGCTGATCGCGCTGGTGTTGTCGAAGATCGTGATGAACCACCTGCCGCGCATGGCGATCGTCAATGCAGTCGTGGTCACCGTCTTCGGCGGGCTGACGCTCGCGCTCGACGACGCCTTTTTCATCAAGGTCAAGCCGACGATCGTGAACACGCTGTTCGGCTGCATACTGCTCGGCGGGCTCTATTTCGGCCGCTCGCTGCTGGCGCTAGTGCTCGACAGCGTGCTGCAGCTCGACGAGGAGGGCTGGCGCAAGCTGACCCTGCGCTGGGGCCTGTTCTTCTTCGTGCTTGCGGTGTTGAACGAGGTGATCTGGCGGACGCAGACCCAGGATTTCTGGGTCGCCTTCAAGGTCTGGGGCGTGATGCCGCTGACCATGATCTTCGCCCTTGCCCAGACGCCGCTGATCCTCAAGCACGAGATCAAGCGGCCGGAAGCGGCGGAGTAGGTTTTTCTCAAGCCAACCCGCCGCCGTCGACGCCGACGGTCTGGCCGTTGACGTAGGACGCCGCGGGGCTCGCCAGCCAGAGCACGAGTTCGGCGACTTCCTCCGGCCGGCCGATGCGCTTGGCCGGATAGGCGCTGGCGAGCTGCTCGCTCGTCACCTTCCAGTCGCGGCGCACGCGCTCGAGCATGGCCGTCTCGATCGGCCCGGGTGCGATCGCGTTGACGCGGACGTCGAGGCCGTATTCCTGCGCGGCCGCTTTGGTCATGTGGATCACCGCCGCCTTCGAGGCGCCGTAGCCGATGATGTTCGGGAAGGCATGGCGGCCGCCGATCGAGGCCATGTTGACGATGGCACCCTTGGTTCGGACCAGATGCGGCAATTCGTGCTTCATGGCGAGGAAGACGCCGCGCAGATTGGTGGCGATCAGGTCGTCGAAGCCGTCAGCGGCTGTCTCGGCGATCGGAGCGGGGGGCTTGTCGGCGCCGGCATTGTTGAAGGCGATGTCGAGCCGGCCATAGCGGGCGATGACCGCGTCGACGAAGGCTTTGACCTCTCCTTCATCACGAACATCGGCCCGAACATAGAAGGCATCGCCGCCCTTGGCGCGGATGCCGGCCTCGACCTCGCGGCCGAGCGCCTCGCGCCGGCCGCAGAAGGCGACCCTGGCGCCCTGTGCGGCGAAGAGCTCGGCAGTGATGCGACCGATGCCGGAGGTGGCGCCGGTGATCAGCACGACCTTGCCGATAAGGGCGCCGGACGGAGCCGGCTGGGCGCGGGCAGTGGCGATCAGGCCGACGCCGAGGCCGCCGGCCATGGCGGTGCGGATGAAGGCGCGACGGTCGTCGGTCCCGTCGGTCATGGCGGTCTCCTGCGGAGAGTGTTGCTCGATGCGGGGAACCTAGTCCTCGGCGATATCTGCGATAATCTGCTGTATTCTGAACGTATCTTTCAGTACTGCTACATAATGCGGCGTGGTGATCTCGATGGGCTGGTGGCCCTTCTGACCGTGGCGGAGAAGCGCTCCTTCACCGCGGCAGCAGCGGCGCTCGGCGTCACGCCTTCGGCCATCAGCCAGAGCGTGCGGGCGCTGGAGCGGCGGGCCGGCGTCGCGCTGCTGGCGCGCACGACCCGCGACGTCGCGCCGACCGAGGCGGGGCGACGCTTCCTGGAGCGGGCGCGCCCTGCGGTCGACGACATCCTTTCGGCATTCCGGGAGGCGTCGAGCCTCGGAAACAAGCCGAGCGGCCTGCTGCGGCTGAACGTGCCGCGCGTGGCGCTACCGAGCCTGATCGAGCCGATCCTCGCCGAGTTCTGCGCGAGCTATCCGGAGGTCCAGGTCGAGATCCATGTCGACGACCGTTTCGCCAATATCGTCACGGAGGGTTTCGACGCCGGCATCCGCATCGGCGAGCTGGTCGAGGCCGACATGGTGGCGGTGCCGTTGAGCGCGCCGTTTCGGCTCGCGGTGGTCGGCTCACCCGATTATTTCGTTAGGCACGGCCGGCCGCAGCGCCCGGAAGAGCTGAAGCGGCACGCCTGCATCAATTTCCGCCAGAGCGACCGCAGCCTCTACCATTGGGAGTTCGAAGAGGACGGGCGAGAATTCGCGCTCGCCGTCGACGGGCCGATCATCGCCAACGAGGCCAATGTGATGATCTCGGCGGCGGTGATGGGGCTGGGCCTCGCCTATATGCTCGACCCCGTGGCCAAGCCGCTCTGCCAGCGCGGGCTGCTGGAGCGCGTACTCGAGCCGTTCTGCCCGCAGACGCCGGGCTTCTTTCTGTATTTCCCGTCGCGCCACCAGGTCCTGCCGAAGCTGCGGGCCTTCATCGATTTCGCCAGGACGAGGTTGCGCTAATGGCCAGCTATTTCGGCGCGAGCCGGATGGCGCCGTCGAGGCGGATCGCGGTGCCGTTCAGCATGTCGTTCTCGACGATGCTCCTGACCAGCGCGGCATATTCCGAGGCCCGGCCGAGGCGTGAGGGGTGCGGCACCGAGACGGCGAGCGAGGCGCGGGCCTCGTCCGGCAGGCCGGCGAACATCGGTGTCTCGAACAGCCCTGGCATGATCGTGACGACGCGGATGCCGACCCCGGCAAGATCGCGCGCGACCGGCAGCGTCAGGCCGACGACGCCGGCTTTCGAGGCGGCATAGGCGGCCTGGCCGATCTGGCCGTCCTCGGCGGCGACGGAGGCCGTGCAGACGAAGACGCCGCGGCCGCCATCCTCGGTGACCGGATCGAGCGCGGCGAGCGCGACCGCCGATTTGGCGATCAGGCGGAAGGTGCCGGTCAGATTGATCGCGACCGCCTTCTCGAAGGTGGCGAGGTCATGGGCGACGAGCTCGCCGGTGTCGCGCTTCTTTGAGACGACGCGGCGGCCGGGCGCGATGCCGGCGCAGTTGACGACGATGCGGGCGACGCCATGGGCAGCGCGGGCCTTTTCGAGGGCGGTGTCGACCGATTGCTCGCTGGTGACGTCGCAGAGGCAGAACAGTCCGCCGATCTCTTTCGCCACCTCTTCGCCGCGCTCGGCATTGAGGTCGAACAGCGCGACCTTGACGCCATGGCTGGCGAGCATGCGGGCCGTGCCCTCGCCGAGGCCAGAGGCGCCGCCGGTGACGATGGCGGAAACGGAGGAGTCGAGCTTCATGGCGTTCCCCAAGCTTTTGACAGTGCTGAATGGGCTTTAGAGGGGCGATGCTCGTCATCCAAGCAGTTTGCGCGTGCGATTATGAGTCGATCCCTTGTGCAGGCTTCCATGCGGGGCCACATTTTTGCGTCGACGGCGGGCTAGACTTGGCACGTCAAGGGAGAGGATAGATGAGCGACAGCTTCGGTTTCGGACAGAGTTTCACGCGCGAGGAGATGGCGGCGATCCGCAAGAGCCTGCGTGACGAGGCGCGTTTCGGGTCCGAGTTCATCGGCCGGCTGAAACGGGTGGCGAAGCGCATTCCCTTCGCTGAGGACCTGCTCGCCGCCTGGGTCTGCGCGCGCGATCCGGCGACGCCACGGCGGGTCAAGCTGACGCTGCTGGCGGCGCTCGGCTATTTCGTGCTGCCGCTCGACGCCCTGCCCGACGTGATGCCGTTGCTCGGCTTCACGGATGATGCCGCGGTGATTGCTGCAGCGCTCGCTGCCGTCGCCGGCTCGATCACGCCGCAGCATCGCGAGAGGGCCAAGGAGATGCTGACCGACCTCTGATCGGTCAGGGAACCAGCACGACCTTGCCCTGGACCTTGCGGCCGGCGATCAGCGCCAGCGCCTCGGCGGCCTGCTCCAGCGGGAAGGCGGCATGGACATGGGCGCGGATCTTCCCGGCCGCGGCCCAGGCCAGCAGGCGCTCCATATTGGCGCGGTGGCCGGCTGGATCGCGCCTGACGAAATCGCCCCAGAACACGCCGCGCAGGTCGCAGCCCTTCAGCAGCAAGAGGTTGAGCGGGATCTTCGGGATCTCGCCGCCGGCGAAGCCGACGACGAGATAGCGCCCGCCCCAACCCATTGAGCGCAGCGCCGGCTCGGCAAGCTCGCCGCCGACCGTGTCGTAGAGCACGTCCACACCATCGGGAACCAGACGCCGCAGACCCGCCCGGAGATCATCGGCGGCATAGTCCAGCCCCTCCTGCGCGCCATGCCCGCGGGCGAGGGCGAGTTTCTCCGGCGAGGAGGCGCAGGCGATCACCCGTGCGCCGAGCAGGGCGCCGATCTCGACTGCGGCGAGGCCCGCGCCGCCAGCCGCGCCGAGAATGGCGAGCGTTTCGCCCGGCCTGATCCCGCCGCGCTGGATCAGCCCGTGCATCGCCGTGCCATAGGTGACGAAGAGGCCGGCGGCCTGATGGTCGTCGAGACTATCCGGGATTCGGATGGCCGCATCGGTGGGAACCACCACCGTCTCGCGGGCCGCGCCATGGCCGAGCCAGGCGGCGACGCGTTCGCCGACCCGCCACCCGGTAACGCCATCACCGACGGCGCTGACCACGCCGGCACATTCAGCCGAGGGTGAGAAGGGCAGCGGCGGCTTCACCTGATAGCGGCCCTGGATAACCAGCGTATCGAAGAAGTTGAGCGCCGCGGCCCTGACCTGGATCGCGATCTCGCCGGGTCCGGGCTTCGGTTCGGGCAGATCGCGGATCACCAGGGTCTCCGCCGGTCCGAGGGCCTCGCAGAGCAGCGCCTTCATCGATTGTCCATCCCGAGTGTTTGATCCGTTCGTGTCCGCCTGAGGCTGGCACAGGCGCAAGCCGAACGGAACAGAGCGCGGGGCGGTCCTAAACTATTGAAGGAGAAGGCGTCGCCCGATCGGCGAACCAACCGCGAGCGTTCGCATTTTCGCCAGGATCGTGACATCCTATCCGGCGCGTTGCGTCAATCCGGATCGCCGATCCCGCGCATTCTCCATTCGGCGTTAAGATTTTTGTTGGTTAGTAGCGATCCATGATTCGCATTCCGGCTCTCTCCTCCGCCCGTCTTTCGTTCCAGGCCGCTGCCCTGCTCGGCCTGGCGGCCCTGACCTTTGCGGGCGCTCCAGCGCAAGCGCAGGCGCAGCGCGCTCCCGCCAAGCCACAGCCGGCGAAGACCGCCGCGGCCGGCGGGCAGGGCCAGGCGCTCCTGCTCGAAACCGCCGGCAAATGGCAGGCCTTCTCCTCGCAGCAGGGCCGCTCGAAGATCTGCTACGCCTTGTCCAAGGCCGAAACCCGCGTTCCCGCAAATCTCAAGGATGTCGAGGGGCTGCTGTTCATCTCAAGCCGCCCAGGCGAGGGCGTGCGCAACGAGATCAGCCTCGTCATGAATTTCGACCTCAAGGAAGATGTCGAGCATCAGGCGATCATCGGCAGCGACCGCTTCGCGCTGGTCGCTAAGGGCCAGAATGTCTGGCTGAAGAACCCGGCCGAGGAAGGCCGCATGCTCGATGCGCTGCGCAAGGGCGCTGGCCTCGAGATCAAGGGCACCTCGAAGCGCGGCAACGCAACCAGCGACAAGTATTCGCTCGCCGGCATCTCGCAGATCGTCAAGCGGGCCGAAGACGCCTGCAAGTAAGGTGATTTCGTGATAGGCCGCTCTCGTGTTATGAGGCGGCCAATTCCGGGCGGGAAGCGCCCGTTGCGAGCCGAGTTCCGATGAATCTCTCTGTTGCTGAAGCCGCCCTCCCGGCGGCCGAACCTGTTATGCGGCGGCCATCCCTGGCCGGGCGCACGCGCGCCGGCCTTGACGAGGCCCTGGCCGAGATCGGTGTTCCCGGGAAGGAGCGGCGCATGCGCGTCGATCAGCTCTGGAACTGGATCTACCATTACGGCGTCCGCGACTTCCAGGAGATGACGACGATCGGCAAGGGCCTGCGCGCCCAGCTCGCCGAGCATTTCACGCTCGACCTGCCGGAAGTCACCGCCGAGCAAGTCTCGACCGACGGTACGCGCAAATGGCTGCTGCGCATGGCGCCGACCGGCCCACGCGACCGCGGCGCCGAGATCGAATGCGTCTATATTCCGGAGGTCGACCGCGGCACGCTCTGCGTCTCCAGCCAGGTCGGCTGCACGCTGACCTGCACCTTCTGCCATACCGGCACGCAGCGGCTGGTGCGCAATCTTACCACCGAGGAAATCGTCACCCAGTTGATGGTGGCACGCGAGCGGCTCGGCGATTTCCCGAATCGCGCCGCGCCCGATGGCGCCTTCGTTCCCAATGATGGCGGGCGCTTCGTCTCGAACATCGTCTTCATGGGCATGGGCGAACCGCTCTACAATTTCGACGGGGTGCGCGATGCGATCGCGGTGATCTCCGACGACCAGGGCCTGTCGCTCGGGCGCCGGCGCATCACCGTCTCGACCTCGGGCGTGGTGCCGCAGATCGAGGCGCTGGGCGCGCAGATGGGCACGATGCTGGCGATCTCGCTGCATGCCGTGCGCGACGAATTGCGCAACGAGCTGGTGCCGCTCAACAAGAAATACCCGATCAAGGACCTGCTCGAGGCTTGCCGGAACTATCCGGGCCTGTCGAATGCCAAGCGAATCACCTTCGAGTATGTGATGCTGAAGGGCGTCAACGACTCCGACGCCGAGGCGCGCGAACTGGTGCGTCTGCTCAAGGGCATTCCGGCCAAGATCAACCTGATCCCGTTCAACCCTTGGCCCGGCACGCGTTATGAATGCTCGGACTGGGAGCGGATCGAACGCTTTTCCGAGATCGTCTTCAAGGCTGGCTATGCCTCGCCGGTGCGCACGCCGCGCGGTCGCGACATCCTCGCCGCCTGCGGCCAGCTCAAGAGCGAGACCGAGAAGCTTTCGGCCCGCGCCCGGCTGATGCTGGAGCAGGACGAAGCCGAAACTACGGCGGCCGCGCACTGACATGCTGCGCTGGCTGCTGCTGATTCCATTTGCGCTGCTGTTCGCCATCGGCGTCGGCCTGATCGCGCTGTTGTTTGCTGGCGTCGCTTCGCCCGATCTCGGCCTGCTGATCGGCGGCGGCTTCGAGCGCCTGCTCGCGGCGCTGTTCGATCAGGCCGAGCGCGGCTTCGATCCCGGCCCGACGGCGGAAGCCGCTTTTGCTCTGCTCGGCCGGCTCGGCTTCGCCATCCTCGTCTTGCCGGTGGTGCTGGTCGCTGTTGGCTCCGAGCTGTTCCGCCTGCGCAGCGGATTGATCCAGAGCGGCCTCACCGGCCTCCTGGCGGCTTTACTGCCGCTCGCCATGCTCGGCATGGCCCGGACGCCGAGCGCGCGTGAACTGCAGGTCGTGGCGGCGCTCTTCCTGGTCGGCGCCGCAACCGGGTCCGTCTACTGGGTGATCGCGGGCCGTGGGGCCGGCGGGGAGCCGCGGACGCCAGCGCAGCAGGCCTGATCTCGCACGTCATGCTCGGGCGTGATCCGAGCTCTCAGGCCGGACGAGGTTCCGGTCATCGCCTTCTGGTCATGAGATTCTCGGGTCTGCGCTTCGCTGCGCCCGAGAATGACGATGGTTAATCCCCGATCGCGACGCCCTCGCGCCTTCCGTCGGCGCCGCCGAGATAGCCTTCCGGCGTCTTGACGATCGCCTGGATGCCCGAGGTCATCTCGATCAGCCTGATCTCATGCCCCTTGGCTTCGAGCGCCGCCTTCCAGGCTTCGGCCTCGCTGCTCTTTTCCAGCTCGGTCGGGCCGTTGCGGTTGCCGAAATTGGCGAGATCGACGGCGCGTTGCGGGTCCATCTTCCAGTCGAGCAGGGCGACGAGCGTCTTGGCGACATAGCCGATGATCTGGCTGCCCCCGGGCGAGCCGGTGACGGCATGGAGCCGGCCGAAGGCGTCGAAGACGATGGTCGGCGCCATCGAGGAGCGCGGCCGCTTGCCGGGCTCGACCCGGTTGGCGACCGGTTTGCCATCTTCTGACGGCGCGAAGGAGAAATCGGTCAATTCGTTGTTGAGCAGGAAGCCGCCCTTGGTCATCAGGCGCGAGCCGAAGCCGTCCTCGATCGTCGTCGTCATCGAGACGGCATTGCCCTCGCCGTCGATCACCGAGATATGGCTGGTGCCGTTCTCGACGCCGTCGGAGGGCGCGAGCAGCATGGCGCGCTTGTTTGGCGGGTTGCCGGCGACGGCCTTGCCCATCGCCTTGTCAGGGCTGACCAGCTTCGCCCGATCCCCAATATAGCCCTCGTCGATCAGGCCGGCGGCCGGGACGCTGACGAAGGCGGGGTCGCCGAGATAGAGCGCCCGGTCGGCGAAGGCGAGCCTGCCGGCCTCGGCAAACCAGTGCGCCGCCTCGGCCCCGGCGCCGAGGCGAGCCATGTCCCTGGTCGCGAGGATGCCGAGGATCTGCTGCACGGCGATGGCGCCCGAGCTCGGTGGGCCCATGCCGCAGAGCGTATAGACGCGATAGCGGCCGCAGAGCGGCGCGCGTTCCTCGACCTTGTAGCCTTTGAGGTCGTCGAGCGTGATGTCGCCGGGGTTGTCCTTGTGGCCGGTCACCGTCGCGACGATGTCCTGCGCGATCGCACCCTCATAGAAGGCGTCGGCGCCGCGGCCGGCGATGGCGCGCAGGGTGACGGCGAAGGCCGGGTTCTTCAGGATCGCGCCGACCGGTTTGGGCTTGCCGTCGGCTTCGTAGAAATAGGGCGCAGCCTGGGCGTCCTTGCCGAGGTTCTTTTCCAGCGCCAGCAGGCCGCCCAGACGCGGCGAAATCGCGAAGCCTTCCTCTGCCAGCTTGATCGCCGGGGCGAAGACCTCGGCCCAGGGCAGCTTGCCCCAGCGCTGGTGCGCCGCTTCAAGCAGCCTGACCGTGCCGGGCACGCCGACCGAGCGGCCGCCGACCACGGCGTCGACGAACTTCATCGGCTTGCCGTCGGCGCCAAGGAAGCGCTCGGGCTTTGCGGCCTTTGGCGCGGTCTCGCGCCCGTCGAGTGTCGTCAGCTTCCGGCCGGCCTCGTCCCAGTAGACGAAGAAGGCGCCGCCGCCGATGCCCGAGCTTTGCGGCTCGACCAGGTTGAGCACGAGCTGGATCGCGATCGCGGCGTCGGTGGCGCTGCCGCCGGCGCGCAGGATGTCGCGGCCGGCCGCAGCGGCGAGCGGATTGGCAGCAGCGGCCATGTAGCGCTGGGCGGTGCCGAGCGTCTTGGCAGTGCGGCCGGTAGCGGCTTCGGGCGCGGGCGCCAAGGTTTGAGCGGGGGCTGCGGTTACAGCGGCGAACCAAAGGCCGAGAGCAATGATCGAGCGGATGCCCAATGCGGACGATGTAAGCGGCATGGTCCACTCCTCCTCGTTGGCTGCGCAGACTAACGCGCTTGTCGACTTGCGCGCCATGCCTGTGGCGCTGGTTTGATCTGCCCGGCGGCGCAGCTATGGTCGGCATCCGATTTGTCCTGCCTAGCCGAAGGGGTTCGTCATGGTGCTCGCGCAGTCTTTGGTGTTTCGCCGGCCCCTCGCCATGTTGCTGGTCGGGCTGCTCGGCCTCGCGCTGGCGGGATGCGGCTACAACAACGTGCCGACGCTGGAGGAGAAGGCGAAGGGAGCCTGGGGCGAGGTCCAGAACCAGTATCAGCGCCGCGCCGATCTGATCCCAAACCTGGTCGAGACCGTGAGGGGCTATGCCCAGCAGGAGCGCGAGGTGCTGACCCAGGTGATCGAGGCGCGTGCCAAGGCGACGCAGGTCAAGGTCGACGCCTCGACCATCACCGATCCCGCCAAGTTCAAGGAATACCAGGACGCGCAGAACCAGCTCAGCGGTGCGCTCGGGCGGCTGTTGGTGACGGTGGAGCGCTATCCGGAGCTCAAGTCGAACCAGAACTTCCTTGCCCTGCAGTCGCAGCTTGAGGGCACCGAGAACCGGGTTGCGGTGGCCCGGCGCGACTACATCCAGACGGTGCAAGCCTTCAACACGGAGATCCGGACCTTCCCGGGCGTGATCTGGGCGAAGCTGTTCTGGGGCGCTAAGCCGATGGAGAGCTTCTCGGCGACGACAGGAGCGGAGCGGCCGCCGGCGGTGAAGTTCTGAGCGGCTTTGTGCCGCGCATGCTGATATCGCGATGGTTGGCTCGACGGGAGCCCTCCCCCCTTGTGGGGGAGGGTTGGGAGGGGGGCTTTGCAGCGCTCTGCTCCCGGCTCGGCGCGCGAGCCGGTAAAGCGAGGCGTTTTCCCTCACGGCTGACTACCCCCCTCTCCAGCTCTCCCCCACAAGGGGGGAGAGAGGCGCGTGTGCCTGAGTCGGCAGCGCCACTGCGGCGCTTGCTCGCCGTTCTGCTCCTTTTCCTTTTCTGCCCATTCCTCGCCGCGGCCGCTGAGCCGAGCTATCCCGCCCTCACCGGCCGCATCGTCGACAATGCGAATCTGCTCAACGCCGAGGCGCTCAGCCGGATCGAGCAGAAGCTGAAGACGCATGAAGAGAAGACCAGCGACCAGGTCGTGGTCACGACGCTGCCGTCGCTGCAAGGCTACCCGATCGAGGAATTCGCCAACGGCCTGTTCCGGGCCTGGAAGCTCGGCGACAAGGCGAAGAACAACGGCCTGCTGCTGCTGGTCGCGCCGAACGAGCGCAAGGTCCGGATCGAGGTCGGCTACGGGCTGGAAGGCGCGCTGACCGACGCGCTCTCCAAGGTGATCATCACCACGGCGGTCGCGCCCAAGTTCAAGAACGGCGATTTCGCCGGGGGCATCGAGGGCGGCGTCGACGCGATCCTGTCGATCCTCACCGGTGATGCCGAGGAATGGCAGCGGCGTGCGCAAATCCGCAGCGACGAATCGTCCTGGGTCGAAACGGCCGCGGTGATTTTCGTCATGATCATGGTGTTCATCCTGATCGTGAGCTTCATGCGGGAGCTCGGGCGCTCCTCCGGTGGTGCGCGCCAGCACCGGACACGGGATGGGCGCTGGATCGTCCTGCCGCCATCCGGCGGCTCAGGCTGGGGCGGCGGCTCCTCCTCTGGCGGCTGGAGCTCCGGTTCGAGCACGGGCGGGTTCTCGGGCGGCGGCGGCTCGTCCGGTGGCGGCGGTGCTTCGGGGGATTGGTGAGATGCTGAATTCCGACGATCGCGACGCCATCGCCGAAGCCGTGCGCGAGGCCGAGAGCCAGACCTCCGGTGAGATCGTCGTGGTTGTCGACCGGGCAGCGGGGAGCTATGTCGCGGTGCCGCTCGTGCTGGCGCTGGCGCTCTCGCTGTTCGTGCCCTGGCCATTCCTGCTGCTGACGACGCTGAGCGCGGCGAGCATCTTCCTGACCCAATTGATCGCGGCGGCGCTGCTGCTCGCGACGCTGCTCTGGTATGGGCGCGGCGGGCGCTTCGTGCCGGGCTTCGTCAAGCGGCGGCAGGCGCATGAGACGGCGCTGCGCGAATTCACGGCGCGCGGGTTGACGCTGACGCGCGGGCGCACCGGCGTCCTGCTCTACATCGCCGTGCAGGAACGCTATGCCGAGATGGTAGCCGATGCCGGCATCTCGGCCAAGGTCGACGGCGAGGCCTGGCAAAGAATCGTCGAGCCTCTGCTCGCAGCGGCGGCGCAGGACGCTCTGCGCGAGGGGCTGATCGCGGCGGTGCGCGATGTCGGCGCCGTGCTCGCCGCCCATGCCCCGCCGGCCGCCGACGACGTCGACGAACTCCCGAACAAGGTGGTGATCCTGTAGTTCTATATTTTATCGCATTTTCTTCACGCGAACGGGTACCGCTTCGCTTGAAAATACTCTGGCGGCCTACTTCGCCGGACCGCGTGCGGCCCCGATGATCGCGCTCTGGCGGGCGTAGAGGTCGCCCTGGACCAGCACGACGTAAGCGTCAGCCTTCGCGGCGGAGCGGACAGTCTCCAGCGGCACGCTCAGGGTCGCAGCTGCGCCATTCCATTCGCCGATGCGGCTAATGCCGCGCACGACATTGGCGTAGGTCACGGTCTTGCCGCTGTTCTCGCCGCGTTCGATCGGCACGCTGGCGGTACGGCTGACCTGGAGCAGCCAGACCACGGCCGGCTTCTCGCTCTGATAAGAGGCTGCGCCCAAGGCGACGCGCAGCGCGCCGTCCGCCTCGGCGAGGTCGACCTTCACCGCGAAGCCGTCCTTGCCCTGCTCCTGGACGAGCTTGTCGATGCCGCCCTTGTCGGAGCCGACGATATGGGCGGTGCCGTTGACCACGGCCTGCGGCGTGTAAATCTGGCCGTCGCCGCGCGCCTTGGCATAGAGCTTCTGGCGCTTGCCGAAGACCTCCTGGCCGAGCGTGTCCTTCCAGCCGAGATAGTCCCAGTAGGTCACAGGCAACGTCAGCGTGATCAGTCGCGGATCCTTGGCCAGCTCGACAAAGAGCGCATCCGCGGCCGGGCAGGAGGAGCAGCCCTGGCTGGTGAAGAGCTCGACCACCGCCTTCGGCCGCGCCGCAGGCTGCTGGGCATGCGCCGGCAATCCTGCGAGCAGGAGGAATGTGGCAGCAGCGATCTTGCTGATGTGGTGGACCATCAATTCGAACTCGACGCCTGTATAAAAGCAGGCGGTTACCAAAAGCGCTACTCTCCACTCAATTGGAAATCACGTTGCCTTGAAAACCGGCTTCGGCGGCGCCTGCTCGCGAAAACGTGCCAAAGCCTCGGTGCCGATCAGGTTTGGCCGCCAGCGCCGGTGCATCCAGAGCCATTGCTCGGGATGCTCGCGGACCCAGCCCTCGACCACCGCGGTCATCATCGCCATGGCGCCGGTGACGTCGATCTCGCCATTGGCGTCGCGCGGCAGGTCGAGCGGCGGGGTCAGTTCGATGCGGAAGCGCCGGTTCGGCAGGCGGATGACGCGCACGCCGTGCACCGGGCACTCGAAGCGGCGGGCGAACTTGCCAAGGATCGGATTGGTCAACGCCGGGCGGCCAAGGAAGGGCACGACCACGCCGCGGGTGAAATGCTGGTCGATCAGCATGCCGAGATGGCCGCCATTCTCGAGCACGCCCTGCATGGCGAAGGCCGCGCCCTGCTTGGCGGCGGCGAGCCCACCCATGGCGCCGGAGCGGATCTCGTGGACCACTGCCGCGATCGCCGGATCATTGGGCGCGCGGAAGACGGCGGTGGTGTCGAGATCGTAGGTGGCGGCGCAGATCGCCGGCAATTCCCAGTTGCCGAGATGGGTCGAGAAAATCAGGCCCGGCCTCTCGTCGTCCTTCAGCGCGATGAAGTGCTCGATGCCGACGACCTCGATCCGGCCATTCGGATCGGGGTTGTGATAGTCATAGTCGAACAGCGTCTTGAGATGAGCGTATTCGGCGACGGTGCGACCGAGATTCTCCCAGCCGCCGCGGGCGATGCGGCGAACCTCGGCCTCGGCGATCCCTGGGAAGGCGGCGCGGATATTGGCATAGGCGACGCGGTTGACCGGGATCAGCGGGCTGACGCTGCGCAAGAGCCAGCCGCCGAGATCGGAGGCCCGCTCTGGCCCGAGCGCGCGCAGGAAGGCGAAGACCGCGCGGATGAGCCCGATCATCAGCGCAGCGCCGATGCGCGTCGCGAATTGCTTCAGCTGCCTCAAGATCCCAGCCCGGTCCGCCGGCGCAACGTCCGGACCGGACCTCGCCATTGCGGCGCGACTTGCGGGATTGCAGCCGGCGCGTCAAGTCGCGCCCGCTTGCGGCACTGCTCAGAGCGTGACGATGACCTTGCCGAAGACCTTGCGGCCCTCGATCCGGGCGAGGCCCTGCTCGAACTTGGACAGCGGGAAAACCGCATCGATTACCGGCTTCATGCCGGCAGCCATCTTGTCGAGCGACTGGGCGATGTTCTCCATCCGGCAGCCGAAGGAGCCGGTGATCCGGTACTGCTGCTGGAACAGCTGCATCAGGTTGATCGTCGCCGAGGGGCCCGAGGTGGCGCCGCAGGTGACGAGGCGGCCGCCGCGCTTCAGGCAGAGCAGCGAGCCGTTCCAGGTATCGGCGCCGACATGCTCGAAGACGACGTCGACGCCCTTGCGCTTGGTCAGGCGCCGGACCTCGCCCTCGAAGCGCTCGGTCTTGTAGTTGACGACGAAATCGGCGCCGAGCGCCTTTGCCTTCTCGCCCTTCTCATCGTCGCCGACGGTGGTGTAGACGGTGCAGCCGATCGCCTTGGCCATCAGGATCGCCGCCGTGCCGATGCCGGAGCCGCCGGCATGGACGAGGATGGATTCGCCGGGCTCCAGCTTGGCATTGTCGAACAGCATATGCTGGACGGTGCCGAAGCCGATCGGGGCGCAGGCGGCTTCCTCGAAGGAGACGCCCTTCGGCGCCTTGATCACCAGGCGCTCGGGCCGGTTGACCAGCTCGCGGGCGAAGCCGTCGATATGGAAGCCCATGATGCCGGCGACGTTCTCGCAGAGATTGTCGCGGCCCTCGCGGCAGGCCTTGCAGTGGCCGCAGGTCTCGGCGCCGTACATGGTCACCGTGTCGCCTTCGCGGAAACGCGAGACGCCCTCGCCGACGGCAACGACCTCACCCGCAGCCTCGACGCCGGCCGCCTGCGGCATCTTGCGCTTGGCGAAGGCCATGCCGCGGAAGCCCCAGAGGTCGAGATAGTTAAGGCCGACCGCACGAACGCGGATCTGGACCTCGCCGGCGGCCGGCGGCGGCGGCGGCTCGATCTGTTCGAGGCGGAGGTCGCGGTCGCCATGGAGCTGGAGCGAGAGCATGGGGAGGTTCGAGCCTTGTCAGAGCTGGTCCGGCCATTGCCGCGAGGCATGCAGAACCGCGAGGATTTCGACGCGTCCGTCGCGGACACGATAGGGAAGAATGTAGTTAGTGCCGGCTACCACGAGTTCGCGCGTTTCTTCTACCCGCCCCGCCCTTCCGCTATGCGGATAGTCAACCAGTTGAACAGCGACGGATCGGAGCCGACGAACGAGCATGAGCGCCGCAGCTGGGCTGAACTCGGCGACATAGTGGGCGATCTCGCGGAGGTCAGCCCTCGCTCGCGCGGTCCAGAGAAGCTTCATTTGGTCGAAGCGATGCGCGCCTGCAGTTCCGTCTCTATCGCATCGAGTTCCTCCTCCGTGGCGAACTCACCGCGATCGGCCTGAGCGATGCCTTCCCTGATGTGGGCGATCTGCCAGGCATTGAGCTCAATGTAGGCCTCGATCGCTTTGGCAGCGAGCCAGTTGCGCGAGCGATCGGTATCTGCCGCCAGCGCGTCGAGCTTGGCGAGCGTCTCGCCGTCGAGCCGAATTGTGAAGGCTGCCGTCATGATGGTTCACTCCGGTTCGAAGTGAACATAGGTGGTTTCCGGCCCTTCGCCAAGCGCTGGCCGTTCACCATGTTTCACGTGAAGCGCTGGCGCCGACCGTTAGCGATGCACGCCCATCTGCGCAGTCAACCCGCCATCTACCGGCAGGACCGTACCGGTGATGTAGGCCGCTGGAGGGCTCAGCAGGAAGGCCGCGAGACCGGCGACCTCATCCGGCCTGGCGAAGCGGCCGGCCGGAATCTGGCCTTCCATCTTGTCGCGATAGGCGGCGTAGGGCGCCATCATGTCGGTGTCGACGAAGCCCGGCGCGATCACGTTGACGGTGACGCCGCGCTTGCCGGTCTCAACCGCGAGCGTCTTGGCATAGGAGATCAGCGCGCCCTTGGAGGCGGCATAGGCGGCGTTGCCGGGGTTGCCGCGCAGCGCCGCGACCGAGCCGATCGCGACGATGCGGCCGGCCTTGGCGCGGATCATGCCGCGCATCAGGCTTTTGGCGAGACGGGTGAAGGCCCAGAAATTGACCTGCATCGCCGCCTCGGCCTTGTCCTGCACCAGCATGGCGGCCAGCGCGTCATAGGGCTGGCCGGCATTGTGGACGAAGCCGAAATAGGCTTCGCCCTCGCACTGCTCGCAGAAGGCGTCGAGCGCTGCCTTGTCGGAGAGGTCGAGCGACAAAGCGCGCACGGTCCGACCTGGCTCGGTCGCCGCGATCTCGGCGGCGAGCGCCTGCGCCTGCTCGCCCGAGGAGCGATAGGTGAAGTCGACATCATGGCCGGATGCGGCCAGAGCCCGCACGATCGCGGCGCCGACGCCCTTGGCGCCGCCGGTGACGAGAACCCGGCTCATGCTGCTTTCGGCCCGGCGGTCAGCACGAGACAGGTGTTCTGGCCGCCGAAGCCGAAGGAGTTCGACAGCACGGTGCGCACCTCGGCGTCGCGGGCCTGGTTGGGGACGACGTCGATCGCGATCGCCGGGTCGGGCTGGCTGTAGTTGATCGTCGGCGGGATGCGACCGTTCGCGATGGTCAACAGCGAGATCACCGCCTCGACGGCGCCGGCGGCGGTCAAGGTATGGCCGAGCATCGACTTGTTCGAGGAGATCGGCAGCTTCGCCATGCGCTCGCCGAAGACGGCAGAGCAGCTCATCGCCTCCATCTTGTCGTTCTCGGGCGTCGAGGTGCCGTGCGCGTTGATGTAGTCGACGTCATCAGGGGTCAGCCCGGCATCGGCGAGCGCGTCCTGCATGGCGAGGATCGCCGGCTTGCCGTCCGGGCTCGAGCGGGTGCGGTGGAAGCCGTCGCCACGCTCGCCGCAGCCGGCGACGATGCCGAGGATGGTCGCGCCGCGGGCGAGCGCGTGGTCGTAATCCTCCAGCACCAGCGCACCGGCACCCTCGCCCATGACGAAGCCGTCGCGGTTCTTCGAGAACGGCTTGGCGGAGGCCTCCGGCGGGTCGTTCTGGGTCGACAGGGCCGAGAGCAGCGAGAAGCGGATCAGCGCCTCGGCATGCACCGAGCCGTCGGTGCCGATGCACAAGGCAGCTTCAGTCTCGCCCCTCCGGATCGCCTCGACGCCCATCTGGATCGCAGTCGCGCCCGAGGAGCAGGCGGTCGACAGCGAAATCGGCGAGCCCTTGGTGCCGAACTTCTCGGCGATGTGCTCGGCGACACCACCGAACAGGAAGAGTTCGTGCATCGGCTGGTGCTTGTGGCCGGCGGCAACGCGCAGCAGTGCGTCGTAATCCGTATCGCCCTCGATCGCCTGCGCCAGTTCCTGCTTCTGGGGCCATTCCATCTCGACCGGCGGCACCGCCATGAAGAGTTCGCCGGGAAAATCACCGGACTCGCCGAGGCCGCTCTGCGCGACGGCTTCGTCTGCGGCGAGCGTGGCGAGTTTCTCGGAGAGTTCCGGGGCGGCGAAGGACCCGTCGAACAGGAAGTCGACCGTTGCTGCGATGGTGGTGCGCAGACCCTCGGTCGGGAAGCGCTCGATGCGGTGAATGCCGGAACGCCCGGCGGTCAGCGCTTCCCAGTTGGCATCCTTGCCCTGTCCGAGCGAGGTGACGATACCGAGGCCGGTGACGGCGACGATCGGTCGGCCCTGGCTGTCGCGATGGTTTGCACCCATGACGCCTCTCCTCAAGCCTTGACCAGGCGGGCCGCGCCTTCGCCGCGCCAATGCGCTGCGCCGGTGACGATTGCTTCATTCGCCGCGCCGGTCGAAAGCGCGGCCGCGGCGAGCGCAACCGAGACCGGGAAGGCAGCTTCGATGGAATGGCCGACGAGATCGCCGGCGGCGATGCGGCGCGACTGGGGGACAGCCTTGGCGATCGCGGCCGCCTCTTCGTCGGTAATGCCGGCGCAGCCGGTCGCGGCGGAGATCGCGAGTGCGTCGGGCGCAAGGGGCCCGAAGCCGGCGAGCAAATCGTCGAGCGCCTTGGCGACCGAGCCGGGCTGGCGGCGGCTGCGATGAGCGGCGGCGTGGCTCAGGCGGGCATGCACCTTGGCGCCGCGCGCCGCGGCGCGCTCAGCCGATTCGAGCACGAGGAAGGCGCCGGCGCTGCCGGTGATCAGGCCGGGCTGATCGGCCCGCGCGAAGACGGGGGCGAAGTCCCCGGTGCGCAGATAGCCGCCGAGCTCGAAGAGCAGCAGCATGTCGCGGCGCTCGGCATTGTAGGCGCCGCCGACGAGGATGACATCGGCCTGGCCGGCCGCGATGCGGGCCTGGGCGGTGCGGATGGCGTCGACGCCGGCCTGCTCCTCGCCCATCAGTGTGCGCGAGGCGCCGGTGATGCCGTGGACGATGCCGATATTGCCGGCGAGCAGGTTGGAGAGCTGGGCCAGGAACAGCGTCGGCCTGAGATCGCTCATCAGCCGTTCGTTGAGGAAAGCGCCCGGCTGGTTCGCATTGCGCAGACCGGCCAGCACGGCGGCATCGACGGCGTGGTCGCGCTCGCCGCCGCCGGCGGCGACGATGACCTGGAGCTGGCTCTTCGCCTCAACGTCTTGCTTCAGTCCGGCATCGTCGAGGGCAAGGCCCGCGGCATAGACGCCGAGGCGCTGCCAGGGCTCCATCTGGCGCTGGTCCGACTTCTTCGGGATCTGCCGGTCGAGCTCGAGCGGCTTCAGCGGGTGCAGCGGGTAGGGCGCGAAGCCCTGCGCATCGATGACCGGCGCTGCGTTGGTCGCAAGCGCCTGCGCGTGGATCTCGACGCCCTCGCCAAGACTGGAGACGAGGCCGATGCCGGTGATGACGACGTCGCGGGCCATGTCAGGCTGCCTCCGGCGAGAGGCCGATGGCAGCGATGCGGCTCTGCATCAGGGTGCGCATATCGGCGGGGAACGGCATCAGGCGGAAGCGCAGCTCGGCATCGCAGATCGGCTTACCGGCGATCGCGATCCTTGCCTTTGTCGCAGCGTAGCCGGAGCCCTCGTGGACGAGCTCGGCGCTGACGTCGAGCACGGCGTTGGGTTCGACGAAGGTGCGGAAGCGCGCCTTGTCGACCATCATCAGGAACGGCATCTGCGTCAGGCCGTTCAGACCGAGAAGCAGATAGCCCGAGGCCTGGGCCATGGTTTCGGTGAGCAGCACGCCGGGAACGAGCGGGTGGCCCGGGAAGTGGCCCTCGAAGACCGGGCTCTCAGTCGGAACGGTCGAGCGGGTCAGGATCCGCTTGTTCGCCGGATCGAAGCTCTCGACCTTGTCGATCATCTCGAAATATTCGAGGCGCATGCGGCTCCAACCCGTCTCGCCGCGATCGGGTCTTACCCCGCCTGCGGCGTGTCAACGTCCAGAGCCGGATGATGTCAGATGGAATCGCTTCGCGTTTCCATCTGATATCTGGATCCGTCTCTCATTAAAGAGTGAGAGCAGGATCTTCGTGAAAAAACCGGTTCTCACTTTTTCGCATCCTGCTCTTGCGCTGGCCCGGACGGGCCAGGGCTCGTTCAGGCGGCCTTGGCGGCGACGAGATCGTCGATTCGCTTGCACAGGTTCTCGAGCACGAAATACTGCTCGGCCGGCGCCTTGCCCTCGTTGACCTCCTGGGTCCACTGCTCCAGCGGCAGCTTGATGCCGAAGGCCTTGTCGATCGCGAAGGCGATGTCGAGGAAAGCGAGGGAGTCGATGCCGAGATCGTCGATCGCGTGGCTCTGGGGCGTGATCTTCTCGCGAGGAATGTCGCAAGTCTCCGAAATAATGCCGGCGACCGTCTCGAACGTGGCGGACATGCGGGTGCTCCCGTCGTGAATGATGATGATGGCGGACGGCGTCCGGGCGCGTTCGCCCCGCGCCTGCCCCAAGCCCCCCGCCGAGGATGACTGTGACGCCCCCTTACACCTGCGTGCAGGATAGGACAACCGTTGGGGCCAAAGAGAGACGCCCGGCTCCAGGACCGGGCGTCCAGTATCGTCGATGCCGAACCTTACGCCGCGATGCCGCGCAGCACGTAATGCAGGATGCCGGCGTTCTTGAAGTAGTCGAGCTCATCGAGCGTATCGATGCGGCAGAGGATCGGAACCTTCTTCACCTTGCCGTTGGCATAGGTGATCTCGGCTTCGAGCATCTGGCGCGGCTTGACGGTGGCGAGGCCCTTGATCGAGACGATCTCGTCGCCCTTGAGGTCGAGCGAGGCCCAGCTTGTGCCTTCCTGCAGGGTGAACGGCACCACGCCCATGCCGACCAGGTTCGAGCGGTGGATGCGCTCGAAGCTCTGGGCGATCACGGCCTTGACGCCGAGCAGGTTGGTGCCCTTGGCCGCCCAGTCGCGCGACGAGCCGTTGCCGTATTCGACGCCGGCGAAGATCACCAGTGGCACCTTCTCGGCCTGATAGCGCATCGAGGCGTCGTAGATCGGCAGCTCCTCCTTGCTCGGATAGTGGATGGTGTAGCCACCCTCGCGTCCGTTCGGCCCCATCATGTGGTTACGGATGCGGATATTGGCGAAGGTGCCGCGCATCATCACCTCATGATTGCCGCGCCTCGTTCCGTATTGGTTGAAGTCGGCGACGGCGACGCCATGCTCGCTCAGGTAATGGCCGGCAGGCGAGGCTGCCTTGATCGAGCCGGCCGGCGAGATGTGGTCAGTGGTGATCTTGTCGCCGAACAGGCCGAGGATGCGGGCGCCGACAATGTCGGTGACCGGCGTCGGGGTCTTGTTGATGCCCTGGAAATAGGGCGGGTTCTGGACGTAGGTCGATGCGTCTTCCCAGGCATAGGTCTGGCTCGACGGGGTCTTGACCGCCTGCCAGTGCTCGTCGCCCTTGAACACGTCGGCGTATTTCGCCTCGAAGATGGCGCGCGTGACGTTCTGGGCGATGAAGCTCTGGATCTCCTTGTTGGAAGGCCAGATGTCCTTGAGGAAGACCGGCTTGCCGTCCGAGCCGGTGCCGAGCGGCTCGCTGGTCAGGTCCATCTGGACCGAGCCGGCGAGCGCGTAGGCGACGACCAGCGGCGGTGATGCCAGGTAGTTCGCCTGCACGTCGGGCGAGACGCGGCCCTCGAAATTGCGGTTGCCGGAGATCACGGCGCCAGCGATCAGCCCCTGCTCGTTGATCGCCTTCGAGATCGGCGCGGGCAGCGGGCCGGAATTGCCGATGCAGGTGGTGCAGCCGAAGCCGACCAGGTTGAAGCCGAGGGTGTCGAGATCGGTCTGCAGGCCGGATTTGGCGAGGTATTCCGCAACGACCTGCGAGCCGGGGGCCAGCGAGGTCTTGACCCAGGGCTTGACCTTGAGGCCCTTGGCGACCGCGTTGCGGGCGAGCAGGCCCGCCGCCATCAGCACCGAGGGGTTGGAGGTGTTGGTGCAGGAGGTGATGGCGGCGATGACGACGTCGCCATGGCCGAGGTCATGGTCGCGGCCCTCGACGGGCACGCGGCGGGCAATCTCGGCGCCCTTCTTGTACTCGGTGTCCATCGCGGCGGCGAAGCCCTTGGCGACGGCGCCGAGATCGACGCGGCCCTCGGGGCGCTTCGGACCGGCCATCGAGGGCTGGACCGTGGTCAGGTCGAGCTCGAGCGTGTCGGTGAAAACCGGGTCGGCCGTCTCGCGGGTCGCGAACAGCTCCTGTGCCTTGCTGTAGGCCTCGACCAGCGCGATGCGCTCGGCAGTGCGGCCGGTCGTGGTCAGGTAGTCGAGGGTTTCAGCATCGACCGGGAAGAAGCCGCAGGTGGCGCCATATTCCGGGCCCATATTGGCGATGGTGGCGCGGTCGGCCAGCGTCAGATTGTAGAGGCCGGGGCCGAAGAACTCGACGAACTTGCCGACGACGCCCTTCTTGCGCAGCATCTGGGTGACGGTCAGCACGAGGTCGGTCGCGGTGATGCCCTCGCGCAGCGAGCCGGTGAGCTTGAAGCCGATCACCTCCGGCAGCAGCATCGACTGCGGCTGGCCGAGCATGGCGGCCTCGGCCTCGATGCCGCCGACGCCCCAGCCGAGAACGGCGAGGCCATTGACCATGGTGGTGTGCGAATCGGTGCCGACGACGGTGTCGGGATAGGCGACCTCGACCTCGACGCCATCGATGGTCTCCTTACGGGTCCAGACGGTCTGGGCGAGGTATTCGAGGTTGACCTGGTGGCAGATGCCGGTGCCGGGCGGCACGACGCGGAAATTGTCGAAGGCGCCCTGGCCCCATTTCAGGAAGCGATAGCGCTCGCCATTGCGCTCGTATTCGAGCTCGACATTCTGCGACAGCGCCTTGGGCGTGCCGAATTCGTCGACGATCACCGAGTGGTCGATGACGAGGTCGACCGGAACGAGAGGGTTGATCTTGGCCGGGTCGCCGCCGAGCGCAACGACGCCGTCGCGCATCGCCGCCAGGTCGACCACCGCCGGAACGCCGGTGAAGTCCTGCATCAGCACGCGGGCGGGGCGGAAGCCGATCTCCTTGCCACCCTTGCCCTTGTCGTCGAGCCAGGCGACGAAGGCCTCGATGTCGGTCTTGGTGACCGAGCGGCCGTCCTCGAAGCGCAGCAGGTTCTCGAGCAGCACCTTCATCGAGAAGGGCAGCTTCGAGATGCCGGGAAGGCCATTCGCCTCAGCGTCGGGCAGCGAATAATAGACGTATGTCCTGGTGCCGACGGTCAGCGTCTTCCGGCACTTGAATGAATCGAGCGAGGCCATGAGGGCTTACATCCTGATCAAGGGGTTGCGGTCGCGAGCCGGACCGTCCTTGCGGATGAATCCGGTCGAAGGCCTATTGCGCATGACGCGCTCGCCGCCCCGGGAGTGCCCGAGCCCCGCGCCGGATCGGCGTGCGGCGTAGCCACGGGTTCTATAGATCAATTCCAAGAAGGCCGCTACAGGCTCGATATGCGTCAGGTGAAGAGCTAATGACGCTTCGGAAGACAGGCTCGGCGTGACGCAGACTCGGTTCCAGACATTCGCCCTGACTGCCGAAGGGCTCGTTTGCCGCCGCGGCGGTCGTGCGATCTTCGACGGCGTGGGCTTTCGTCTGGCGAGTGGCGAGGCGATCGCGCTGACCGGCCGCAATGGCGCCGGCAAGTCGAGCCTGATCGCCATGCTGTGCGGGCGTTTGCGCCCTGAAGCCGGGGCGATCAGGCTCGAGGGACTCGACGACATGCCATTGGCAGAAGCGGCTCATCTCATCGGCCACCGCGACGGATTGAAGACTGCGCTGACGGCAACGGAGAACCTGCAGTTCGCGCAGGACCTGCTTGGCGCGCCGCGCCTGACGCCGGCCGATGCACTCGCCACGGTCGGCCTGCCGCATGTCGGGGCGCTGCCGGCCGGCTACCTCTCCGCCGGTCAGCGCCGGCGCGTGGCGCTGGCGCGGCTCCTGGTGGCATCGCGGCCGATCTGGCTGCTCGACGAGCCGATGGCGGCGCTCGATACCGGTTCGCAGGCGATGCTCTCCGGGCTGATGCAGGCGCATCTGGCGGCGGGAGGAGCAATTCTTGCTGCGACCCACGGGCCACTCGGCCTCGACGGCGCGCGCGAACTCAGGATCGGACTGTGAGCCGCGCCTTCCTCGCCATCCTGAAGCGTGATCTCGCCTTGGCGGTGCGGGCCGGTGGCGGCGGTGAGCTCGCGCTGGTCTTCTTTCTGACGGTCGTCGTCCTGATCCCATTCGCGCTCGGGCCCGACCTCAACCTGCTGTCGCGGATCGGTCCGGCGATCCTTTGGCTGGGGGCGCTGCTGGCGACGCTGATTGGGCTCGACCGCCTGTTTCAGGCCGATGAGGAGGACGGTTCGCTTGACCTGATCCGTGGCACGCCGCTGCCATTGGAGCTCGCCGTGCTTGCCAAGGCGCTGGCACACTGGCTGACGACCGGCCTGCCGCTGACCTTGGCCGCGCCGCTGCTCGGCCTGCTCGTCGCCCTGCCGGCAGAGGGAGTGTTGTCACTGATGGCGAGTCTGGCGCTCGGCACGCCGTCCCTGAGCTTTATTGGAGCGGCGGCGGCGGGGCTGACCGCGAGCCTGCGCCGCGGCGGCCTGATCCTGCCGATCCTGGTCGCGCCGCTCTGCGTGCCGGTCTTGATCTTCGGTGTTTCGGTCGCGGATATCAGCCGCAGCCCGATGTCGCTGCAGAGCCCGTTGCTGATCCTCGGAGCTCTTTCGCTGGCCTCGGCTGCGATTGGCTGCATCGCAGCGGCAGGCGCGCTGCGTCAGCCGGAATAGACCACGCTCGTGCCGGGAGAATGCGCATCGGCGTCGAGTTCAAGTGCGCAGCCTGACTGAGCCCCGAGACGGGCGATCATCGTAGTGATATCCTCGAACGCGACATTGTCTTGGCTGAAACGCGCCTGGATTTCTTCGGCGACGCCGAAAACGTCGAGCACGCGCGATAGTCAGGCGCGCCCGAGAAGGACTAGCGCCGTCCGGGCCGCATCGTCGCAGGGCTGCAAGGTCGATTGTGAGCCGGGCCGGCGATTGCTACATGCTCTCTCGTTGAAATTAAGAGCAGAGCCGGCCACCACCTCCATGGCGAGCCTTACCGAACTGGCCAATCCGGCGCGCTTCATGCGCCTGTCGAGTGTGCTGCTGCCCTGGCTCACGGGTGCGGCGGCATTGCTGCTCGCCATCGGCTTCTATCTCGTCTGGTTCGTTGCTCCCGCCGACTACCAGCAGGGTGAGACGATCAAGATCATGTACATCCATGTGCCGGCCGCCTGGCTGGCGCTGATGTTCTATTCGATGATGGCGCTCTCCGCGCTTGGCGTCCTGGTCTGGCGCCATCCGCTTGCCGACATCGCCCAACAGGCGGCGGCGCCGATCGGCGCCTGCTTCGCGCTGATCTGCCTGCTCACCGGCTCGTTCTGGGGCAAGCCGATGTGGGGGACCTACTGGGTCTGGGATGCGCGCCTGACCTCGATGCTGGTGCTGTTCCTGCTCTATCTCGGCGTCTTCGCGCTGCGCCGCGCCATCGATGAGCCATCCCGTGCCGGCCGCGCCGTCGCGATCCTGACGCTGGTCGGCTGCGTCAACATTCCGATCATCAAGTTCTCGGTCGACTGGTGGAGCACCTTGCATCAGCCGGCCTCGGTGCTCCGGCTCGGTGGCTCGACCATCCATGCCTCGATGCTCTGGCCGCTGCTGATCACCGCGCTCGGCTTCACGTTGCTGGCGCTCGCGTTGCACTGCGCCGCGATGCAGGCCGAGATCCTGCGCCGACGGGTCAGAACGCTGACGATCTTCGAGGCCGAGCGGCTCGACCGGCTGTCCTTGCAGGCGGCGCAATGATGGACGCACTTGGACCCCATGCCGGCTTCATCCTCGCCGCCTATCTGGCGGCGGCGGTGATTCTCTCCGGCCTTGCGGCAGCTATCCTGGTCGACCGGCGCGCGCAGAGGCGGGCCTTGGCGGCGTTGGAGGAACGTGGGGCGGGCCGCCGCAGCGGAGCCACGTCATGAGCGAGGCTGCGACCTCACCGCCGCGGCGCTCGCCCTGGCTCTATGCGATCCCGCTGCTGATTTTTGCGGCGCTGGCCGCGGTGTTCGCCAAGGGGTTGTTCTCCGGTGACGCCAGCAAGGTGCCATCGGCCCTGATCGGCAAGCCGGCTCCGGCGATCACATTGCCTCCGCTCGAAGGGCTGCAGCGTGACGGTCAGCCCGTGCCGACTTTCAGCATGGCGGATCTGGCCAAGGGCAAGACAACGATCGTCAATGTCTTCGCGAGCTGGTGTGCGCCCTGCCGGGTCGAGCATCCCTTCCTCGTCGCCATGGCAGATTCAGCTGCGGTGAAGGGAGGCAAGGTTGCGCTCGTCGGCTTCAACTACAAGGACGAGGCCGAGAATGCCCGCCGCGTCCTCGGCGCGCTCGGTAATCCCTACTCCGCCGTCGGCGTCGATCGCAACGGCCGCGCCGCGATCGACTGGGGCGTCTACGGCGTGCCCGAGACCTTCCTGATCGGGCCGGACGGGCGCATCCTCGATAAGCATGTCGGCCCGCTCGACGGTCCGGCGGCGTCGCGATTGCTGGCGCGGGCGCAGAAGGGCAGCTGAAGCGGTCCAGAACGTTTCCCAAACTGCAGAAGCGCTCTGGTTCTTTGTTTTATCGCATTTTCTTCACGCGAACCGGTGCCACTTCGCTTGGAAATGCTCTATTGCAGCGGCGGGCCGAAGCGCAGGCTGCGCCAGGTCGCGAGTACGGCATCGAGCAGGCTCGGCTCATCGAAATAGCCGGCGATGTGGATCTGCCCGCCGTCACGTGCGCAGGCGAAGCCATAGAATGCAGGCTGGCGCTCGTCTTCCGCCCCTTCATGGAGACGATAAGCGAAACGGATGAAGTCGGTCTCGCGCTCCTCGATCAGATCGAAAGCGGCCGAGGCGTGGATTTCCCGCCATTCGGCAAGCGCATCCTCCGGATCACCGGCATCGTAAGCGTTGAGCCAGAAGGTCAGACCACGCGGACTATGCCAGAAGACCAGCGAGCCATCCTCGACACGGCGGGCCATCGGGAAGGGCAGCACGAGACTCCAGTCCGGGACGAGCGGCTGGCGGCCCTCGACGAGCGGGGGCGCCTCGCTCACGCGGCCTTTTTCCCACCGACCAGGCTTTCGAACATGCCGCGCCCGTCGGTGCCGCCGACGAGGCCGTCGATCAGGTTCTCCGGATGCGGCATCAGGCCGAGGACGTTGCGGCTGGCTGAGTAGATGCCGGCGATGTGATTGAGCGAGCCGTTCGGATCGGCTTCGGCCGTGATCCGGCCTTCGGAGTCACAATAGCGGAAGGCAACGAGGCCCTCGCCTTCGAGCCGGGCGAGCGTCTCGGGGTCGCAGATATAGTTGCCCTCGCCATGGGCGATGCAGACGTCGATCACCTGGCCCTTGGTATAGGCCGACGTGAAGGCGGTGTCGTTGCGCTCGACCTTGAGGTGCTGGCGCTTGCAGACGAATTTGAGGTTGGCGTTACGGGCGAGCACGCCGGGCAGCAGCCCGGCCTCGCAGGCGATCTGGAAGCCGTTGCAGATGCCGAGGACGAGGCCGCCGCGCGCCGCATGCGCCCGCGTCGCGTCCATGATGTGGGCGCGTCCGGCGATGGCGCCGCAGCGCAGATAGTCGCCATAGGAGAAGCCGCCGGGCAGGACGACGAGGTCGGTTCCGGCCGGCAGCTCATGGTCGGCATGCCAGACATGGTCGACGGTCGCGCCGGCCTGGCGCAGCGCCTTGGCGACGTCGCCGTCGCGGTTCGAGCCGGGGAAGGTGATGACGGCGGCGCGCATGGGATGGCCCTTTCCTATCAACGGCTGGCGCTGCGGCGTGGGCCGCCATCGACGACCTCGACCGACCTGAGAAATTCGTCGAGATGGCGGCCCGCTGCCGCTTCGTTTTGCGAGATCGACAGGATGTTGAATGCAAGCGAGCCGGCGAAGACCGAAGTCGACCGGCTGAATTCAGTCTTGCCGTCGCGCTGCTTGGTGTAGGCGAAGCTGAAGGACGGGAAGCCCTTGGTCGTTCCCGTTCGCGGCGTAGCCGTGATTGCTGCACCCTCCTGTGCCGCTTTTTCGGCGACACGCTGTGCCAGATCGAGCAGCGCCTGCGGGTCGGGCTTGCGGGTCGGACTAGCGAGACGCGCATAGATGACTGCGGAGGGGGCAGGACATGCCAGCGGCCGGCAAACGAAGACGGTGCGCGCGGCGCTGAGCGTGTCGATGCCGCGACCCTGCCATTTCTCGCGATCGACATTCTGCAGGCGCAGCCGGGTCTCGCCCGGCCGGATCGGTGCGTCGAATTCAGCTTCAGTCAGCCGGTTCGGTTTGGTTACGGTTGTTTGGCAGGCGCCGAGCGCGAGAGCCAGCAGAGCGGCGAGGCCGATCTTGATCATGTGGGGCATTGGTCAGCCAACCAGCTCGACGCGGTAATTCTCGATCACGGTGTTGGCGAGGAGCTTCTCGCAGGCGGCCTTGAGGGCGGCCTCGGCGGCGGCCTTGTCGGCGCCGTCGAGCTCGATGTCGAAGACCTTGCCCTGGCGGACGGAGCCGACGCCGTCGATGCCGAGCGATTTCAGCGCGCCCTCGATCGCCTTGCCCTGCGGGTCGAGCACGCCGGTCTTGAGGGTGACGGTGACGCGGGCTTTCATCGTGATCTCCGGAACAGGGCGCTTGTGGGTTCGCTTAACCGCGAATCGATGGAGGCTCAACCATTTCAGCGGCTCGCCCAGGTGGCGCGGGCGAAATCCTGGGCGGCTTGCGAATCATCGGTCACTGCGATCGCCATGGCGAGCGTAGTGTCCTTGCGGGCGTAGAGGATGGCGGTCGAGGCCAGGCGGCCGCCATCCTTGGCGCGGATCTCGACGAGGATGCCATCGGTGCCCTCCTGCTTGAAGCGGGAGACCGTGGTCGTGCTCGCCGGCTTGTCGGCCTGCTTCGCCTTTGGGCGTTTCGAGAATTCCCGCGCCAGCCGCGCCGGATCGAGCGCGAGCGTCCTTGCCATGTCGGCGGCTTCACGGCCTTCGAAGCTCAGCAGCGCGGCGACACCTGGACGCTGGCAGTCCTGCGGCGTGCAGAAGACCATCGCCTTCGGATTGATGCCGTCGTTGACCACCCAGTTCTGGATCGGCAACGGCTCCCAGCCGCGACCGGCGGCGAGCTGGACCAGGCCCGGGCCGAAATGGTCGGCGCAGCCGGCGATCAGCAGAGCGCCCAGCGAGAGTACGCCCAAACGCAAACGGGAGCGCAAGCGCTCCCGTCCGACAATCAGAGTCTCGGTAGCCGCGGCGGTCACTGCACCAGGCGCGGCAATTATTGCACCAGCCGGGGGCCTGCCGGGCCCGGCTTTTCGTTCTCGCCGAGGATGCCGAGGCGGCGCGCCACTTCGGTATAGGCCTCGATCAGCCCGCCCAGATCGCGGCGGAAGCGATCCTTGTCCATCTTGTCCTTCGACCGGATGTCCCAGAGACGGCAGGAATCGGGGCTGATCTCATCGGCAACGACGATGCGCATCATCTCGCCTTCCCAGAGCCGGCCGCACTCGATCTTGAAGTCGACGAGACGGATGCCGGCGCCGAGGAAGAGGCCGGACAGGAAGTCGTTGACACGGATGGCGAGCGCCATGATGTCGTCGATTTCCTGCGGCGTCGCCCAGCCGAAGGCGGTGATGTGCTCTTCCGAGACCATCGGATCGCCCAGCGCGTCGTTCTTGTAGTAGAACTCGATGATCGAGCGCGGCAGCTGGGTGCCTTCCTCGATGCCGAGCTTGGTCGAGAGCGAGCCGGCCGCGACATTGCGGACCACGACCTCGAGCGGAATGATCTCGACCTCGCGAATCAGCTGCTCACGCATGTTGAGCCGGCGGATGAAATGCGTGGGGACGCCGATATCGTTCAGGTTGCTGAAGATGTGCTCGGAGATGCGGTTGTTCAGCACGCCCTTGCCGTCGATCACTTCATGCTTCTTGGCATTGAAGGCGGTCGCGTCGTCCTTGAAATGCTGGATCAGCGTTCCGGGCTCCGGTCCCTCATAGAGGACCTTCGCCTTGCCTTCGTAAATGCGACGGCGGCGGTTCATCGGGATATACCGTGGCTTGAGGAAATCCAAAGGGTCGGCCTCTCTCTGGTCGCGGTTGCCCGCGGCGGGATCATGGCCCTTTTCAGCACGCTCTCGCGCAATCTCGTTGCTCTGTCGAGTTCGATCCTGGCGCGCCGGTCCGGCTGGTTCATGCGGGCCTTGCTCCCTAAGAACCGGCCACACTTCGCGCTATATGGGCCTTTCGTGCTGCAAACGCAACAAAGCGCCTGAGGCGGTACGCCGGCGCCTGGTTCGACTGGGTTGGATCGGCTTGAACGGCATGGCCTCTAGCCCGCACCGCCATCACATTGCTATATGGCGAAGCTGATATCGCGCCGCAGCAAGATTGCCGCTCCGAAGAGGATAAGAAACCCCATGACCACCTTCGACCAGCGCAAGGACGCCTACGAGAACAAGTTCGCGCATGACGAGGAGCTGCGCTTCAAGGCGACGGCCCGGCGCAACAAGCTGCTCGGCCTGTGGGCAGCGGAGAAGCTCGGCAAGAGCGGCGCCGATGCCGACGCCTATGCCAAGTCGGTCGTGCTCGCCGATTTCGAGGAGGCCGGCGACGACGACGTGCTGCGCAAGGTCAAGGCCGATTTCGCCGCTGGCAGCGTCACCGTCGCCGACGACGAGATCCGCCAGACCATGACCGAGCTGCTGATCAAGGCCGCCGACGAGATCCAGGCTGGCCGCTGAGAGATCGCTCGGGCGCAAGGCGGCCTTGGCCGCATTGCGCCCTTGAGCATGGCGCATGCCGCAGCGTTTGCCTTTCACCGCCGGTTCGGTTCAGGGTCGGTGGACCCGCCAGTGGTGAAAGAGCGGGCAACCGGATGAATGCGCTCATGACCACCGCCAAGCCGACCGTGCTGTCCTCGCTCGCCGATCGCCTCGCCAGGGGCGAGACACTGCTCTCCGCCTGGTGCGGGCTGCCTGATCCGAGCATCGCCGCGATCCTGGCCCAGGAAGGCTTCGATGCGGTCACGCTCGACATGCAGCATGGCCCGATCACGCTGGCAGAGGTCATCCGGGCGATCCCGCTGATCAACGCTGCCGGCAAGCCGGCCATAGCGCGCATTCCGGTCGGCGAGTTCCAGAACGTCTCGAAGCTGTTCGATTCCGGCGCCTCGGGCGTGATCGCGCCGATGATCAACACGATCGAGGATGCGCGCCGGCTTGCGGCCTATGCCAAATATCCGCCGCTCGGCGAGCGCAGCTGGGGCAGCTATGGCGGCCTCGGCGCTTCCGGGCTCGACCAGAACAGCTATCTCAAGCAGGCCAACGATTTCTCGCTGACCTTCGCGATGATCGAGACCCGCGAGGCGATGGCGATCGTCGACGACATTCTTGCCCTCGACGGGATCGACGCACTCTTCGTCGGCCCGTCCGATCTCTCGATCGCGCTGTCCGGCGGCGCCTCCGTTAATGCCTCGGCCAAGGAAGTCGACGATGCGCTGCGCCATATCGTGGCGCGGGCGAATGCGGTGAAGAAGCCGGTCGCCTTCTATGCGGCAACGGCGGAGCGCGCCAAGCAGGGCGTCGAGATGGGCGCGCGTCTGGTCACGGTGATGAGCGATACCGGCCTGCTGCGCGCGGCGAGCCAGGCGGCGCTGAAGGTGATCAAGGGCTGACCTGCTGAGCCCTCATCCTGAGGATGCGGCCGGAGGCTGCGTCTCGAAGGATGCTTCAGGAGGCTCCAGGGACCGTTCGAACATCCTTCGAGACGCGGACACATGTCCGCTCCTCAGGATGAGGGCTGCAGGTGTCGAAACACCTGCGAAGTCTCAGGCGTTGATGCCCTCGCGCGATTTCAGCGCGGCATAATAGGCCCAGAGCAGGCGCGCGGCGACGCCGCGCCAGGGGCGCCACGCCTCTGCCAGTTCGGTCAGCTCGGCTGGTTTCGGCCGCACCGGCAGGTCGAAGGCGACTTTCGCCGCCTCCTGGACCGCGAGGTCGCCGGCGGCGAAGCCGTCGCGATGGCCAAGGCAGAACAGCAGGTAGACATCCGCAGTCCAGGGGCCGATGCCGGAGACGGCCGTCATATGTGCGTGGACGAACTCCGGTGTCGCCGCCTCGAGGCCGGCAAGATCGAGCCGGCTCTCGACGATGGCGGCAGCGACGGCGCGCAGCGTTTTCTGCTTCGGCCGCGACAGGCCCGAGAGCCGCATCTCTTCGTCATCGGCGGCGAGGACGCGTTCCGGCGTCAGGGGGCTGAGCACGCTTTCGACCCGGCTCCAGACTGCGCGGGCGCTCGCCACCGAGAGCTGCTGTGAGACGATGATCGAGGCGAGGCTGAGGAAGCCGCTCTCGCGCCGGCGCAAAGGCGGGATGCCGGTGCGAGCGATGATCCGCTCCCAGACGGGATCAAGGGCGACGAGGGTCGCCATGCCTTCTTCGAGATCGGCAATGCAGGAAATCGTCGTCATGCTGGTCCGGTCTATCGCCGATCGCCGTTCCGGTTCCTGTCAGGATGCCAGGCTTGGCTGTGCTCACGGCAGACCATAGACAGGAGAGGATGGCATCGTCTTCCCCTGTCTTCCGGTTTGCGCCGAGCCCGAACGGGCGGCTGCATCTCGGCCATGCCTATTCGGCCCTGGCCAATGAGCGGCTGGCGGCGCGTCTTGGCGGCGATCTCCTGCTTAGGATCGAGGATATCGATCGCGCCCGCTGTCGGCCTGAGTTCGAGCAAGGCATCCATGACGATCTCGCCTGGCTCGGAATATCCTTCTCGCCCGATGCCCGGCGGCAATCCGAGCATTTCGACGATTATCGCCGGGCGCTGGATCGGCTCGACGCGCTGGGACTGGTCTATCCGTGCTTCTGTTCGCGGCAGGAGGTGAAGGACGCGGTCCAACGGCGCGAGGCCGAGACCGGAATGCCCTGGCCGCGCGATCCCGACGGTGCGCCGCTCTATCTGGGGATGTGCCGCTTGCTGAGCGAGGCGGATGTGCAGCGGCGCATCGAGGCAGGCGAACTACATGTGCTGCGGCTCGCGATGGACCGGGCGCTGGCACGAACAGCGAGCGAAGCACTCACCTACCGCCTCTTCGACGGCAATGGAGAGGAGCGCGAGGTCGCGGTCGATCCGGCGCGCTGGGGTGATGTCGTGCTGGCGCGAAAGGATGTGCCGACGAGCTATCATCTTTCGGTGGTCACCGACGACGCGCTGCAGGGCGTCAGCCACGTCGTGCGGGGTGAGGACCTCGAGGCTGCGACCGACATCCATGTCCTGTTGCAGCGCCTGCTCGGCCTGGCGACGCCGCGCTATCATTTCCATGCGCTGCTGCTGGATGAGGGCGGTCAGAAGCTTGCGAAGAGCCGGCTGTCGCAGAGCCTCGCCGATCTGCGGGCGCAAGGGATGACGCCAGAAGCGATTCGAAGGCAGCTCGGTTTCACGTGAATCGCTGCCGATCGGGCAAGGGCCGCTCGGTCAGCCAACCCCGAGGAAGGTCAGCCAGCCGATCGTCGTGAAGAGCGAGAGCGCGGTCGAGAGCGCGATCGCGCTGGAGGCGTCGGCGACGCCCTGCTTGTAGCGCTCGGCGAAGAGATAGGCGTTGATCCCGCAAGGGCAGGCGGCAAAGAGCACGGCGACGCCGGCCCAGGCAACCGGCATGGCGAATACCTTCGTCGCGAGCAGGAAGACGATCAGCGGGTGCAGCACGAGCTTGAGGAAGCTCAACACCGCCGGCAGGCCGATGCCGGAGGCGAGTCCGTAGCGCCGGAGCGCAATGCCGAGGCTGATCAGCGCGCAGGGAACGGCCGCGCCCGCGATCAAGTCGACGATCGACCAGAGTGGCGTTGGAACCAGGGCAACGAAGGGGCGCGCTGCGCTGCCGAGCAGGATGCCGACGACGATCGGGTGGGTGAACAGCCGTTTCAGCAACAGGAGCGGCGAGGTGCCCCGGCCTTCGGCGAGCATGGTCGCGGCCGTCATCGTCACCGGCAGATGCACCGCGAGCAGCAGGCCGAGCGGGACGGCGCCGGCTTCGCCATAGGCCTTCAGGATCATCGGCACGCCGACGAAGACGGTGTTCGACTGCGCCGCGGCAAAGCCGGAGACGACGAGCTCGGGGCCTTTGCGGGCGAACAGCTGTCGCGCCACGAGCTGGGCGATGACCCAGACGATCGCGAGGCCGGTGAAATAGGAGACCCAGTAGCCCCAGGGCTGGTCCGGCGGGATCGCAGCCGTCGCCAAGGTCTTGAACAGCAGGCAGGGCACGGCGAGGACGAAGACGAAGTCGGAGAGACCCTCGCCGGTGGTTTCGCGCAGCAGTTTCACCCAGCGCGCAGCATAGCCGATCGCGATCAGGCCGAAGACAGGCAGGACGATGAGCAGCGAGGAGAGCATCTGGCCGGTAACAGGAGTGAACTGTCAGCGCAATTGCGCGGTCTGGCCTCCGGCCTTTTCGATCAGGCCCTGGACCTCGTCGCGCTGGCGCTTGAATTCGGCGAGGGCCTTGCCGTCGAGCTCGCGGCCGCGCGGCACCTTGATCTTCATCGGGTTGACGAAATTGCCGTTGACCATGACCTCGTAGTGCAGATGCGGGCCGGTCGAGAGACCGGTATTGCCGAGGAAGCCGATCACCTGGCCCTGGCGGACCTTGACGCCGGGCGCGATGCCCTTGGCGAAAGCCGACTGGTGTGAATAGGCCGTGACGTAGCCGTTGGCGTGCTGGATCTCGATGCGGCGGCCATAGCCTGAATCCCACTCCGCCTTGATGATCGTGCCGTTGCCGGCGGCGAGGATCGGCGTCCCGATCTTGTTGGCCCAGTCGACGCCGGTGTGCATCTTCGAATAGCGCATGATCGGGTGATAGCGCATGCCGAAGCCCGAACGCATTTCGGCGTCCGTGATCGGCTTGCGCAGCAGGAACTTCTTCAGCGACCGGCCTTCCGGGTCGAAATAGTCGATCAGCCCGTCCTCGGGCGCCTGATAGCGGAAAACCTGCCTGGTCTCGCCACCGATGGTGAGCGTGGCCGAAAGAATCTCGGCGCGCTCGCCCTCGTCCTCGTCGGTGAAGATGACCTCGAGATTGTCGCCGCCGCGCACACGCTGCTGGAAATCCAGGTCATAGGAGAAGATGCGCACGAGTTCGTCGATCAACGGGCGCGGCAGGTCATGGCGCAGTCCGGTCTCATAAAGGCTCTCATAGAGGCGCGCACCCGTACCGCCTTCCTCTTCATCCTCTTCGTCCTCCTCCGGATTGGCCTGCGATTTTGGTTGCGGGCCGATCGTCTCGGCCTTCGGCAAGGCCACGGGAACGAAGAGGCCCTTGTCGTTGATCGCGATCATCGCCGAAGGGCGCCCGTTCTCGAGCAAGGCGACGCGAGCGATCTGACGTGGATCGCCGGGGCGCGGGCCGGGCGCGAACAGCGCCTGCAGCACCTGGCCTTCCGGCAGGGCAGCGACCTTCACCCGCCCGTCGAAGGCCTTCATCATCGAGACGATCTGGTCGCGGCTCGCTCCGGCATTGCGAACCACAGTCTCGAAATTCTCGCCGCGACGGGTGATCAGCAACTTCTCCTCGACCAGCGGCTCGCGCGAAGCGGCGATCGGGGTCTTCGGCGCGTTTGTCACGTTCTCCGGAACGACACGGACCTCGATGCCCGAGAACGAGGTGTCGGTCGCAGGCGCATAGGAGAGCAGACTGCCGGCGCCGGCGGCCTGGCTGCCTTGCGCGAGCGTGCGGCTCAACATCAGCTGCGGCGGGATCGGCAAGGCGGCCCGGCGGTCGGCGGCGGCGAGATTGGCGCGCTCTTCCTCCATCTGGTTGATCACGTCGGCGTCGGTCAGATTGGCCTTGCCCGGCGTGACCGGCAGATCGGCGAGATCGCGCTTGGTGATCGAGACGTCCGCATCCGGCATCTCGCTGACCGGCTCGGCATAGCGCTCGCTGCCGGGCGCTCCCTCGGCGAAGAGTCGCAGCGGATTGAATGGCGGGATGTTGGTGGCGTAGACGCCGCTGGTCAGCGAGAGATTGGTCGAGAGCCTGACAAAGGGGCGGACCCGGATGACTTCACGGTCGCCGATACGCTGGGACATCGGCGCGCGCAGCGTGTGCCGCGCGGAGGCGATCGGCTGCTCGGCGACGAGCTTGTCGCCTTTGCGGGCGCCGCCGCCGACCGAGGTGGTCTGATGCAGGGTGATCGGTTCCGGGCGCTCGGCGAAACTGGTGTCGCCGCGCACCGCGACGAGAATGGCGCCGCCGAGCAGTGCTGCACCGCAGGAGCCGACCAACAGGCAGGCGGCAAGCCAGCGCAGCGAGACACCGCGACGATCCATGCCGGCAGGCGCGGAGCCCGCCGGGGTGATCGGCGGCTCGATTCCGAGATCGACGAGCAGCGCCGTCGCTTCCGGCGTCAGCGGCTCATGCGGCGCTCTCAGATCCGGAGGGGCGTTCATAGGGCGTCTGGCGAATCCATGAAAAGCACCCGACGGGCGCCGGGCTCGATGCCGTGAGTGTGCATGGACCCTATATAGAAGAGAGCATGCCTTCGTCACGCGCCGGAATCAATCTTGAGGGCCGGGCCCCGGCAGATGCCGCCGCGCAGACATTGCGGCTGTGGGAAATAATTGCGGCTGTTTGCAGGCGAGGCCCGCTGCCATCGAGGTGGAAGCGGATCATCCGAAGTCCCGGGAAGCGGTGAAAAACCGCTGAAATCGCGAGCCGGATAAAAAAGCGCGTCCC